>UQHY01000006.1:0-61284 GCA_900540975.1 uncultured Collinsella sp.
CTGAGCGCGGGGACCGCCGCGGCGCCATGCTGGGGGAGCCGCTCGACTGGCTCGAAGGCGCCGGTATCATATCGGTCAACAACCTGACCGAAGGCATCGAGCCTCCCCTCGTTCCCTTCGACGACGAAGATGGAAGTTTCTTTAAGGTCTATCTTCTCGATACCGGCCTCATGTTCTACAAACTCGGCATCAACCCGAGGCTCTGGCTCGACCTCAAAGAAGATTCCGCCATAGCGCTATCTTCCGACTTCCGAGGCGCCCTGGCGGAAAACTCGGTCATGCAAGCATTTTCGGGTAACAGCTTGCAGACGTATTACTGGGTGCCGCCGTCGTCTTGGAAGACGACCGGCGAGCTCGATTTTCTACTTCAGACCGACCGTATGGAAATCGTGCCCGTCGAGGTAAAGTCCGCACGCAACGTGCGCGCGAGAACCCTCGGGTCGTTCATGGACAAAGCCCGATCGCCATATGCCTACATTTTGTCCGAGAACAATTTTTTCCGCAGCGAAACCGATGACGGGCGCGAGCTACGCCACCTCCCCTTGTACGCAGCGGGCTTTATTGGAGCAAACTGCCTCAAGAGCAGTCTGTAAGCCCTGCACGACCGCCTAGAAAGGAAACCGCTCATGCAACGCATACTGTTTATCTGCCATGGCAACATCTGTCGCTCGACGATGGCTGAGTCGGTGTTTACCGAGCTGGTGCGGCGCGCCGGGCGCGCGGGCGAGTTTGTCATTGACTCCGCTGCGACCTCGACCGAGGAGATCGGCAACCCGCCACACCACGGTACCGTTGCCAAGCTACGCGAGGTCGGGATTCCCGTCGTCGCACATCGCGCGCGTCAGGTGCGTCGTGCAGAGTATGGCAACTGGGATCACATTGTCTATATGGACGACGAGAACGCCCGCGGCCTATGCCGCATCTTTGGCAAGGACCCCGATGGCAAGATCTCGCGCTTGCTCGATTGGACCGATCGCCCCGGCGACGTGGCCGACCCCTGGTACACCGGCAATTTCGATGCCACCTACCGCGACGTACTCGACGGCTGCACCGCTATGCTCGAGCAGCTGTAGGCAATCGAGGTCGCGGGCCACGCCTTTGTCACATCCGGGACTAGCCCTAGACCGGCTTGACCTCCAGCTTTATCCCCTCGGCGCAGGAGTCGCCCAAAACATCCGAAAGGGCCCAGGTCGCATATAGCGGCAAATAGAGAACCGCTCCGTTGCGCTCAACGTTGCCTCTCGAGAAAACAATCCCGAGCCTTACGCCATATTCAGCCGTATCAAGCACATGACCGAGCGCAGCGTGCGCGTGGTAATAGGAGCCCGATTTAACCTCGATCGGAACAGCCGTCCCATCCGGTCCATCGACCACAAAGTCCACTTCACCGCGCTTTTTTGTCTGATAGTAGTAAAGCTGGCGATTTTGGGCAGCCAGCTGCTGGGCCACCACGTTTTCGTAAATGCCGCCCAGATTGGGCTCCTTGCTATCAAGATACGCCGCTTGGGCGACTCCGACGGGGTAGCGCGCCATCAACATGCCCGTATCCGATTGATATAGCTTGAACTGCGATGGCCGTGCCGTCTTGAGCAAGGGCGATTTTGGCTCGGTTACGATATCGGCTTTGAGAGCAACGCCGGCATCGACAAGCCATACAAAATCTCGCTGATACTTCTCGTAGTGAGCCTTGGGGTCAATGGAATTGAGCACGAAGCGCTTGTTTTCGCCCTCGAGCATAATAGGGAGCTGATCGTAAATGCTCTGCACCTGAAGGGCTCGCCCGCTTGCATACTTGGAGATATCCCGCCGGTACTGTTCGTTGAGCTCTGACTGTAGCTGACGAACAGAGGCAAGGTCGCCCTGCGTGTCAAGGAAACGCTGCACGACCTCCGGCATTCCGCCGACAACGGTATAGGTCCTGAAGTTTGCCATCATCGCGTCATGAATGTAATCAGGAACGGGCCTCTCGCTGATACACGCGTCACGTATCGTTTGGCGAGCCCCCTCGCTCACCCCGGTTGCCCAGCAAAACTCCTCAAAATCGAGCGGGAACATCCTAAGCTCGTGGACATACCCCACGGGATAGGACCTGACGCCCTTGAACTGAGTCCCGAGCATTGACCCCGAAAACGCCCAGCGGCACCTCCCGTCCTCAACAAGGAACTTTGCCATCGTCATGATGTCGGGGGCCTCTTGGACCTCATCGATAAACACGAGCGTTTTGCCTGGCGCAATCGACTTTCCCGAAAGAAGCGTCACCCTGCTGATGAAATCATCGGCATTCCGCGCCTCGAGAAGAGCATCTTTTGCCTGGCGGTTTTCCATGAGGTTAAGCTCGATGTAGGTTGCATGGTTGGCTTTGCCAAATGCGCGAATCGAATAGCTTTTGCCAATCTGGCGAGAACCCGTAATGAACAAGGCCTTTTGCTCGGAAGACTTCAGCCAACGCTCCAGCTCTGCCGCTATTTTCCTGCGCAGCATAGGCTCTCCCCTCGGTGTCATCGAATGAAATGCAAAGTTTTATATGCTTGATTATCGATGAAACGCAGAATTTTTAGAACCTAAAATCGGATGAAATGCAGAGATTTGAAATTATAAGCAAAAGAAGGGGCATCACTGGCGAATGTGACAAAGGGGCTGCCCCTTTGTCACATTGCGCTCGACTACTCGTCAACGATCTCGGCAAGCCAGACGTTCAGCGTATCGACCTCGGGGCAGCAGAACTTTGCCGCACCAGGCTCGTTGCCAGGCACGGTTCCGCCATAGCGCAGGATATCGATATAGGGAAAGCCCACGTGACAGGCCATAGCGCACATCTTGCCGCGGTCTCGATCGAAGTCGAAGACGTCTCCCGGCTTGTGACCATGGTGACAACGGCACGCACCCAGCTGGTCCACGCAGCTCACGCGGATACGCGGACGCTTGCCACGCGGCGCACCGAGCGGCCCGTTCTCGCCCGCAGGCTTGACGCCGCCCTCGCCGGCGTTACTCATGGTCGATCACATCCAGGCAGGCCTCGATGGGAAGACCGGCCGACTTGTCTTCTTGGTCGGCATTGCGCTCGATAAGCTCGGCCACCACACGCATGGCGTCGGTCGTCGCACGCTGTAAGCTCCAGCCGGCCATAACGCGACCCACGAGCACCGACGAGAACGTATCGCCCGTGCCCGGGAAATACACCGGGATCAGCTCAAAGGGAATCGTGAAGTACTCTCCCGCCACATGGTCGTAGCCGATGACGGCACTCGCCCCGTCGACCTTCGCGCTCGTAATGACCACCGACTTGGCGCCCAGCGCGAGCATGGCGTCCACGAGCGCACGAGCCTCATCGGCCGTAATCTGCTCGGCCATAGGCGTATCGGTGAGCAGACACGCCTCGGTATAGTTGGGCACCGCGTAGTCGGCGCACTCGACCAGGCTGCGCATAAGGCCGATGGTCGATTCGGGCACGCCGGCGTAGAGCCTGCCGTTGTCGGCCATGATGGGGTCGACGAACACCTTGGTGCCTTTTTGCGAACGGCGGTGGCAAAAGTCCGAGATGATGCGCGCCTCTTCCTCGGTCACGATAAAGCCGGTCGAGATGGCGTCGAATTCAAAGCCGAGCTCCTCCCAGATGGCAAGACTCTGACGCACGTACTCCGTGGTGTCGTGGATGTAAAACTTGGGGTAGTTGAGCGTATCGGAAACGAGGGCCGTCGGCAGGTTGTGGATACGGTAACCCATGTGCGACAGCACCGGCAGCATGGCAGAAAGCGCGACCTTACCGTAGCCGCACATATCGTTGATCAGCAGCAGCTGAGTGTTCTTCATGAGTGTCCCCCTTGGGTCGGGTGCGACGCGACGGCGCCATAGTGCGACTAAGTGTAGCGCAGGGGGCGTTGCAAGCGGGCGCAGGCGCCGAGGAGGGCACATTGTTGCGGAAAGGTTACGGAAATGGGAGGCAAAATCGCGGCGGTAGCGGCACAGTAGCTGCCATCTATTTACTACCATTCCAAAACTATGCCGGATTACTACGATAAACCGTTAGCCTCCAACCACAACGAATTGCACTCCGGCAAAACCGCAGGTAGACAGCTTGTGATTTTACGAAAAACAATGCCGAGGTCTGATATTTCGAATTCATCGTAGTAATCCGGCATAGTTTTGGACAAAGCAACTTCGAAAGGGTGTCACCGCAGCCCAAAATGATTCGTTTTCCTCCGTCCCCCACGGATCACTCAACAAGAGCGTCCCCAACGACTATCCCAACAAGGGCAACGCCGATGTTTTGGCGAAGTCAGCGAAAACCCGTCAGAGCGAGCAAGGTGCCTTGAAGCAAGGCGGCATTGACCTTCTGGTCATGCCGCCGAAGTTGAAAGGCAGATTGCCGCTCTGGCGGGTTTGCAGCGTCGAGCCGTTGCGCGGTTTGGCAAAACCGCGTAACCACTAGTTTGGTACCTTGACATTCATTTCTCATGCTCCTAGATTGGTTAGGCACAAAACAATTCCACTACCTAACTAAAGAAAGGAGCAACACTAATTCATGTGCGATGAACCTCTTAACCTTTGTTCGCACGAGCCCGGCGGCGACCCGTCACAGCCGGCGGATGTACCCGAAGCGGTCAGTGCCGAAGACAAACTCGCCAAGCGCATCCTGAGCGGCCTGGGTTTTTGCGGCCATTACATGCATTTTCATGGCGGAGGCGTGTCCGGCAAGGCGCCCATCATCTGCCTGCTGGCCAAGCAGCCCGGCGGCGAGATGTCGCAGCAGGAACTCGGCATGCACTTTGACCTCAAGCCGGGGTCGCTTTCCGAGATCCTGTCCAAGCTCGAGGTCAACGGTCTCATCGAGCGCAGCCGTAACCCCAAGGATCGACGGCAGCTCACCATTCGCCTGACCGAAACCGGCCGGGAAAACGCCCGCATCGACCAGGCGGCCCGCATCCGCTTTAGAGAACGGGCCTTTAGTGCCCTCACTCACGACGAGCGCGAGCAGCTCGCCGAAATGCTCGAGAAAATCCGTGTAACCTGGGAGGAACTGGATGATTAAAACCCTCATGGGCAGCATCCGCGACTATATGAAAGTCGCTGTTGCCACGCCATTGCTCGTGCTTGGCGAGGTGCTCTGCGAGATGCTGATTCCATTTATCACCGCCAACCTGATCGACGCCATCAAAGACGGCGCCACCGTAGCCGAGATGCTTCCCACCGCGGGCTTTTTGGTGCTCATCGCGCTGACGTCGCTTGCTTTTGGTGCCGCCGCCGGCGTCACCTGCAGCCATGCGAGCTGCGGCTTCGCCAAGAACCTGCGTCACGACCTGTTCTACAAGATCCAGACGTTCAGCTTTGCCAACATCGATGAGTTCTCGAGCTCCTCGCTCGTCACGCGCCTGACCACCGATATCAACAACGTGCAGCAGGCCTTTATGATGATCATCCGTATCGCCGTGCGCGCGCCGCTGGTATTGATCTTCGCCTTTACCATGGCGTTTATCATGGGCGGCAGCGTTGCCATGGTCTACCTGGTCATCATTCCGCTGCTGGGCTTTGGGCTGTTCTTTATCATCTTTAAGGTGCGCCCCATCTTCTCGCGCGTGTTCCACAAGTACGATGCCCTTAACGAGTCCGTCGAGGAAAACGTCACCGGCATGCGCGTGGTTAAGAGCTACGTGCGCGAAGACTTTGAGAAGGAGAAATTCGCGACCGCCGCACGCGACGTCCAGATGGACTTCACCCGCGCCGAGAAGCTGCTCGCCTTTAACAACCCCATGATGAACATCTGCGTCAACGGCGCGTTTGTCGTCATCATCTACCTGGGATCCAAGCTCATCATCACGAGCCAGGGCACGCTGTTCGACGTGGGCCAGCTCTCCTCGATCTTTACCTATGGCTTCGCGATCCTCATGAGCCTGATGCAGCTGTCGATGATCTTTGTCATGGTGACCATGGCCGACGAATCGGCGCACCGCATTACCGAGGTGCTGGCCGCCGAGCCCACGATCGCCGATCCCGCCGAGCCCGTGCTCGAGGTTGCCGACGGTTCCATCGACTTTGACCACGTGAGCTTTAAGTATTCCGCGCATGCAAAGCGCCAGGCGCTCGACGATATCGACCTGCACATTAAGAGCGGCGAAACCATCGGCATCATCGGCGGTACCGGCTCGGCCAAGTCCACGCTCGTTAACCTCATCGCCCGCCTGTACGACGCCACCGAGGGCACCGTGCGCGTGGGCGGCATGGACGTGCGCGACTACGACTTGGACGCCCTGCGCCACCAGGTGGCCATGGTGCTGCAGAAAAACGTACTGTTTAGCGGCACCATTGCCGAAAACCTGCGCTGGGGCGACCCGAACGCCACCGACGAGGAAGTCCGCGAGGCGGCACATCTGGCCTGCGCCGATGAGTTTGTCGATGACTTCCCCAAGGGCTATGACACCTGGATCGAACAGGGCGGCTCCAATGTTTCCGGCGGTCAGAAGCAGCGCCTGTGCATTGCGCGCGCCCTGCTGCGTCGCCCCAAGATCTTGATCCTGGACGACTCCACCAGCGCCGTCGACACCAAGACCGACGCCAAGATTCGCGCAGGGTTGGCAAGCTATCTGCCCAACACGACCAAGCTCATCATCGCCCAGCGCATCAGCTCCGTGCAGGACGCAGACCGCATCATCGTCATGGAGGGCGGCCGCATCGCGCAGATCGGTAACCACGACGAGCTGCTTAAGACGAGCGAGATCTACCGCGAGACTTTTACCTCGCAAAACAAGATGTCTGCCGAGGGCGAAGGGGCCGTCGAGGCCGACACCGAGGCATCCGTAACGCAAGCTCAGACCCAGGAAGGAGGCGAGGCACATGAGTAAGGCAACGACCGCTGAGCGCGCGCTCAACCGCAAGGGTGGCACCATGTCGCGCCTCATCAAGACGCTCTTTGGCTTCTACCCCGTGCTTTTGCCCCTCGTCGTCGTCGGCGTGGTACTCTGCGCCATCATCAACTCCATCGGCGCGACCTTCCTTCAGAGCGCTCTGCAGATTATTAGCGAATCGTGGCAGTCGGGCGATTGGGAAGCCGCACAGCCCAAGATCGCACAGCTCGTGACCACCCTCGCCTGCATCTACGGCGTCGGCATCCTGTCCTCGCTGTTCTGGAACCGCGCCATGGCCATCGTCACGCAGGGCTCGCTCGAGAAGCTGCGCGAGAAGATGTTCAACCGCATGCAGGACCTGCCAATTCGCTACTTCGACACGCACCAGCGCGGCGACATCATGAGCCACTACACCAACGACATCGACACGCTGCGCCAGATGATCAGTCAGTCGCTGCCCAACCTGCTCATGACGACCATCGTCATCGTCACGGTGTTCTTTATCATGCTGTACTACAGCGTGTGGATGTGCCTGGTCATTGTGGCCGGCGTCGCCTTTATGACCTTTATGACCAAGCTGCTCGGCTCCAACTCCGCGCGTTTCTTTATTGCGCAGCAGACCGAGCTCGGCGTGGTCGAGGGCCATATCGAGGAAGTCATGAACGGCCAGAAGGTCGTCAAGGCATTCTGCCACGAGTCTGCCGCCGAGGCCGATTTTGACGAGCGCAACGAAAAGCTCTTCGAGGTTTCCCAGAAGGCCAACATGTACGCCAACATCCTCATGCCCATCCTTATGAACCTGGACAACCTGCTCTATGTGCTGGTCGCACTGGCCGGCGGCATTTTCCTGGCGCTGGGCGTGCCTAACCTGAGCATCTCGGGCATGGCGTTGTCCATCGCCGTCGTGGTGCCGTTCCTCAACATGACCAAGCAGTTCTGCGGACAGATCGGCCAGATCTCGCAGCAGATCAACGCCGTGGTCATGGGCCTCGCCGGCGCCGACCGTATCTTTGAGCTCATCGACGAGGAGCCCGAAGCCGACGAAGGCTATGTGACGCTCGTCAACGCTCAGGTGAACCCCGATACCTGGCAGCTCGAGGAGGCCGACCACCACACCGGCATGTGGGCGTGGAAACATCCGCACCGCGCAACCGGCGAGATTGAGTACGTGCCGCTGCGCGGCGACCTGGTCATGGACAACGTCGACTTTGGCTACACGCCCGACCACGAGGTGCTGCACGGCGTGTCCGTGTTTGCCAAGCCGGGCCAGAAGGTCGCGTTTGTCGGCGCCACCGGTGCCGGTAAGACGACCATCACCAACCTCATCAACCGCTTCTATGACATCGCCGACGGCAAGATTCGCTACGACGGCATCAACGTCAACAAGATCCGCAAGGCAGACCTGCGCCGCTCGCTGGGCGTGGTGCTGCAGGACGTGAACCTGTTCACCGGCACCGTGATGGATAACATCCGCTACGGAAACCTGGACGCCACCGACGAGGAGTGCATCGCGGCGGCCAAGCTCGCGGGCGCGGACGACTTTATCACCCGCCTGCCCGACGGCTACGACACCATGCTCACCGGCAACGGCGCTCAGCTGTCGCAGGGCCAGCGCCAGCTGATTTCGATCGCCCGCGCCGCCGTCGCCGATCCGCCGGCAATGATTCTGGACGAGGCCACGAGCTCCATCGACACCCGCACCGAGGCCATCGTGCAAGCGGGCATGGACAAGCTCATGGAGGGTCGCACGACGTTTGTCATCGCGCACCGCCTGTCCACCGTGCGCAACTCCGACGCGATCATCTGTCTGGACCACGGCCGCATTATCGAGCGCGGCAACCACGACGAGCTGATCGCCAAGCGCGGATACTACTATCAGCTCTATACCGGAGCGTTTGAGCTGGAGTAGCTCAAAACAGCCCCTACGCTCCCAACGGACCTCCCCGAGGGAGACGGGGTGTTTACTCCGTGCTCAAACATTCTCGCTTCGCTGCGAAACTGCGCGCGGAGCAAACACCCCGTCTCCCTCGGGGAGGTCCTACGCACACAGTCTTTTCTCGCAGCCTGAAAAGAAGTGGTGAGGCCCTGGCCGTTTGGCCAGGGCCTCATTTTGTAAGGAGTCAAAAAGCCCCGTCCCAAATGAGCTATTTGAGAAGTTGGGCCATGGCGTTGACGAATTTTTGTACTTGGAGGGTTGGCTCGAGCGGGTAATGCAGAAAGACCGGCACCTCTCGCCCGCACAGAAACGGCACGCCCACAAAGGCCGGGTGCACGCCCGACCATGCGCCGCAGGTGAGCACCGCGTCGCCCTTTTCCTCCGCCTCGTTAAAGAGCGCAAAGTCGAAGCTATCCACATCGATCACGTCCACGCCGCCGTCGGCCAATAGGTCGATGCGCAGGCTGTCCATGGCGTCGTTGCCGTGGCGCAGTATGCGCAAACGCATACCCTCCAAGTCGGCGACCGCAATGCGATTCTTGCGCGCCAGCGGGCTTGTGCGCGGCAGGTCAATATAAAACGGCACGTTGACAATGCGGAGCTTTTGACAGGCATCACCCCAGCGTGGGGTAGAAAAACTCGACTGCACCACATCGACCTCGCGGCCTAGGCTGCGCATGACGGTCTCGCGCTCGTCATAGAGGTCGCTTACCGGCACGATCTCAAATCGCAGCGACGGTTCCAGATCGTTGATGCCCGACCACATCGACAGCGTTTGGCGCCCCGGGCACATCATCGACACGCCCAGGCGCACGGCACCGCCATCTCCCGCCGCACGTCGGGCACGGCGCAGCGCGTCCTCGGACTGCCGCATGATCGAGCGCGCGTCGTCCACCAGCAGAGCGCGCCGGCGTCACCTTGACGCCCGAGTGCGATCGTTCGAACAGCGTGATGCCGAACTCGGCCTCGAAACCCGACACCTGCTTGACGAGCGCCGGAGTCGACACGCGCAATTTTGCCGCCGCACGCGAGAAGCTTCCCAGCTCCGCGGCGGCCGATATGGCCTCAAGTCGTCGATCGTACACGTCAATCTCCCGTTTTCGCGCCTGTGGCCACATGATGCCACAGGGGGTTGCTTTCGCAGGTCACGCGCTCAATTGAGAACAAACCTCAATGCACAGTGTAAACCTACGGTTAACGCCATTCTAACAAATATGCAATTCACCTGCGCAAATGCAAAGCATACGATAACCAACGAAAACCACGTGGGTCGATTAATGGGAACGACCCACCGGGAGGCACAAGAAGGGAAGTTCCTATGAGCAATTGGCTTAAGCTCGAGGGCGATGTCTGCGCCGTGACCGGCGCACTCGGCGGTATGGGCGTCGAGATTTGCCGCGAGTTCGCCCGCAACGGCGCCAACGTCGTCCTGCTCGATCTGGACGAGGAAAAGGTCAAGGCCGCAGCCGCCGACCTCGCCGCCGAGTTTGGCATCCACGCCGAGGGCTACAAGATGAACGCCACCGACGAGGCCGAGGTTCAGGCCGCCGTCGACGCCACCATCGCCGACTTCGGCCGCGTCGACGTCCTCGTCAACACCGCCGGCATCCTGCGCTTTGCCGCTATGGAGGACCTGCCGCTCTCCGACTGGGAGCAGGTGCTCAACGTCAACCTCACCGGTTACTTCATCACCTCACAGCGCTTTGGTCGCGAGATGATCAAGGCCGGCCAGGGCCGCCTGGTGCACATCTCGACCGTTGCCAGCCACTCCCCCGAGACGTTCTCGGGCGTGTACAGCTCCACCAAGGCGGGCGTCAACATGATGTCCAAGATGCTCGCCGCCGAGTGGGGCCCCTACGGCGTCCGCTCCAACTGCGTCGAGCCCTGCTTCGTTAAGACCCCCATGTCGGCCAACTTCTACGCCGACCCCGAGGTCGAAAAGAGCCGCAGCCGCCTGATCGCCACGCGTCGCATCGGCGAGGTCAGCGATATCGCCAACGCCGTCATGTTCCTGGCGTCCAAGCGCTCGGACTTTACCACCGGCGACGCCATCAAGGTCGATGGCGGCTTCTCCAATATGATGGGCGACCTCACCGCCAAGCCCGGCGGCCGTCGCGCCTATGCCGACAACTACCTCAAGAACAAAGGTGTCGAGCTTTGGTCCGATGAGTCCGGCGTCGCCAAGCCGACTGACCAGTAAACCAACCTAACAGGGAGGCCCGCGGATGCGCCCGCTCCTCCCCCGTATCGATTAGAAAGAGTCCAATGGCTTCCACCAACTCCAATAAGGGTCGCGCCGTCGTGCTTTCCGCCGCGTGCGTCACCATGTTCTTCATCAGCTCCATTGCGCTGTATTCCGTCGTGAGCAAGAACCTGCTCGCCGTCTACCCCGAGTGGTCCAGCGCCCTTACCTGGGCTTTCCCGGTCTTTCAGACCATCATGGCCGTGACGGGCATCTTCGCCGGCCGCATCTCCGATAAGATCGGCCCGCGCAACGTCGTGATCGCCGCCGCCGTGTGCTACGGCCTGGGCTGGTTCATGTCCGGCACCGTCACCGAGCCGTGGCAGTTCTACCTGTGGTTCTCACTCGTCGCCGCCGTCGGCAACGGCCTGGGCTACAACCCGGCGCTCACCACGGGTCAGAAGTGGTTCATCGACAAGAAGGGTCTCGCCTCCGGCATTACGCTCGCCGCTTCGACCGCCGGCCCCGCCGTGCTGTCCCCGGTGCTCGCCTCGCTGCTCATCCCGAGCCTGGGCATCTTCGGCGCCCTTAAGGCGCTCGGCGTCATCTTCTTTGTGACGATCGCCGCCTCCGCCCTGTTCCTGAAGGCCCCCGAGGCCGGTTGGCTGCCCGAGGGCTTCGAGGCCCCCAAGGGCGGCGCGCACGCCGGCACCTTCGGTGACCTCACCCCGGGCGAGATGGTCAAGACCCCGCGCTTCTGGGTCCTCATCGTCACCTTCGCCTTTGCCGCCACCGCGGGCACCCTGCTCGTGGGCAAGGTTGCCTCCATCGCCGCCGTCCAGCTCTTCGCCGACCCCACGAGCGCCGCTGCCGTCGCCCTCGGCGGCGTGGTGGTCTCCGTCAACACCTGCGCCAACCTGGTTGGCCGTCTGTTCTTTGGCCAGATCATCGACAAGCTCGGCGCCTATAAGTCGCTGCTCATCAGCCTTGTCGTCACCATCGTCGCCCTCGTCATCATGTCGATGAGCTTTACGCAGAGCATGTTCTTTGTGGCGCTCGCCCTGCTCGGCTTTAGCTTTGGCGCCCTGCTCGTCATCTACCCGCCGCTCACCGGTGGCGCCTTCGGCACCAGCAACATCGGCGTCAACTACGGCATCATGTTTTTGGGTTATGCCGCTTCCACCTGGATCAGCCAGCCCATCACCGCCGTGCTGTATCACGCCGAGGCCGGCAGCGCCGCCTACCAGCAGTCCTTCTACGGCGCCATTGTGATCGCCGCCATCGCCGTCGTGCTCACCGTCTACATGATGGTCTCCGACAGCAAGAAGAAGTCCGCCTAGTTTTACCGATGCGACAAAGGGACAGCCCCTTTGTCGCATTCCACCGGTCACCAGTATTAAGGAGTCGAAATGTCTGAGCTCAACCCCGTCCGCATTGCCGTTATCGGCGCCGGCGCCATGGGCCGCAACCACATCCGCTTTGTCACCGAGGAGCCCGAGGCCGAGCTCGTCGCCATCGCTGACGCCTTTGAGGGCGCCCGCGCCACGGCCGAGGCCGCCGGCGTGCCGTTTTATACCGATCCCGCCCAGATGATGGACGAGGTCAAGCCCGAGGCCGTCATTATCGCCACCCCCAACGACCTGCATCTGGGCGTTGCCCGCGAGGCCATCAAGCGCAACATCGTGCCGCTGGTCGAAAAGCCGATCTCCAACGACCTCGAGGATGCTCAGGCCTTCGCCGCCGAGGCCGAGACCGCCGGCGTGCCCGTGCTCGTGGGCCAGCACCGTCGCCACAACCCCTTCGTCAACAAGGCCAAGGAGATCATCGAGTCCGGCGAACTGGGCAAGCTCACCGTATCGAGCTTCCACTATATGATCTATAAGAACGACGAGTACTTCGATGTCGAGTGGCGCCGCAAGAAGGGTGCCGGCCCGATCCTGGTCAACCTGGTGCACGACGTCGACCTGCTCCGTTACCTGCTGGGCGAGCCCGTTGCCGTCCAGGGCATGCAGTCCAGCGCCGCCCGCGGTTTTGAGACCGAGGACTCCGCCGTGGTCAACGTCCGTTTTGCCGATGGCGCGCTCGCGAGCATGACCATCTCCGACGCCACCGCCAGCCCCTGGAACTGGGAGGCAACCGCTCGCGAGGATCCGCAGTACCGCCCCTTCGACGCCGACGCCTACTTTATCGGCGGAACCCTAGGCGCCCTGTCGCTGCCCCGCCTGCACCAGTTCTCCTACGACGGCGCCTCTAACTGGCACAAGCCGCTGCAGATGGAGATTCCGGCCGTGGACCCGGCACTGCCGCACAAGATGCAGCTCAAGCACTTTGTGAAGGTCGTCCGCCGCGAGGTCGAGCCCGTCGTGACCCCCGCCGATAACGTCAAGACGCTCACGCTTCTCAACGCCATCAAGGAGGCCGCCGAGACCGGCCAGCTCGTCGAGCTGTAATGCCTTAAGAGCGACCGCGGCAGAAGCCCCATGCCGAGCCCCTCGGTCCGCCACCAATAAGCCCCTCTTCTTTGCCCCGCGAGCAGCCTCCTGCCCGCGGGGCATTTTGCTACCTTGCCGACGATTTTTCTGGGGCGGGGGCTATCTTGTACCTCGGCTTGATTCGTTTGCCACGAAATGCGCCTATCTACTACGTTTAACCGATTACCCTCAACCATACCGAATTTCGCGAAATAAAAACCGCAGGTAGACGGCTTGCCGATTTTCGGAAAACCCAGGCATGGTCGACCTATACGGTTCAAACGTAGTAGATGGGCCGTTTTCATGGCGCAGCCCCAAAACAGTCTTTTAGGACGGGTGGTATCCTTGGTAGCTCTGTGCTGCAAACGCACCTCAAACGCAAGGAGTCCCATGGATCTTATCGCCCAGCTCGCCCGCGAGCTCAACCTTAAGGCTGACAACATCGAGGCAGCCGTCAAGCTCATCGACGAGGGCAACACCATCCCCTTTATCTCACGCTACCGCAAGGAAGCAACGGGCGGCATGGACGACGTTGCCCTGCGCGCACTCGACGAGCGCCTGTCCTACCTGCGCAATCTTGAGCAGCGCAAGGAGGACGTCATCCTGCTCATCGACGCCCAGGGCAAACTCACGCCCGAG
Source organism: uncultured Collinsella sp. (assembly GCA_900540975.1). Taxonomy (GTDB): domain Bacteria; phylum Actinomycetota; class Coriobacteriia; order Coriobacteriales; family Coriobacteriaceae; genus Collinsella. Next base: position 14,068 of record UQHY01000006.1, read on the forward strand.
CTCGAGCAGCAGATTCGCGAGGCCACGCAGCTCCAGCGTGTCGAGGACCTCTACAAGCCCTACCGAAAAAAGCGCATGACCCGCGCGCAGAAGGCCCGCGAAGCCGGCCTGGAGCCGCTTGCTAACATGATCATCATGCAGGCATCCGCCAAGGGCAGCGCGCTCGACGCCGCCGCGGCATACGTCAACGAGGAAGCCGGCTTCGACACGCCCGAGAAGGCGCTTGCCGGCGCAGCGGACATCGTGGCTGAGACGGTAGCCGAGGACCCCGAGAACGTCGCCGACCTGCGCGCCTTTACGCAAAACACCGCCGATATCGTCGTCGAGGCCACCGATCCCACCGAGAAGACTCCCTACGAGCCGTACTACAGCTATGACGAGCCACTGCGCCGTATACCCAACCACCGCGTGCTGGCTATCGACCGCGGTGAGCGCGAGGGCAAGCTCCGCGTGCGCGTAAACGTCGACGGCGCTGCCGCCACGGCACGCCTCGGCAGCCGTTGGCCCCGCCGTCAGGGCGTGTTTGCTCCCATCTTCGATGCCGCCATCGCCGACGGCTACAAGCGCCTCATGGCCCCCTCGCTGGAGCGCGAGGCCCGCGCCAAACTCACCGTTCGCGCCCAGACCGAGGCCATCAACGTCTTTGCCAAGAATCTCGAGGGTCTGCTCTCGGCACGCCCCGTGCGAGGCGCCCGCGTGCTCGCGCTCGACCCGGGCTACCGCACCGGCTGCAAGGTCGCCGTCATGGACGAGACCGGCAAGCTGCTCGACCACGGCGTGGTCTACCCCACCAAACCGCGCCACGACGTCGCCGGCACTAAGCGCGAGCTCGCCCGCCTCGTCAAGAAGGACGACGTCAACACCATCGTCATCGGCAACGGCACCGCCAGCCGTGAGACCGAGGAAGTCGTCTCGGAGTTCATCGCCGAGCAGGCGCCTGGGCTGCGATACACCATCGTCAACGAGGCCGGCGCGTCGGTGTACTCCGCCTCCGAGCTCGCCAGCCAGGAATACCCCGACCTGGACGTCACCGTGCGTGGCGCCATGAGCCTGGGCCGTCGCCTGCAAGACCCGCTGGCAGAGCTCGTCAAGATTCCGCCCCAGTCCATCGGCGTTGGCCAGTACCAGCACGACCTTGACCAGGCCGAGCTTTCACGCACCCTGGGCCACGTGGTGGAGGACGTCGTCAACCGCGTGGGCGTCGACGTCAACACCGCGAGCGCGAGCCTGCTGGGCTACGTGTCGGGCATCACGCCGAGCGTGGCCAAAAACATCGTGGCCTACCGCGAGGAAAACGGCGCCTTTACCGATCGCCGCCAGCTTAAGAAGGTCCCCAAGCTGGGACCCAAGACATATCTCAACGCCGCGGGCTTCCTGCGCATCAGCGGTGGCAAGAACCCGCTCGACGCGACAAGCGTCCACCCCGAGAGCTACGAGGTGGCCACGTCCGTCCTGGAACGCGCAGGCGTTAAAGCCAGCGAGCTCAGCCGCGGCGGCGTGCCCGACATTGAGCGCCGTCTGGGCAGCATCTCGGCGCTGGCAAGCGACCTGGACTGCGGCACCCTGACGCTCATCGACATTGTCAACGAGCTCAAGAAGCCCGGTCGCGACCCGCGCGACGACGCGCCCGAGGTGGTCTTTAGCCGCTCGGCACTTTCCATCGACGACCTGGAGCCCGGCATGGAGCTCAAGGGCACGGTGCGCAACGTCGTCGACTTTGGTGCCTTCGTCGACGTGGGCGTGCACCAGGACGGCCTCGTGCACATCTCCAAACTGGCCAACCGCTTCGTCAAGCACCCGAGTGATGTCGTGCGCGTCGGCGACACGGTAAAGGTGTGGGTCGAGAAGGTCGATCGCGACCGCAAGAAGATCTCGCTCACCATGGTGCAGGGGAAGTAGACCACCTAAAGCAAGGGTACCCCCTACAGCGGCGTGCAAAATCGCGAGTATTCTGCAATTTCTGCCGCTCCGAACGCCCCTCAGAGGCAATATAGTCAAAAACAGCCCCCGTTTTAGCATCATCAGAGCCAAAACGGGGGCTGTCCGTGCTTCAACCAGTTGGTAAAAACCTTTACCTTGCTGAATATTCTCAATTTTGCACGGCGCAGGCGGGGGTACCTTTGTCCACGGCAGGATATGGAAGCCAATCACCAACCTACTTGCAAGCTCGTGTCGGCAGCCCCAGCCTTTCCTTTGCCTAGCGCGACCCTCGCGAAGCGCGTGAGCGATAGGGAAAGGAAAGGCCGGGGCGAACAACCCGCGGCGCAGCCAGTGTTCGCGTTACGGCAGGATATGGAAGCCGAGCGAGGCGATATCTTTGGCAAAACCGCGCACGGTATCGAGCGAGACCTCGTACGGGTCGCGGCCGATGTTCTTGCGCTTGGCCAGGATGCTGTTGGGCACCGTGATGATCTGGCAACCGCATCCTTCCGCCTGGTAAATGTTGATGAGCTCACGCGTGGACGCCCACAGGACCTCGCAGTTGGGCTTGGCGGCGGCCTTCTTGACCGACTCCGTCATAAACGGAATGGGGTCGACGCCGGTATCGGCGATACGGCCGGCAAAAAGCGAGATGATAGACGGCGTCTCGGCGTCAACGGCCTCGACCATCTCGTCGACCTGCTCGGGCGTAAAGATGGTGGTGACGTTAACCTTGATGCCGTCGGCCGAAAGCTTGCGGACCAGCTCGGCGGTGGACTCGCCCTTGGTGGTCACGCACGGAATCTTGACGTAGACGTTCTCGGCCCAGGTGGCGATCTCGCGAGCCTCGACCTCCATGGTCTCGACGTCGTCGGCAAAGACCTCAAACGACACAGACACATCGGTGATGTGGGCCAGGACCTCCTTGGCAAACGCGCGGTAATCCGTCACGCCGCCCTTCTTCATAAGGGACGGGTTGGTCGTGAAACCCTGAACGTTGCCGTTCTCGTACATGTCGAGCATGCCCTCGAGGTTTGCACCGTCAGCGAACACCTTGATTGCCATCTGCCTGATTCCTTTCGTCTGCATACGGCCGGTAAGCTGCTAAACACTTTACCTATGTTTATCAAGGCATGAGCTGCGGGTTTTATCTTCTCGGCGAACGGTATAAACACCTCAGTGTTTGGATTGATAAATCGATTGAGCATACAAAAGAAGAAAGCCTCAGTTTGAGCAAACGTCAGCGAGCGTGTTCCAGGTGCCGCAGGTCGCCGTGAAAAAGGAGCGACGCGTACTTTGGTACGCGAGCGACGGCTTGAACGGCGAGATGCGGTGCCTGGGACGCGCGCAGCTCTAGATCAACCCAAAGTGACGCATCGCTGTGACGGTACCGTCGTGTGCGACATCGTCGGTCACGTAGTCGGCGAGTGCCTTGACCTCGGGCATGGCGTTGCCCATGGCCACGGCCGTCTCGACCGCAGCGAGCATGCCCAGGTCGTTACCCGAATCGCCAAAGCCAAAGGTGCGCGCATTTCCCTCGCGGCCCAGATACGCCAGTGCTCGCGCCACGCCCACGCCCTTGTCAATGCCCTTGGGGCTCAGCTCGCGATTTTGACCACCGGTGTTGCACAGCTCAAACTCGCGATCGATAAAGCCGTCATCGCCGGCTACGCGAGCCAAACTGGGCACACTGAGGCATACCTTGCCCACGCGCAGACTGCCGTCGACGCGCATCTCCTCGGCGCTGTGCACCACAGAAGTGCCGATCAGAGACGACTGCTCAACGCCCACAGGCTCCAGGGCAAAAGTAGCCACGTTGGTCTCGAAAAAGGCCTCAATCCCTGCCGCGGCCATACGGCGTGCAAGCTCCTCGACAACGTCCTCGTCAAAGCAGTCCTCATGCACCACGCGGCCCTCGACCTCGAGCGTCGCCCCCGCCATGGCAACGACACCCGCCGGGTTCAGCGCGCGCAGGCCATCGGCAATCAGCCACAAGGGACGACCCGTGCAGATAAATGCATGGTGTCCCGCGTCGCGCAGACGATGAAACGCCTCGACGACCGCCTGCGAGGGGTGAACCGCCGAAAAGTCCTTGTCGGTCATGTTGTCGGGATCGAACGACGTCAGCGTGCCGTCCACGTCAAAAAAGAGCACGGCGGAATCGGGGCACGCATCAATCATATGGGTTCCTTTCGGGGGCGAGAGTAAACGAAGTATCCATCATATAATGGAGCGACGCAACCAGAGAGGTCACCCATGGAATTTTACGCAAGCTGCCCCGAGGGCTTTGAGTCCGCACTCGCCGATGAGCTTAAACGCCTCGGGCTTTCGCATGTTCGCCGGCTGAAGGGCCGCGCTACATTTGAGGGCGAGCTCGAAGAAGGCTACCGCGCCTGTCTGTGGTCGCGCTTGGCGAGCCGTGTGTTCGTGGTACTCGGGCGCTTTGAGGCGCAGGATGCCGATGAACTGTACGATAGCGTTTACGACATCGCCTGGGAGACCATCATCCGCCCCGGCGCCACCATCGCCATCACCGCCCGCGGCGTGACCGAGCAGCTGCGCAACACGCGCTTCTCGGCCCTGCGCGCCAAAGACGCGCTGTGCGACCGTCTGGCCGAGACCACGGGCCGTCGCGCCGACGTCGATGCCGCCGACCCCGATGTTCACCTGTTGCTTTCGCTGCGTCAGCGCCGCGCGAGCATCAGCCTGGACCTTTCGGGCGACCCGCTGTTCAAGCGTCTGCCGCCCGCTGCGACTCGTGCCGGCGAGGGCGCACACGTGTTGCGCCCCGACTACGCCGCCCTGGTGCTGGCGCAGGTCGGCTGGACCGCACTATGCGAGCGCGAGCTGACGGCCGACGATTACGAAAACGAAGCCCTTCCCACGCTGATCGATGCCTCGTGCGCCGGCGGCGGTCTGCTGCTGGAGGCCGTGAACATTCTGACCGACCGCGCCCCGGGCGCCGCACGCGAGCGCTGGGGCTTTGAGGGCTGGCAGCTGCACGACGCCGCTCTGTGGGAGCAGCTGCTTGCCGAGGCGCGCGAGCGCGAGGCGGCAGCGCGCGAGCGCCAGGCGCGCATCGTGGCCGTAGACATCGACCCCGCCGCCCGCAAGACTGCCGAGCGCATGGTCAAGTGCGCCGGCTACAAGCGTTTTGTCGACTTTTGTGCCGCCAAGCCCGCCACCGTGCTGGACCATGCGGGCGCCGTCGCCGGTGCCGCCCTGGTCGCGGACACGACCGAGACCCCGCTTTCGCTCATGCACGATGCCATGACGCTCATCGGCGAGCTGCGCCGCGCCCCCGAGCTCGCTTCGGCGCCGGTCGCCGCTCTCACCCGCGACGGCTTGCTGGCCCGCGCGCTCCACGCCGAGCCCGAGCGCTCGATCGCCGTCATGCCCAATAACGAGGAGGCGGCTCTTGAGGTTTGGCCCTCACTCGACCACGCCGCTGCAGCGTTTGAGGCTGCGACCAGCGCGGATGCCGAGGCCGAGGTTGCGGATGCCAACGAAGCCAACGACGAAGCCGCCGCTTCCTCCATGCCCGAACCTGCCGCCACGCTCGACTTGGGCGACGGCAAGCCGCTGCCCGTGCTCATCCCGGAGTCCGAGCAGTTCGCCAACCGCCTGCGCAAGAATGCCCGTCTGCGCCGCAAGTGGGCCAAGCGCGAGGGCGTGAGCTGCTATCGCGTCTACGATGCCGACCTGCCCGACTACTCCGCTGCCATCGACCTGTACGAGGGTTGCCCGCAGACGCCGGGCCGCTGGCTCGTCATCGCCGAATACGCCGCGCCCAAGACTATCGATCCCGCGCTGGCCCAGGCCCGTATGCTCGACATTCTGGCCATCGCGCCGCGTATCCTTGATGTTCCGGCCGAGCATGTGCACGCCAAGGCCCGCATGCGTTCGCGCGGCGGCTCGCAGTACGGCAAGCAGGGCGCCGGCAAGGGCGGCCCGGGCGAGCGCGCCAATATCGCACGCCGTCGCCTGCCGCTCATCGAAGAGGGCGGCCTTACCTTTGCCGTCAACTTTGACGACTACCTGGACGTCGGCATCTTCCTGGATCACCGCGTCACCCGCAACCTGGTGCGCGAGCACGCCAAACAGGCGCGCCGCTTCCTCAACCTGTTCGCCTACACCGGCACCGCCACCTGCTATGCGGCCGACGGCGGCGTCGAGGAAACCGTGACAGTCGACCTTTCCAACACCTACCTGGACTGGGCCGAGCGCAATATGCGCCAGAACGGCTTTGTTGGTCCGCAGCATCATTTTGTGCGCGACGACGTGCTCGCCTGGATTCGCGACCAGCGCCAGACGCGCAACCGCTGGGACCTGATTTTTGTCGACCCGCCCACGTTTTCGAACTCGTCCAAGATGGGCCGCCGCACCTGGGATGTCCAGCGCGACCATGTTGAGCTTTTGGCCGGCGTATCTCGCCTGCTCGCACAGGGCGGACATGCCATCTTTAGCTGCAACCTGCGCGGCTTTCGCCCCGAAACGCGCAAGCTCGCACGCGCGGGCGTCGTGCTGGAGGACATTACGGCGCAGACCATCCCCGAGGACTTCGCGCGCAACCAGAAGGTGCACCACTGCTATATCGTGCGCCGCCTGCCCATTGAGGACGCCATGGCCGAGGTCGGCTTTAGCGCCGAGGAGATTGCCGAGCGTGTCGAGGAGCTGCGCAACCCCGGGGCCCGCAAGCCTCGCGCGGCAGTGCCTGGCCACGCGCACGCCGGTAACGACAGGCCGCACGGCGAAAGCGGGCCGCGCGGCAACGGCAAGCCCTCCCCCGCCGGCAAGCTCAAAAAGAAGAAGTTCTACGCCAGCAAACCCAAGGGCAAATAACAAAGTTGCGGTGGAATACGGACTGCTTTGCCTGGAATTAGGCAAATTTAGACCGTATTTCACCGCAACTCATATTGGGATGGTGGTTGGCGATCTAGCCTTGGGTGACCAGGCGATAGCCGATACCCACGTGCGTCTGGATATAGCGCGGATGCGCGGGGTCGGACTCGATCTTCTTGCGCAGCGTGCCCATAAAGACGCGCAGGCTCGCCAGGTCGCTCTTAGTTGCCGTGCCCCAAATCTCGTGCAGGATAAACTGGTGCGTTAGTACCTTGTCGGCGTTATGCGCCAGCAGGCACAAGAGCTTGTACTCAATCGGCGTCAGATGCAGCTCCTCGCCATCCATCGTGGCAATGCCGGCATCAAAGTCGATATGCAGCTCACCGGTATCGAACGAGCCCTCGGAGGCAACGCCACCCGTTTGCGCATACGAAAGGCGCCTGAGCGTCGTGCGAATGCGTGCAAGCAGTTCCTCGACCGAAAACGGCTTGGTCAGATAGTCGTCGGCACCGGCATCGAGCGCGCGGATTTTGTCCGCATCCTCGCTGCGCGCCGAGACCACGATAATCGGCATGCCCGACCATGCGCGCACCGACTCCACCACCTTGACGCCGTCCATATCGGGCAGGCCCAGATCGAGCAGCACAATGCTCGGTGCCTGCGATGAGGCGGCGGCGATGGCGGCATGGGCGGTCTCCACGGCCATATGACGCAAGCCGTGCGCCTCGAGCGCGGCAACAATAAGGTTGCGGACGGCGGGATCGTCCTCAACGACCAAGATGAGCGGTTTTACGGCAGAGTTCGGCACAGCGCTACTCCTTATCAAACGAAACGTCGGCGACGGGAAGCTCAATCGTAAAGACCGAGCCGTGCGGGTCCGCCGCGGCAACCTCTATGCTACCGCCATGCGCCAGCGCAATGGAGCGGCAGAGCGAAAGACCCAGACCCACGCTGCGATGGCTGTCGGCAAGACCGTGGTTGGCGGTGTAGAACGACTCAAAGATCCGCTCGCGGTCCTCGGGCGCAATGCCCGGGCCGTCATCGGCCACCGAGCACGCCACGCGTCCATCGTCGACGCTAATCGAAATCATGATATGCGAGCCTGCGGGCGTATAGGTGATGGCGTTGTTCACCAGATTGACCACCAGCTGCACCATCAGGCGCGCATCGACGTTGACGAGCGCCGGCTCATCGCACGCCACCACCTTAAGGTCATGCTCGCGCACGGCAGGGTTCACGTGGCGCAGCGCCTCCTCGACGATATCGTCCATGAGCTCGAGCGTGGTCGACAGGCGCATACCGCCGCCCTCGAGCTTGGTGATGGCGAGCAGGTTCTCGACGGTGGCGTTGAGCCATTGCGCATCCGAGCGAATGGACAAGAGCAGGCCGCGGCGCGTTTGGGCGTCGAGCACGGCGGTGCCGGTCGAGCCCTGGTCGAGCAGCACATCGGCATTACCCGAAATACTGGTGAGCGGCGTGCGCAGGTCGTGCGAGATGGAGCGCAGCAGGTTGGCGCGCAGCTGCTCATTTTTGGCAAGCACCGCCGCCTCCTCGCGGGCCTCCATGGCGCGGGCGCGATCGAGCGCCAGCTCGCCTTCGCTCACGATAGCATCGGCAAGTGTCCGCTCCTCGTGCGTCAGCACGTCGGGCTCGGCAACGATAGCCAGCACGCCCACCACCGAGGCGGGGTCGCCCGAGCGCGCGAAGCCGTCGCCTGTGCGAACCGTCAGGTAGATGCCATAAAACGCCGAGCCGCCGAACGTAGCATCGAGCGGCGTTCCCACATAGGCGGACGCCGAGAGCCGCGGTGGCATCTGCGGCGCCAGCTCGTGCACCGGCGCGGCATCGCCCACGGCCGTGTATGTCGCACGCGGCAGCAGGTCATCGCCCTCGGCGTCGGCGCTGTACCACACGACCGGACAGCCCGAAAGACGCGCCAGCTGCGTGGCCATGGCGTGAACGATCTGCTGCTCGTCGGCGCAGCGCTGCAACATGCGATTGGTCTCGAGCACCATATGCGTGCGGCGGTCGCTGGCGGCAGCCTGTGCCAAAGCGCGACGCAGGGCCAAGGCAATCGAGCTCGACACAAGCGAGACCACAAACATGATGAAGAACATGCCGGGATAGCCGCGGTCGATAAGCGACAGCGAGTAGCGCGGGTCGACAAACAAGAAGTTGTAGAGCGCCACGGCGGCAGCCGAGCTCAACAGGCAATACAGGCGGCTCCAGGTGAAAAAGGCACACAGCTGCACGGCAAGCACATAGACGATCATGATGCTCGGCGCGAGACCCGGATGGTCGAGCAGCGCGCCCACAATCGTCGCTGCGACCAGCAGCCCCGCCGATACGCAGGCGTCATACAGAGTAGTGCGGTGCGTCAGCGTTGTGCGCCGCCACCAAAAGTTATCGGCAATATCGCCGTCCGTACGGACGTCCATCAGCGCCCCGCCCCTCTCTCAAAAACAAAAACCACCACAAAGGGGACAGGCACCTTTGTGGTGGTTTTCCCTTGCGGTGGTTCCAAGTGTATAACCTTTGCGGTCTGCGGTCGTTAGACAAACAGCACGTGCGCGAGCAGTGCGCACACGCACGCCGCGACAAACACCAGTGCCACGACCGAAATCACGCGATCAGCCATGTCCATGTTGGTCCGATTCGTAAAGAACCGATCTTCGGCGGCGTCGACGCGCGCCTCACGCACCATTTCGACCACCGCCTCACGGCCATCGAGCGCCTTTGTAGCCATGTTTACCTCCCCGGCCCCATGCTTATCCATCGAAAACCAGCTCCATGCAGCCTGTCGGCGTCTACGGACGCTCGTTGGGGGCCAGGCGCTGCATCTTGTTCACAGCCTTGAACTTGGTGAACAGCGGCACATACTCAAAGCTCACGTTGGAGTTCTCCAGGCCATACCAGCGCGCCGGCGTACCGGCAAAGCGGCGGATGATGTACTTGAGCGTGATGGCCGTACGCTCACTCGGCTCCACGTCACTCTCGGGCGCAAGGAGCTTGCGGATCATGACGAACTTGAACGTGCCGATGTTGCCCGGATCCTTGTAGACCGAGTAGTCGTGCATCTGCGGCGGCAGCTCGCCCGTTGCGGCCAGATCCTGAACAACCTGGCGCAGGTAGGCGTTCACGCGCTGGTTAACCTTGTAGCCCAGGTACAGATGCACGCGGAACACGTAGTCGGTGCCAAACGTCTCGACCGAATAGGCAAAGGTGTGCGGTTCGTCCATGGTCTCGACATTCACAAACCACCAGGCGCGGGCACGCTTGGGATGCTTGTCCAGAATCGAGTAGACGATGTCGCGGTCGATATAGTCGGTATGGGTGTCCTTGGTCAGATACACGATGTTGTCACTCAGGCGCTCGTAACGGTCGTCGTCGCGCAGGCGCTTGAGCTGTGGCAGATAGCTGCGCAGCGGCAGCAGCGTAAACTGACGCTGCTCGACCGCCGTGCCGTTGTACCAGCACACCATAACGCCCATGATGAGTGCAGCCATAAGGATGGTGAAGTAGCCGCCGTGGAAGAACTTGGTGAGCGAACTCACAAAGAAGAAGCCCTCGAGCATAAGGAAGAACGCAACGAAGATATACGGGGCGACCTTAAGGCCGCGATCAACATGCAAGTAGAAGAAGAGCAGCAGCGTCGTGCACATCATGGTCAGGGTAATCGCCAAGCCGTAGGCGGCCTCCATGTGCGCCGAGCTCTGGAACAACAGCACCACGACGACGCAGCCCACAAGCATGACGTTGTTGACCATGGGAATATAGAGCTGGCCCTTGGTCTCGGCAGGATAGAAGACCTGCATGTGCGGCATGAGGTCCAGGCGGCTGGCCTCGGACACCAGCGAGAATGCGCCGGTGATGAGCGCCTGCGAGGCAATGATGGCCGCGACGGTGGAAAGGCCGACGGCAAACGGGCGCAGGCCCGGGGCGAGCATCTGGTAGAACGGGTTGAGGTCGGCAATGCCCATGAGCTCGGGGTTGGCAGCGTTGTTCATAAGCCAAGCGCCCTGGCCCATATAGGACAGCAGCAGGCAGCACTTAACGAACGGCCAGGTAGCGTAGATGTTGCCGCGGCCGACGTGGCCCATGTCGGAGTAGAGCGCCTCGGCACCGGTGGTGGCGAGGAAGCAGCTGCCCAGAATCATGATGCCCGCGTGGTTGTTGGGGCTCAGCAAAAAGGCGATGCCGCGCACCGGGTTGAGGCACAGCAGCACGGCGGGGTGCTGGAAGACAAAGAACAGACCCGTGCCGCCCAGGAACAGGAACCACAGCGTCATGATGGGGCCAAAGGCGTGACCGATCTTGGCCGTACCGATGCGCTGTACCAAGAAGAGCACGATGATGATGGCGAGCGTAATGGCGACGACGCGGCCCTGGTCATCGCCCAGCACGGCATGGACCGCCGGGATGGTGCGCAGGCCCTCGATGGCCGTGGTAACGGTAACGGCCGGCGTCAGGATGCCGTCGGCGAGCAGCGCGGCGCCGCCCAGCATGGCGGGGATGATAAGCCACTTGCCGCAGCGCTTGACCAGGCTGTACAGGGCAAAGATGCCACCCTCACCATGGTTATCGGCGCGCAGCGAGATGAGCACATACTTGATGGTGGTCAGCAACGTGACCGTCCACACGACAAGGGAGAGCGCGCCGAGCACGAACTCCTCCGTGACGCTTCCGATGCCGCCGTTGCCGGCAACGAGCGCCTTGGTTACATACATAGGGCTGGTGCCGATATCGCCGTACACCACGCCCAGCGTGACGAGCATCGCCGAGATGCTCACAGGAATCGCAGCGTGCGAGGCTGCCTCCTTGGCCTTTTGTTCCATAAGCCGGTTTCCTCCCAACTTTAATGTTCGAAGGAATTATAGGTAATCGGCCCATGTTTGAATGGCACTGTTTTCCCAGCTAGATAAACATTTATACGGCCTTTAAGCCATCTCGGCGATATGGAATGTGACAAAGGGACTGTCCCTTTGTCAGATTCGTCATTTTCCAAGCCAATTTTTGAACCACCACTCCATGGAGCGGCTCATCTCGGCCATAAAGGGACTCGTGTGCTTGCGGGTATAGATGTCCACGACGCGCTCCCCCACCTCGCGGGCATGCGGACGGAACATCGCGTCCATCTCGGCCACCTGCGCATCCATGGTCGCGGTATCGGCACGGCAGTAGCGCTCCTCGTGCACCAGGTTCACCACGGGATGCGCAATGGCCGGACGCTCCTTACGGGGCGTGCCGATGATGAGCATCGACAACGGCATGGTATAGGGCGGCAGATCGAGCAGCTCGGCAACTTCCTCGGCATTCTCGACGATATCACCGATATAGCAGCTCCCCAGGCCCAGGGCCTCGGCGGCAACCACGGCGTTTTGCGCGGCGATCACGGCGTCCTGGGCCGCGATGGCAAAGTCGCCCAAACCCGGCGCGCGGCGGGGCGCCTTACCCGTGCGCTCTACAAACTCGGGCTCAAAGCAGCCCACGTGCTCAAACAGATCGATCCACTTAGCATAATCGACCACAAATATGAGTGCCCAGGGCGCCTTGGCGATCATGGGCTGGTGGTCGCACAGGTCGGCCAGGCGGTCGAGCGTAGCCTGCTCGCGAATGCTTACGATGGAATACATCATCATGGCGCCTGCCGACGGCGCACGGCTCGCCGCGTGCAGAATCGCTGCCTGCTGCTCGTCGGTCACCGCCACGGGGCGACCGTCGTCATCGCGCGCGAAGGCACGCGTAGACGAGCGATGCTCCAAGATGTCCAGCACCGCATTACCCGTAGTCTCGACCGGATAGCCGTTCGTATCCACGCCCGCAGCTCCGCCGCAGTACTCGGCACCCGTCATACAAACCTGCTCGCCCATAGCTCTATCCTCGCCAATTCTTTAAGAAGCCTTTACGTTTCCGTGTAATTCCCGTCCATTATCGCGCAGGTCGCCACTACATTGCGCCACACCGCCGCACATGCGCGTTAATATGGCTGGTTGTTGTGCGCAGCCCGCAAATGCAGCGCATATTTAGGTAACAATCGGGTAAACCCCCGCTTTCGTAGGTTTTAAGTTTGTGAGGAGTCTCAGCATGTTCGCTGCCGCCATCTCGCTTGTCGGTCTTGCGGCGACCGTCTACCTTGTTTTGCGCGAGGCCAAGGCCATTCGCACTCAGTCGGGCACCGTTGCCAAGGGCGCCTTCGCCTGGAGCGTCGCCTTCGGCCTGTTCCAGCTCTTTTTGACCATTTGGGGCGCTATTGGCCTCGTTGCGCAAAACGAGCCGCTCGCCTTCGTGATGCTCATCCTGACCAACGCCATCCTCACCGGATGCGCTTGGGCCAGCATCGCCCGCGACCGCATCACCCCGCGCGTCTTTGCGTTCGCTGCTACCGATGCCCCCGCCCCCACCGGCAAGCTCGCCCGCCTGCGCGGCGCCTTTGTGGGCAAACCGCTCGTCGCCGCCGTCCTGTGCCTGCTGCTCGCCGGCGTCTTTGCGCTGCTGGGCATGGAGGTCTCGTCCAACCACGACTTTACCTGGGTCTACCCCCTGTGCATCCTGCTCGAGTGGGCCATCATCACCACGCTCATGGTCGGCCTGTTCTTCCTGTTCCAGCGCCACGGCGCAGCTCCCGCGGTCCTGGCCTTTGCCCTCTTTGTCCTGGGCATTGCCGAGTTCTTTGTCATCACGTTTAAATCCATGCCCATCCAGCCGGGCGACCTTTCGGCCATCTCCACCGCCGCCGCGGTCGCCGGCAACGGCTACACCTTCTCGATCTCGCTGTTCTGCGTGCTGTCCATGGGCTTTACCGCCATCGCCATGCTGCTGTGCGAGTACGCCGGCCTGGTGGCGCCGCACCGTCAGAAGGGTGCCGCCAACGCTAAGCGCATGCTGCTCACCAACCTGCTCGTGGCGGTGCTGTGCCTGGGCGGTGTGACCGCGCATGTCACGCTTATCGACTACTACAACACCCTCGGCATCACCGTCTACACCTGGCGCCCGCTCGAGAGCTACTGGCGCGAGGGCTACCTGCCTGCCTTTATTAGTGCGGCACAGTCCATCAAGCCGCCCAAACCCGCCGACTACTCCGTCGACGATGCCAAGGCCACGCTCAAAAAGTACGCCAAGGCCTACGACAAGTCCGATGCCGCTAAGAGTGACGAGCGCGCCGCCGCAAAGGAGCAGTTCGACAGCGAGAAGCCCACGGTCATCGCCATCATGAACGAGACCTTCTCGGACCTGTCCATCTACCAGAACATGCGCGCCGGCTACGAGGGCCCGCAGTACTTTAAGAACCTGTCCAACTGCCTCAGCCGCGGCAAGCTCTACGTGAGCGCCTACGGCGGCGGCACGGCCAATACCGAGTTTGAGTTTATGACCGGCAACTCCATGGCCAACCTGGGCTCGGGCGTGTACCCCTACACCATCTACAACATGGAAACGACCGGGAACCTGGCAGAGCAGTTCAAGTCGCTCGGATATTCCACCACGGCCATGCACCCCAACCACGCAACCAACTGGAACCGCGAGAACGTCTACAAGGACTTTGGCTTTGACCAGTTCCTGTCTATCAACGACTTCCAGGGAGCCGACACCCTGCGCGGTATGGTGACTGACCAGGCTACCTACGACAAGATTCTTGAGCTGCTCGACCAGAACGCCGATCCTCAGTTTATCTTCGACGTGACCATGCAGAACCACTCGGGCTACGACACAGGCCTGCTGCCGGTCGATAAGCAGATGCATCTGAATATCGACACGACCGACCTGGACACCAAGACCGTCGAGGACGGCACGCTGTCCGATGTCGACGAGTATGTCTCGTGCATCGAGCAGTCCGACCAGGCGCTGCGCTACTTCCTCAACGCCCTGAGCAAGCTCGACCGTAAGGTGGTCGTGGTGTTCTGGGGCGACCACCAGCCGTTCTTCCCGTCCAAGTTCAACGACAAGTGGTTTACCGACGAGGACGACGCCACCCACCAGGAGCGCTTGTGGCAGACTGACTACATCATTTGGGCCAACTACGACGTTGCCGGTTGCAACCAGACGAGCGAGGTCGACGACCTGTCCACCAACTACCTGTCCACCCAGCTGATGCAGCTGATCGGCGCACCGCTGACCGACTACCAGAAAGCGCACATGACGCTGCGCGAGTCGCTGCCCGCCATCAACTCCGTGGGCTACGAGGACGCCAGCCTGCGCTGGGCGCTCTCCTCCAACGTCACCGGCGATGACGCCGTTGCCGCTGCCGCCACCAAGGCGCGCGAGGATTACGCCAAGATGCAGTACTACGAGATGTTCCGCGACGGCAAGAACGTCTACACCGAGCACTTCCAGACCGAGGCCAACGAGACCGATCCCAACCTGGCGCCGGGCACGACCAAGATCAAGTAGCGGGTCTATCCCGGTTCGTCTGCCCGGGCGGCGCGGAATGTAAGATTCCCTGCTCGGACAGTCCCCAACGATGGCGGGCGGGCGCAGGGTAACATCTGCTGCTCGGACAGTCCTGCGCAAGACGAAGGCCACATTAAGTGGCCTTCTTTGCGTGCGGAACTCGCGACAGACGTTACCCTGCGCCCGCCCGCCATCGCCTCACCGCAGATGCGTGGCTTGACATGTGCATCGCGGAAAGCGTGTCCCGGAATTTGCATCTAGAGCGGGATGCAATTTCCGGTTGGCGGCCCGTCGGGAAAGCGTGTCCCGCTTTGAGGGCTGATTCTGGGACATGGTTTCCGCTTGGGAGTCAGTTGAGAAACTGCGACCCGTTTTGAGCTTAGATTCTGGGACGCGCTTTCCGGTTGAGGGCTTGTCCGGAAAGCCTGTCCCACTCTGGACACATTGGGGCATGGAATTATCAGCTTATTAGGCCTTCCATCAATAAAGGGGCGCCCTCCCGGGTGGCGGGCACGAAGTTCATCGCGAGTTCCGCACGCAAAGGAAGCCACTTAATGTGGCTTCCGTCTTGCGCAGGACTGTAGAGCAGGGAACTTCGTGCCCGCCACCCGGGAGGGCGTTGCATTTAGAAGATGGGCCTAGCGTTTATCCCTTCGGGACAAGAACAGCGCGGCCATAAAAGCGATGATCGCAAATGTCAGCAACACCAAAAGCAGCGTGAGCGTGCTGTCGCCCGTCGCAGCCAAGCCAAACAGACTGGGCTTTTTGGAGCCAGCGGGCTGCGCAGGAATTGTTTCGCCATCGTCCTCGGCGGTGATTTCCCAGCGGATAGTCTTGCTCGCGTCGGCAAGCTCGTTGCCTACCGACGTCGGAACACTCAACTGCAGGTTGAGCACCGTGCTGCCATCGCCCGTAAATGTGACAACCTGAGTGGGGTGAGCAAATACGCTGCCCGGCGTTCCCGTCTGGAGCCAGCCTGTGGACGCATCGCCCACCGTTGCCGTTAAGGTGATGGGAGACAACAGGCTCGCCGTCTCGTTGTCGACAACGGCGCGAACAAATACGCACACCTGGGACTTTACGCCTGTGGCACGAATCTCGATCTGCTGCTCGCGCACATCGCCAGGCATTAGATCCTTAAAGGCGGGAAACAGGTCGGGCTCCCCCGAGGTGCCCGTCGCTCCCGAGACCGTCAACTGGCGTGCGTTGCCGTCATAGGCAATCGTGGGAGTATCGGCAAACGCGTGGGCGGGAGCAACGAGTGCGGCAATGCAGAAAATGGCCGCGATTGCGCAACATACGGCACGCGCAGCATCTTTGCGAATCTGGAAAGCCATACTTACGCACCTCCGTACGGCGGCACCAGCACGCCATTTTTTACCGTGCATTTCCATGCGTCGTTAACCGCATCGTCGGGTGTGGACTGAATTGCCTGGGTCGAGATGTCGACGACTAGGTTCTTTCCGTCCCTTTTCGTCTCGGACACCCTCTTGATGAGCACGTCCGTCTTGCCCATCGGCGCGACAGAAGACGTCCAGTAGTAGAAGCCATCAGACGCAGCAACCCAAGACGAGGCGCTGTTAGTAGCGGAGGCATCGGACACAGCGCCCCACTCAATGGTGTAGTCGGTGCCGGCAACCGGCTCCTCCCACAGGCGCGCGCCGTTCTGGTCCTGCCAGTAGATATCCACTGCGACACGCAGGTAGGCCGGAGCCGTGCCCTTGTTTGTAATCGCGACGTCACTCTTTACGTTATCTTTGAGGGTCTCGTCCACCGAGGGTGCCACCGAGCCAAAGCCAAACTCGTTGACGAGCACGCCCGTAACCGAAAGCCATGCAAAGGTACCGGCGACACCAGCAAAAAGGAGGATGCCCGCGAGAAGGGCCGTGATCTGCTTGCGCTTAGTCATCCCAGTCCTCCTCCTTCTTCAGCCGGCCGTCATCCCAAACGTTCTTGGCACGCGATCCGCCATCGACCCATTTTTCCTTCGCACGCGTGTTAACGCACGTGACCACTGTGTCGCCCGCGCTCGAAGCAGACGAAATCTTCAGCTCGACAGACGTGCCGGGCGCCTTACCCGGCGTACTCAGCTCACCCTGATAGCGCCATGCCCAAGCCGTGTCTTCCACGACGGTATAGTCACCCGTCGGCGCGGCAAACTGCACGCTGCCGACATACCAGGTTTCACCGTTTTCCTGCTGCGTTTTATCGACCTTCACTTCGACCAAGCGCGTCTCGGCAGGAGAATCCTTCGACATCTTTCTCGTCACCTTAAAGCGGAACGTCTGGCCCTTGGCGCTGGCATCGGTAGTCTTTTTAACGATCGTCAGCGCATGAGTCTGGTCAAAGTTAAACACGGCGTTGCCGGCGCCCTGCTCGCCTTCGCCCGTCTTCTTGAACTCCAGGCGGTTGGCTAGGTCAAACGAACCGCTGCCCGAGCCCAAGCTATAGAGCGAGACAAACTTGCCGTTTACGGGCGATGTCGCAACCCCGCCCTCGGCATTATCGGGACCGTAACTCGCTTGCAGCACCGTAACGGTCAGCTGCGTTCCCATAAACGGCTCGGCAAAGCAGACCTTAAACGGGGCCTCGTCGGTGCCGCTATCGACCGTGTTGGCAGCAGTGGGATCGAGCAACCACTTGAGCTTCGCGGTCATGATTACGGAGTTCGAAGAAACGGATGTATCGTTGGCAGTCACGCGATACGTCACGGGATACAGATCCATGTCTCCCTTGACCGGCTCGCCCTTAAACTCATTCCAAGACTTCGCAACGCCATCGGCAGGCACATAACGCCACTCCAGGAAGAGTTCGCGCACGTCACCGTTAGCCGCCGTCCGCTCGTCGAGCAGCGCAACGATCTTGGAATAAGCATCCGCGTCGTACGCGACAGACTTTTGCTCCATCACGGGATTGCCCTTGTCGTCATAGACCGGGTTGCCACTCTCATCCATCTTGGGAACATTGACGTCATGAACGAAGCCCGCGCCCGTCGCACGCTCATCGCCCGAGTCGACCGTCGCCGTATAGATAGGCGAGCCGTCAACGCCGTGATAGCGCACCTTGTACGGTGTGATCTTGTATATCGCGGTGTAGGTCACACTCTCAAAGGGCTCATTGCCTTCGAGGGGATACTTCTCATCGGCGGTCATCAGGGTGTACTGCCCGTCATTGACATAATCGCGCGACCAGCCGACAAAGTCGTACTTGGTGCCATTCTTGCCGACAACCTCGGCTGCGGCCTTGACCTCCAACGAAATCTGATCACCGGAGTCGGTGCGCGAAAGCGAGCGCACGGACTCGGGGCTCTCCAAATTGGTATCGATATTCGATTGGACCTTGACCGCGCTGGCACGGTAGACCGGGTACAGCTCCATGGGTGCCTTGACCACGGTGTTCTTATTCACCATGGGAAGGCCGTCCGACCAAACGACATAGCCGCTGCCCGCCGCCGGCTTGGTTTCCGTCCAGCCGACGAACACATTGTATTTACCCGTTGCATCATCGATGTCGCCAATCTTATACGTTGGCAGCGGGATGCCGTCCTTAAGGCTGCCGAGAGAATCGCCCTCCTGCGCAAGCTTGCCATCGATCTTGGTGTCGTTCAGGTGATACACCACCGCGATGGGCGTGTAGTAGGCCACAAACGTATAGGGCTTGCCGGGGTCGACCTGATAGGAGTAGGTATTACTGCCTTCGTCCGTAGGATTAAGCACCTCAACTGATCCGTCGGGCAGCTCAAGCTCAATCTCGAGCTTCTTGAGCTGATAGGCGCCACCGGTACCGTCGGCATACACCGTCGTCGTAACGTCGGGCCTCACCGTAGCCACCACATCACCGTTCTTCTGGACCACAAGATCGGGCGTAATGTTGAATTGAGGAACATTGATATCTGGTGTTCCGTCAAAGCCCTTGCGGTGCAGGTTGGTGGTGTAGTTAACGTCGTACTTTACGTACACGGGATAGGCATCCTGCCACTGGGTGACCTTGGAGTCATCCGTCGCCAAGTATGGCGTCGCCTTTTCCGGATCGCTCGTCACATAGGGGTCGTTGGCGACATCGTAGATATAGTTCCAGACGGGAGAACCCTTCTGGACCTCGGCGGTCGAAATCCAACCCAAGAACTTATATCTCGGATCCAGCTCGCCCTTAGAATTCCGCACGGCCATTTCAGCATCGGTCGGAGAAGACTCGAGGGTCAGATTGGGATCTGTAATATTGTCGCTGTCCCCGCCGGAATTATTATCAACCGTTTCATCTGTATGGATGAATGGATACTTGTACGTGTACTGGGGATCCTCTTCGCCACTCTTCTTTTGGAGCAAATTGCTCCCGTAGCGACGTGTCGTTTCCTTGTAGACCGTGCCATCTTTCTTATAAAAATCGACACGCGTCGTCACCATCGCACGCATGCGGTATTTCGAAGTGAAATTGATTGAAGCCTTTACGGTATTCTTCTTTTCAGGAGTATTGAGATATGTCCATCGACCGCCGATTCTCTCAAGCGTCCAAAACTTCAAGCTATAACGATCGCTAGATGGCTTAAACGTGTACTGCAACGCATTAAGAACCTTTTCCTCGTCAAACGTTCCAGAACCTGGGAAATCTGTATCCACAAGGACATTCTTTAGGGTATCCGCCCCCGTATCGTTTCTCACGTTATGCGAATATGCGCTCATGGGGGCCACGATTAGCGTATTGCTGTCGTAGTACCCCTCTGCGCACGAGCCCTCCTTATAGGCATTCTTATCGCCATGATTAACGTGCTTGGAACCCCAGTGCACCACATTCTCTCGAACATAGCTTGTACCAACCTTGTCGTTAAACGGTGTCTTGTACTCGTTCCATACAGAGCAAAGGAGTTCCGAATTCGTGTATTCATCGTTCGCGTACGCGCGGACGTAATAATCCACGCAGTACTCAAAGCGCGCCGTATAGGTATGCGGGACGGTCAGATCGACGCTTGCGGGAAGCGTGTAGCTGGGATCGCGGCTTACGCGCACCTCGACCACGGACCCATCCGCATTTTGCTTGTTTTCATACCAACCCAGGAAGCGATAGCCCTTGGGCAGCTTGCCGTCCTCGGATATAGCTTTGTCGGATACGTCGAGCACCTGCACGGTATACACGCTTGTGCCATCTTCTGCGGTCGCAACCTTAACGTCAGTTCTACCCACGCCGTCGCGCCGAGTTTTATCTTCGGCTGCATCCTGCTCGTGACCTTCAAACTCCGTCATGATGTTCGACGCGTAGTCGCTGTACACGGGATAGAAATCGGTAGGACCGACCACAGCAATCTCGCTGTCGGCAGGATAAAATGCCCCGGCATTCTTAAGCTCGGTCAACTTAGTGGAGGTAATAGCAGCATAGGCGCCGTTCATGCTCTTATCGTCGTTCGGCTGTGTGGTCCAACCGATAAACGTTGCGCTGCCCGGCAAGCCGCCGCGATCAACCGGGGCAGCAGGCGTCAGCCCGGCACCGTAGCGATACCAGTCCTTCGACTTATCATGCGCTTTGCCGTCTTCCCAATTGAGCGTCTCGCCCTTAACGTTATAGAACAGCACCTGCGCCTCGTATGAAGCGATAAAGAGGTCATTGCCCTTGAAGCCTTCGCTCTCGGCATGCCCCTCACCGTTGTCGGCAGTGTAGATCGAGGTTGTCTCGTGCTTCGCGTTCTCCTCAACGCGTTTGCCGGCCTCAACGGCAGCGTCATCGGTCTTGCCGTCAAACCAGCTGTTGTCTTGGCCAATGCGATTCACGTGCACATTGGGCTCGCGGAACCAGCCCATAAAGCGGTAGCCACCGTTTTCATTGGTCAGGCCCTTGGGCTTTGCAGAGGTCTCCTGCTTAAACGTCACCGACGTATCGCCTTGGACCAAGCCTTGGGCCGTTCCCGCCAGCACGGCGCTCACGGCAAAGGTGTACGGATCCGAAGTCGACTGATCATTACCAAGTTTAGTTGCCTCGATGGTCGCGGTGCCCGCGCCGGGAAAATCAATCGTCGCCTTAACGCTTTGGCCATGCACGGGAATTTCCAGTCTGTAGTCCATCGCCCATTCGTTTGCATGCCCGTCCCCATTGGCAGTAGAGCGCATGGTGCCGGCACAGAAGTCGTAATCATGCTGCTCCCACAGCTCACGCGTGACGTAGCGTTCGTCGTCCCAGGGACCGAATCCGGCACCGGATACCGTACCGTCACCCGCAAGGGCGTAAATCTTTTTCTTAGCCGCGGTACCCTGACTGCTGCCGCTTAGGCTCACGCTCGGCTTAAAGTAGCACTCGGTGACCGTAGCGTCGTCCTTGTTGGCGCGTGCAGCAATACCGCCCAAGTTCACGTCGTTTTGAATAATGGGAATCACAGCGATGGGATTGTACTGACGCGAGCTCAGGTCACCCGCAAAGTGGCTGCGAACGAGTTCGTTGCCTTCTTCGGTTAAAATACGGCCCGCCAGGCCTCCCGTCCACGCACGCGTTACGGAGACGACGCCCACGTACGATGCGGCATAGCTGTAGCACTGCGCCGTCGAGAAGCAGTCGATAATCTTGGCGCCGCCCGCCATGCAGCCCACAAAGCCCGAGGCATACACGTTGTTGCCGCCCAGGGCGCCAATGGCAACGTCGTATTTATTGGTAACGTCGGTCATGCCCTTATCGGCAATCGAACCATCCTCTTTGCGCGTAGGCGTAACGCGGCAGTACTCAATCGTCGAGTTTTTAACGTAGCCGGCAAACGCCGCCATATACAGGCCCTCGCCGCCAATGGCCTGTACGCCCGAAGTTGTGTTGTTAACGGCGCGGCCACCACGGACCTCGCAGTTGTAGAGGGTGCAGCCGTCGAGCTCGCCGGCAATCAATCCACCCTCAAAACCTGCGTTGGTAATAACGTTGAGCATGTTGTTGGCGCACGTAACGTGCAGGGTGCTCTCCATGACCATGACGTTTTCGAAACGGGTGTTGACCGCCTTGCCCACGATAATGCCGCCGCGGAAGTCAGCCCAAATGTTGGCATCCTTGACCAGGAAGTTCTTGATGGTGGCGCCATCGGTCTCGGCAAAAAAGCCCGTGTCGCGCTCGGGGTCCAACATATTGTTGGCGTAGTCCAGACCCTTTACCGTGTGGTTCTGGCCATCGAAAATGCCCTTAAAGGGATGCTCCTTGTTGCCAAAGGAGAGGTGCTTGACCGTGTTCGAGACGATGGTCTTCATGTCCTCACCATCGAGCTCAATATCGTTATCGAGATAGACCTCCCAATTGGACGTGTCGCGCTCGCGCGAAAGCGCCACGCACGTCAAAAACTCAGCCGCGCTTTTGATGTGGAATTTTTGGCCCTCAGGCACATCCTCGGCATGCGCCACCGCCGGCAGCGCCATTACGCAGCAAAGGGCGATTGCCGCCACGGCAATCAGCCTGCTGAGCACACCTCGGTTTCTGTTCTTGATCTTCATGGGCTAGTTCGCCTCCGGCCAGCCCACGACGTCAAGCACGTCGAGGACAGCATCGCTTGCCTGCTGGTTTTTGGCCTGCACGGCCTGAACGTCGATATCGAGCTTGAATGAGCCGCCGCGCGCGGCGTCGTGGTAGTCGCCCACAAAGCGCAGCGAGTCCATAAGGCTCTCCGTCATGGCGCCGGGATCGAGCACGCCGCCGCGTCCGGTAAGGCCGCGATAGTAAAACCACCCATCGCCGCCATCGACCCACGGGGAGCCTTCGCCCGCGCTCACGTTAAAGGCAACGTTGCCCGAGGCATCCGCGGTCGTACCGTCAGTCGCCACCGACGTCATGCGCAGACGTGCGCGAACATACTCGGGCTGTGCTCCGGCATTCTCCACACGCACGATGCGACTAATGTCAGAGCCCGTGGCCTTGGTATCGGGATAGTCCCCATGCGCATTGGGCTCAAACGGGATCTCTTCACCCTGATCGTTGAGGGTGAATTCGCAGACTCGTACCTTCACGCTGCCAAACGACACGACGTTGCTCGCGGGCACCATGTCCACGGTAAAAGCCAGCGTGCCGCACAGGCACGCCAGGGCAAGCAACGCCATGGCGGCAAGCGCCAAGGTGCGTTTCTGATTGTCGGAAAGATTGTTGAGCATTCCGTTCGCCAATCGTCGGATAAGGGGGTGAGATCCCGGCCCGGAAATGGGGGTGGGGGTGGGCCGGGATCTCGATGGGGTGGGTGGGATTAGGAGTTAAGACCAGCGGCCCAAGCCTTGGCCTGAGTGATGGCGTTGTTGGCATCACCCTGGTCAGCGCCGAAGATGTAGCAGGAGACCGTCATAGCAGGATTGTCAACGACATCCGTGCTGTTCATATCAGCCGGGATATGCACGGTGCTGAACAGCTCACCGGTGTAAGCAGCCTTGCCACCAGCGGGAGTAAGCTTGGCAGGCTGGTCGGCGCCACCAGCGGTGTACATGAACAGACCGCTCACGTACTGGCCATCGGTGCCGTTGTTCTTCACCTGGTCAGTAGCAACCGGCTTCCAGTTGGAATTAAGGGTGAAGTACGGGGTCTTGGCGAGGGCATTTCCGGCGTCATCCTTCACGATTGCGTTTTTCACGTAGATGAAAACATAGGATGCGTCAGAGTCCTTGCCGATACCGACGTTGGGGTTCTTATTGATGTTGGTATCGGGAATCATCTTGGATTTATTGTTCCATTTGGTCTCGAACAGATAACCATCCACTGTGGGGTCCGTGGAATCAGGGCCAGGCTTATCCGGCTGATCAGGGTCGGGCTTCACTTCAGGCTTGCCGATGCTACCGACCGTGAACTCATTCTTCACCTGATCGGTTGCCGACAGCCATGCATACGTTCCCACGCCGGCCGCCAGTACCAGCAGCAGCAAGGCGGCAACGATGCCGTAGCACTTTTTCTTCTTGTTTTCCATCGTTCTCTTCCTTTCGAGAATCGTCTTCCCCGACGGCAACCCCAACTGCCGTCGGCACTTCTCCCTGCCGCTATGGACGCCGCTCCTTCGCATGCGCGCGGGCATGTTTGCCCGCAGACTCGTCGGGAACCACCCGATCGAGCACTATCGACGCCGCGACCAGCAGCGCCAGAACGGCCACCACAACAAGAAAACCGGGTATCGTCGTGCAATATGCGTTAACGAAGCCCAGGTAAGGGACACAAAAAGAAACGGTGCCGATAACACGCGAAAAGGGCGTGTATTCGGCATCGTGCATGATGATTCCGTCTGCATTTTTGTTCGCAATTCCCTGCGTGCCGATCGTCTGCGCAACAGGGTCGATCTCGTATGCCTGGTGAGTCACCACGGCGCCGTCCGATCGATAAAAGGTTACATTGTCGCCCACGGCAATATCCGTCGGCTCAACTTGGCGAACAAACACCATGGAGCCAACGGGCAGCTCGGGCTCCATAGAGCCAGAAAGCACTGCATAGGGCGTGTATCCAAATGCACGAGGAACGAAAGAGGCGGCGGCAAGAGCTATGACGAGCACAATCGCCAAGCTGCTAAGAAGTGCAATAAAATGTTTGAGTCCGCGCGCCGTCAAAACGATTATTCCATCCTCATCGAGGCCATACTCGATCCCCTCAAGGGTCAGCCACATTCCTCAAACACCGCAAGGCCCTTGAAAATGGAGTTCGAAAAAGCCAGTTTGATATCCTTTTTCAACAAAAACCATAGTGATGTCCTCCATTTTTATCAACGATTTATCGCCAAATGCTACTAATTTTGGCGTAAGTGGTTATTTACACCCATACTGATCTGCTTTGTTCAGTACCTGTGTCTAACCCCCTGTGCAGCTTCTTCACAGAGAGTCTAATATTCTGCGTATCTCAGATATTGTACCCCCCCCCACATTAAATTTATACTGCTTCAAGTACCATTTATTTTCGACCCCCTTTTTCGGTAAGCTCCATGCGCCTTGCCTACCCGCCGCTCGACGGCATGCCGAAGCCCACCGCAACTTGAGCCGCGCAATAAGAAAACCCGGGTGGCCAGATCTTTGGCTACCCGGGTCTTCTGCTTTGTTGTTGCCCCTAGCCGGTGGCTAGTGGGTCTTGCGACGTTTGATCAACATGATGAGGGCTATCACTACGAGCGTTACACCCACCGCTGCTGCGGTGGCGACCATGGCGAGCGTTTGGTCGCCGGTGCCTGCGAGGTTCTTGGCTGAGGTTGTAGCCTTGGCGCCGGTCTTGGTTCCGCCATCCGACTTTGGCTTGTCCGGATTCGTCGGGGTCTCAGGGGTCTCAGGCGTTGCCGGAGTCTCGGGGTCCTTTGAGCCTTCGGAGTCGGTGGGGCCGGCGGTGTTCACCAGCGTATGGTCCAGGAACTTCTTGGCTCCCGCGCTTGCCTGCGAGAACAGGCGGCGCGTACGGATCGGGGCGGCGTTCACCGTTGTGGGCTTCGTCTCCTCGGCCGCGATGTTCACCAGTGTCACACCGGTATCGAGGCCAACGTCGTTGTATCCCACGTGGCAGTAGTACTGCGCACCGTCATCGTCTGCGGTCAGGTCAATCTCGAGCTTTGAGGCCGTTCCAGCCGCGAGGTTGCCATCGGCACCCACGAGCTTAAACTCTGTCTCGCCGCGGCCCTTGCGGTACCACATATAGGTCGGTGCCAGCCCTGTTTCGCTATCGTCGGCACCGAGTTGCTTCACATGGCCAATCGCCGAGAGCGTCAGGTGGCTTCCCGCCGTGCGCTCAACCGAAGAGTCGTATCCAAGATCCGACCCCTCCGCAGCATCCGCCGCAGGTCCGCTCACGGTCATCGTCATGCCATCGGGCATGGTCTTGACCGTGATGATTGCCGAGCGAATACCTGTTTCGGTCGTGGATCCATTCTTAACGGCGGCGATGGCGAATCGATACTCCGTATTGGGCTGCAGCCCATCCCACTTGAGCGAGGTCTGCGTGTTGTCGGCAATCTTCCAGCTATTGACGACCGCATCCGCCGCATTGCTCTGCAGCATGCCCACGCCGTAGCTAAAGCCACTCTTGTTTGCGAGCACATCGTCCCAGCTAAACGTAACGCTGGTCGAATCGACGGCGTTTGCCGTAAAGCCCGTCACGGCCGGCGCGTCGGGCATCTCGACGTCCTTAACGTCATAGCCCACGATCCAGAACTGGTCGGTGTCCTTGGTGCCGAGCTTGTCGCCCGAATCTGCCTCGAACTTGTCGACATCCACCGCGTTGACGCCCAGACGCCACACAAAACCGTACTTGCCCTGCGCGGCCTCGGGCAGGTTGTCGACGGTGCCGCCGTATTCGGTCGATTCACTCGAGGAGTTACCCGTAGTAAAGCCGGCGTTGGCACCAAAGCACAGGCCGCCAAACAACTCGTGCTTTGCGAGCTTCGCGCCCATGACAACGCTGCCGTTCAGCGTCAAGCCGAGCTCGAGCTCCTGCTCCTTGCCCTCCTCGACTTCGATGGTCTGCTCAATGCTCGCCCCCGACTGCGCGGCGGCGCCGTTAAACCCATCGTGCGTGTAGGCGCGCGTTACGCCAGGCTTGCCCAGGCCAAAGGAATCCCCAACGGGAGTCTCGTCGTTGAGCGTCGTTTGATAGGTTCCGGGTTCTCCCGACCGGTTGGTCAAAAAGTAGCTGAGCGGCGTCATATTGTGCTGTTTGGCAATGCGGTCATAGGCCTCGACATTAACGACCGAGGTCTGCGCGCCGAGCGACACGGGCGCCGCCATCACGCCCTTGCCACCAGTTTCCTCATTTTCGATCTCATACTCGTAATAGACCATCGGAATCGTGTAGAGCACGGCCTTGTCACCCTCGCCGGCATGCGACTCATAGCTTACGCTTGCGCTGACCGTGCGCTCGCTCCGGTAGTCATAGCATCCCTCGGCGGCAAAATCGACTGAAGCATTCATCGCGACCAGGGGCGGACCGGTCTGCACCTCGACGGCAACGCCCAACTCGGCGCCAATGGTATAGCCCTGGGATGTCCCCGTGCCCTTTTCCTCTCCGTATGACGTGCCGCCCAACACCAGATAGCCGTATGCCTGCTCCAGATTCTCAACATAGGGCGCATCCTGCAGCACGGCAAGCACGCGCGGGTTGGTATAGACCTTGTAGCGGTCCTTGTACGTGATCTTGACGCTGTCGTTGTCGACATCGGGCAGCGCGAGCGAGATAAATGTGCCGTAGGTAGTGCCGCGACGGTTGCTCTCGCTAATCACCTGCTCCTCGCCGCGGCGCACCTTTCCGTTCTCGTCGAGCGAAAAATGCGAGGCGGTCATCCAATAGTAGTCATCGTTCTTGCGCAGGTCCTCGTCGCGGTGCTTGCCCACCACGGCGATAAAGCTCTCGTTATAGCGGCCCGAACCCGAGACGCTGCCCGCCTTGACGTCGCTGATCCACACCTGCTCTATACCCTTGTGGTCATGCTTGTTGCTGCTGTTGTATTGCTGACCGCTCATGCTCATGGTTCCGACCATGGACCCCAAGCCCTAAGCCCCGCTCTGTGCCGTGCTGCAGGCAAAGTCGCGGAACACATCGCCGCCCACGAGCACCTCGTCGACCGCCAGCTGCTCGGACAGGCCGTCAAGATTGGCAGTGGCAAGGGCAATAGGCGCCAAGGTGCACGGATAGCGCTTATCCTGAGCGCTATCCTTCCATGCGCTGTTGGGCACATGCATCAGCCCATAGGAGGCGAGGAGCCCGTCTCTGTATTCCTTGCAATCGGAAAGCTTGAACTCGCCAGACTCCGAGTCAAAATACGCGTAGCGGTACAGCGCGCCGTACAGCCCCTTGCTGCCGTCAGAAGCGCCGTAATCAAAAGCGCTGCGTTGCCAGTCATAGCCCGCAAGAATAAGGCCCGTGACGGTTTCACCCGTCTTCTTTCCTTCTTCATCGTAGGCGGCAAACGTGCCGAACGTCGCATTCGCAGCGACCATGGTCTTGCCGTTCGCGGAGAGGGAGATTGCGCCCGCGTCGCCCAGAGCATCGACATGGACGAGCGCACCCTTGGATGCATCCCACGAAAACAGCTCGCAATGCGTCGACTTATCAATATTCTTCTTGCCGTAGGGTGCCGAGACCACGATGGCGAGGTCATCGCAAAAATCGCGATCGAGGTCGCCGGCCGCTAGCGAAACGACAGGAGCTGACTGAAGCTGCGTCCAGGAGTCGTTCCCGCCCTTGTTGTGCGTGGTGTAGTCCGCGGCGTTACCGGCATCGATCTTGACGACGCTTTGCTTCCAGTTGCCGCCCTCCAAGTCATACATGTCGACTACAGCCTTGCGCACGCCGTTCTCGTCGACATAGCAGCCCGCGTAGACAAAAAGCTCGTCGACGCCGTCGCCATCGACATCGCCCGCCTCGACATCAAAGACGGCGTCGTGCTCTTGCAGGTAACCGGCATCCAGGTACTTAAAACGGCCTTCGTACATCATATTAGTGTTGACCGTCACCGGCAGGTGTGTGTCGAGAGTGCGCGTACGCCCGTTGCTAAACGAGTAGAGGACCAGCTCAACCTTTCCGGCGTATGACTTGCCGTCAATCGTCGTGGAGGAACTGTCGCCGTAGGCACGGAGCTCGGCAACGCGGCTCTTTTTGCCCGCGCTGGCGTCGCTGCAGAACTCAACACTCGTGGCGTGAATGCCCGAGAAACCGTTGTTGTCGTTGGCGAGTACTGTTGAGGACTCATTGTTGCTTAGGTACGACCAGGTACCGCCACCGTAGTCGCTATGCTTGTAGAGATCGCTGTTCGTATCGAAGTTGTTGACGTTTTGCCAGAACTTTGCGGCGCCCCACACACTTCCATAGCCATCGGTGAGTTTGCTGCTGCCGCCAATGTCACCGCGCTCGACGTTCTCGAGCTTGTCGCGCAGAGTGTAGCGATTGCCATGGCTACCGTTAGCTGCCATATAGACCTCGCTGCGCGTGGCAAACGTCGTGGGGGTATCAGTGGAATAGGGGCCAACGGTATCGGCCGGAATGTCCTCGCTCGTGCCCAGACCCAGGGCTTGATAATCCTGCTCGGTCATATCGGTGATTGCGGGCGCGTCTGCCGCCTGGGCAACCTGGGGCGTGGCCGTGAAGCAGGCGACGCTCGTGGCGATCAACGCAGCAAGCGCCGCCGTCCCAACAAGCGGGATTATCGACAGCCTACGGATACGGGGGTGTGGAACGTACATGAGGGACCTCGCTTTATTCGAGTGGAGTGGACTCATTTTTGCAAATGATACATCCGATGCCCGATATCACGTGTCTCATTTTCGCCAACGGCGTGTCTCATTTTTGAGAATCCGAGATGCCGCGGAAATCTTATCCCAGCTCAAAGGCCATTTCTGGGATGTATTTTTCATCGAGTGCCTCATCGGGAAACTGCATCCCATTTCAAGCGTCGATTCTGGGACGCATTTTCCCCTTAGACCCTCAACCGGAAACCGCATCCCACTTTGAGCGCAAATTCCGGGATGCATTTTCCGTTTGAGCCTCATTGGGGAACGGCGTCCCACTTTGAGGGCTGATTGTGGGATGCATTTTCCGGTTTTGCTCTCATTGGGAAAATGCATCCCGTTTCTTGACCGAATAATGGGACGCAATTTCCCGTTGGAGCGCCTTTGGGAAAGTGTGTCCCACTTCGACCGCCCAGAGTGGGATGCACTTTCCGCAAAGCACCTCAACGGGAAACTACGTCCCATTCCAAAGGCAAATTCCGGGATGCATTTTTCGAAAGCCTGCCCATCCGGAAAGCCCGTCCCACTTTGGACGCATCCGGGCACGGAATCATCGACCTATCAGGCCTCCCATCAATAAAGAGGCGTCCTCCCGGACGGCGGGGCACGAAGTTCATCGCGAGTTCCGCACGCAAAGAAGGCCACTTAATGTGGCCTTCGTCTTGCGCAGGACTGTAGAGCAGGGAACTTCGTGCCCCGACGCCCGGGAGGACGTTTCATTTAGAAAGATGGACCGACCGCCGTCAGCGATGGGAGCCACTCCCCCAGCACGGCCTTTTTGGCGGCTGCAGCCATGTTGTCCAGATCTTCCTTGGTGGGATGGTCCTTTGCGGCAACCCAGTTGTCGAGCAGCATCTTATAGCGCGCGTTTTCGGGATCTTGCTCGAGCATGGCCTCGTAGCGCTGCTTGACCGCGGGGCCCATCTTGCCCTGGCACATCGCCCAGCCCGCAAGCTCGGCATCTCCAGCCAAATTGGAAGTTACGCGGTCGATAATCTGCTGGTAATAGCTCTGGTCGGCGCCAAAACCGCAGGTACCAAAGAGGAAAACGCGCTTGCCGTGCAGAGCGGAGAGCAGCGCGGCAACCGAAGGCGTGCACGCGCCCTTGTCGCACCAAAAACCGACGAGCACCGTGTCGGCCGCGCAGGCGCCCTGCGCCTCGAGCGCAACCTGATCTGCATCCGCATCGTCACTCAACGCCGCGGCATGGACAAACTCAACACCCGCAGCCTGCAGAGCGCGCTTGATCGCGCCCGAAACCATCCTGGTATTACCGCTCTTGCTGTTAACCACCAAAGAGCACGTCATAGTCACGTTGCCTCGTTTCCCCCAAAACTAAAGCCACTAATGCAATTTATTAGATGAATATCTTAGTACTAACGTGACAGATGTAAACCACCGTCTGTCGATTGATTAATTTGCCCCACGGGCTTGTTCACTGGGCAAACTGGCTGCGGTAGAGTTCGGCGTAGAAGCCGCCTGCCGCTAGCAGCTCGTCGTGCGTGCCGCGCTCGATAATCTGGCCGTCGCGCATGACCAGAATGCAGTCGGCGTTGCGGATCGTCGACAGGCGGTGCGCCACGACAAAGCTTGTGCGACCTGCCATGAGCTCGTCGAATGCCGCCTGAACCTGCAGCTCGGTGCGGGTATCGATGCTCGAGGTCGCCTCGTCCAGCAGCAAAATCGCCGGGTCGGTGAGCATGACGCGCGCGATGCACAGCAGCTGTTTTTGACCCTGGCTAAACGTGCCGCCGTCCTCGCCGATCACCGTATCGTAGCCGCCTGGCAGCTGCACGATAAACTTATGCGCGTGCGCGCGCTTGGCGGCCTCGATAACCTGCTCGCGCGTGGCACCGGGGCAACCGTAGGCAATGTTCTGGGCCACCGTGCCCTCGAACAGCCAGGTATCTTGCAGCACCATGCCAAAGGCGCGGCGCAGGCTTGCGCGCGTGTAGTCACGCGAAGACCGGCCATCGACCATGATGCGTCCGGCATCGATATCGTAGAACCGCAGCAGCAGGTTGATGAGCGTCGTCTTGCCGCAACCCGTGGGGCCGACCAGGGCAAAGCGCATGCCGGGCTTGGCCTCGATGCAAATGTCCTGCAGCAGCTTTCGGTCGGGCACGTAGCTAAAGTCCACATGCTCAAAAGTCACCTCGCCACGCGGGGCAGTGAGCTCCACGGCATCTGGCGCATCGGGCTCTTGCTCGCGCGCATCGAGCAGCGCAAACATGCGGCGCGCCGAGGCATACGCCGTCTGGATCTGCGTAATGATGTTGGTGACCTCGTTGAACGGCTTGGTGTACTGGTTGGCGTAGGACAGGAAGATCTGCACGCCGCCCACCGTAAGCGCCGCAGGCACGCCCGTGATCACGCCCACGCAGCCGATCACAGCGACCACGGCATAGATGATGTTGTTGATAAAGCGCGTGCCGGGGTTGGAGAGCGAACCCATAAACTGCGCGCGCTCGCCCGCGGTGTAGAGCTCAGCGTTGAGGGCATCGAAGCGCTGCTGGGCGTTGGGACCATAGGCAAAGGCGTCGACAAGCTTTTGCTCGCCTACGTACTCCTCGATATGACCACCGAGCTGCCCTTGAATACGCTGCTGTGCCGTAAAGCTTTTGTTGGAGAGCTTGGCGATGGCGCCGGCTGCAAAGATGGAAAGCGGCGTGACGAGCACCACCACGAGCGTCATGGTCAGGTTAATGGAGAGCATAAACGCGAGCGTGCCAACGATGGTGATAACACCGGTGAAGAGCTGCGTGAAGCCCTGCAGCAGACCGTCGCCCACCTGGTCGACGTCGTTGACCACGCGACTCATAAGATCGCCGTGGGCATGACTGTCGATAAAGCTGAGCGGCATGCGGCTGAGCTTATCGCTCGCCTCCACGCGCATGTCGCGCACCGTCTCGTAGGACAGGCGGTTAACGCAGTAGCCCTGCAGCCACTGGAAGGCCGCAGCGCCTACGACGACAATTGCGAGCTTGGTGACAAGCGGCAGCAGCGCGTCGAAGTCCACCCGCCCGGCGGCGACGATGAGGTCGATGCCCTCGCCGATGAGGATGGGCGTATAGAGTTGCAAGATCACCGAGATGGCGGCGCTCACAAACGACGCCGCAAACGAGACGCGGTGCGGGCGAACATAGCCCAGCAGGCGGCGGGTCACCGCGCCCACGGGATAGCGCTCAGGGTCGCCGGGCTGGCGTGGGCCGTCGCCCAGGTCGTTGAGGTTATCATTACCGGACACGTTGGCCGTCATCGTGGCAACCGAACCGGAGGAAGTGTACGGATTCATTTAGCAGCCCTCCTTTGCGCAGACGGATGCGGAGGCGATCGGGGTGGACGCGGGCGTCGTACTCCCCTGCTGGCCCTCGAGCTCCTCGCGGCGAAGCTGCGACTGGCAAATCTCGCGATAGAGCTGGCAGGTCGTGTACAGCTCGTCATGCGTGCCCAGGCCCGCAACCGAGCCGTGGTCGAGCACACAGATCATGTCGGCGTCGCGAACGGTCGAGACGCGCTGGCTCACAATCACCGTGGTCAGCGGCAGCCCGCCCTCGACGGCACCGCGCACGCTACGCTCGCGGATGGCATGGCGAAGCGCCGCATCGGTCTTAAAGTCGAGCGCCGATGCGGAGTCATCCATGATCAATATCTGAGGCGAACCCACCAAGGCACGTGCGATGGTCAGGCGCTGACGCTGGCCACCGCTAAAGTTCTTGCCTCCTGCCTCGACCGGGGCGTCGAGCCCCTGCGGCTTGTTGCGCACGAACTCGCTCGCTTGCGCCATGTCGAGTGCCGCCCAGAGTTCCTCGTCGGTTGCCGCCTCATCGCGCCAGGTCAAGTTGCTGCGGATGGTGCCGCTCACCAGCGACGCGCGCTGCGGAACGGTCGCGACCACACGGCGCAGCTGGTCGAGCGGCCAGGTGCGCACGTCGGCACCCATCACGCTCACGCTGCCGGTGCTCGCATCGTACAGGCGCGGGATAAGCGAGACGAGTGTGGACTTGCCGCTGCCCGTGCCGCCGATAATGCCGAGCGTTTTGCCCAGCGGCAGCTTCAGGGTCACATCGCTCACGGCATTTGCCGCGCCCGCGCCAAACGAAAAGCTCGCATGGTCAAAGCTCAGTGCGGGGACTGGAGCAGCACCACCCGCCAGTTCGCTCGGCTCGGGCAATGCGACCGGCTCGTTGTCCTCGTCGGTGATGCTCGGCACGCAATTGAGCACCTCATTGATGCGCGACGCGCTGGCACTCGCCTTGGTAAAGACAACGACCAGGTTGGCCACGTACACGATGGAGGTGAGGGTCTGCGTCATATAGTTCACAAACGCCATGACCTGGCCCTGCGTAAGCTCACCCACGTTGACCTGGATGCCGCCCACCCACAGGATGGCGCACACGCCCAGGTTCATCACCAAAAACGTTACGGGGTTGAGGACCGACGAGAGCTTGCCCACCGCGATGGCAGTACTGGCCTGGTCATCGGCCGCCTGGGCAAAGCGCTCACGCTCGTGACCCTCGCGCACAAACGCCCGGACCACGCGGGCACCCGAAAGTCCCTCGCGGCAAATAAGCGCAATGCGATCGAGCTTCGCCTGCAGCTGTTTGTAGTACGGGATGCAGCGCGCCATGACAAACCAAAACACCAAGCCGATGGCGGGCGTGCAAATCAAAAAGACGATGCCGAGCTTAAGGTCGATGGCGAGGGCCGCGCACATAGAGCCCACCGCCAAGAAGGGCCAGCGGATGAGCATGCGCACGCCCAGCGCCACGGCGAGCTGCACCTGGTTGACATCGTTGGTGATACGCGTGATGAGCGATGGCGTGCCAAAGCGGTCGAGTTCGACATAGCTCAGCTTATTGATGTGCTGGTAGAGTGCACCGCGAATGTCGGTGCCCATGCCCTGCGAGGTGAGCGCCGCCATCTTTTGGCAAACAAGCGTAAACGAGATGCCGATCACGGCCATAGCGGCAAGTACCATGCCGTAGCGGATAACGGCGCTCACGTCGTGTGCGCCAATACCCTTATCGATCATCTGGGCAATCACGAGCGGCGTCAGCAGGTCAAAGATCACTTCGATCAACTTGCACGCTGGGCCGATCACCATATACCGGCGAAACTTACCACCAAAACGCCCGAGCAGCTCAATCATGTATAGGCGCTCCCTATCATCATCTCTCTTCAATCTGATTCATGATAGTACGGAGAGCCCTGGAGATGCGTAAGCAACTCGTTACAGAAGAGTCTTGAGCGGTGGTAAAAACCGTCATTGTTTTGGCACAGTCAGCGAGCAACATAACGCCAGGGATTCAATTATCAGATAAATGTGACCCTTCAGGCGGTTTTGGTCGGCTACCCGCGAGTGCCGGCAGGGCGCTTGGTAGTCGCGCGATCCCGCAGGCGAAGCCGAGGACCAGCGAGACACCAAATACCTCGTCACCGGCCGGGCCATGTCGCGGCACCAAAAAGCGCCCGTGCGTTCGATGGATTCGGATGCCCGACAGAGGCTCCTTATGGCTGCTTCCTTCCGGACCTGACCAGATTCGGAACATGTCGTCATCCGAACCCATCGAACGCGCTAGGCGCTCGGTATATCTTACCTGCTCCTGCTCGACAGGGCAAGGTGGCTAATTTGGGACGGAGCCAAAAAGACCACTTTTGAGTTGCGGTGGAATAGCTCCTGTTTTACGACCCGAGGCCAAAAACAAGAACTATTTCACCGCAACTTATCGAGGGGATGGGTTTTAGATACGGCCAAAGTCGTAGGATCGAGCGGCCGCTTCGCCGGCGCAGATGAGGTTGATTGTGGCTTCCTGGGGGTCGAGCGCTTGGTCAAGGGGCATGGGTCTGCGACAGACCGGCAGAACTAAGTCGACACCCTGCCCATACGCCGCATCCAGGTTGTCGGCACGACCGCCCACAACGGCGACCACCGGCTTGCCATATCGCTTCGCACGACGGGCCACGCCCACCGGTGCCTTACCGGCGGCGGATTGCTCGTCCATATTACCCTCGCCTGTAATGACCAGGTCGACATCGCGTACGCGCTCGTCAAACCCAATCAGATCGAGCACCGTCTCCACGCCCGAACGTAGCTCGGCGCCGAGCGCCAACAGTGCGGCGCCCAGGCCGCCGGCGGCACCGGCGCCGGGCACACCGAGCACCGAGCCAAATGTCCGTGCACCCTCGAGCACGCGCAACAACCCCTGAGCCCGCACCCCGGTAATCGCCGCATCGAGCAGGCGGCCGTAACCGACCATCCAGCTGTCGTACTTGCCCAGGGCCTCGGCATCCCCCGCCGGCAGGCCCTTTTGCCCGCCAAACACCGCAAGCGCTCCGCGACGCCCCACGAGCGGATTCTCGACATCGGAAAGCACCACGATGCGTGCGCCGCCCAGCACCCGAAGCGCCGGCGTCAGGTCAACACCGGCGACTCGTTCAAGGCCCGCGAGCCCCGGCGCGATATCGCAGCCACGGTCATCGACAAGACGCGCGCCCAGCGCCTGCAGCATGCCGGCGCCGCCGTCGTTGGTGGCACTGCCGCCCAAGCCAATATAGATAGTCTTTGCCCCGGCACGGACCGCACGGAGCATCAGCTCACCCACGCCATAGGTTGTGGCCGCCAACGCCGCCGACTCCGTGCAAGGCGAGTACCCGATGCCCGCGGCTTCGGCCATCTCAATTACAGCCGACTCGCGCTCGGCATCCACCAGCATCCGTGCAGACACGCGGTCGCCCAAGGGGCCTGCAACCTCACAGGTCACAAGCTCGCCACCGCGTGCGGCGATGGCGTCGAGCGTCCCCTCGCCACCATCTGCCAGCGGCAACGCGGCCATCTCGGCGTCGGACCACACACGGCGCACGCCTTCGACAACCGCCGCCTCCGCCTGTGCACTCGACACGCTGCCCTTAAAGGAGTCGATTGCCAGCAGCACACGGCGGGCCCGCCGCTGCACGGGGCCAAAGTCAACCGCCTCAACGGCAATATCTTCGGCACACGCGAGTGCCTCGGCATGAGCGGCATGCGCCTCAAGATCGGCCCCACAACCGCAGCCAGCACCATCGGCGCCACGCAGCCCACTAAAATAGCCGCTCAACACCTCACGACACTCATCCGCCAGCACGCCGGCGGTTACATTAAACCGATGGTTCAGGCGCGAATCGGCATTCAGGTCATATAGCGAACCCAGCGCGCCCGCCTTGGCATCAGTCGCGCCATACACGCAGCGCCCCACGCGCGCGTTGACCATAAGCCCCGCACACATGCAGCAAGGCTCGAGCGTTACATAGACCGTGCAATCGGAAAGGCGCCAACGACCGAGCAACCGAGCGGCAGCGCACAGGGCCGAAAACTCGGCATGCGCCGCAGGGTCCTGGTCGAGTTCTCGGCGATTATGCGCCCTCGCGACAATCTCGCCCGCGCGCACTACCACGGCGCCAATCGGTACCTCGCCCACCGCAGCGGCGGCGCGCGCCTCGGCCAGCGCCTCGCGCATGAACTTCTCGTCGATTTCGGTGCTCGTCATCGTTCGCCTTCCCTGTTGCAAATTCAAAACGATGCTATCATTACGACTCACGGAGAGATGGCAGAGCGGTTGAATGCGGCGGTCTTGAAAACCGTTGAGCGCGAGAGCGTTCCGGGGGTTCGAATCCCCCTCTCTCCGCCACTTCTAGTGATGCACCGGCGTCATGGTGCGCTCAAACAGTGCATCAACCACGTCGGCCATCTCGGGTCGACGCTCAAGATCGTGACCCGACTCCCACCAATTTGTGAACAGTCGAATAATGCCACCGGCGATAAACTCCGATGTTGTCTCGAGCGAAACGGGCGCCAGGGCATCCTCGGCAAGCACGTTCATCACACGCTCGCGAATGGAGCGGGCAATGCGGTCGCAAATAACGTTGGTCAACATGCCCGACATGCTGCTTGCCAAAATGTTATCCATGAGCTGCTCGTGCGCCAAAATCAAATCCATGGCATCGTCCAAAATCGCGTGTCGGAGCGCGCGCACGTCCTCGGCAGACACTGCGCCGGCCTCATCGGGCTGTTTTTGCGGCAAGCCCGTCATAAGCTCATCGATATAAAAGGCAAAGTAATCGTTTTTATCGCGAAAGTGCTTATAGAACGTCGTGCGACGAATCAGGGCACGGTCGCAAAGCATAGCAACCGTCAAATCCTCAAACCGATGCTCTTCCAAAAGCTCGGTAAAGGCATCGAACAGGGCACGATAGGTTTTCTTGATGCGAAGGTCCATCCGTATCGCCATCCTCAAGGCGTAGACAGCATTCCTTAATTTGTCGCATATCTTACACCTGTACCGCCCGTTCGATATTGGCGCCCCCTCCCTGGTTGAAACATAACGCTTACCGGAAAGTTCGGCACCGCCAAAGGTTGCGGGTATACTAGATACGTTATACCAACAACGGCAGGCGCAAAACGCCGCTGCCATTCGAAACGGAGACATCATGCTTCCCGTCATCATCGGTATCGTTGTTGTCGTTGTGATCGTCTGCGCCATCGCCGGCATCTACAACAACATGGTCACCAAGCGCAATCGCATCGATAACGCCTGGCAGAACATCGACACGCAGCTGCAGCGCCGCAACGACCTGATCCCCAACTTGGTCGAGACCGTCAAGGGCTACGCAAAACACGAGCAGGACACGCTCGCCGCCGTGGTCAACGCGCGCAACGCCGCCGTGAGCGCCACCACCCCCGAGGCCAAGATGGAAGCCGACAACGTGCTGACCGGTGCGCTGCGCCAGCTCTTTGCCGTGGCCGAGGCCTACCCCGACCTTAAGGCGAACACCAACTTTACGCAGCTCCAGGCATCGCTCGAGGATACCGAGAACAAGGTGAGCTACGCGCGCCAGAGCTACAACGATTGCGTGCTCAGCTACAACAACGCCATTCAGACGTTCCCGGCCGTTATCTTTGCCGGCATCTTCCAGTTTAAGGAGCGCCAGGGCTTCGAGGCCGCCGAGGCCGCCCGCCAGGCACCGACCGTCAAGTTCTAACAATCGCGGCCGAGTCTTAAGCCAGTTCATCAACCCTTTGGGGCCCAAGGCACAAACCTTGAGCCCTTTTCTTATCCACGCACAACGCGCGGCCAATAGGCCGCGCACCATCTCCCCTACAGCCCAGTAACCTCCTGGCAAGGAATGCAGAGCACTCGACCGAGGCGGACCGGCCTATCTCCCGGCGCGTCCTCGGACATGAAAGTACCTCCGCTGCGCACTACGTGCGGCGGAGGTTCTTTCGTCCTGTGGAATGCGCCGGGAGATAGGCCGGTCCGCCTCGGTCAGGGCTTGATGAGAATTACGAAGCCAGGCTACGCCACGGTGTAAACCCAGTTGTGCTTGTCCTCGACAGCACCGGACTGGATACCGGTCAGGGTCTCGCGAAGCTTCTTCATCACGGGGCCGATCTCAGTGCAGCCAGCCGGGAAGGTCACGGTCTCATCGGCACCGTAGACCTTGTTGTCGATCTCGCCCACCGGGGAGATGACGGCAGCGGTGCCGCACAGGCCGCATTCCACAAAGGTGCCGGCCTTGACCTCGGCCCACTCGACGGGACGCTGGTCGACGGTCATGCCCAAATCCTCGGCAACCTGAACGAGCGAGCGACGGGTGATGGAGGGCAGGATGGAGTCGGTGTGCGACTGAGGAACGACGAGGGTGCCGTCCTCCTTCACGAACAGAACGTTCGCGCCACCGGTCTCCTCGACATAGGTGCGGGACTCGGAGTCGAGATACAGGTTCTCGGCATAACCCTCGCGATGGGCCTCCATCGTGGGCTTGAGGGACATGGCGTAGTTCAGGCCGGCCTTGATATTGCCGGTGCCGTGCGGTGCGGCGCGGTCGTACTCGGAAACGCGCAGCTTGACGGGCTTGAGGCCGCCCTTAAAGTACGGACCGACCGGGGTCACGAGAATGCGGAACGTGTACTCAGGAGCGGGAGCCACGCCGATCACGTCACCGGAGCCGATCATAAACGGACGCACGTACAGGGTCGCACCGGAACCGAAGGGCGGAACCCAAGCGGCGTTGGCAGAAACGACCTGCTTGACGGCCTCAACGAACTTGTCCTTGGGGAACGGGGGCATCTCGAGGCGCTGGGCAGAGTTATACATGCGCTCGGCGTTCATGTCGGGACGGAAGCAGACGATGCTGCCGTCCTCGGCGGTGTAGGCCTTCAGGCCCTCAAAGACCTCCTGGCAGTAATGGAAGATGCCACCGCACTCGGAGACATGCAGGGTGTGGTCGGTGGTCAGGCCGCCCTCGTCCCACTCGCCATCCTTCCAATGAGCCTCGTAGCTGTAATCGGTCTTCATGTAGCCAAAGCCGAGGCTACCCCAATCGATATCCTTCTTCTCGACAGTCATATGTCGCTCCTTACATACACAGTTGCATACTCGCGAACTCGCACGCAAGGACCGAGGCCGACCGCGTCGCAACGTCGCACGCCCGGAGCGTAGAGCCGGACGGGACACGCGGGCAACACCAAAGCCCATGGCATATCGATTCGCATGCAGGAGATTGTACTCCCCGTACGCGTCTGATAAAACGCTTTTCTTTAACTAAGTAAAGTATTTTCATTTGACCGAAGCATAAAGGCCCGCCACCGCAATCGGTGACGGGCCTCAACGACACAGTTTGTGCGCTGCCTCGAGCTATGCGTTCTTTTTGCCCAGTTTAGCCTTAACCAAGCCGACCACGGTCGGAATGATCGACACGGCGACGATGCCGATAATCAGCAGCTCAAAGTGCTCCTGCACAAAGGAAATGCCACCAAAGAAGTAGCCCAGCAGCGTAAAGACCGTCGACCAGGTAATGCCGCCCAGCACGTTAAAGACGACAAAGTTGCGCCAGTGCATGCCGCCCATGCCGGCGATAAAAGGCACAAAGGTGCGGATAAACGGGAAGAAGCGACCCAGGAAGATGGCCAGGTGGCCCCACTTGTCCAAGAAATCCTCGGACTTTTTAATGCGCTCGGGCGTCATGGCCTTAACCTTGCCCGAAGCGATGATCTTGCGGCCAAAGAAGTGACCGATCATAAAGTTGCACTGATCGCCCAGGATGGCTGCGGCCCATGCGGTGGCCAGAAGCGCCACGATGTTAAAGCCGCCGTTGTGGGCAAAGAAGCCCGAAGCAAACAGCAACGAATCGCCGGGAAGGAATGGGAAGAACACCACGCCCGTCTCGATAAAGATGATCAGGAACACGCAGCCGTAGGCCATAAGCGGGCCGGCGGCGATCCAGCTGGCGATCGCGGTGCGCGGATCCTTAAGCAGCTCGGCGATAAAATTGATGAAACCCATGAAGTAAAACCTCTCAGTTGTGGGCGCGGACACGTCCGAGTTGACCAGTATACGGTTGCAGCGCGAGTACGGGCCAAACCCCTCAAAAGTCTTACGTCATTACCAGCAAGTTTGCATAACTGACATCTGTCACGCAAAGCCGCCAAGATTGTCCTTCCTAATCCCTAGCGAATCGCTATACTTTATTGAATCGCATTGCCATGGCGCTAAGGGAGGGCGGCCGATGAGCTTTATCAATACCATTCGCGAGGACATCAAGACCGTCCAGGCGCAGGATCCCGCCGCGCAAAACGGTCTGGTCATCTTTCTTTCTTATCCTGGCCTGCACGCCAAGTGGAACCACGTACCCGAGCACTGGCTCTGGGAGCACGGTCATCGCTCGCTCGCCCGCGTGCTCTCGCAAATTACCCGCCACATCACCGGCGTCGAGATTCATCCCGCCGCACAGATCGGCAAGCATTTCTTTATCGACCACGCCATGGGCGTCGTCATCGGCGAAACCACCATCGTGGGCGACAACTGCGTGCTCTACCAGGGCGTCACGCTTGGCGGCACCGGCAACGAGACCGGCAAGCGCCACCCCACCCTGGGCAACAACGTCACCGTGGGCACAGGCGCCAAGGTGCTCGGCAACATTCGCATCGGCAACAACGTCAAAATCGGCGGTAACTCGGTCGTCGTCAAGGACGTGCCCGACAACTGCACCGTCGTGGGCGTGCCGGGACGCATCATCAAGCGCAACGGCTGCCGCGTGTTCGAGGAGAGCTTCGATGCCAAGCAGCATCGCGAGTATATGCCCGACGATGCCGCCGAGCAGAGCGCCCTCAACCGCCAGGGCATCACCGAAAACGCCCGACGCGTCAAGGAACTCGAGCGAGAGGTGGCCGAGCTCAAAGCCCTCGTCGCCAAGCTCGTGGACGAACGCTAGAGGCGGACGACCGCCGACAACATTGACGCCAACGCAAAGGCGCGCCAGAGGATTCGCCCCCGGCGCGCCTTATTTGTGATGTGGCAAGGAGACTGTCCCTTTGTCACATTATGCGAACTGGCTCAGATAGAGGTCGGCGTAAGCGCCCTCGGCTGCGAGCAGCTCCTTATGCGTGCCCTGCTCGATAATGTTGCCGTGGTCCATGACCAGGATCAGGTCGGCATCCACAATCGTCGACAGACGGTGCGCGATCACAAAGCTCGTACGCCCACGCATGAGCGCGTCCATGGCGCGGCCGATGGCGAGCTCGGTGCGCGTGTCCACACTCGACGTCGCCTCGTCCAGGATGAGAATCGCCGGGTTGTTGAGCAGCACGCGCGCAATGGTCAGCAGCTGGCGCTGACCCTGGCTAATGCTCTCGGCATCGTTGGCCACGCGCGTGTCATAGCCCTGCGGCATGGTGCGCACAAAGAAGTCGACCTGCGCGGCGCGTGCGGCCGCCACGATCTCCTCGCGCGTCGCCTCGGGGCAGCCATAGGCGATATTCTCGGCAATCGTTCCGTCGAACAGCCAGGCATCCTGCAACACCATGCCAAACTGCTGGCGCAGCTCGCCACGATCCATGCGGCTCGTGTCCACGCCGTCGAGCGTAATGCGCCCGCCGTCAATCTCGTAGAAGCGCATGAGCAGGTTGATGAGCGTGGTTTTGCCCGCGCCCGTGGTTCCCACCACGGCGATCTTCTGGCCCGGCTCGGCGGTAAACGACACGTCGCGCATGAGCGGCTTGTCGGGCGCGTAGCCAAAGCGTACATGCTCAAAAGCGACACGGCCCTCAACGCGACCCGGCAGCCTGGCGGCCTCGCCCGGCTGCGGATCCGCCTCCATCTCGGGTTCATCGAGCAGGTCGAACACGCGCTCCGCACTCGCCAGCGCGCTCTGCAGCGAGTTGAAGGTAAACGACAGCTGCGTCATGGGCTCAGATGCCTCGTAGATAAACTGGAAGAACGCCTGGAACACGCCGACGGTCATGTGGCCGGCAACCAGCATACTGCAGCCCACAATCGCAATCACGATCTGTGCCAGGCGGCCGATAAAGCGCACCGCGGGGCCGACGGCGTTAATCATGAAGTCGGCCTTGGCACTCACGCGTGCCAGCTCGCCCGAGGCCTGGTGTACCTCGGCAGAACTTTGGCGCTCGCGGTTAAACGCGCGAATCACCAGACGGCCCGAGTAGCCTTCCTCAACCGCGCTCGTAATCCTTGACACCCACTCCTGGCGCTCACCGGTTACGTCATGCGTGCGGCGCGAGACCACCTTGGTCACCAACAGCGACAACGCCGTAAAGAACAAAAAGACGAGCGTGAGCGGCACGCTAAACACGAACATCACGCTCACAGCGCCCACCACGGTACCGATCGACACCAGAAGCTGCAGCAAGCCGCGCTGCATGCTCTCGGACATCTTGTCCAAGTCGTTGGTCGCACGGCTGACGACCTCACCGGGACGATGCGCGTCAAAGAAGGCAAGCGGCAGACGGTTGAGCTTTTGTGCGATGCGGTTGCGTAGGAGCAGGTTGAGGCGTTCGGCCACGCTCGACATCAAAAAGCTCTGGAGTGCGTAGAACGAGGCAGCGGCCGTCCAGATCATAAAGTAGATGAAGATGGTCCTGCCGCAGTTCTCCCAGGTGATGTTGAAGGTGGTGTCGTTGGCAAACGCCACCTGAATGTGGCCCCACAGCTCATCGATCACGCGGGCGCTGTATGCCGGCGCGGCGGTGTTAAAGATGGCATAGAACACAATGCTCGCGAACACGATATAGAAGCGCCAGTGGTCGCCGGCAGCCTCGCTCCACAGGCGGCGCACCGTCGCCCAGGTGTCGCGGGGTGTCTCGTCCTCATCCTCGTCGTCAACGTCGCGCATGCGCTCCGCCTCGGCGCGGGCGCGCTCGTCCTCGGCGCGCTCATTTTCCTCATAGAGTGCCTGGCGACGAGCCTCGCGCTCCGCCGCCTTGGCGGCTTCGTCCAGGTCGGGCGTGGCGCCCGTCTCCTCAACTGTCTCTGCATCCGCGGCGCCATCGGCGATGCCCTGCTTCTTGAGCTCCTCGGTCATGCTACTCACCTCCCTTCATCTGCGATTCCGCGATAGCACGGTACACCTCGCAGGTTTCCATGAGCTCGTCGTGCGTGCCTAGGCCCACGACCTCGCCATCCCTGAGCACCACGATCTGGTCGGCATGCAGAATGGTCGAGATACGCTGCGCGATGATGAGCACCGCAGCGTCACGCGTCTCGTCTTGCAACGCATGGCGCAGGGCGGCATCGGTCTTAAAGTCCAGGGCCGAGAAACTGTCATCGAAGATATATAGATCGGCATGCTTCATGAGCGCACGGGCGATGGCCAGACGCTGGCGCTGGCCGCCCGAAAAGTTCGTGCCGCCCTGCGCCACCGGGGTATCGAGCCCCTGCGGCTGATCGAGCACAAAGGTGCTCTGGGCAACCCGGAGCGCATGAAGCATGTCGGCCTCAGTCGCGTCTTCGTTGCCAAAGCGCAGATTGCTTGCTACGGTGCCCGAGAACAGCCACGCCTTTTGCGGCACATAGGCAATGCGCCCGCGAATCTCGTCTTGCGAAAGGTCGTGCAGATCAACGCCGTCCAGGCGAATGGCGCCCTTGGTGGCATCGTGGAAGCGCAGCAGGAGCTTGGCCACCGTCGATTTGCCCGAGCCCGTCGAGCCGACGATCGCGGTCGTCTGACCGCGGCGACAGGTAAAGCTCAGATTGCACAGCGTGTCCTCGTCGGCGTCGTCAAAACGAAACGACATATGATCGAACACGGCGACCGCGTCGGCTCCGTCTGCGGACTCAGGCGCCCCGTCGCCCAGCGTAGCCTTGCCGTCCACGATGATCGGCTCGATTTCGAGCACCTGCTGCGCACGGTTGAGGCACGCCGCGGCGCGCGGAAGCGTCAGAATCACCATCTGCGCCATCATCACAAAGAAAAGAATCAGGATCGCGTATTCCAACACGGCCGAAATGCTGCCGATTTGCATGGCGTGGACGCCCACGCGGTTGCCGCCCACCCACAGCACCG
Organism: uncultured Collinsella sp.; assembly: GCA_900540975.1. Lineage (GTDB taxonomy): Bacteria > Actinomycetota > Coriobacteriia > Coriobacteriales > Coriobacteriaceae > Collinsella. Next base: position 58,722 of record UQHY01000006.1, read on the forward strand.
CCACCTCGGCGATGTTCATCAAAAAGAAGCTGGAGCTGTCGAGGCCCACAAACAGGTGGTTGACCTTGATGGCGTTGGCCGCGTAATCGCTAAACACCTCGTCCAGGCGCTGCTCCTCGTGGCGCTCCTTGTTAAATGCGCGGATGACGCGCACGCCCACGATGTTCTCGCGCAGCACCACGTTCATGCGGTCGATAAAGCTCTGCAGGCGCATAAAAATCGGCGCGGCGTTAGCCACCGTAAAGACCGCCGCCACCAGCACGATCGCAACCACCACGCCCAGCAGCGTGCCCATGGCGGGATCGATGAACCAAGCAAAAATGATGCCTGCCACGGCCAAGAATGGCACCGGCAACACCAGCTGAATCGTCTGAAGGACAGCTTGCTGAATCACGTTGATGTCGTTGAGCGAGCGTGTGATCATCGAACCCGTGCCAAAGCGCTCAAAGTCGCTGGCGGACAGCTCGAGCGACTTGTCGTACACAGCATTGCGGATATCGCAGGCCACGTTGGCGGCCAGGCGCGCCGAAAGATAGCAGCCCAGCACCGTGCCGCCGCTGGCCATGCCGGTCGCGATAAGCATGTACAGGCCGTTACGTAAAATATAGTCGACATCGCCCGTGGTAATACCGGTGTTGACCATGTTCGCCAGCATCGTGGGAACCAACAGCGTACCGACGTTATCTATCAGCACCGCAAACAGCGTCACCGCAATCAGACCGCGGTACGGCCTCATAAACCTCATTAAGAGTCGCATGTGTCCCCCTCGCCCTTATCGTCAGCCTCGTTCTCGGCGGCCACTTGCCGTTTAAATGCCTCGCACTCTTCGTTCAGAACATGGGAGAATTTACCGACCAGGCGCATGATCTCGCGCTGTTCCCACGGCTCGAGCGCTTCGAATGCCTGTTGCTCGGCTTTTTGCGCCGGTAACGCGTAGCGCTTGGCAAACCGCACGCCTTCTTCGGTCAATCGCACAACCTTGTTCTTACGACTGCCCTCGGCAAACTCCAACGTCGCAAGCCCTCGCGCCCTAAGCGTCTTGATCGCCGAATTGATGGTCTGTTTGCTGTAGAACCATTCACTCGTCAGCCGACTCACGGCAACGCTTCCGCCCGCTGCACTCGTGTCGACGAGCATCCAGTAGGCGCAGTCCGAAAGACCGCAGGTACGCGCGAACTCCGAATAGATACGGTCAAGCCCGTTAAGCATCCGGTCGAAATCGACCAGGCTAACTGCACTATTCATCTCTCCCACCATTCGATAGTCCGAGTTTTGACCAATTTATATCTCTACATTAGTCCGAGTTTTGACTATCGTCAATACGCTCGTTGTTTATGGTCGGCTCTACATAAGCATATCGACAAAAAAGACCGCCGGCGCGGGGGCGGCGCCGGCGGTTGCGAGAGAATATCAGTTGTTGGCCGTTAGGCAGCAACGGCCTCGTAGACCGTGGCGCCCGAGAAGCTATCGTGCAGGCTCTTGCCGCAGATCCACGGCAGCTCGACGACCTCGCAGACCGTGTTGACCAGCTCGGAGCAGTCAGTAAAGTGGCCCTTATCGTTGAGGGCCTCGCAATCCTGAACACGCCAATAGCCATCGGTGTGCGTGATGTAGTACTCGTGATCATTGATCGACACGAAAGCGCGCGTCTTGGAACGCAGCAGCTTCAGAAATCCTTCGAAGTCGGTCTCGACGACATCTCCAGCCTGGAACATGATGTTACCTCCTGGCCCGGCGCCACCATGGCGCGTTGATAAACGTTGGTGCTCCTTTAGTAAAACCTTTATCAGAGCTTATGCGCGCATCATTTAGGCAAGTGGTAAAAAACCGCAGGGTAAACGGGATAAAACGTTTAACCATCCCACCGGTTTGTCACATTCTGGCTGAAGTTTTATGCAAACCAACTTTTCCACTTGGTAGCTTGCGTTGTTTGGGGCCGACTACGCGATTACGGTTTTGGTTCGGCGGGTAAGAACGAGGCATCGAAACCAACGTCAGGAGGACCCATGGAGACCATCGAAGCACTCATCCACCGCCGCAGCTGCCGCAAATACAGCGATCGCCCTGTCGAGGCCGAGAAGCTCGCACGCATTATCGAAGCCGGCCAGTACGCGCCGAGCGGCATGGGACGCCAGCCGGTCACGTTCGTCGCCGTCACCGACCCCGCAACCGTCGAGCGCCTCTCGCAGCTCAACGCCCAAGTTATGGGCAGAGAGGGAGATCCCTTCTACGGCGCCAAGACCGTTGTGGTGGTGCTGGTCGACCGCAGCGTGCCCACGCACCTGGAAGACGGCTCGCTCGCCATGGGCAACCTGCTCAACGCAGCCTATGCGCTGGGCGTCGATTCGTGTTGGATCCACCGCGCGCACGAGGTCTTTGACTCACCCGAGGGACTGGAACTGCTGACCAAGTGGGGTCTGCCCGCCGACGGAAGCCTGCGCGGTGTGGGCAACTGCATTCTGGGCTATGCCGAGGACACGCTTCCCGAAGCAAAGCCGCGCCGCGACAACGTGGTGTATGTTCCGCCGTTCTAACGAACGGCGGACCCGTTGACGCTGCGCGA
>UQHY01000007.1:0-58889 GCA_900540975.1 uncultured Collinsella sp.
CCCACGAGGTTCTCGCGGGGCTCGGCCCCCGGCGGCCCCATCCGCCAGCCGGCGTCGCTGTGCGGCGTGGTGGGCTTTAAGCCCACGTATGGCGCCGTGAGCCGTTACGGCGTGGTGGCCTTTGGCTCGTCGCTCGACCAGGTAGGCCCCTTTGGCCGCACGGTCGAGGATGTCGCGCTGGCCATGAACGCGCTTACCGGTGCGGGCCACGATCCGTACGACTGCACCAGCCAGGATTGCGCCGTCGACTTTACCGAGCATCTCAACGACAGCATCGAGGGCAAGCGCGTGGGCGTCATCCCCGCGTTTATGGAGGCCGAGGGCCTGACGCCCGAGGTCAAGGCCGCTGTTCAGCGCGCCGCCCAGGAGCTGCAGAACCAGGGTGCCGAGCTGGTTGAGGTCGACCTGCCGCACCTGGACGCCGCCATCGCCGCCTACTACGTCATCGGCCCGGCCGAGGCGTTCTCCAACCTGGCCCGCTTCGACGGCATTCGCTACGGTTATCAGGAGGAGGGCTGCGCCAACCTGTCCGACCAGAGCTCGCTTTCGCGCGCCCACGGCTTTGGCGCCGAGGCCAAGCGCCGTCAGATGCTCGGCGCCTACCTGCTGAGCTCGGGTGTGTACGACAAGTACTACTACGCCGCGCAAAAGGCTCGCACGCTCATCACGCGGGACTACGACGCCGCGTATGCCAAGGTTGACACCATCCTCATGCCCGCCTCGCCGCGCACGGCCTTTAAGTTTGGCGAGATCAGCGACCCCACGCAGATGTACCTCTCCGACCTGTACACCATCTCGCTCAACATTTGCGGCAACGGTGGCATCTCGGTGCCGCTGGGCTTGGGCGAGGATACTCAGCTGCCCGTTTCTGCCCAGCTGGTGGGTCCGGCCTTTAAGGACCGTCAGCTGCTCACGTTTGCCCGCGCCCTGGAGCGCGGCTTTGCCGATGCCGCTACGGGTGCGCCCGCGCTTTCCGTCGCGCCCGATTTTGCCGGGAAGGGAGGCGAGCTGTAATGAAGGAGCTTTCCGAGGTCCTGCAGGATTGGGAGGCCGTGATCGGCCTGGAGATCCACACTGAGCTCACCGCACTCGATACCAAGATGTTCTGCAACTGCAAGCTCAGCCACGATGACGAGCCCAACGCCAACGTGTGCCCGGTGTGCCTGGGCCTGCCCGGCGCCCTGCCGGTGCCCAACAAGCGCGCCATCGAGAGCATCGTCAAGGCCGGTCTCGCCACCAACTGCGAGATCCAGCGCCACTCGATGTTCTACCGCAAGCACTACTTCTATCCCGATATGGCCAAGAACTTCCAGACCACGCAGGGCCCGGTCGCCTTTGCCATGTACGGCCACCTGGATCTGGACGTGACTGGTCGCGGTGCCGCCGAGCGCCCCGACTGCGCGTTTGGCGAGGCCGAGGCCCAGAGCCTGGCGAGCGCCTCGGCCAACGCCGAAGGCCTGTCCACGTCCATGACGTCGACCATGCGCGAAGGCAATCAGCGCGCCGGCCACCTGGCCAGCTATGACGCGTCCAACCTGCAGATGCCCGAGCGTCGCGAGGACGGTTCCTACACGGTGCCCATCCGCATCCTGCGCATCCACATGGAGGAGGACGCAGCCAAGATGGTGCACGTGGGCGGTGCCGAGGGCCGCATTACCGCCGCGGCCGAGTCGCTCGTCGACTACAACCGCTGCGGCACGCCTTTGATTGAGCTCGTCACCGAGCCCGACCTGCGCACGCCCGAGGAGGCGCGCCTGTTTATGGAGAAGCTCCGTCGCATTTTTGTGACGCTGGGCATTTCGGACTGCTCCATGGAGAAGGGTTCCATGCGCTGCGACGGCAACGTGTCGCTGCGTCGCCGCGGCGAGACCAAGCTGGGCACCAAGACCGAGCTTAAGAACCTCAACTCGTTTAAGAGCTTGCATGACGGCCTTGCCTACGAGATTTGCCGCCAGGCCGAGGTGCTCGAGGAGGGCGGAATCATCTATCAGGAGACCCGCCACTGGGAGCCCAGCCGCAAGCGCACCGTGGTCATGCGCGTCAAGGAGACGGCCGACGACTACCGCCTGTTCCCCGACCCCGATCTGGCGCCGTTCGATCTGGACGACGAGTTCATCGACCGCTGCCGTGGCGAGATTCCCGAGCTGCCCGATGCCAAGCGCGCCCGTTTTGAGGCCGACTTTGGCATTAAGGCGGCCGATGCCGAGCAGATTGCCGGCGACCCGGAGTTTGCAGAGTTCTTTGAGGCCGCCGCTGCCGGTATGGCCGGCAAGGAGGCCCAGACGGTCGCAAACCTGCTGGTGAACGAGATGATCGCCTACCTTAAGGGCGCAGGCGTCTCGCTGGCCGAGTCCGGCATTGCGCCGGCTCAGGTGGCAGCCCTTGCCAAGCTGCTGGCGACCGATGCCATCAGCTCCAACCAAGCGCACGAGGTCTTTGAAGCCATGGCCCAGACTGGCGATGACCCCAACAAGATCGTCGACGAGCGTGGTATGCGTCAGGTGAGCGATGCCGGCGCGCTGCAGCCGATCGTGGACGAAGTGCTGGCAAACTGTGCCGATCAGGCGCAGCAGTACCGCGACGGAAACCAGAAGGTCATCGGCTTTTTGGTGGGCCAGTGCATGAAGGCGAGTCGCGGCAAGGGCAACCCGAAGCTCTTCAACGAGTTGCTGAGAACGTCGCTCTCGTAAACGGGAACCCGGGAGCCCCGGCAGGGCGGGTGCTTCCTCAAAATTTCGAACAGTCCTGCGCAAGACGAAGGCCACATTAAGTGGCCTTCTTTGCGTGCGGAACTCATTTTGAGCAAGCACCCGCCCTGCCGGGGCTCCCGGGTTCTGCAACGACTCGGCCGTTCGGGTCAGGCGGAGCTGAATGGAATTTGGTGAATGAGGGTGCCGTTGGCACCCTCATTTTTTGTGGATGTGGCGCAGAGACGGTCCCTTGGTCACATTTTCTGGGCTGTGGAAAGCGAAGCTTAATACTTTTCCCGAGAAGTGAACGACCTTATTTGGACCCCTGAAGCATCGACACTTTTTGGACGCTGTTTCCTGCGGTTTTGTCGAGTTTTTCCTGCGGTTTTGTTACTAAAAAATGCGGATGCTTCAGGGGTCCGATTTTGCTCGTTCACTTCGCGGAAAAGTATTAGACCTCGTTTCGTTGGACCAGGGGAGAGTCTTTCTTGGATGCCGGAGACGTGCGTCGCGGCGGGCGGATTGTCGGAAGTCGGTTGGTCCGAGCTATAAGATTTCTAGAAAGTTAACCGTTGTTGACCTTAATAGTTAGATAAACTAAACTATTTTCCAAAAGTGTGCTCGAGCAAACTTATTTACTCGAGTGCTGAGGCACCGTGCCGCGCCCAATGCGGCAAAAGGGAGAAGCAACATGAAGAAGTCGACGTTTAACACCCTGCTTGTCGGTGGCGGTTTTCTGCTTGGCACGGCCGGCATCAAGCTGCTTACCAGCGCTCCGGTAAAGAACGCCTGCGTGCAGGGTATCGCGTGCGGCATGCGCATCAAGAACGGCTACCAGGACATGGTCGAGCAGGCCAAGGCTAATGTCGACGACATGGTTGCCGAGGCGGCCTACATCACCCAGAGCGAGACCGCTGCTGACGAGGCAGCCGAGTAACGCTCCCAGGCACAAACTATGAGATTCTCGATTATTAGCGAGATCCCCGGCAGGACCCGTCTTCAATTGGCGGGTCCTGTGCCAGAGAGCGATCTCGATGCACTTCTTAAGCTTGGCGGCGACATCGATGGCGTGCACAAGGTGCGCGTGTATGGCCGCATTGGCCAGATGGCGCTGGAGTACGACGAGCCGCGCCGCGCAAGCGTACTCGACGCCCTGGGCGCACTCGACGCTCAAGCTATCGCCGATGCCAAGTCGGGCTACGTGATGCAGCTTGAGCCACGCAAGCATAAACTCGTTATGGACCTGGCGACACTCGTCGGTGCCCATTACGCACGTCGTTGGTTCTTGCCGACGCCTCTGCGCGCGGTGTTTGTCGTGGCCGGTTACATGGCATTTTTGCGTGCTGCCCTTCATGAGCTGGCGCAGCCGCGCCTGACCGTTCCTGTGCTCGACGCTTCGGCCATCGGCATTTCGTTCGTCAAGCGTGATGTCGACACCGCGGGCCAGACGATGTTCCTACTCAACGTGGGCGAGTTACTCGAGGACTACACCCGCGCCATGAGCGAAAACGAGCTCATCAACTCGCTGCTCGACGTGCCCGACAAGGCACAAAAGGTCGTCGGCGACACCGAGGTAAGCGTTGCCGCCACCGAGCTTGAGCCCGGCGATTTGGTCGCCGTGCGCACCGGCATGTCCATCTGCATCGATGGCGTGGTCGAGCAGGGGAGCGCCATGGTCAACCAGGCGACCCTGACTGGCGAGCCGCTGGCCGTCGAGCGCAGCGTGGGCGACGACGTGTTCGCCGGCACCGTCGTGGAAGATGGCAGCATCTTGGTGCGTGTGCGCGCCAATACGGCGCAAACCAAACTGCGCTCAATCGTCTCGCTCGTGCAGACGGCCGACTCGCTCAAGTCCGAGGGCCAGTCGCATATGGAGGACCTTGCCAATAAGATCGTCCCGTGGAACTTCCTGCTCGCGGGCCTGGTTGCGCTTACTACCCGCAGCCTCATCAAGACTTCGGCGGCACTGATGGTCGACTACTCGTGCGCACTCAAGCTCACGGGTTCCGTCGCCGTCATGACCGCTATGAGCGATGCCGCCAAGATGGGCGTCATGGTCAAGGGTGCGAAGTACTTTGAGTCGTTTGCCAAGGCCGACACCATTGTGTTTGATAAGACCGGCACGCTCACCGAGGCGCAGCCGCGTCTTGCCTGCGTACTCACCACCGATGGCTGGAGCGAGGACGAGGTCCTGCGCCTTTCCGCTTGCTTGGAGGAGCATTTCCCGCATCCGGTGGCGCGTGCTGTGGTCAACGCCGCCCGCGAGCGTGGGCTCGAGCACCGCGAGCGCCATGCTGCCGTCGAGTACATCGTGGCGCACGGCATTGCTTCGTCCATTGAAGGGCGTCGCGCCATCATCGGTTCTGCGCACTTTGTATTCGAGGATGAGGGCGCGCAGCTCGAGTCCGACATTAAGGAGCGCATCGAGCTCCAGATGCAGGGCCTATCGCCGCTGTACCTGGCGGTCGACGGCACGGTCGTGGGCGTGCTCGGCATCGAGGATCCGCTCAAGCCCGGGGTCCGCGAGGCCATCGCCGACCTGCATGCGCTGGGCGTCAAGCATGTCGTTATGCTCACGGGCGATTCGGAGCGCACGGCCGAGCGCATTGCGCGAGAGGCAGGGGTCGACGAGTTTAAGGCCGAGCTGCTGCCCGAGGACAAGTACGCTTATGTGGAGCGCATTAAGAGCGAGGGGCGCCACGTTGCCATGGTGGGCGACGGCGTCAACGATTCGCCGGCGCTCGGTTTGGCCGACGTGGGTCTGGCGATGGGTGGCGGAAGCGATATCGCCAAGGAGGTCGCCGATATCATCCTGACCGATACGGATCTCGCCGCGATCGTGCGCCTGCGCCGCATGAGTCAGGGCCTCGTTGATCGTCTGACGAGCTCCTACTCTAAGGTGATGCTCACCAACTCGGCGCTCCTGGCGCTCGGCATTACCGGCGCGATTACCCCGCAGACGTCGTCGTTGCTGCACAATGGCTCGACGATTGCCTACAGCCTGAGCAACGCGAAAGCATATCTGCGCTAGCACCTTTACTTTAGTTTTCGGCCTGCATTTGGGCGGTGTTGCAGCCGCCAGAATGCAGGCCTTTTGCGTTTGACCATGTGCTAGCAGCAATATATAGTTGTGCTAGCTAAGATAGCGGAAGTCGAAGGTGAGGTTGAGATGGGTGCTGTTGACGGCATGGCGCAGGTGAACGTTCGCGTGGATCGCCAGGTCAAGAACCGTGCCGAGGAAGCGCTGCGGCTTTCGGGCGGGTCACTGCCCGAGCTCATCAAAAAGGTGGTGGCCAAGGTCGCGCAGAGTGGCGGGCAGTGCGAGGAAGTGCTTGCGGCCGTCGACGACCGGCAGCAGACCGTCGCGCCCGATACTCCGTTCGCCGCATCATGGGCGGCGGCGGATCAGCTTTACGCGGACCTGGGCATCGCTACGTCGCCCGTATCCGACGATCGCGATTGGGACACAATCTATTCCGAAGCCATGGACGAGCGCTATCGCCAAAAGGGGATGATCCTGTGAGTGGGGCTCCCCTCAAAATAATGGTGGATGCCGACGTATGGGTTGATTCGTTTTGCGTCGACCATGCCGAGTCGCTTGCCGCGCGTGCGTTTATTGGGCAGGCTGCGGAATCTGGCGCAACGTTGCTCTTTCCGGTGCATATTGCCAAGGATGTACTGTATGTTGTCCAGCACGAGCTCAAGCGCAGGGTTATTGCTAAAAAAGGCTCGGCCGACGAAGCATCGGCACGAGCGATAGGCGAGGCCGCGCTGGCGTTTGTTCGAAATATGACCGAAAACGCCACCGCCGTGGGCGCAGACGCATCCGATTTGTGGTTGGCCGATAAGTATCTAACGCTTCATCATGATTACGAGGATAATTTGGTGTTGGCGGCATGCAGACGCGCTGGGGCAGATTACTTGGTAACTAACGATCGCAAACTGCTCGAACATGCCGATCTTGCAGCAAAGACACCTCGTCAAATGATGCCGATTCTTGCTTTGGCCGAACGCGGCGGCGCGGCTATCAGTTGACGCGAACTGTTTGCAGGCCTCTTGGACGACGATGCGCCAAGGGACCCGCATCTGCTATTTACAAAAGCTCGGCCTTGATGGCGGGGCTTTCTGCGAGCTGCTCGGCTGCCTTTTCGTCGGAGCTGTCGAGTGCTGCCAGACTGCGGTAGACCCACTCGTTGACCTGGGTGTTCTTGACGCCTGCGATCTGCATAAGGGCGCCTATCTCGCGGATTGCTGCGAGCAGATCGGCCTTGGGACCCGCGAGCTCGACCTCGATGCCGTGGTAGGCGGCCACGCCGCGGTTCTCGCTCACGTGGTCGATAAAGCCCTCGACGGTCTCAAGCTGCTGGGCGAGAGCCGCATCATCGTCAGCGTCCAGCGCAACAAGGGCGTTCGAAACCGTGAGGGCGGGATGTCCGCAGGGGACAAAGCCTTCGATGACATCCATGGCTTCGGTAATGGTTGAGCCCAGGCCTGCGAGGGCATTGACGAGTTGCTGTTTGGTATCCATAACGGTCCTTTCGACGGGTCAATTTTGCTTGGCGAAAATATACGTGACGCGATCGGTATCAAAAGTGCGAAGTGCAGTGCACATTAGGGTCTTCACAGCTCGTGCATAGAGCGGCTGTCTGCCTTTAGAACGTGGTAAGATAGCTATCCACGAGCGGGGTTCACCCCGCATGTTCCTTGAAAAGTCGACGGTTATCGGGTGTTTGCAGGCCCGATACCATCCAGACTTTCCCAACATTTGGGGGCGACTGGTTTCGACACGATAGCTCTGAGAGAGGAAGCAAGCCGAGGTCTCCTCGCCTCGTTAAACAGGGGTACCGTCAAATTGAATTGACAACAACTCTTCTTTTGAGCCTATGGCTCTCGCTGCTTAGTTTATAGCGGCGCGTCAACCCGGTGATTTCCCCGACACCGGCGCGACGTCATTTTAGGGGAATGCTCCTGCGCACGTAATCGGTATGGCGCAGGCTAAGACCGAACCGGTTGGGATGCCGCGAGCGTGTCGCTGCGCGCAAAGCGTCCGAGACTAAACCAGCGACTGAGCTTGGAGATGCCAATCAGGGGGCTTTCGTGGACCGGAGTTCGATTCTCCGCGCCTCCACCAATAGCTACAGGCAGGTAGAGAAGTGTCTCTACCTGCCTTTTTATTACTTACAGATACCGCGGAGAATCGAACTTTATGCAGGGCGCGAGCGTAAAGAAAAAGCCCCGGTGGCGCAGGGTGGGATGCGCTTTCCCGGCGGCAACTCATCACTCTGGGGTTGGCTTGACCGCCCCACCCCCTCAACTCCAAAACCAATGCGCTCTCTATCCCAAAACTGGGTAGAAGAAGGCCAAAACGAAACAGCAGGAGGTCAACATGACTGCAGAAGATAAAGCAAAGAACGCCGGCAAGGTCGCGCTCGTCCTGGAGGGCGGTAGTTTTCGCGGACAGTTTACCGCGGGCGTGCTCGACGTCCTCATGGAGGCTGGCGTCGAGATTCCGGCTGTCTACGGCGTATCGGCCGGCGCCCTCAACGGCGTGAACTACAAGTCGCATCAGATCGGCCGTGCCAACCGCATCAACCTGGCTTTCTGTAACGACAGCCGCTACATGGGCGCTGCGTCGTTTGCGTCCACGGGCTCTATCGTGGGTTACGACTTTATCTTCAACGATGTCCAGGACCGCCTGGATCCCTTTGACAACGAGGCGTTCGACGCGAGCCCCATCGAGATGTACGCCGTCGCGACGGACATGCTCTTTGGAACCGCCACGTACCTGCCGGTCAAAAGCGCCGTGCTCGACCTCGATGCCGTGCGTGCCTCGACGTCGCTGCCGCTGGTGACGCCGCCGGTCGAGATTGACGGGCACAAATACGTCGACGGCGGCGTAGCCGATTCGGTCCCCATCGAGCACGTGCTGGAGGAGGCGGGCTTCGATCGCGCGGTTGTCATTGTCACGCAGGACCGCTCCTACGAGAAAAAGCCCTACGAGTTTATGCCTGCCGCGCGCGCCCGCTATGCCGACTACCCCTACCTGCTCGAGGCTATCGAGACGCGCCACGACTGCTATAACATCCAGCGCATGCATCTGTGGAAGTATGAGCGCGAGGGCCGTGCGCTGGTCGTTGCTCCGCAAAAGCCGGTCGAGGTCGGCCACGTTGAGCACGATCCGACAAAGCTTCTCGACCTGTATATTCAGGGTCGTCAGGAGGCAAAGCGTCTGCTGAGTGATATCGAGGCGTTTGTCGAGCGCTAGCGTCGCGACGTCATGACCCATGGACGACATGTGCAGAAAGTCTGGTCAGAGCCAAAATACCTGTTGACTCGGGCGACGAGCGGGGTAATATGGACAGGTTACTTGCAGAGCCCCGTGAATCTCTGTAACAACACGTACTGTACATGGAGGAGTCTAAGTGATTTCGAAATCGACTCACTACGCCAAGCAGGGCGAGGTCCAGCGCAACTGGGTTCTCGTCGACGCCGATGGTGCTGTCCTGGGCCGTCTTGCCACCCAGATCGCAATGATCCTGCGCGGTAAGAACAAGCCCCAGTTCACGCCCAACAGCGACTGCGGCGACTTCGTTGTCGTCATCAACGCCGATAAGGTCCAGCTTACCGGTAACAAGGCCGACACGAAGACCTATTATCGCCACAGCGGCTACAACGGCGGCCTCAAGGCTGAGAGCTTCCGCCAGGCCATGGAGAAGCACCCGGAGAAGGTCATCGAGCGCGCCGTTCGCGGCATGCTGCCCAAGACCACCCTCGGCCGTGCCCAGATGACCAAGCTTAAGGTCTACGCTGGTGCCGAGCATCCGCACGCTGCCCAGAACCCCACGAAGATTGAGCTGGAGGCTTAAAGATGGCTGAGAACACCGTTGTCTACCAGGGTACCGGCCGTCGTAAGAACGCCGTCGCCCGCGTCCGTCTCGTCCCCGGCACCGGCAAGGTGACCATCAACAAGCGTGACGCCGAGCAGTATTTCGGCCGTCATCAGCTCGTTGAGAACGCCCTTGCTCCCTTCAAGGTGACCGACACCGCCGGTCAGTTCGACGTTATCGCTCTGTGCGATGGCGGCGGCATCTCCGGTCAGTCCGGCGCTCTGCGCCTGGGCATCGCTCGCGCTCTTCTGAACGCTGGCGACTACCGTGCTGACCTCAAGAAGGCCGGTTTCCTTACGCGCGATGCTCGCGTGGTCGAGCGCAAGAAGTACGGCCTCAAGAAGGCCCGCCGCGCTCCCCAGTTCTCCAAGCGCTAAGGTTTTATCTCCTTTCGAGATACAATGTACAAGCGGGGTCTACCGATTGCTCGGTGGGTCCCGCTTTTCTTTTCGACTAGGGTGGGCGGCTTCGTTTTGCCCACTTGGGAAGGAGCGATCCTATGCCCCAGAACATCTTCGGTACCGATGGCGTCCGTGGCGTCGCCAACGCCGATCTTTCGTGCGACCTCGCGTTTCGCCTGGGTCGCGCGGCGACCAAGTTTCTTGGTCCGGACATCTGCATCGGCCGTGACACGCGCCTTTCGGGCACCATGCTCGAGAGCGCTCTGACCGCCGGCATTATGGCCGAGGGCGGCCGTCCGCATTGCTGCGGCGTTATCCCCACGCCCGCCGTGGCGCTGCTCACCGTCCAAAACGAGCTCGATGGCGGCATCGTCATCTCTGCTTCGCACAATCCGCCGGAGTTCAACGGCATCAAGTTCTTTAGCCGCAAGGGCATGAAGCTTCCCGATGCTGTCGAGGAAGAGATCAGCGCCTGGGTCATGTCCGAGGAAGTTATGGCTGCCGACACGCTGCCGACCGGCGCTGGTGTGGGCCACATCATCAAGATGAAGGACGCTCGCAAGGCATATGTCGACCATGCTATCAGCACCCTCGACGGCCTTAAGCTCGACGGCCTTGTCGTTGCCGTCGACTGCGGCCACGGTGCTTCCTGCCAGACCACGCCTGCCGCGCTTCAGCGTCTGGGCGCCACGGTCCACGCCATCAATACCGATTACTGCGGCACCGACATCAACGTCGAGTGCGGCTCCACCCATCTTGAGCCCCTGCGCGAGCTCGTGCTGCGCACCCATGCCGACATCGGCTTGGCCCACGACGGCGACGCCGATCGCGTGCTGTTCGTGGACAGCGAGGGTAACGAGATCGATGGCGACTACATCCTGGCCATCTGCGGCTCCGACCTTGCTGCCCGCGGCAAGCTCGCCAACTCCGAGATCGTCTCGACCGTTATGTGCAACCTGGGCTTCTCCATTGCCATGAAGGAGCAGGGCTTTGAGATGGTCCAGACCGCCGTGGGCGACCGCTATGTTCTTGAGCGTATGCTCGAGGACGGCGCCGTCATCGGCGGTGAGCAGTCCGGCCACATTATCTTCCTGGAGCACAACACCACCGGCGACGGTTTGGTGACGGCCCTGCAGTTGCTGGCCGTGCTCAAGCGCACTGGCCGCACCCTCACCGATCTTGCCGGCATCATGAAGAAGTACCCGCAGGTGCTCGTCAACGTGCATTCGGACAACAAGGCCGGCCTGGACGATTGTCAGCCCATTTGGGACGCCGTCGCTGCCGCCGAGAAGGAGCTCAATGGTCGCGGCCGTATCCTGGTGCGCCCGAGCGGTACCGAGCCGCTGGTTCGCGTGATGGCCGAGGCGGAGACGCATGAGCTGACCCAGCGTGTTGTTGACGATATCGTCGAGGTTGTCAAGCGCGAACTTCCCTAATGGCCAAAAACGGATGCCAAGTGGTAAACTGGTACGGTTATTTTGATTGATTGGTATGTCCGAGGGGGAGCATGTTCACTAAAGTCCTGAGGTCTTTTGGTATGCGTGGTCGAGTCCTTACGCTGGATGCTCCCATCTCGGGCGACGTCATTCCGCTCTCCGAGGTAAACGATCAGACGTTTGCCACTGGCCTTTTGGGCCAGGGCGTGGCGATTCAGCCCACGGGCACACGTGTGATCGCGCCGGCGGATGCTAAGGTCGAGGCGATTTTTCCCACGGGTCATGCCGTTGCGCTTAACACGGTTGATGGCCTGGACGTTCTGATTCACGTTGGCCTGGACACCGTTCAGCTCGAGGGCAAGCATTTTACTGTATATGCGCAGGTGGGCGATATTGTCCATAAGGGCGATGTGCTCATCGAGTTCGATCGCGAGGCAATTGCTGCCGAGGGCTACGATGTGACGGTTCCCATCTTGGTGTGCAACTCCGTTGAGTTCTCGAGCATCAAGGGTTCCGTTGGAGAGCATGTCGAGGAGATGAACCAGCTTATCGTCGCTCGCGAGCGTTAGTTGGTGCTTTTGGCCTTTAGCCTACAATTCAAACACGTTTACGGAGGGCGCCCTTGAAAGAGGACGCTCTCCGTGGCAAGATGGGAAACGTCCGAGGCTAAAAGGCTTTGGGTCACCGTGGACGGGCAGGGGCCTCGACGCGGCTAGACACGAGACACATACATTACGCGACCTCGCCCTGGTGGCCGCACACGTTGGTTGCGGCCGACGCGGGCCGCGGGCAAGTGCTTGTAAGGGGAGCCTTGCCTCTCTTGTACGAGAAAGGACGCGTAATGAAAATCATTAAAGCTAAAGACTACGAGGATATGAGCCGCAAGGCCGCTAATATCATCTCGGCCCAGGTTATCCTCAAGCCCGATTGCGTGCTGGGTCTTGCCACCGGCTCCACCCCGATTGGCGCCTACAAGCAGCTCGCCGCTTGGTACGAGAAGGGCGACGTCGACTTCGCCGAGGTCAGCACCTATAACCTGGACGAGTATCGTGGTCTTTCGCACGACGATCCCCAGAGCTATCACTACTTTATGCGCGAGAACTTCTTCGATCACATCAATATCGATCTGAACAACACGCACGTGCCCGATGGCTCCAACCCCGATGCCGCTGCTGCCTGCTCAGAGTACGACAAGATCGTCGCTGCCGCCGGTTACCCGGATCTGCAGCTGCTCGGCATTGGTAATAACGGTCATATTGGCTTCAACGAGCCCGATGACCACTTCTCCAAGGGTACGCACTGCGTCGACCTGACCGAGAGCACCATTCAGGCCAACAGCCGCCTGTTCGACAGCATCGATGATGTGCCCCGTCAGGCTTACACCATGGGCACCCAGACCATCATGTATGCCCGCATGATCCTGGTTGTCGCCAACGGCGAGGCCAAGGCTCAGGCCGTGCACGATATGTGCTATGGCCCGGTTACGCCCAAGTGCCCGGCTTCGATCCTGCAACTGCACACCAACTGCGTCGTCGTTGCTGACGAGGCCGCTCTTTCGCTCTGCGAGTAACGCGACCAAGCGATCTTGCATAGCTTTCCAAAAGGCCCTCGCTTTGCGGGGGCCTTTTTAGTGGACATAGGCCGTGGCGCATGCATGACGGAAACCTTGCCGCATGCTTGACTGGTGGGTTCTAAATCACGCGATTCATTCTATAGCAGATTCTATGCACATTTGCCACCATAGAGTCGCAGGCGGTAGCGAGGAGTAGGCGAGTTGCGCAACTCAAATAAAAACAGCGGACTGCGCTACACTGCAAATGGGATGGGACATGCTGGCAAGCGCATTGACCTGCGCAAAGACCTATTGGTCGAGGGATAAGTTACCATCGGGCCTCGCTGTACAAAAACTTGCCAAACACGTACCGGCAGACAACCAAAAACTCTAAGTCGCGCTATTCACGGGGTGGCTCATATGGTCCTGCAGCTACGGTGTCCATATGGTCGAGTTGAGGAGCAGGCATGGAAAACGATCTGGGCAATATGGACGACCTCGAGTTGATGCCGACGGGCGGCAGCTATATGGTGCGGCGCGATCGCTTGATGAACGAGCTCATCGTTAAAGGGCGCAAGGCGGGAATCGTTCTGCTCTACGCGCCCGACGGGTTTGGTAAGACGTCGGTGCTGCTGCAATACGTGCAGGAGGTTAAATCGGATCCCACGCGAGGGCCGGTTCGGATTATCGAGGCTGACCGCGCGATTGGACGCGAGCTCTTTATGCAGCTCGAGGTTGTCGCCGATGAGCTTAAGGACAAACCGCATTCGCTCGTTGCGATCGACAACGTGCCCAATCTCGAGCAGCGCGAAACCGAGGATCTCATCGATCGAATCCGCAGCTTACGTGCTACGGGGACGGGGGTCTTTATTGCCTGCCGCCCCTCCAACCGATTGCTTATCCACGGGCTGGGCGATTCTGTAAAAGTCAATGCGCAGATGCTCAAGGTGCACGCCTATGAGTATTCGTCATGGGCCACGGCGTTCTCGATTAGCACATCGCTCGATTTCTATCGGCTCACGCAGGGTGTGCCCGAGCTGGTATCTGCCTTGCAGACGGGAATGTATGGACAGGGCGATGTTGCCGGGTTGCTCGAGAACGAAATCGTCAACGTGTACGGTGCGGCGCTGGTCGATCTCGCATCGCTCGAGAACAACCTGTTGTTTACCGTTGCCTGTTTGATGGTACTGATGGGCGAGGGCCGCATAGCGGAGCTAGAGGCGTGCGGTGTGAGGCTTTCGATGGTCGACCAGTCCATCTTTGTGCGCGATTATCCGATTTTTGGCGTGGATCCGTCTGATCGCACCTTTAGGTGTTTGGGCGCTAAGGACAATGCGCGCCTGAGGCTGCGAAAGCTTGTTGCCGAGATTCGTCCCGAACTTGTATCGCGGGCTGCTCGCATTTTGATTAAGGCAGGCCGATGCGATTTGGCCATGGACCTGGCAGATGCGTTCTTGGACCGCCGTGTGGTGTTGGAGCTTGCCGGGCAGTATGGGGCCGATCTTGCCCTGACCGGGCATGGAGGGGATATTTGCCGTGCAGCATCGGCGATGATCAATGCGGAAAGGCAGGAGCAAGAGCCGGCACCCGCCGAGGCACTCGGCGTGTATCTGGCGGCTGTCAGCGTGTGCAATACAAAGCTAGCAAGGTATATGGCGTCCGTTATCGAACGTGCGGGTGACCAGGCAGCCCGCGAGGTCGACCCCGCTACCTGGAAAATAGCCCAGGCGCTCACTATCGCCTTTTACGGCGACAATGACCTGGGGCTTCCCGCCTACCTCGTTGTGCAAGAACAGACATCCTGCGAGGTACTCGACATGCTGTCTGCGCATATCGAGGTCAAGCGCCATCTAACCGAGCGAGCGGAAGACGGCGATGTTCTTGCGAAGCTCAAGGCGTGCAAAGCCTATGATTGCGAGCTCGATATCGCGGGGATTCTCATACAGGCCGACCATATGCTAGTGGAGCTGTTCGACGGCTCGTTTGCTAAACCCGACGAGCGCGATGACAAGATGACGCAGATACTCGAGGCGCTCGATATCCGCGGGCTTAAGGCGCCATCCATATGGCTGCGTATGGTGCTGGCGGCGCGGCGTCTGCTCGCGGGCTTGCCCGTGACCGACGATGTGGCGTTTGGCGAGCTCGACCGCTTTGCGGTGCGTGTTCGCGACAATCAAATTCAGCTGTTTGGGCTATTGCTGGAGGGCTGGCAATCGCTGGCGGAGGGGCGGCCGGTCAATGCGAAGTTCCGCGCGGTCCAGGTGCTCAAGCTCGCTGATGAATCGATTGCGTACATGCGCGAAAACGCATTGTTGCTGGAACGCGCGGCGTATCTGCGCAATACGTCGCTGGTATCGGTTCGCGAAGAGGCAGAGCTGCTCGACATTAGTAAGACGCAGGTCGGTGGCTCAGAAGCCTGGATTGTGGCGCTGCATCTGGCCGCTGCGGGCCGCGATAGCGATCTTGCTGCCTGGATGTCTATGAATCGCTCGGGGATTTTAGACCCATCGTATCGGCTGTTCGCACGTCTTGCGATGCATTGTCTGGGCGAGCCTGCCGTCAGGATTCGCAAGAAGCTTCCGGTGCGTGAACTGTCGCGGTATTCACTACGCGATGATTTTGAGGGCGAAAGCGAGCACCTGTTCCAGGCGGGCGAGGTTGAGGCTGTCGATACGATCGGCCATATTGAGATGCGCATGTTTGGCACATTTCGCGCCGAGCGCGACGGCTTTCCCATCACGGATAAGATGTGGCGTCGCAAAAAGGCGGCAACACTTGCCGAGCGGCTCGCGTTGGGCATGGATGCCATGGTCGACCGCGAGACAATCGCCATGGAGTTGTGGCCCCATGCCGAGTTTAGCGCGGCGCGCAACAATCTGTATTCGACGGTATCGCGCTTGCGCTCGGCTTTGGGTCCAACGCCGGATGGCAAGTCGTGCGTGCTCATCCAAAACGAGTGCATAGGGCTCAACGGCGACTACGTTAAGACCGATGTAAGGCTCTTTGACCAGCTGAGCCGCGAGATCCTGGGAAACCGTATGGGCGCGAGAGGCCCTCACCTGGTTGAGCTTTGTCTTAAGGTTGAGCAGCTCTACGCGGGGCCGCTGTATGTTCCCACCGGTTGCAATCCCACGTTTTTTACGCGCATGCGCCACATTATGCAATCCAAGTACATCGACTGCATGATTAGGGGAGCGAATGCCGCTCTCGAGGAAAATGACCTGCAATCGGCAATTTGGCTCGTTGAATCGGGGCTTCGCCAAGAGACTGCGCGCGAGGACATGGTTCGCTGTGCCATGCGCGTTTACGGTGCGGCGGGACGACGCCGCGATGTTGTCGAGCTATACAGCGGTCACATGCACCACCTGCGAGAGCAGGTTCAAGGCGTGCCCGAGCCCGAGACAAGGCGCCTGTATGAGCGCCTGGTCGAAGGCAGGCTCAAGCGCGTGCTTGTCGAGCGATAAAAAACGGGCGCCCGAATCACTCGGACGCCCGCAGGCTACTCGGTATGGCCAGTCGGTTTTAGACGAGCTTGATCTTCTCGATATCCTTGCGCGAGGACTCGCGATACAGCGAGAACTTGCGGCCGATAACCTGAACGACGTCGGCGTGGCAGCGCTCGGCGAGCTCCTCGGCGGCCTCGCGGGCAGAAAGGCTGGAGCCGTCCAGCACGGAGCACTTAACGAGCTCGTGCTTCTCCAGGTAGGCGACCGTCTGCTCGACGGTGCCCTCGTTGACATCGGACTTACCGATGATGATGGCGGGGTTGAGGTGATGGGCCATGCTGCGAAGCTGCTTGACCTGGGCTCCTGTCAGTGCCATGGGTTCTCGCTTTCTATGTATGGGGCGCCCCGCAATGGGGCCTTAATCTACGTGAACTGTCCCACGATAGCGCAGGAACGGCGCGGTGTGGGGCATGTTTGCCCAGTTCGCAAAGAATGCGGATGCCAAACTGGTGGACGGCGCGGGCTGCAAGCGGGTAAGCGGTTCGGGTGCAATTGGGCTACAGGCGGTTCGCGGAAACTGGCGCCCAGGCAATAAAGGCCCAGCGGACCTTACGGATATGGTCGAGCATATAGCGCCCCTGCGGCACGCCCTTGGACCCCGGCTCGCCGGCATGGGGGTTCTTGATCATGTGCTGGGCGATATAGTCGTGCAGACGGTCAATCTTATCCTCGTTGCCATGCTCGAGCATGCGAGAAAAGTCTGCCACGCCCGCCTCGAGACTATCGAAGGTGTCGCGGCGGGGCGATTCAAAATACGTGACCTGCGGCAGTGCACCCATCTGAATAAGGATGTTAAAGGCGTACACAAAACCATTGCTACAGGTAACCGAGGCGCCGATGGCGTTCATCAGCTGCAGGTCATAACGCGGACTCGAGTTGGCGACCATCGTGACAGCACAACGCCGACGAGCCGTGCGGTCGAGCTTGGCAAGCGCGCCTTTTAGGTCATTTGTGGTGACGGAACGACTGGCAAAGGCAACATCCACAGTCTTGGCAACCGGCCCCACCAGATCCCAATCATCATCCCAGGCAAGCTCAAGCGGCGTAATGCGGCCTTCGAGCCCGTAATACTCAATACCAGCATCAAGGGTGCCAAGCATAGCAGGAGAGAAATCAGCCGCAATCACAGGATGCCCAGCCTGCGCAAGCGGAATAGCAATCGATCCAGCCCCACATCCCATATCAAGCACCGACTCACCAGGCTGGAGCGCCAACAGCTTCATAAAATCCCGGGCATAAGGAGCAGTCTCCAACGGCCGAAAATGCCGAGCCCTTTTATCCCACTCAAAAGAATCATCAGCCCGCTGCCGACCAGCTTGAATCTGCATCCACTCCTGGTTCCAATCTGTGGAAAGCAGCTCAGAACGATTCTCCCCATCAACCACGGGCCAACCTCCTAGCAACAAAAAAGCGACTCCTCCCAAAAGAAGAGCCGCAACCAGCATATATCAGAAAGAACCGTTCCAACGCCAAACCGCCCTCACAGCCAAGGCGGGCAGAAGCGAAGCGACTGCCAAACGGGACAGAACCCAACCGAGGTCCCGTTGTGCGGGAGCCCCGCCGCCGGGCGGCAGACATATAAGGTCGATCGCGAGTTCCGCACGAGCCGGAGAGCACTAAATGTGCTCTCCGTGCGAGTCAGGACTGTCCGAGCAGGCGACCTTATATGTCTGCCGCCCGGCGGCGGGGCTCCTCGCCCGAACCCCTCAGCTAGTTCTTCAGCGAGTTCAGCGGCGCCGGGAAGCGTCCACCGCGGTGGGCAAGCACGGTGCCGGCGTTGGGGTTCACCGGCATGATGGGCGCACGGCCAAACAGGCCGCCATACTCGACGCAGTCGCCCACACCCTTGCCGATGGCGGGAATCACGCGCACGGCCGTGGTCTTATTGTTGATGACGCCGATGGCCATCTCGTCGGCGATGATGCCGGCGATGGTCTCGACCGGGGTGTCGCCGGGGATGGCGATCATGTCCAGGCCAACGGAGCACACGCAGGTCATGGCCTCGAGCTTCTCGAGCGAAAGCGCGCCGGCCTCGACGGCAGCGATCATGCCGGCGTCCTCGGACACGGGGATAAAGGCGCCCGAGAGACCGCCCACGCTGGAGCTGGCCATGACGCCGCCCTTCTTGACGGCATCGTTGAGCATGGCGAGCGCACAGGTCGTGCCCGGGCCGCCGCAGGTGCCCACGCCGATGATCTCGAGGATGCGCGCGACGGAGTCGCCAATGGCAGGCGTAGGTGCCAGCGACAGGTCGACAATGCCCTTCTCGACACCCAGACGATGGGCGGCCTCGCGGCTCATGAGCTCGCCGGCGCGGGTGATCTTAAAGGCGGTCTGCTTAATCTTCTCGGCGACTTCCATCATCGATGCGGAATCGGGAAGCGTCTCCAGGGCTGCGGCCATAACGCCGGGGCCCGAGACGCCTACGTTGATGACGGCGTCGGCCTCGCCACCGCCGTGGACGGCGCCCGCCATAAACGGGGAGTCCTCGACCATGTTGGCAAAGCAGACAAACTTGGAGGCGCCAACGGAATCCTCGTCGGCCGTAAGCTTGGCGGCATCGATGATGGTCTGAGCCGCCATGAGCACGGCATCCATGTTGATACCGGCGCGCAGGCTGGCGACGTTGACGCTGGAGCAGACGCGGCTGGTGGCGGCGAGCGCCTGGGGGATGGACTGGATGACACGGCGGTCGGCGTCGCCGATGCCCTTCTGGACGAGCGCGGAGAAGCCGCCTAGGTAATCGATGCCGAGGGTCTCGGCCGCGCGGTCGAGGGCATGCGCAATGGGGGTGAGGTCCTCATCCTTGCAGCACGCGGCGATCTGCGCCACCGGGGTGACGGAAACGCGCTTGTTGACGATGGGGATACCGTACTCGCGCTCGAGGTTCTCGGCGGTTTCGACCAGGTGCTCAGCCGTGTGCGTCACGTGGTCGTAGATCTTCGTGCACATGCGGTCGAGGTTCTCGTCACCGCAACCCATGAGCGAAACACCCATGGTGATGGTCCTGATGTCGAGGTTCTGCTCCTCAACCATGCCGCGGGTTTCCGCGATTTCTGCGGGCGTGATCGCCATCCTTGCACTCCTATCTGCCAAAACGAGCATAGTCTTGTCTATTCTAACGTGCCGCACGCGTCTCGTGGCGCGTGCGGCACGTTTTGGTGCTCGGTTGTTTCCGTTGTGTTACTGTCCAAAGACCTCTTCGGCGATGCGCGCGCTCTCGGCGGCGTCCTTGGCGTAGTAGTCAGCGCCGATCTGCTTGGCGTATTCGGGGGTGAGCACGGCACCGCCTACGATGATCTTGACGCCTGGCACCTCGGCATGAAGCAGCTTGATGGTCTCCTCCATGGCGACGACCGTGGTAGTCATAAGTGCCGAGAGGCCGACGAGCTTAATGTCGCGTTCCTTGACGGTCTTGAGCACCTCCTGCGGGTCGACGTCGCGACCCAGATCAAAGACGGTGTAGCCGTAGTTATCGAGCAACATCTTGACGATGTTCTTACCGATGTCGTGGATGTCGCCCTTGACGGTGGCCACGCAGATTTTGCCCTTGTCGGCAATCTCGCCGGCGGGCATCAGGCGCTTGATGGTGTCAAAACCCACGCGCGCGGCCTCGGCCGAGGCCATGAGCTGCGGCAAGAAGAACTTTCCCTGGTCAAAGAGGACGCCAACCTCGTCAAGGGCGGGGATAAAGTGATTGTTGATGAGGTCCATGGCGTCGTGATCTGCCAGCAGACGCTCGGTCTCGGCCGCGATCTCGCCTTTGCGGCCCGAGACGACCATGCGACGAATCGGGTCGTCGTTGCTGTCAGTGCCGGCGGTGCCAGCAGCGGGCGCGGTGTCGGTCGATACTGCCTGAGCCGCCGCCGGGTTCGCGGCGATCTTGTACGGATCGGTCCAGCCGGCGTAGCGTTCGATGTATCCGGTCGAGCCCTCGTCCTCAACGCTCAGGACGCGATAGCTGTAGACGGTATCCATAAAGCGCTTGGAGCCCGGGTTCATGATGGGGGCGTCCAGGCCTGCGCCGAAGGCGGCAGCCAAAAAGACCGAGCCCAGCAGCGGGCGGGCGGGCAGACCAAAGCTGATGTTCGACACGCCGAGCGCGCATTTGACGCCCAGGCGCTCCTTGCACAGGGACATAGCACGCAGGATCTGTTCGGCCTGGCGTTGATTGGTCGAGGCGGTCATGACCAGACAGTCGATGAGGATGCGGTCCGGTCCGATGCCGTAGCGCGCAGCCTCGGCTACGATGCGCTCGGCGATGGCGAAGCGAGCCTCGGCGGTATCGGGGATGCCGCCTTCGTCGAGCGTGAGGCCGACGACGTTGGTGCCGTAGTGGGCGACCAGCGGAAAGATCTCATCCATGATCTGCTGCTTGCCATTGACCGAGTTGATGATGGGCTTGCCGGCGTAGCGGCGAACGGCGGCCTCGACGGCTGCGGGATCGGTGGAGTCGATCTGCAACGGCAGCAAGGTGGAGCCCTGGAGCTGCTCGGTTGCCTGTTGGATGATCTTGACCTCGTCGATTTCGGGCAGGCCCACGTTGACGTCCAGGATGTCGGCGCCCTGTTCCTGCTGGCTGATGCCCTGGCTCACGACGTAGTCCAGGTCGCCGTCGCGCAGGGCCTGCTGCAGGCGCTTTTTGCCGGTGGGATTGATGCGCTCGCCGATGACAGCGATTTTGTGGCCGTTGCAGGGAAGGTCCACGACCGTCTGGGCGCTCGTGACCGACATGCTAGGCTTGCGGTGGCGCGGGCTGGGCGTGTGGTTGTCGATAAGCGTGCGCAGGGCGGCCATGTGCGCCGGCGTGGTTCCGCAGCAGCCACCCACAACGCTCACGCCGTCCTCGATCATGCCGGCGACGGCCTTGGCGTATTCGGAGGCCTGGATGTCAAAGACGGTGTTGCCGTCGTCGTCCACGTGGGGGAGTCCTGCATTGGCCTGCACCATAACGGGCTTGTCGGTAACGGTGAGCATGCGTGCAGCGAGCCCTCGGAGCTCGGCCGGTCCCTGGCTGCAGTTGATACCCAGGACGTCGGCGCCGATGGCGTCGAGCGTGATGGCGGCCACCTCGGGGCTTGTGCCCAGGAACGTGCGACCGTCTTCCTCGAAGGTCATGGTGGCAAAGACGGGCAGGTCGGAGTTTTCGCGGCAGGCGAGGACGGCAGCCTTGATCTCGGCCAGGTCGGTCATAGTCTCGATAATAAAGAGGTCCACGCCCGCGGCGACGCCAGCGCGCACCTCCTCGGCAAAGAGGTCATAGGCCTCGTCGAAGCTGAGGGTACCCAAGGGGCGAAGCAGCGCGCCGATGGGGCCGATGTCGCCGGCGACGTAGCGGGCGCCGGCCTCGCGAGCGCAAGAGACCGCGGCGGCAAAGACATCTGCCACGGTAGCGGCACCGTCGAGCTTGTGGGCGTTGGCGCCAAAGGTGTTGGCGGTGATTACGTCACAGCCGGCCTCGACGTACTGACGCTGAATATCGGTAATGACCTGGGGCTCCTCAAAGTTGAGCAGCTCGGGCAGGGCACCGGCCTTCATGCCGGCCGCCTGCAGCATGGTGCCCATGCCGCCGTCAAACAGCAGGTGTCCCGTGCCCTCGATGGCGGCGCGCAGGCGATCGTCCTTAATGCGAAGGTCGTCGATTGTGCGCGTCTTGTACGTGGCGCCATTGCGGCGTGCGGCATCAACGGGCGCCGCCAGCGCGGCACCGTCCAGATCATGAGTGATAAGCGGAGTAAACATCAATGGGCTCCTAATGGCTGGAATAGCAGGTGGTGTGGGCGGCGCGGAAGCGACAGTGCTCGCGCATGCGGCAGATATTGCAGGTGGGGCGGCTCTGGGCGTCGTGGACCTCACCGTCAAACAGACCGATCGCCGCGGTCACGCTCTTGGTGGGCATGAGCAGGCTGGTCGGCGTGACGGTAAGCCCGATGAGCCGCGTGGCGTTGAGCGCAGCTACGATCGAGCGCTGGGCCGTAAGCGGGCAGTCGCCGTAGCCGGGGCTAAAGCGCCAGTTACCGGCGAGTCCGTGTGCGGCGGCCGCAGCCTTGACCTGCTGGTCCATCTGCTCAACGGCGGCTTCTACGTAGGCAGAGCATGCGGCGTCGAGCACGGCTCCCTCTAGGGGCTGCTGGGCTCCCGTGGTGCGCAGACGACGCTCGGCGTCCATGCCGAGGGTGCATGCCATGAGCGCGGCAAAGCGGGCGTCTTTGAGATGTCGATAGATGTCGCGACCGCGCAGCTCAACATTGGTGCCGACCAAGCGAATACAAGGCTCTCCCTGCTCATCGACGCCCGTGGCATCGACCGCAAACACGCGGCGCACGCCACGGGGCTCGATATCCAGTTCCAGACGTTCAACGACAAGCTCAATACGCTGTGCTAGCTCGGGTTCAATCTGCTGGCCGCCATAGCCCAGGTAGCGCAACATCTCGGCACGATCGACGCGGGGATGTTGCGCATCATCGATACGATAAAGCGCCGGCGACGCAAGGTCGGCCGGCACTTCGACAGCGGTTGTATCGATGTGCGGTTTTTCCATTACCCCAGGCGCTCCATAATGGTTGCGGCGATCGCAGGACGATTCATAGTGTACAGGTGCAGACCGGCGGCGCCGTGCTCCTTAAGGTCGCAAAGCTGACGGGCGGCATAATCTACACCGGCTGCCTGCAGGCTCTCGGGGTCATTCTCGTACTTGGCGAGAATCTTGATGACGGGGGAGGGCAGCGATGCACCGCACATAAAGACCATGCGGCTGATCTGCGACTTGCCCATAAACGGCATGATGCCTGCGGTAATGGGCACGGTGATGCCGGCCTTGTCGGCAAGCTCGCGAAAACGGTAGAAGCACTCGTTATCAAAAAAGAGCTGCGTCACAAAGAAGCTCGCGCCGGCGTCCTGTTTTTGCTTGAGGTGTTTGACCGAGACGTTGAGGTCCTCACAGGCAATGTGGCCCTCGGGGTAGGCTGCGGCGCCCACGCAAAAGCCGGCGTCGACGAGCTCGGGGATGAGGTCGCGGGCGTAGGCGTAGTCCGAGGCGGGCTTGTCGTCCTCGGTCGCGCCAGCGGGAAGATCACCGCGCAGGGCCAGGATGTTTTCAACGCCGGCGGTGCGATACTCGTCGATCTTAGCGGCGATATCGGCGTGCGAGCGGCCCACGCAGGTGAGGTGCGCCACCGAGGGCGTATCGAATTCGCTCGTAATCATATGCGCGATGGGGGCGGTGGTGGCACCGTTGCCCGAGCCGCCGGCCGAGCAGGTGACCGAGACAAAGCTCGGCGAAAGCTTGCACAGATTGCCTGCCACCTCGCGAGCCGTGTCGAGGGTAAGCTCGCCCTTGGGCGGGAACATCTCAAACGAAACGGGTGCGGTGCCCTGGGATGCTGCCTGCTTAAAAACCTCGTCGACGCGCATATCGTGCTCCTTTAGATACTTAAATAGTGTGATGTGTTGTAAGGATTCTACAGCACCACTGTGTCACGGTGGAGTTTCACTCGCTATTCGGGGATACCAATCAAAGATGCCTCGCTATCGACATTCCCTATAGCAGAGCGGTCAATCTAGGATGGGGCTATAAAGACTGGTATCTGATGCGAAATACCAGTTAATAGAGCTGCACCCCAAATTGACTACCCTTAAACCATGGGGAGAGGTCTGCAATTTATACAGTTGATTGGCTGTTGAGGGCGGCAACGCCGCCGCGATGCGGTAACCTCATTGATTGGTTTCGTGACAGCAACATAACGGTAATGTTGCGGAAACACGACGAGCCTAATCTATGACTCGTTCGTTAGTAATCAACACCGCTTCTCACGCGGTGCCGATACGAAGGGAGTTCCGTATGGCCGAACTTACTGACCGCTTCGGGACCATGGTGTTCTCTGAGGAAGTCATGAAGGACTACCTCCCCAAGGACATTTGGAAGCGCCTTGCTGCAACCCTCGAGGACGGTGAGCCGCTCGACCTGGATGTGGCCAACGCCGTTGCCCACGCCATGAAGGTCTGGGCCATCTCCAAGGGCGCGACGCACTACGCGCACTGGTTCCAGCCGCTTTCGGGCATTACTTCCGAGAAGCACGACAGCTTCCTCGAGCCCAACCACGACGGCACCGCCATTACCAAGTTTACGGGCAAGAACCTCATCCAGGGCGAGCCGGACGCCTCCAGCTTCCCCAACGGCGGCCTGCGTGCCACCTTCGAGGCCCGTGGCTACACCGCTTGGGATCCCACCAGCCCCGCATTCATTAAGGATGATGTCCTGTGCATCCCCACGGCTTTCTGCTCCTACACGGGCGAGGCCCTGGACAAGAAGACCCCGCTGCTGCGCTCCATGACCGCGCTCTCGCGTGAGTCCAAGCGCGTTTTGGCGCTGTTTGGCAAGACCCCCAAGAAGGTCGTTCCTTCCGTGGGCGATGAGCAGGAGTACTTCCTGATCAAGAAGGACGCTTACCGCAAGCGCAGGGACCTGGTCATCACCGGCCGCACCCTCTTTGGTGCTGCTCCCTGCAAGGGCCAGGAGCTCGAGGAGCACTACTTTGGCGCTATCCGCCCCACCGTCTCGGCCTATATGAAGGACCTGGACGATGAACTGTGGGCGCTTGGCATTCCCGCCAAGACCAAGCACAACGAGGTCGCTCCCTGCCAGCATGAGCTCGCCCCTGTCTATGGCGAGGTCAACGAGGCCATCGACCAGAACCTGGTCATGATGGAGAAGATGAAGCTCATCGCCTCCCGCCACGACTTGGTCTGCCTGCTGCACGAGAAGCCCTTTGAGGGCATCAACGGTTCGGGCAAGCACAACAACTGGTCGCTTGGCACCGAGTCCGAGAACTTGCTCGACCCGGGCGACACCCCGCTCGACAACCTGCAGTTCATCGTCTTCCTTACCGCGGTGATCGAGGCCGTCGATAACTATCAGGAGCTCCTGCGTGCCTCCGTTGCCTCGGCCGGCAACGATCATCGTCTGGGCGCCAACGAGGCTCCTCCGGCGATTATGTCCATCTTCCTGGGCGACCAGCTTACCGAGGTCGTCGAGAAGATCATCGATGGCAAGGCTTCCGTCCATGCCACGCGCGGCGTGCTCGACCTGGGCGCCGATACCCTGCCCAAGCTGATGCAGGACAACACCGACCGCAACCGCACCTCCCCGTTTGCCTTCACCGGCAACAAGTTCGAGTTCCGTGCCTGCGGCTCCGAGCAGAACGTCTCCGACTCCAACCTGGTGCTCGATGCCGCCGTGGCCAAGTCGCTCAAGTCCTTCGCCGACGCACTCGAGGGTACGCCCGAGGATAAGTTCCAGGATGCCGCGCTCGAGTACTGCAAGAAGGTGCTGACCGATCACCAGCGCATCCTGTTCTCCGGCGACGGTTACTCCGACGAGTGGCCCATCGAGGCCGAGAAGCGCGGCCTTGCCAACAACAAGACCACGGCTGACGCTCTTCCCGCCTTTGTTTCCGATAAGGCTATCGCGCTCTTTGAGGAGACGGGCGTCCTGACCAAGGCCGAGGCTCAGTGCCGCTACGACTGCAAGCTCGAGAAGTACAACAAGCTCATGAACATCGAGGCTACCACGATGGTCCGCGAGGCGCGTCGTACCTATCGCCCGGTCATTACCGCCTATGCCACCAAGGTCGCTAAGGGCCTCGAGACTATTCGTGCCGCCGGTGCTGAGGCCGCCATGCAGTGCGAGCAGAACACGCTCAACAAGCTCTGCAACGGTATCACTGCCATCAACGACTCCATCAAGGCGCTCGACGCCGTGCATCAGAAGGCCGAGGCTCTCGATGGCCAGGAGCAGGCCAACGTGTATGCACACGAGGTTGTTTCCGCTATGGATACGCTGCGCGCCGCCGTGGATGCCATGGAGGAGATCGTGGCCGCCGACTACTGGCCGGTCCCGACCTACGACGACATCCTGTTCTATGTGTAACAGACACGATTGATTTTGTGTGTGAAGGGGTCTCGCCTGTGCGAGGCCCCTTCTCTTTATGTCGCTCGGACCTGCTCTGAACTTGCAGCCAAGCAGGCGTTTCGCGCGGGGCATCTTAAAAGTTGTAACCTGTTTTGGCATGCGGACGTTTCGGGCGTTTGTTCGTAAGGGGGAGGATTATCCGATGAAGGTATTCGATATCGTGTTTAGCCCGACCGGCGGAACGGAAAAGGTATCTAACTACATTGCCAATGCGTTAGAAGGGGAAACCGTTGCTGTAGATTTGACCGATAGCGGGCTTGGCTTTCGCGCGAGTGCGATGACAAAAGAGGATGTGGCCGTGATCGCGGTGCCCTCGTATGGCGGACGAGTCCCGGCTGTGGCCGCGGAGCGCTTGGGTATGATGCGGGGAAACGGTGCGCAGGCGGTTCTGGTTTGCGTTTACGGAAATCGCGCGTATGAGGACACGCTGGTCGAGCTTGAGGATGCGGCGAAAGATGCGGGCTTTCGGGTGATCGCGGCGGTTTCTGCCATCGCCGAGCATTCTATTGTTCGCCAGTTTGCCGCCGGTCGGCCAGATGCACAGGATGCGGCGCAGCTCGCTGGGTTTGCGGATCAGATTCAGCAAAAGATATCTGCAGGAGATGCTTCTGAGCCGGCTATTCCGGGTAATCGTCCCTATAAGAAAGCCGGGGGCGCCGGTATGGTGCCCAAGGCCACAAAAGAGTGCACCGCTTGCGGGGCTTGCGTCGCAGTGTGTCCCGTTGGCGCTATCGACAAAGACAATCCCAAGTGGGTGGACAAAAAAGCCTGTATCTCTTGCATGCGCTGTGTCGCCGTATGTCCGCGGGGCGCTCGCGCGGTAAATCCCGTCATGCTCTCTGCGGCTACCAAGATGTTGAGCAAAGCCTGCTCTGAGCGAAAAGAATGCGAGCTGTTCATCTAGCGCAGGGGCCTTGAGTCTTCTTCATCTAATGTCAAGAAAGAACGAACCCGTGCGATGGTAACTCGCACGGGTTCGTACATTTTTGAGTTGGTGCCCCCAGCGGGATGTCCGCGTACGGCTGACGCCGCCCGCATTCGCTGCGTCGCTTCACTCCTTGCGTGCTGCGCTGGAAAACGCTTGCGCGTTTCCTCAGCTCCGCACCCTGTCGGGTTCGAATCCCGGCGCATGGGTAGCAAAAAGCCCGCTACCGAATTGGCAACGGGCTTCTCAGA
Source organism: uncultured Collinsella sp. (assembly GCA_900540975.1). GTDB lineage: Bacteria > Actinomycetota > Coriobacteriia > Coriobacteriales > Coriobacteriaceae > Collinsella. The sequence goes on from UQHY01000007.1 coordinate 27,619, forward strand.
TTCTGTGGTGCCCCCAGCGGGATGTCCGCGTGCGGCTGGCGCCGCCCGCTTCCGCTGCGTCGCTTCGCTCCTTGCGTGCTGCGCTGGAAAACGCTTGCGCGTTTCCTCAGCTCCGCACCCTGTCGGGTTCGAATCCCGGCGCATGGGTAGCAAAAAGCCCGCTACCGAATTGGCAACGGGCTTCTCAGATTCTGTGGTGCCCCCAGCGGGATTCGAACCCGCGATATCCACCTTGAAAGGGTGGCGTCCTTGGCCGCTAGACGATGGGGACAGCGGGAAAGAGTATAGCAGACTTTTCTATCCGTTCACATATCGTTGGCAGATTGAAAAACCACCACACAGGAGTGGGTTTCTATTCCGATATTCAAATATCTCAATCTGTAACATCTGGGCGGGCAAATCGGCTCTATATGTTACAGATCGAGACAAACGGCGGGCGTCGGGACGAATATCTCAATCTGTAACAGTAAGACGACTTTCAACGGCCTAGATGTTACAGATCGAGACAAACAAACGTGGCAGATCAAAACCACCACAAAGGTGCCTGTCCCCTTTGTGGTGGCGGGGCGTTAGGGGAGGAGCTTCATTGCGGCGTCGTGGGCAGCGTGCTCGTAAGCGTCGTCGAGGGGTTTGAGCGGCAGCAGGGCGGTGGCCTGTGCATCGCCACGGTGCTCGAGAGCGTGGGCGATGAGCCAGTCGGCGAGCTCGGGGTTCTTGGGCAGTGCCGGTCCGTGTAGGTACGTGCCGATGACGCCCTTGTAGATCAGACCCTCAAAGCCGTCGTCGCCGTTGTTACCGGTGCCCGTGACGACGGACGTTCCGAGCGGCGTGGCCTCGGCGTCCAAAAGCGTGCGGCCACCGTGGTTCTCGAATCCCACAAAGGGCTCGGGTGCCAGGTCGGTCTTGACGGCGACGTTGCCGATCAGGCGGTCGGAGCCGTGCACGGTTTCGGCGGCAATGACGCCCAGGCCCTCGAGGCGATTCTCACCCATATAGTACGAACGGCCGAGCAGCTGATAGCTGCCGCAGATAGCGAGCAGCGAGCCGCCATCCTCAACATAGGACGCGACCTTGTCTTTTTGAGCGAGCAGCTCGTGCGCCACGGCCAGCTGGTCGCGATCGGAGCCGCCGCCCATCATGACGATGTCGGCGTCGGTGAGATCGAGCGACTCGCCCATGCGGACCTCGTCCACGCGCACGGGAATGCCGCGCCAGGCGCAGCGGCGCTCGAGGGCAATGACGTTGCCGCCGTCGCCATAGAGGTTGAGGGCATCGGGATACAGGTAGACGATGCGCAGGGGGCGCGAAAGCTCGACCGGCACAATGTCGGTGGGGACAGCGCTCCCATCGGCGCGCGTTACGGCGTGGGAGGCGACCGAGCTCGCATCGGTGCCCTTAAGCTCGTCGAGCTCCTTGACCAGCGGCGGGAAGGCCGTGTAATTGGCGACGGCGTAGAAAGTGTCGCCAGCCTCCTCGTCTGCCACGGCGCCGATTGCCTGCTCGATATTCGAGATGATGGCGGAGTCGATGCCGGCGTACTTCAGGCGTACCTGCATATCGTGTGCACGCGTGCCGCCGGCAAAGGCGACAAGCCCTGGGGTATCGGCGATGCGCTCGAAGTCGACGTCGTAGATCCACGAGACATCGTGGCCGTCGGCGTCGTTGTCGTTCAGAAAGAAGGCGCAGAGTCTGCCGCCCGCCGTCTTAATGGACTGGATCTGGCGATCGAAGCCCACGGGATTCTTGGCCAGGTTTGCCTCGACGGTACGGCCGGCGATCTCCCAGCGGCCCATGCGTCCGCCGGCGGGGACGTAGGCATCGAGCGTGGACTGTAGATGTGCCGCGCCCACGCCCAGCTCGCGCGCCGCAAAGAAGGCGGCGGCAACGTTATAGACCATGTATAGGCCGTTGTAGCGCGTGGCGATGTGCGTTGCGGGTGCGTCAGTATCGGGTCCAAAGTTCAGGTCAAAGCCGTAGCCGTTGCAGGTGAGCTCAACGTCCGTTACGCGACGGACCAGCGCGGGACGACCCCAGCCGCACGAGGGGCAATGGTATGCTCCAAGCTGTCCGTACTGCACATAGTCGTACTCCAGCGGCGCGTTGCACTGCGAGCAAAAACGCGAGTCGCTAATGCGATCGGACTCGGTGCCCGTAGCACCGTCGATGCCAAAGGCGATGCTCGTGTTGGGGACGCGCGCGGCGATCGAGGCGCACAGCGGGTCGTCGGCGTTATAGATGAGCGTCGTTGTCGGCGAAAGCTCCAGCGCGTGGGCGATGACGTCCTGGGTGTGGTCGATCTCACCGTAGCGGTCCAGCTGGTCGCGGAACAGGTTGAGCAGCACAAAGTAGGTCGGCTTGAGCTTGGGCAGGACGCGCACCGTGTAGAGCTCGTCGCACTCAAAGACGCCTACGCGCTTGCTGCTGGCGGTTCGCTTAAGGTTGCCGCGCGCCTCGAGCAACGCGCCCACCACGCCTGGCTCCATGTTGTTGCCGGCGCGGTTGCATACCACGGTGGCGCCGCTGGCGGCAACGGCATCGGCGATGAGGTTGGAGGTGGTGGTCTTGCCGTTGGTGCCGGTGATCACCACGCTGCGGTCGACAAGGCCCGCGAGGTCGCTTAGCAGCTCGGGGTCAATCTTCATGGCGATGCGGCCGGGGAGTACGCCGCCCTGGCGCTTAAGGACGGAGCGCAGTCCCCAGCGGGCGATATCGCTCGAGGTGCAGGCGAGAGATGAGCGGAAGTTCATGAAGCCGTTCCTAACGTGAATGACATGGTCGTGACGTTTGTGCCGTTAAAAGCCGTAACGGCGCGCAAATTCCTGGGCAAGCTGCGATACGTCTTCGCAAGCGTTGGCCCAGGGGGCAAAGTCGGGAGTATCCGAGATGATGCCGTCGGCCTCCCAAACTGCCTGATGCGAAAGGTCCCAGGGGTCGTGCGGTTCGGGCCGGCAGGGAAGGTACGGTGTCTGATACATGGGGTTCAGCAAAAAGAACGCGCCGCCCTCGCAGCGGTTGGCAAACTCGCGCAGCGCGCGTGTCGCCGGGCGCATCTTGTTCGTTTTGAACAACAGGATCGTGCGGGCGAGTAGGTACCAGGGGGAGCTCTCGAGGGCATCGGCCCCCATCTGCTCCTCGAGCTGGTGAGCCAGGGCAAAAAAGCCGTCCTCGTCTTCCAGGCGAGCGAGGGCGAGTAGCACGGTGCCTGCAGCTCGGGTGGGATAGCCTTCCGCCTTAAGAACGCGGCGAGAATAGTTGGCGGCAGCACGGTAGCGAGCGCTCGCCATGCACAGCTGCGAGATGGCCTCGAGCGTGTGGAGCCACCCGATAAGCGCCGGCTCGCTTGCGGTGAGATAGGCCGCCGTCACGCCGTCCGTCAAAACCTTGTTGGCCCAGTAGTGCGGGGCCTCCATATCAAACCCGGGCACGCTCTGTTGCAGGTAGTCGGCCGTGCTCGCCTCGAGCTTCATCAGATCGCCCAGGCAGGCATCGACGGGCGTGTCCGCCAGGATGATGGCGAGCAACTGGGCATCGACGGCCAGCGCATCGACACGAACAATCTTGAGCAGCTCGTCGCGCATGTCGTCGAACAGGCGGTTGCGCGTCTGCTCAAACTCCTCGTCGCTGCCCATGTCCTCGATGCGATGGAGTTCGTCGAGCAAGTGGCGGTGGACGCCGGCATAGGACAGCAGCGCTTGGGCATGCTCGGTCTGCGCATACTTATGAGGGTTGACGCTCACGTTGTTATGGACAAGCTCGCGTGCTGCATCGGTGAGTTCGGGGTGCGACGCAACGTAGGCGCGCTCCAGGTAGGCGGGGATGTAGACGCTCGGATCCATTAGAGGTCTCCTCCCTTAAACGGCAAGCCCTGCTCGGCCGCCCGCAGGATGCGCTCGTCGATCTGGGAACGCACGATATCGTTGGTGGCGACCCAGGCGGCAAAGCTGGCATTGTCGGGGGCGCCCAGGCCCTCCTGCAGTACCGGCGTCGCCTCGGACAGCGCAAGGACAAGCTCGTCGGTGGAGCCCACGCCCACGTTGACGCGGGCATAGACGCCATCGGGAAACTCGGTTTGGAAGTAGAGTGCTTCGGCCGCGTGCGGGCATGAGCGCACCAGGATGCGCAAGTAGCGCTCGGCACCCTCGTAGTCCAGCTCGCGCCAGGCAGCGCTCATCAGCGCGATGAGCGTCCATGGGTCCAAGTCGCGCTCCGCGTCCTTGGGACGACGGCGTAGCGGCGTGTTGGTGAGATAGGGGACGGAGTGGGCAGAGCGAAAGCGCTTGAGCTCCTCGGCGGGGTATTCGAGCTTCGCCATGGCGAGCATCGCGGTGTGACGGACGCCGGCCGGATCGTTGGGGGCAAAGTCGAGGCTGCGGTTTGCGGCTTCGAGCGACATGCGATAGCGGCCGCTAATGAGGGCGCGCGACGCAAGGGCGGCAAGCCAGCGCAGGTAGGGGCGGCGCATAAGGTCGCCTGCGGCCTCGCGCTCGTAGGGGTCCTGCGCCGAGGCGATCTTGAGTGCCAGGTCGTGCTCGACTTCATCGCGCTTGGATACCAAGTACTGTACGTACTCCTCGTTGGAGTTGGCGGTGAGGGCGATCAGCATGCGCTGGGCATCCCAGTTGGTGGGGTCGAGCGCGGCTGCCTCGCGAAGCATGTTCTCGGCAGCGGCCTCTTCTTGCTCTGCCTGGGTATCGTCAGGGATAAAGGGAATGCGGTAGTCGACAGCCTCGACCACCTTGGCAATGAGGTGCCCGGCGCGGTCGCGGTCGTGCACGATGAGCGGCGCGGGGTTGCGGGTGAATTGTTCCATCAGACGCTCTACGGCGGCACCGTCGGTGAGCGGGATATTGTCGCGGCGCAAGGCCTCAAGAACGAGGCGATGGCAATCCTCTTGAATGGGATCGAATGCCATGGGGCCTCCTTTGCTGCGGTTAGGGTTCAAATGTCTCTATATAAGGTTCTAGTTTACCCGCATGTGGCACACCGGGGGTGCCGCACTTGGACATGCACCTTTGCACCACGAAGACGGATGTCGCACAAATGTCGGCACCTTGGACGACTGAGTGGTATCACGGTGCCGCAAACGGTCGATTTTTGGCGGCGAACGGGGCGCATTTTGGAGGGCCACAGTCCTGCCCGGGATATGTGGTCAACCTTGATAAAACGTTTGCCCAGCTTGGGAGTATGAATGCCCCACAAGGGTCTTCAGGGATAGAAAAAACGTTTCATCATTGTCGGCTTTAGGTGAATAACTGACCAACCAGAACGGTAGAATAGTGTTTGTCTGAGCGTTGAGACGTTTAGACATCGCGCATTGTCATCGCCGGCAACGCGCAAAACGGTCCTAACGGAGCCAATTGGGTGCTCCGTTATATACGCAAGTCTAAGAGGGGCTTGTTTAGGAGGCACAGTATGGGACGTTTTACCAATCCTCGCGATCTGTACTTTGGTGAGGGCGCTCGCCACGAGGTGAAGAACCTCAAGGGCAAGAAGGCCATCATCGTTTCTGGCGGCAGCTCTATGCGCCGCGGCGGGTTCCTGCAGGACGTTGAGGCCGACCTCAAAGAGGGCGGCTTCGAGGTCAAGCTGTTCGAGGGCGTCGAGTCCGATCCCTCCATCGAGACCGTCATGAAGGGCGCAGCCGCTATGCGCGACTTCGAGCCCGACTGGATCGTTGCTATCGGTGGCGGTTCGCCCATCGATGCCGCTAAGGCCATGTGGGTCTTCTACGAGTATCCCGAGGAGTCCTTCGACAACATTATCCAGCCGTTCAGCTTCCCCGAGCTGCGTCAGAAGGCTCACTTCTGCGCCATCTCCTCTACCTCCGGTACCGCTACCGAGGTCACTGCCTTCTCCGTCATTACCGACTATGCCAAGGGCATCAAGTACCCGCTGGCCGACTTCAACATCACCCCTGATGTCGCCATCGTCGACCCCGAGCTCACCTACACCATGCCCGCCAAGCTGTGCGCTCACACCGGCATGGACGCTCTGACCCACTGCATGGAGGCCTACGTTTCCACCTGCGCTTCCATGTTCACCGACGCCAACGCTCTGCACGGCATCCGCGAGATCGTCGAGTGGCTGCCCAAGTCCTATGCTGGCGACCATGAGGCCCGTCAGCACATGCACGAGGCTCAGTGCATCGCCGGTATCGCCTTCTCCTCGGGCCTGCTCGGCATCGTTCACTCCATGGCTCACAAGACCGGTGCTGCCTTCGAGAACGGCCACATCATCCACGGTGCTGCTAACGCCATGTACCTGGGCAAGGTCATCCAGTGGAACTCCAAGGATCCCCGTGCTGCCGAGCGTTATGCTTACGTGGCCAAGGAGATCCTGCACCTTCCCGGCGAGACCAACGAGGAGCTCATCGCCGCGCTCGTCCAGAAGATTCGCGACCTCAACGACCAGCTCAACATTCCGCAGTCCATCAAGGATTACGCGAATGGTGGCGTGAAGGTCGACGCCGAGAACCCGCAGATGGTTTCCGAGGAGGAGTTCCTCGCCAAGCTGCCCGAGATCGCCGCGAACGCCGAGACCGACGCCTGCACGCCGGAGAACCCGCGTGAGACCAAGGCTGCCGACTTCGAGAAGATCCTCAAGGCCTGCTACTACGACACCGACATCGATTTCTAATCGACTCTTGTTATCGTAACGAGGGGCTCCGCACGTATCCGTACGGAGCCCCTTTCTTTTTTCTTTTAGAGAATGGGATAGTTATGGCTGCAATTTTCAATAGCCCCAGCAAGTACATCCAGGGTCCGGACGAGCTGGCCAAGCTCGGCTCCTATGTCGAGCCGCTCGGCGCTAAGGCCCTCGTCATCGTGACGCCTTCGGGCAAGAAGCGCGTCGGTGCCAAGATCGAGGGCAGTTTTGCCGAGGCCAAGGCCGAGCTGCTGTTTGAGGACTTTAACGGCGAGTGCTCCAAGGGCGAGGTCGATCGTCTGGTTGCGCTCGCTCGCGACAACGGTTGCGACATCATCGTCGGCGTCGGTGGCGGCAAGATCCTCGACACCGCGAAGGCCGTTGCCTACTATCTGGAGTCCCCGGTCATCATTTGCCCCACCATTGCTTCGACCGATGCTCCGTGCTCGGCACTTTCGGTGCTCTACACCGACGACGGCCAGTTCGACAAGTATCTCTTCCTTAAGGCAAACCCCAATATTGTCCTGATGGATACGACAGTTATCGCGGCGAGCCCGGTGCGCCTGACGGTTTCCGGCATGGGCGATGCGCTCGCAACCTACTTTGAGGCCCAGGCGACGCATGATGCCGACGGCGGCACTTGCGCCGGCGGCAAGGGCGGCATGGCCGGCCTGGCGCTCGCCAAGCTCTGCTACGAGACGCTTATGGCCGATGGCGTCAAGGCCAAGGTCGCGCTGGAGAAGGGTGCGCTCACGCCTGCCGTCGAGCACATCATTGAGGCCAATACGCTGCTTTCGGGCATTGGCTTTGAGAGCTCGGGCCTTGCTGCTGCTCATGCTATCCACAATGGCCTGACGATGCTGCCCGAGTGCCACGGCATGTATCACGGCGAGAAGGTCGCCTTCGGCACCATCGTCCAGCTGGTACTCGAGGATGCCCCGACCGAGAAGCTCGAGGAAGTCTTGGGCTTCTGCATTGAGCTGGGCCTGCCGGTCACGATGAAGGAACTTGGCGTTGCCGAGCTTACGCGCGAGCAGGCCATGATTGTTGCCGAGGCCGCCTGCGCACCCGATGACACCATGTGCAACATGCCGTTTGAGGTGACGCCCGAGATGGTCGCAAACGCCATCCTGGGTGCCGACGCGCTGGGCCACTACTATCTCATGGATGAGTAAATCAAGCTAAGGAAGGGGCAAAGCAAGCAGATGGCTTTGCCCCTTTTTACTATGGTGCAAAGTGGCCTGTCTCCAATGCACAAGTTGGTGCAGGGGGCAAGTTACTTTGCACCAATCGTTGTTTGATGAAGGGCGGATTCTCGTATGGCGCTTCCCATGGTTTATGGCGGTCCCGGCCGGTATGTTCAGGGGCCGGGCGAACTTTCGCGTCAGGGCAGGTATTTGTCATGGTTGGGCTGCGCTGCTTATGTCTTGTTTGACCAGGGCACCGAGGATCGGCTGTGCAAGCAGATCGTCGATGGATTTCTGGACGAAGATCTAAGTGAGCCGTTCTTTAAGATTTATGACGGTCCGTGTACGGAAGACGCCGTTGTCGAAATGGCTAAGGAAGCCCGGGCCGAGTATTGCGACATGGTGGTGGGCATTGGCGGCGGCAAGATACTCGATATTGCCAAGGCCGTTGCGTTTTATGCCGAGGTGCCGTTGTGCGTATGCCCAACGGCGGCTTCGATGGACGGTCCGTGCAGCGCTATTTCGGTGCTGTATCACGAGGATGGGTCGTTCGACCACTACCTGATGCTCGAGAAGAATCCAGACCTGGTCGTGGTCGATACCAACGTGGTCGCGGCAGCCCCACTGCGTATGACGGTCGCTGGCATGGGCGACGCACTGGCAACGTACTTCGAGGCGCGTTCGTGCGCCGCGGCGCACGGTACCAACGAGCACGGTGGCGCGCCGGGGCACTTGGCCTTGGTTGCGGCTCGTGCCTGCTATGACACACTCATGGAGTGCGGCGTCGCTGCCAAGCGCGATCTCAAAAAGGGCCGTACATCGCCGGCAGTTGAGCGCCTGATCGAGTGCAATATTCTGCTCTCGGGTGTTGGCTTTGAGAGCGGTGGCTTGGCGTTGGCGCATGCCATCGCCAACGGGTTGACGATTCTGCCCGAGTGCAAGGCAATGCATGGCGAGGCCGTGGCATTTGGCCTGGTGGTGCAGCTGCGCCTGGAGCGTGCACCCGAGCTTGATCAGGTGCTCGAGTTTTGCCAACGCGTCGGTCTGCCGACGACGCTCGAGGAGCTGGGCCTTGGTGAGATTTCCGATGCCGATCTGCTGAGCGTTGCGGACGCAACTTTTAAGAACGAGCGCAATATGGCTAACGAACAGGCCAAGGTGACCAAACAAAAGCTCGTGCAGCTCATGCGCGAGGCATAGCTTGGCACTTGATTGACCTTGTGCAATTGAGGTGGCGATGGGCCATAGACTATTTGCCGCAAAGATGCTCCACGTGTAATTTGCCCGAGGCGTGGGCCGATAGCGTATCATTATCTCTTGCTTGTTTGCACTGCTCAGGGAGGGGCCGCGCATGGCGCAGGAACACGATTTGTTTGATGACATTATCGAGATCAGCAAGGGTTTCGACTTTCTTAAAAACCCGCTTGGCGGCGTGACCGATGCACTCGATCCGTCGGCGCCGCAGTGGAATCCTGCCGACTACAAGGAGCGTCCGCGCGGCAACACCATTCCGTGCCTGACCTGCAAAAACGAAAAGAGCGGCTGCACCGCGTGCATGGACGTGTGCCCGGTCAACGCTATCGAGGTCGAGGAAGACGCCATCGAGATCCTCGACTCCTGTCGCAAGTGCGGCCTGTGCGCCGCTGCCTGTCCGACCGAGGCGATCATCTCGCCGCGCCTGGCGCCCAAAAACCTGTATGACGATATCGTCTCTGCTGCCACGAGCCACGAGACCGCCTACGTCACCTGCACGCGCGCCCTCAAACGCATGCCGCGCGAAAACGAAGTCGTCGTTGCCTGCGTGGGCGATATTACGGCCGAGACCTGGTTCTCGGTACTGGCCGACTATCCCAACGTGAGTGTGTACCTGCCGTTGGGTGTGTGCGATAAATGCCGCAACACCGGCGGTGAGGACATTCTGGGCGAGGCGATTGCGAAGGCCGAGGAGTGGTCCGGCACGGGTATGGGCCTGGAGGTCGACCCCAAGAGCCTCAAATGCCATAAGCGTCGCGAGTACGAGCGCAAGGAGTACATGGAAAAGATTGCCCGCACCACGGGCCTGACGGTGACCAAGCTCAATCCTGCGACGGCGGCGCTGGCTTCGGTGACGCAAAAGCTCAAGGCCCATCGCCATCAGATTACCCAGCTGGAGCGCACGCTCAACACCATGTGCGGCACCACGACGACCAAGCGTCGCCGCTCGCTCACGCACGGGCGCCAACTGGTGCTCTCGACGTTGCAAAACCACCCCGAGCTTGCTCAGAACATGCAGGTGAGCACGCCGGAATGCGATTTTGACAAGTGCGCGTCGTGCGGCGAGTGCGTCAACGTGTGCCCTACGTTTGCCTGCGATTTGGTGGGAAGCGGCCGCTTTGCACTGGAGTCCACGTATTGCCTAGGTTGCGGGGCCTGCGTCAAGGTGTGTCCCGAGCATGCGCTTAAGTTGGTTGAGCATGATGCATCCAACCTGGTCGTCGTCGATCCCGAGGCCGAGGAAAAGGCCGCTCAGAAGGCCAAGGCCCACGAGGAGGCCGAGAAGGTCAAGGCCGAGGCAAAGGCCAAGCTCGACAAGATGCTCGATCAGGTGGAGAAGCTCGCGGACTAGCTAAAAGAGCGTAAATGATGGCCGGTGCGACAGGTACTGCCCCGCCGGCCAAAAAAGTTGCGGTGGAATAGTTCCTGTTTTGCCCTTAAGCTGGTCATTCTAGGAACTATCCCACCGCAACTAATAGATGGTTAGCTCATACTGCTCTGATGGGTCTCGCTGCCGTTATTGCGGCGGGTGACCGTTTCGTGGAGTAAAAAGAAGCTGGGAACCTGCTTTGTCTCGGTGTATTCCATAAGGATGCCGTCGGCGTTGTAGGTCTGTCCGCGTACAACGGCGAGTGCGTTAAAGTCGTCGAGATCGAGCACGCGTGCATCCTCGGGCGTGGGATGTTCAATCGTTACATCGCGTTTGCCCGTGGCAATCTTAATGCCAAGGCCTTCTTCGAGGTAACGATAGATCGAGTCGTTGACAATCTCGGGTGTCAGTCCCGGTACCTGTGAGCTTAGGTAATAGGAGTCGTCCGAGCACACGGCTTGTCCGTCTGCATAACGGATGCGTTTGGCACGCGTGAGCTCGCAGCCTTCGGGAAACCCGGTAATCTTGGAGAGCGCCTTGCTGCAGACGAGGAGCTCAAAGACGGTGGTGACTGTCTTGAGCTCAAAGCCTCGGCTGGCTGCGATTTCCTTAAAGGTCTCGAGTCCGCCGCCACCACGACTCTTCTCGTCACTGATGTTGCGAATGACGCGCATGCCTTTGCCTTGCTGGGGGAGCACGTAACCATCTGCCGCAAGCATCGAGATGGCGCGACGGACCGTCATGCGCGAACAGTCAAACAGCTGCGTGAGCTCAGTCTCCGAAGGCAGATAGCTCTGATAGGCGTATGTGCCGTCGTCAATCGACTGCTTCACGTTGTCATAAATAGTTTGGAAGATGGCTCGCGCCATGACGGTCTCCTAGAGCTGGGTGCGCGAGTGGTGGATGAGGACCGCTCGCGCGGGTGTCGATCGATTTACTTGCTGGGGTCGATTATATATTTACCCATGGCACGCAGGGCCGGGTCTGACAGGATGGCGCCGAGTTCGTCGAGGGAGGCTACCTTTGCGACCATCGAGGATACGTCGAGCCTGCCAGAGTCGATGAGCTCGAGCGCACGACGCTGCGTATAAGGGTTAATGTAGGACGAGGTAAGCACAAGCTCCTTCTGGAAGACCTCGAAGGGCTTGACGGTGATTGTCTCATCGGGCTTGGTGAGGCCGAACATCATGACCGTAGCCTTGTGGCCGGCGATCTGGATGGCCTGCTCGATGGTGACGGGCTTGCCAACACACTCGATAACGACATCGACGTTGCCGACGCCCTCCTGCTTCAGGCGGGCCGGGACGTCCTCGTGGATGGAATCAATTGCCAGGTCGGCGCCGAGTTTGAGCGCAACCTCGCGCTTGCCTTCGACAGGCTCGAGCAAGACAACCTTGGTGGCGCCGGCGTTTTTAGCAAGCTGCATCATGAGCAGACCGATCATGCCACCGCCGATAACGACAACTGTGCTGCCGGGCTTGATGTTGCACATATCGATGCCGTGCAGGCAGCAGGCGACGGGCTCGGTCATGGCGCCCTGCTCGAAGCTGGTGTGATCGCCCAACTTGTAGACTTGCTGCATATCGACGGAGCAGTACTCGGCAAAGCCGCCGTTAACGGTGGTGCCGTAACCGGTCATATGCTCGCAGTAGTGGTTGATTCCGTCGCGGCAGGGTTCGCAGCAGCCGCAGGGATGGTTTGGGTCGATGCACACGCGATCGCCCGGTTTAAAGCCAGCGACGTCGCTGCCCACGGCCTCGACAACGCCTGCAAACTCATGACCAAGGATCGTGGGCGGGGTAACGTCGGCCGCACCCTTGTCGCCTTCATAGATATGCACGTCGGTGCCGCAGACGCCGCAAGCTTTGACGTTGATCAGAACGTCGCGCCTGCCCACGGCCGGCTTTGCCGATTCCTCGACTCTGAGGTCGTGCTTTCCATAGAAGACCGCGCTTTTCATGGTGACTCCTTAACGTAGCGGTTAATGTTGTAATGAAGTATAGGTATGTCTATAGATATAGACAAGCACATCTAGACAAGTAGAAAAGAAATTTATAATGCAGCCATCAGCTATGTCAGATTTAGCAGGCAAAATACTGGACTTATACCGTTTACGGCCAATAATCGACCGCTGACCTAACATAGAAACCGTATTAACTTGTCTAGATAAGTGATATGATAAAAATAGAAGCGCAAGAAGCCGGGGACACGGGCCCACCCGTCCTATTGCACGAGGTACACGCAAACGGCGCGTCTGCGGTCTCGAGTGAAGCCAAAACCGCAGCCGCTCCGAATGAAGAGAGGGGGATTCCCCGTCATGATGCAAAAGATACAACGTTTCGGCGGTGCAATGTACACGCCTGCAATTCTTTTCGCATTTTCCGGAATTGTCGTTGGCCTGGGTACGTTGTTTACCACCGAGGCAATCTTTGGCGAGATGGCCACTGCGGGCCATCTTTGGTTTGATTGCTGGAATGTGCTGCTCCAGGGTGGTTGGACGCTCTTTAACCAGATGCCGTTGCTGTTTTGCGTAGCGTTGCCAATCTCGCTCGCGAACAAGCAGAACGCTCGCTGCTGCATGGAGGCTTTGGCCATCTACCTTACCTTCAACTACTTTGTAAGCACAATCTTGGGGCAGTGGGGCCCTGTCTTTGGGGTCGACTACTCTGTCGAGGCGGGCAGCGGTACTGGTCTTGCCACTATCGCAAGCATCAAAACGCTTGATATGGGCATCATGGGCGCGCTCATTATCTCTGGTATCGCCACGATGCTGCATAACAAGTTCTTCGACACCGAGCTCCCCGAGTGGTTGGGCGTGTTCTCGGGTTCCGTGTTCATCTATATGATCGGTTTCTTCGTTATGGTTCCGGTCGCTCTTATCGCCTGCCTGGTGTGGCCGCATGTTCAGGCTGCTATCTCCGCCTTCCAGGGATTCATCCTTTCCGCCGGTACGTTTGGCGTGGGCGTCTTTGCTTTCTTCGAGCGCGTGCTGATCCCTACAGGCCTGCACCACTTTATCTATACGCCGTTCTATTACGACAACGCGGCGGTCAACGGCGGCATCTTTGCTGCTTGGGCCAACATCCTGCCCCAACTGGCTGCCGATCCGAGCATTGCTCTTAAGGATGCCGCACCCTGGGCTGCCTATACCTGCCCTGGTTGGACTAAGGTCTTCGGCTCGCTTGGCGTCGCCATTGCGTTTTATATGACCGCCAAACCCGAGCGCAAGCAGCGCGTCAAGGCTCTGCTCATTCCCGTCACCCTTACCGCTATGCTTTGCGGTATTACCGAGCCGCTTGACTTCACCTTCCTGTTCATTGCGCCCGGCCTGTTCGTCGTCCACTGCGTGCTCGGAGCGCTCGGCTGCATGGCTCAAAACATCCTTGGCGTCGTGGGCATCTTCGACGGCGGCATCATCTCGATGCTCTCGTGGGACTGGCTGCCTCTTTGGGCCGCACACGGTCTGCAGTACGCTATCTCCATCCTTGTCGGTCTGTGCTTTACCGCTCTTTGGGTCGTGGTCTTCCGTTTCCTGATCGTAAAGTTCGACTTTAAGACACCCGGTCGCGAGGATGACGATGTTGAGGTCGAGCTCAAGTCCAAGGCCGACTACAAGCAAAAGCAGGGCGGTGCTGCTGGCAAATCGGTCGCCCAGAGTAAAGATGATGAGCGCTTGGTGCTTGCCGAGAACATCCTCGATCTGCTCGGTGGCACGGATAACATCATCGATGTAACTAACTGCGCTACCCGTCTGCGCGTTAACGTCAAGGACAAGAGCGTCGTTGCACCCGAGGCTTCCTTCAAGGCGATCGGTACGCATGGCTTGGTGGTCCAAGGTCAGTCAATCCAGGTCATCATCGGCCTTACCGTCCCGCAGGTTCGCGAGAAGTTCGAGAGTCTTCTGAAGTTCGAGAGTCTTCTGTAAACCATCGTCCATCGAAACAATCGGCCTTGCAGAGCCGGTATGCACCGCAAGGCCGATTCTAGGGATAAAAACTCCACTTCTAGGTAACAATTCCAAACCGTGCAGGCCGCGTACGGGGATGGATTGAGCAAGCGGCCAGAATGAGGAGGACATCATGTCCAAGAAAAACTATGCCGTGACCATTGCCGGCGGTGGCTCTACCTTCACCCCGGGCATCGCTCTGATGCTGCTTGAGGAGCGCGACCGCTTCCCGGTCAACAAGGTGACCTTCTACGACAACAACGCCGAGCGCCAGGAGACCGTGGCCAAGGCCTGCGAGATCTACTTCCACGAGAACGCCCCCGAGGTTGAGTTTAGCTACACCACCGACCCCGAGACCGCATTCACCGGGACCGACTTCGTCCTTGCTCACATCCGCGTCGGCCTGTACGCCATGCGTGAGTTCGACGAGAAGATTCCTCTCAAGTACGGCTGCGTTGGCCAAGAGACCTGCGGTGCCGGCGGTATCGCCTACGGCATGCGCTCCATCGGCGGTGTCATCGAGATCCTCGACTACATGGAGAAGTACAGCCCCAACGCCTGGATGCTCAACTACTCCAACCCCGCGGCCATCGTCGCCGAGGCTTGCCGCGTGCTGCGCCCCAACAGCCGCATCATCAACATCTGCGACATGCCGATCGACCTCATGGATAAGATGAGCCGTATGTGCGGCATCAAGGATCGTCGCGAGCTGCAGTATAGCTACTACGGCCTCAACCACTTTGGTTGGTGGAGCAAGATCTACGACAAGGACGGCAACGACCTCATGCCGCAGATTAAGGAGCACATGGCTAAGAACGGCTACCTGGACGGCATCGAGCACGAGGCCGGCAAGGAGCAGCATGTCGAGGAGAGCTGGATTCACACCTTCGGCAAGGCCAAGGATGTCTATGCTGTCGATCCCGAGACGATTCCCAATACCTACCTCAAGTATTACCTGTACCCGGACTATGTCGTCGAGACGTCTGACCCCAACTACACTCGCGCCAATGAGGTTATGGACGGCCGTGAGAAGAAGGTCTTTGGCGCTTGCCGCGACATCATCGCCAAGGGTACTGCCAAGGACGGCGGCTTTGAGCCAGATGTACATGCCAACTACATCGTCGACCTTGCCTGCGCACTGGCCGAGAACACGCTCGAGCGCTTCCTGTTGATCGTCCCCAACGATGGCGCTGTGCCCAACTTCGACCCGACGGCCATGGTCGAGGTGCCTTGCATCGTCGGCTCCAACGGCTTTGAGAAGATCTGCCAGGGCCCGATTCCGCAGTTCCAGAAGGGTCTCATGGAGCAGCAGGTTTCCGTCGAGAAGCTCGTTGTCCAGGCTTGGGTCGAGGGCAGCTACCAGAAGCTCTGGCAGGCACTCACGCTCTCCAAGACCATTCCTTCGGCGAGCGTTGCCAAGCAGATCCTGGACGAGCTCATCGAGGCCAACAAGGATTTCTGGCCCGAGCTTAAGTAAGGACTACTGTCTCGAACCCTCACGCATCTCTGCTTCATTCGTGCCGCCGTGGCGTCTGGGTTCGCCCAGATGCTGCGGCGGCGCTATACTTATACAGTTTGAAGTACCTGTACCAAAAGGAGCTGTCGTGTCCCTTTCCATCGGTATCGTGGGCCTGCCCAACGTGGGCAAGTCGACGCTGTTCACCGCGCTTACCAAAAAGACCGGCCTTGCCGCCAACTACCCGTTCGCCACGATCGACCCCAACGTGGGTATCGTTGACGTGCCCGATAGCCGCCTGCAAAAGCTTGCCGACATTGTCAACCCGGGCCGCATTGTGCCGGCGACGGTCGAGTTTGTCGACATCGCAGGCCTGGTGAAGGGTGCCAACGAGGGCGAGGGCCTGGGCAACCAGTTCCTGGCCAACATTCGCGAGACCGACGCCATCTGCGAGGTCGTGCGCTACTTTAAGGACCCCAACGTTATGCGCGAGGTGGGCCGCACGGGCGAGTTCGTCGACCCCGCCGGTGACGCCGATACCATCATGACCGAGCTCATCCTGGCCGACATGGGCACGCTCGAGAAACAGCTGCCCAAGCTCGAGAAGGAGGCCAAGCGCGACAAGGAGCTCATGCCCAAGTTCGAGGTGGCCAAGCGCCTGCTTGCCTGGCTCAACGAAGGCAAGCGCGCCGCGTCCATGGAGATGACCGACGAGGAGCGTGCCGCCGCCAAGGGCCTGTTCCTGCTCACCATGAAGCCCATCCTATATGTGGCCAACGTAGACGAGGACATGCTCAACGAGGACCTGGCGCCCATTGATGGCGTCAAGCCGCTGCCGATATGCGCCAAGATCGAGGCCGAGCTTTCCGAGCTCGATCCCGAGGATGCCGCCGACTACCTGGAGAGCCTGGGCCTGGAGCAGCCCGGTCTGGACGTGCTCGCTCAGGCTGCCTACAAGCTGCTCGGCCTGCAGTCGTTCTTTACGGCTGGCGAGATGGAGGTCAAGGCCTGGACGGTGCGTCAGGGCGCGACCGCCCCGCAGGCCGCCGGCGTCATTCACACCGACTTTGAGCGCGGCTTTATTAAGGCCGAGGTTATTGGCTACGACGACTACATCGAGCTCGGCGGCGAGCAGGGCGCCAAGGCCGCCGGCAAGCTGCGTATTGAGGGCAAGGACTATGTCATGGCCGATGGCGACGTCGTGCACTTCCGCTTTAACGTGTAAGGGCGACGCATATGTTTAAATACGGCAAAAAAGCTGGGTACATGGGTATTGCGCTGCTCGTACTTGCGGTGATTCCGCTGGTGGTTGCAGCGTGTGTTATCCCCAACATTGGCCCCGAGGTGGCAACGAAGTTTAACGCCGCCGGCGAGGTGACGCGCTGGGGCAAGAGCTACGAGTTGCTGGCGCTGCCGGTGCTCAACCTGCTGCTGAGCGTGGCGACGTACTTTACGGCGGGACGCCAGGCAAAGAACAATGATGACTCCGCCGCCATGGCGCGCATCGTGTGCGAGCGCTACCTGCGTAACGGTTGCATCACGGGTGTGTTCCTCAACGTGATCAACGTCTACTTTATGTATTCGGCGATTACCGGTATGGGCTTTGGCCTGGGCTTTTAGCTTGCGCCTTTAGGCAACGAGCCTGCAAGCATATTCGATGGCTGCTGCGAGGCCGCCGCTCGATCGTGGTTGAAAGACTACATCGGCGGCGGCCTCGTTTTCGTATCCGGCACCGCGAAGGCAGAGCGCGACGCCGGCTTCCAAAAGGAGCGACAGGCCGCTTTGGCTGGTTACGATTACGGCAGCCTGATTGAGCGAGCAGCTGTGCGCTTGGCATTGGATGGCAAGTTCACCTTGCGCCGGGCAAGGGACCAGAACGGCGGCGACGCGACTTGATAGCAATGCAAATGCTGTGCGCTCATCGGGCGAAAGACATTCTGCTTCAACGACGACGAGCTTGGGCGGTGCGCTGTTTGTACGAAGCGTGGCTCGGTACGTGCGGACCGAAGAACCCGACATAGAAAACTCCTGTGTATTCGGCAAAACGTAAACTATAGTTTACGTTTATGTTCGGCTCCATTTCAAACTCGGCTGCATGGACGAACGTGCGAAACAGATTCTTGGCAGGCGGGTCGAAGAGACACGCAGAGACCTTGGTATCTCCAAGGTTGATTTTTGTGTGGCGACAGGAATCAGCCGACCCTACCTCGACCGAATCGAAGATGGGACGGCAAACTTCACGCTCAAGGTTCTATTTAAGATCGCGCCCGCACTCGGCATGACGGTGTCAGAGCTTCTCGAGGGTATCGAATAGGGGATACTCGTCGACAACTGAATTACGCCATCGGGATGCGGTCGTGGTTGACTTGGCTGTAGAACAGGCGCTGGATCTCGGCGGCAGCGCGTGACTGGCCGAGTGCCCACATGGTTTTGGCCACGAGCGTCTCGGTGGTCATGTCGTCGCCGCGCAAAATACCCCGATGGTCGGCGTAG
Source organism: uncultured Collinsella sp. (assembly GCA_900540975.1). GTDB lineage: Bacteria > Actinomycetota > Coriobacteriia > Coriobacteriales > Coriobacteriaceae > Collinsella. The sequence continues at coordinate 45,969 of UQHY01000007.1, forward strand.
GCACGGCCGACCTCATAAACGCCCAGATCGAGGCCCTCTTCGGGGACCTGCGTGGTCATAACGACGGTGCGGCCCGAATCGACCCAGCGAAAAATTGCCTCCTGAAATGACTCGCCCGACTCACCAAACTCGGGGATACCGCCAATGCCAAAGGTCTCCAGAATCACGGCGTCGTAGCTATCGGCAAGGGCGTCGAGGATGCCCGGGTTTACGCCGGGCGTGAGCTTAAGGACAAATACGCGCGGGTCGATGCTGTCGTAGAAACGCACCGGGTTTTCGCCCTGATGCGTGCCGTGGAGCCCATTGCGCACAATGCGGTCGTTGCGGATATAGGCGATGGGCGGATAGTTGACGCTAATGAACGCATTAAAGCTCATGGTGCGCTGCTTGCGGGCGCGCGTGCCGGCAATGGCAACGCCGCCAAACACGATCGAGACGTCGTGTGAGTGCTCGTCGAGCGCATAGAGCAGGCTCTGGTACAGGTTGAGCTTGGCGTCGGTAAAGGGGTTGCCCATGGGCTTTTGCGAGCCGGTGAGCACGATGGGCTTGGGGCTGTCCTGGATTAGATAGGAAAGCGCTGCTGCGGTGTAGCTCATAGTGTCCGTGCCGTGTAGGATCACAAAGCCGTCGTGGTCGGCATAGCCTTCGACGATGACGTCGCGGATGCGCATCCAGTCGCTCGGGCGCATATTGGTGCTGTCGATGTTCATGGGCTGCACGACGTCGAGCTCGCAGAGGCCCGAAATCTCGGGGACGCTCTGGGCGAGCTCCTCACCGGTCAGGGCGGGGGAGAGGCCGTTGCCGTCCTCGGTCGATGCGATGGTGCCGCCCGTGGCGATGAGAAGGATGCGCTTCATGCTGGTATTCCTATCGTATTTGCCGCCTCGAGGGCGGAGTCGTTCGGCAGTATTGTGGCACAGGGCGTCCAATGTTCAAACGTATTACATCATCTGCAACGTTTGGTAACACTTCAATTGCCGTCAAATAGGGGCCCAGGTCGTGCGTTTGCCGTGCGCTGATGGCTGCGAGGGACGAGAAACCCCATATAACGTGTACACTATGAAAGCAATTTTCGTTTATTCGCGCGGGTGGGCACCGGCTCCCCGCCAACAAGAGGGGGAAACCATGGATCAAAAGGCTTCCGCAAAGGTCCTCGTACTCGACTTTGGTGCGCAGTACGGTCAGCTCATTGCCCGTCGCGTCCGCGACCTCAACGTGTATTCCGAGATTGTTCCCTGCGACATCTCGGCCGATGAGATTCGCGAGATGAACGCCTCTGCGCTCATCCTTTCCGGCGGCCCGGCTTCTGTGTATGCCGAGGACGCTCCGTCCATCGATCCTGCCATCTTTGACTTGGGCCTTCCTGTCCTGGGCTTTTGCTACGGCCATCAGATCACGGCCGTGACGCTCGGCGGCAAGGTCGGCCATTCCGAGGTGGGCGAGTACGGCCGCGCTACCATTACGCGCACGGCAGGCGCCAAGCTCTTTAACTCCACGCCCATGGAGCAGACCGTGTGGATGAGCCATCGCGACGCCGTGTCCGAGGTGCCCGAGGGCTTTACCGTTACCGCCAGCACCGACGTGTGCCCGGTTGCCGCCATGGAGTGCGTCGAGCGCAAGATCTTCACCACGCAGTTCCACCCCGAGGTCAAGCATTCCGAGTACGGTCAGCAGCTGCTGAGCAACTTCCTGTTTGAGATCTGTGGCCTGGAGCCCAACTGGAGCATGGACAACCTGGTCGAGACCATGACGGCCGAGTTCCGCGAGAAGGTCGGCGACGACCGCGTGATTCTGGCCTTGTCCGGTGGCGTCGACTCCTCCGTCGTGGCAGCTCTTGGCGCCCGCGCCGTGGGCAAGCAGATGACCTGCGTGTTCATCAACCACGGCCTGCTGCGCAAGGGCGAGCCCGAGCAGGTGGAGGAGGTCTTCACCAAGCAGTTTGACGTCGACTTTATCCACGTCCATGCCGAGGACCGTTATGCCGAGCTTCTGGCCGGCGTGACCGAGCCCGAGGAGAAGCGCCGCATCATCGGTACGCAGTTCTGGAAAGAGTTCTTCGCCGTGGCGCAGCAGCTCGAGACCGATGGCAAGCCGGTCAAGTACCTGGCTCAGGGCACCATCTACCCCGACATCATCGAGTCCGGCGCTCGCAAGACGGGCGGCAAGACGGCCACCATCAAGAGCCATCACAACCTGATCCCGTTCCCCGAGGGCGTGCACTTCGACCTTATTGAGCCGCTCGACCACTTCTTTAAGGACGAGGTCCGCGCACTTGGTCTGGCGCTTGGCCTGCCGGGTCACATCGTGTTCCGCCAGCCTTTCCCGGGCCCGGGTCTTGCTATCCGCATCATCGGCGCGGTCGACAAGGAGAAGCTCGAGATCCTCAAGAACGCCGACGCCATCGTGCGCGAGGAGCTCGACGCCTACAATCAGCGTCTGTTTGAGCAGACCGGTGAGCGCAACTCCGAGCACAGCTGCTGGCAGTACTTTGCGGTTCTGCCCGACATTAAGTCCGTGGGCGTTATGGGCGACGAGCGCACCTATCAGCGCCCGATCATCCTGCGTGCCGTCGAGTCCAGCGATGCCATGACCGCCGACTGGGCCAAGCTGCCCTACGACGTGCTGGCCCGCATCTCCGGCCGCATCGTTGCCGAGGTTCCCGGCGCCAACCGCGTGTGCTACGACATCACGTCCAAGCCGCCCGCGACCATCGAGTGGGAGTAGGCTGATAGGGTTCTGACCTGCACTTTTGAGTGCCGCACTGTGCCGCTGAATTTCGTTTCGTACGACAGTCATGGCAAAGCCACCAGCGACGGCGGTGAGTAAAAACGATTTCCTAGCCTCCGTTCCCGCGTTGGGACGGAGGCTTTTTCTTTGGTCTTTTACTCCCTTTCACCTGCTATTTCGCTATTTACTCCCAGTGTTTCAAGATGGCAAAGCACTGGGCGGTATTCGGAGGAATGGGAGTAAGGATTTATCCCAAGTGAGTAGACGTGCGATTTTTGTCCCCGGGCCCCGAAACGGGGACGTTTCGGGGCCCGTGAAACTCAAATCGAACTCAATGGGCGGCACCGACGGCTTCGTGCCGTTCCAGACCTCCGGCGCCTCCGTCCTCAAGCTGGGGGCGGGCGGCGTTCTGACCGACCCCGAGTACGAAGTCCGCACCTGGCTCAACGCCACGCTGTTCGCCGACGGCGAGCTCAAGATCGGGTTCGCCAAGGCCGATGCGACAGGTCGCGAGGTGCTGGCCTCCGACACGCTTTGCGCCAACGCCAAGTACACCGCGATCCAGGCGACGCCCTGGGCTTCGTTCGGCAAGAGCGTGAAGCGCGTGACCATCGCCGCCGACACATCGAGGGTCGCCAACGTGAACCTTAACTACTGGTTCTACAGCTGCAACGCCCTGACCTCGGTCTCTGGCATGGCGAACCTGCGCGGCGTGGCCTACATGAACCGTACGTTCAACTCGTGCTCCGCGCTCACCGAGCTCGATCTGCGGGGCATGAGTCCGGCGTCGCTTTCTAGCATGCTCTACACGTTCGGTGCCTGCACCGCCCTTGAGCGCATCCTGGTCGATGCCGACTGGGGGCTGCCGAGCAGGTGCACGGGCTCTTCCACGTTCTACAACTGCAAGGCCATCGCGGGTGGCAACGGCACGACCTACGACTCTAAGCAGACGACGTACACGATGTGCCACATCGACCGCGAGGGGCAGGCGGGCTACCTCACTGCCGGGTAGCGGCTTGGGACTGAGCATAATGGCACCCCTGGCGGCTGCGCAGGCGCCCTTCCTGCGCTGCTGCCAGGGGTGAGCGCGCCGCCCCCGTGGTGTGGGTTAGGCGATGGGGTGCGGCGGCGTGTAGCGAGAACTGCTTTACTCCTCGATTTCGGAAGATAGGTGAACCTTCCCCTTTATTTGAGGCTTCTGCTTTTCGATCTGGCGATAAAGCCTGTTGTACTCGATAGCCCACGGCCTTTCGATTTTTCGCAGAGCCAGAAGGTTCATGTGGCTAGTCGTATATGCCCTTGCCTTTTCTTCGGAAAAGCCTTCGTACATCGTCAGGTATCTTGCGAAATCACGCTGGAAGAATCCTTCGTAGCGTTCCTGCGACAAAAGCTGCTCCGCTTCTCCTCGAGGCAAATCCCAGTGTTTTTGCAACAGGCCCAGGATTGCTTCCGTGGATGCAGGAGTCTCGTTAAGAGCCGCTACAGCTCTCAAGAGACTTTCGTTGTACCCCTCCTCGTAAAGCCGGCTTTCCATTTCTACCTCCCGTTAGCGACTCTTTCGAACAATCGTTACTGTGCTTTTTCTTATTTTACCTCGCTTTTTATAGCAGCGATTCAGCTACCAGCTGATTTGTGACCGCAGCGGATGATGGGGCCGTTGAAGTTGGTCCATGTTCTGCTGGGAGGTCCTTGTGGAGTCTATTGCGGTGGCGCTCATCGGCGTCGTGACGCAGGTCGGGGTGATCGCGTCGAACTCGCGAAGCCGCGCGGTGATGGAGCTCAAGATTGACGAGCTCGCGCGGCGCGTTGAGAAGCACAACTGCCTCATCGAGCGCACCTACAAGCTCGAGCAGGACATGGCCGTGGTCAGGCGCGACGTTGACGCGCTTGAGGAGAGGAGCGGCAGATGAACCGTTTTCTGACGAGCAACGAGCGACAGTGGCGCTTTATGCGCACGGTCGTCCAGGGCGTCCTGGGCGTCGTAGTGGCCAACGTCGACCTGCTCATGGGCGTGGCCGTGCTCGACCCCACGCGGCGCGCGCTGTGCGTGGCCATGGTGATGGCCGTGCTCTCGCCCGTTATTGCCGAGCTGGGAAAGGCGGGCGATTCCGATGAATGAGTACGCAAGCGAGGAGGAGCGCTGGGAGGAGTTGCGCGAGCCCGGCTACGAGCCCGACACGCCCAGCGACTTCAAGCCCGAGGAGGGCGAGGACGCGGGATTCAAGGAGGTCAGCGCCAATGGGGCATAGCATCCTGTTCAAGCAGTGCGGCAGCGACCGCATGACGCGCAGGCGCTCGCACGCCATCGACCGCATCGTGATCCACTACACGGCGACTCCGGCGTCGGCCCGCAACAACGCGATCTACTTCTCGCACAACGAGCGGCAGGGGTCGTCCGCCCGCTACTTCGTGGGCGACATCACCGACGAGATCTACCAGAGCGTGGCCGAGGGCGACACCGCCTGGCACGCCGGCAACTGGCTCATGAACTGCCGCAGCGTCGGCATCGAGGCCGTGAGCGCTAGCGAGGACTACAGCGAGGTCGAGGCGGGCAAGCTCGCCTGGCTCGTGCAGACCCTCATGAAGCGCTACGGCATCTCCGAGGGCGGCGTCATCCGCCGCTACGACGTGACCGGCAAGATCTGCCCCGCGCCCTACATCGCTGCCGGGCGCAGGGCGGCCCTGCGCCCGCGCATCTGCCGAGGCGCCGGGTCTTCGGACACCGTGGCTGCGGGGTCTTCCGGCAGTGGCGGCTCTGCGCCCTCGGGTGACGTGGCGAGCCTGGCGTGGCGCGTCATCAACGAGGAGTTCGGCAACGGCGAGGCGCGTAAACGGGCCCTGGGCTCGCGCTACTTCGAGGTGCAGGCCGAGGTGAACCGGATTCTCTTCGGCGGTGGTTCCGGCGGTTCTTCTTCGTCCGGCAGTGGCGAGGTCGACATCGACGCGCTGGCACGCACCGTCATCAACGGCGACTACGGCAACGGCGAGGAGCGCAAGCGACGGTTGGGCTCCAACTACGCCGCCGTGCAGCGCTGTGTGAGCCAGATGCTCTCGTGAGGCGGTTTCGCGAGGAGCTGGCGGAGGGCTGGCAATCGTGGCTTGCATCCCTGTGTTGCTGGCGGCGGCCGTTCTCATGCCAATCGCTTGGATGCTTGGATTGATATACAACAAATAATACTTTTTGATGAGAGGCGCAGGTCAAGTTTGGACTGCGCCTCTTTGTTTGGACGGTCGGGGGGTTACGAACAATCCTGAACGGAGCGCTTCCGAGCGTTGCGGAGTGTAAGAGACGATTTTCAAAACAGCATATTCTACCTGTGGTTTTGTTGATTATCGTTCTGAACCGTTTTGAAGTGCTCTATGGTCTCCGATTAGCTCGCGGCTAAGTCCCTGAAAAGTAAAAGGCGCCCGTGCGGGCGCCTGCCTAGGACCGAGATTCGTTCGATTGTGGTCGGAATGCTCGTCTTCCGCGGTGCTGTCGTCCGGGGTCCGGCATCTGCCGTTCGCCTCTTCTGTCGTGTTTGCTGTTGCGTGTTCTGCGAGCGACCTTGCGCGGGCCTGCCAACCCGTTGCCCCAGGTGCACCCGGATAAATGGTACCCATCCGTTGGGACATGGCATATCGAAATCGAACTGTATGGGAGCAAGCGGATGGGTGAACGGCCTAGGGTGCAATCAAGATGGCGCCTCTCGTATCGTTTCCTCTAGAGGAACGCCGGTCTGCGCTACATTAATGAATCTACACTGAGTCGTTGAGAAGATCTTCCAGCATCGGGTCTATTCCGCTGGTGATAATATCCTTGATCAGGTGCTGAGCATGGAAACGGTTGATTCGCCATGCTACATATGAAAGCGTTTGACAGGCACGCTCCTTGATGTCGTATGGCGCCTTGCTTAAAACAATCGACTTTGCGATGTCGGCAAATGCATCGTGGTCTTTCCATGTCTTGCAGGCTTGCGTCATGCCCTGGTCGATGGCGTTCATAACAAAGGCCGCGTTGCCGTTGTCGATTTCCGTAAATTTGACAACCGTTTTAGCGAACGCAGGGTTTGACGCTATCCGTGAGCACAGCTGCTCATCGGTCATCTCGAGAATCCATTCGGCAACCTCTCCGTCGAGGATTTCCCGTGCTGCCTTTTCCGCAAGTTTCGTTTCCCGGTCCGCATCTGCTATCGATGACAACCTTCGCTTAATCGCGCTTAAAAACTCTGCAGCATCCTGGTATCTTTTCGACGGATCTTCTGCGGTTGCTTTTTCTACTAGCGGCCGAAGATGGTGGTTCGTTTTTGTCGGATGTCCTGCGAGCACGAAGTTGATAATCCTGCCCAGGGAAAAGACATCGCTCCTTTTGTCTCCGTCTTTAAGATAGACAAGTTGCTCAGGCGAACAGTAGAACCACTGTCCGTAATTGTTTGTGTCGGTGGTTTGATAGGATGAGAGAGCGTTCAGGTTCTTTCCGAGCCCGAAATCGGCGATCTTCAGCTGTCCACCCAGTAGAAAAATGTTCGTGGGGCTTAGATCTCGATGAATGTATCCCCGCGAGTGAATAGCGGCCATGGTGCCGACTATCTGCTCGATTATTGACATCTTGACTTGCTCGGATAAAGGGTTGTTCATGAACTCTAGCAGCGTTGTCTCGCCAGCCTCCATCGTGTAGGAGCAATTGCTCTCGTCGAAATCAAAGACACGGAGAACCCCTGGCACCTCTGCGAGGTCCTTCATTATCTCGTACTCGCGCTTGAAGCGATGGCGGTTTCTTACATCAAGGGCTACTTCGGGCATGAGCTTTTTCAGGACTCTGCCTGTTGACTTTTGCCTGAACGCCTCGGCAAAGCCGCCTTTCCCGATTGGGATTAGATCCGAATCGATCACCACAAGCTTCATCTCGCCGTCTGTTCCGACTATCTCGAGCTCGTCGGAGATTAGTACTTGGTTGAATCGTTTCTTCGCTTTGTCCGCCCTTTCTCGGGCTTCGATTTCATCGCAGCCGAAAGTACTGATCATATACTTGAATCCAAGAACGATTGAGAAAAAACGATCGAGACGGCCGCTCGATGCAACGCTGGCTATCTTTCCAGCAGCGTATCTCCATCTGGTAGGAGCGTTGCCGCCTTGGTAGATGTCCCGGAAGTCAAAATGGTCATTGAAGAATGTCACTATTTGAGGGCCCGACAAGTAGCGGAACAGCTCTCCTTCGTCGCCCACGAACATCTTTGCAATAGATTCGAGCGACCGCTCGCTGAGTGATGGCATCGTTCTGTCCTCCTTGTTCATTTGTCGTCATCCTAGTCGCCGGACTGCATTCTGCCAAGGATATTTGCTTTAATGAGCTGCTTTTTTTTGGTGCTCTTCGCTCATATGATCATCCGACATTGCCTGGTTGTTAATGCATCAGAAAATCGACAACCCTGTAGTTGACGCCCTTGTTGGCTCAAAGGATATTATGGCGACGAGCCAATCCCGAAGCTGGCGACATCATTCGTGTAATAAGTCTTGTCGCGTTTCAGGATTTCACTAACTCATAAGCAGGCCACTTGAGACTACTCACTTTTCCGCCGATGGCGAAGATCTGTGACCTGTTGCTTTTGCAAACGATGCAATAGCAACCCGCGTTAATTCACTTACGATTGCGGCTGGCGGCTTGCAGGCTAAAGGGCGGTTGAGTTTCGAAATAGGCGTTTTCAGCGCTATCGAGCCTCCTAAGGCGCCCCGCTGCGCTCTTTGGGACAAAAACAAAAAATCAAAGTCCTGAGTTTGAAAAAAGTATTTGAGGCTGCCCCAGCTTTTGTCCCCGAAGCTGACGAAGCACGACATGGTGTCACCTGGCGGCACTTGGCTCGAGACGGCACCGAAAACTGGGTGCAACTGGAGTGACGGGACGGCAGAATCGACGCCATCGAGTGGGAGTAGGCCGATAGGGCTTTGACCTGCTCTTTTGAGTGCCGCACTGTGCCGCTGAGCTTCGTTTCGTACGAGAGTCATGGCAAAGCCGCCAGCGACGGCGATGAATAAATACGATAATTGAGCCTCCGTTCCCGCGTTGGGACGGAGGCTTTTTCTTTGTCGTTTCACTCCCTTTCACCTGCGATTATTTTCATTTAGGAGCTTGCGTGCTATTCAGGAGTGAAAAGACCCGACAGTGGTCTGATATTGGAAGCCCCACGCCCCCAGCGTAGGGCGAGAGTAGCCTTTGCAGACCCTCCCGATATTAAGTTGACAGCTGAATATAGCTGTTTACCTCGGGGTTATAATCGCCTCAACCATTAATTTCCTCTAGATAGGTTGCCCATGATGTTCAACACCGTCGAATCGCTTCTTATTGTCGAGGCCGGAAACACCGGCAAGTTCTCCAAGCTTCTCTACAACATGATCGGAAAGAACGATGACACAGAGGCTGGTCCGACCGGCCCCGTCGACGGCAGCGTCGATGCCTCCATCTTCAACGAGGACCAGTTCGCTCAGACCGCCATCTCGTCAAGCCAGAAGGTCGTCTTCATCGGTTGGCCGGAAGGCACCGGGGACTACATCGATGCGATTCGGCTTGACAACCCCGAAGCCATCGACGAGGAAGGCGTCTACATCGGCGTGAGCGGGAACCACGCCTGCATCACGGTGAATACCGAGCCGCCTTCCAAGGAGGACTATTGGAAGTTTCTCGAAAGGGCAAGAGAGCACGGCATGGAGTTCGATGATCTTCTCGCAGCCCTGCGCCCCGAAGAGGAGGCGGTGGAACCCGAAGAAAGCAATGATTCCAATCCCGTGCTTGGTTTTGCCAAGATGGTAGGCAAGACCATCGGGAGGGTTGCCGCCGATGGCGCGAACGGCATCAACCAGGCCGTCGTCCTCCATCAGAAGGCGGCCGAGATCCGCGAGCAGCGCTACCAGTACGCCGTGAAACGCTTCTACCACGAGAAGCTCAAGGGCTTCGTCGAGGCGTAGGAATGAACGATTTCGACAAGGGGTTCGAGTTCTCCGCGCGCCATGCCGCCGCCGTGCCCGCCGGGATGGATGCCACGAGCTGGGTGAACAGCGTGGAGGCCGCCATCGAGGAGTTGTACTCCGCGATGAACTCCTACGACCACTACAAGAACAGCAAGGCGGCGCAGGACTCCCTCAAGGGGTTCCTGGCAGAAGAATGGGCCTTTGGGACGGCGAACGTCGACGCGGCCGTTAAGAGGGTCGACGCCAAGGGTATCAGGCTCGACTCGCACGACCTCGGGTCTGCGGATGTGGCCTGGGGCGCCGATCAGTACCAGCTCAAGTTCCTGACCGACCCGAAGAACATCGCGCGCAAACTCGCGACAACGCTTCGTGATTCGTACAACGACAGGCCGAAAAGATATGCGGATCTCTCTTTTGACGAGTGGGCTGTCGAAAAGGGCTTCGCGGGCAAGACCCCAGACGACTTGCTCTACGGCGACATGGGCGGCCTGATCCCGTCGGACAAGCTTGAAGCAGCCAAGCAGTATACGCTGATACGCATCGAGCGCGCGAAAGGGCGCGGCTTGGACGAAGAGGTGCGGCGCTGGACGAAGGTGCGCGACAACCTGACGGACCGAATCAAGACCCCTGAGGGCGTCGAGGGCAGGCCCGCCACGAATGAGGAGATGCGCCGAAAGGCGATTGACGTCTCGAACAAGAAGAAGCTCGACCCCGCAGACGACGGCATGACCACGTCCCAACTAATCGCTGCGAGCGACATAGTGAAGCAATCGCTCAAGGCCGGCGGCACAGCCGCCGCCCTGAGCGCCGCCCTGAGCGTTGCCCCCGAGATCTACCGTGCCATCGATTACCTGATCGCAGAAGGAGAAATCGACGACGAGCACTTGAAGTCCATCGGGACGGCGGCATGCGCCGGTGCCGCCAACGGGTTCGTGTCCGGGTCGGCGACCGCGGCAATCACTGCCGCAGCAGCAAAGGGCGCCTTCGGCGAGACGGTAAAGGCCGCCGCAATGGGATCGAGGGGCGCGAACGTCATCGCGTCACTCGTCGTGCTAACCATGGAAACGTGCCGAAATTCCTATCTCGTGGCGTCGGGGCAGATCGAGCCCGTCGAGATGGCGAGCAACATGGGCCAGTCTGTGTTCCTAACCGTCATGATGCTCGGCGGAGCCGCTGCCGCGACCGCTCTGACAGGCGGGGCAACCCTCCCTGTGCTCATCGGGTCCTTCGTCGGCGGAGCGGCGGGAAGCATGGCGTTCAAGCCCGTCTCGTCTTGCGTCATGAAGGTGTGCGTCGATTCCGGCGTCACCTTCTTTGGCCTCATCGAGCAAGACTACGAGGTTCCCAAACGCCTGCTCTCGATGCTCGGCATCAAAGGGGCGAGCATTAAAACGGCAAGGGTAAAGACAGCCGCCGTTTCGACGGCACCCCGACTCTCTGCGCCATCCGTGAAAACGGCGTGCCTGCACACCGCAGACGTCGTCTTCTTTGAGCGAGGGCTCGTCGGCGTCAACAAGGTTGCATATTCGTAGGGCGATGCCGGTGCGCATGAAACGACCTGCGGTTTCGCGAATTAATCGAGCCATTCCTGAACCCGCGAATAAGGGGTTGATTCGCACATCGGACACTTAAGACCTCGCGAACAGAATGTATGCGCTACAATGCAAACCGGTTAGCCCCGGTACGACCGCTGATGCAAGTCGCCGGGGCTCACTTGCTTCAGCAGGCAAGTTGCCCGTACGGAACACGCCGACAATCGGCGGGGGCATGCTGCACCTCGGAATCTCCATTGTCAGAAACCCACTTGCGTTGCGGGAATCCTTGCATAGTCGGCTTAGATCTGGTATAAGAATTTTGGTGGCTGTTTCAGCTACCTCCAAGTGCCGGGGGCTTATCCCCCGGCTTTTATTCTATCTAGGGGCATATATTGGCGCGAGACCTGAGCATATTCGTCGACGAGAGCGGCGATCGGGGCGGGAAGGCCCGGTACTACCTTTTGACCCTCGTGGTCCACGACCAGTCGGAGGGCATTGCCGACAAAGTCTCCCGATACGAGCAGTCCCTCGCCAGCTCCGACCTCCCGAACATACCGTTCCATTCTGAGCCGCTGCTGAACGGCCACGGACCGTACGAGGGGATCGACCTGCAGGTGCGCAAGAAGATGCTGTACTCGTTCAACGTTCTGGTTCAGCGCCTTCCCGTCTCCTATAGAACGTTCGTCTACCGCAGAAGCGAGTTCGAGGATCTGGCAAAGCTCACCTCGCGCATGAAGCGCGATATTTCGGGCCTTTTGTTTGATCGCTTAGAATTCTTTCAAAGCTTCGACGAGGTGAAGGTCTATTACGACAACGGCCAGGACATCGTGAAGCAGGCGCTCGACCAGTCGATCGGCTTCGTGCTTTCCAAAGGCGTCGTCGAGCGGCGCAAGACTTCGATGACCGACTACCGTCTCGAGCAAGCAGCGGACTACCTCTGCACCATCGAGCTTGCGGCGGTCAAGTACGCGGCGAAGGAAGACGGCGAGACCTACAACAAGTTCTTCGGCGGCATAGGCACGTTCAAGAAGAACTGGCTCAAGCAAGCGCGCCGCAAGATGATCAAGTAGCGGGATGCTGCCAGGGGGCTTTCCCGCCCCTGTCCTCCGATCTCCCGAATCACCCTTTTCCAAGCCACCCGCTACGAATCCTGGCGGAAACCTGGGAGTGATTAAAGAGGCGACCTGCGGTTTCGCGAATCAATTGAGTCATTCCCAAAATCGCGAATCAGGGCCTGATTCGCTCAAATTGCGCACGAATCAACCCTTAGTCGGCATAATGTGACACGGATTGGCAACGCTCGGATTCAATTAGTCGCTGAGTGGGAATAGCCCGATAGGGTTCTGACCTGCTCTTTTGAATGCCGTACTGTGCTCCTGAGTTTCGTTTCGTACGAGAGTCACGGCAAAGCCACCAGCGACATTGGTGGGTGAATCCGATTATCAAGCCTCCGTTCCCGTGCTGGGACGGGGGCTTTTTCTTCGCCTTTTACTCCCCTTCACCTGCGATTTCGCTATTTACTCCCCGTATTTCAAGATGGAAGCGTTTGGTTGCGAGGCACGCCGGTGTGAGGGCCTGAGTCGTCAGGCCCCGCACAGGGGGACCGCGATGGTGGCCACCGCGCCGCCCGAGGGGCCGTTGGCAAGCGAGACGGAGCCCCCGTGGGCGCTCGCGGCCTCGGAGGCGGCGTGGAGGCCGACGCCCGGACCCGCTGTCG
>UQHY01000008.1:0-58403 GCA_900540975.1 uncultured Collinsella sp.
GTCGCGCCCTTGAAGTTGAACGTCAGATTGTCCAAATGCGGCCCGCGCAGCGTCGAGCGGTTACGGCGTTTGGCAAAACGCCGTAACCCCCTAGTACATCTTTGCGCCGGCGGGGATGGAAGCGTCGAGCTGGATCAGGTTGAGGCGCTCCTCGCCCTCCTCCTCGTGGATGGCGCTGATCAGCATACCGCAGCTGGGAATACCCATCATCTTGCGCGGAGGCAGATTGGTGATGGCGAGCAAGGTCTTGCCGACCAGGTCCTCGGGCTCATAGTAGCCATGGATGCCGGAGAGGATGGTGCGGTCGGTGCCGGTGCCGTCATCGAGCGTAAAGTTCAGCAGCTTCTTGGACTTCTTGACGGCCTCGCATGCCTTGACCTTCACAGCGCGGAAATCGCTCTTGGAGAAGGTATCAAAGTCGACGAATTCCTCGAACAGCGGCTCAACGGCGATCTTGGAGTAATCGAGCGTGGGCTTGAGCGGCTTGACGAACGGGCTTGCGGCGTTGCCGGCCTCGGCAGCCTTGGCAGCGGCGGCACCGGACTGGAAATCCTTCTCGGGCTTCATGTGCGGGAACAGCAGGACGTCGCGAATGGAAGCCTGGTTGGTGAGCAGCATGACCACGCGATCGATACCGATGCCGATGCCGCCCGCGGGAGGCATACCGTACTCGAGGGCGCGCACGTAGTCCTCGTCGTACTCCATAGCCTCGTCGTCGCCGCCGGCCTTCTCAGCCATCTGGGCAGCAAAGCGCTCGGCCTGGTCGACCGGGTCGTTGAGCTCGGAGAATGCGTTGGCGTACTCGTGGCCGGCGATGACCAGCTCAAAGCGGTGCGTCAGGCGCGGATCGTCCTCAAAACGCTTGGCAAGCGGGCTGACCTCGATGGGGTAATCGCATACGAAGGTCGGGTTGACGATGGTGTCCTCGCCCAGCTCATCGTAAATCTCGGCGATGATCTTGCCAGCAGTCCACTCGGGCTTAATCTCCAGGCCCTTCTCGCGTGCGGCGGCGGCAAGCTCCTCGACCGGCGTGTCGATGGTGACCTGCTTGCCGAGCACGTCCGAGACGATGTCGGTCATGGGACGGCTTGCCCACTCACCGGAAAGATCGATGGTCTGACCCTGGTACTCAATGACCTCGGGGTTGCCGATGGCCTTGTTGGCAGCCTTGATGACACCCTGGGCGAGCGCCTTCATGCCCTCGAGGTCGGAGAAGGCACGGTAGGCCTCCATCGTGGTGAACTCGGGGTTGTGGGTAAGGTCCATGCCCTCGTTACGGAAGATGCGGCCAATCTCGAAGACACGCTCAAAGCCACCGACGATGCAGCGCTTGAGGTGCAGCTCGGTAGCAATGCGCAGGTAGCACTCTTGATCGAGCGCGTTGAAGTGCGTGATGAACGGCTTAGCCGTAGCGCCACCCTGGATAGTCTGCAGAATGGGGGTCTCGACCTCCATATAGCCGTCGGACTCCATAAAGCGGCGGAAGGTGGAGAGAATCTGCGAGCGCTTACGGAAGGTCTCGCGAACATCGTCGTTGGCAATCAGGTCGACATAACGCTGACGATAACGGGTCTCCTTGTCGGAGAGGCCGTGGAACTTCTCGGGCAGCGGGCGAACGGCCTTGGAGAGCAGCGTCGCGCTCTTGGGGGCGACGGAAAGCTGGCCACGCTTGGTGCGCACGACCACGCCGGTAACGCCCAGGATATCGCCAAGGTCGAGGGCCTTGAGCGTGTTCCAGGCCGCCTCGTCCATGTCGTTAATACGGCAGAACAGCTGAATCTCGGCAGTCGTGTCGCGCACGACGATGAACATGATCTTGCCCTGACCGCGCTTGGCGACCACGCGGCCGCCGATCTTCACGACGTCCTCGGTATCTTCGCCATCGGCGAGATCGGCATACTTAGCCTCAATGTCGACGACATAGTCCTCGATCTCGGAGTGCTCGGGATAGGGGTTCTGGCCCGCCTCGAACAGGGCGGCGCGCTTGGCCAGGCGTGTGGCGCGCTCGTCGTTGAGCGTCGATGCCTGCTCGGCGGCGTTCTGGTTCTCTGCCATAGTTAGCTCCTCAAACTAAAACGCTCCCCAGGATTCGGTCCCAGGGAGCGAAAACATACCTTTACGCGGGACCGTGGTCTAGCGTGCGATCTTTGCGATGGTGTAGACGCGGGTCTTGCCCGAAGGCGTAACGACCTCGACGGAATCGCCCTCGCCATGACCGATGATGGCGTGGCCGACCGGAGACTCGTTGGAGATCTTGTGCTCGAGCGAGTTGGTCTCGGTGGTACCGACGAGCGTGACCTCCATGACCTCACCGTTGGGATCAATCAGCGAAACGGTGGAACCGATGGAGACGGTCAGATCGCCCGTGGTGGCAGCAACCTGAGCGTTGGCGAGAATGGCCTGAATCTCGGCAATGCGAGCAGCATTCTGGGCCTGCTTGTCCTTGGCGGCGTCGTATTCGGAGTTCTCCGAAAGGTCGCCGAACGCGCGGGCTTCCTTGATGTCCTCGACGATCTCCTTGGCGTAATCGCCCTCACGCCAAGCGAGCTCCTCGACGAGCTTCTGGCGGCCCTCAGCGGTCAGTACGATCTGGCTTGCGTCCATACGGATATCTCCCCAACTATGATGTAACGATCAACTGTCAACAAAACGAAAAAGACCGGCTAGCCTGCGGGCAAGCCGGTCAGGTGCTCACCCCAAAGGGATGGGACTACTCTGCGTCCGCGTCGCTGTCCTCTGCCTGCTTTTTCTTGGCAGCAGCGAGCTTGGCCTCGAGCTCTGCGATCTCCTTGTCCTCCTTGGACTCCTCGACCACGACATCCTCGGCCTGCTTGGTTTCGCCCTTATCGTCGCCCTCCATACCCTCACGGATATTCTTGACGGTAGAGCCGAGGGACTTGCCGAGCTTCGGCAGGTTCTTAGGCCCGAAGATGATCAAGACAACGATGAGAATAATGATGAGCTCAGGAGCCCTCAGTCCAAACATGTAGACCTCCACAATACAGCGAGACAAGCTCGAATGAGTATACCGCGGGTGCCGCGGTATCACAACAATAGCTAAAAAAAGGGACCGCAAGAAGCGGTCCCTCCTCATGCTCTGGTCGGGTTGACTGGATTTGAACCAGCGACCCCTGCGTCCCGAACGCAGTGCTCTACCAAACTGAGCCACAACCCGTTAGCTCGACTATAGTAACAAAGATTTTCGCCGTGTGCTAGAGAAATTTTTATTTCTTTGGCGCGTCGATTTGAACCGTGTTGGGAATAAGCTCGGTCGCGCAGGCCCACCAGCCATTTTGCTGGGCAGCCTCGGCAAGCCTTTCGGCCGCTGCGGCGGTATCGCAGATGGCAAACGAGCAGGCACCCGAACCGCACACGTCCACGACAACGGTCCCCTCCTGTGCGCGTAGCCAGTCGAGGACCGCCTGGATCCGCGGCTCCATCTGCGCGGATATGACGCCCAGATTGTTATGAACGAGCGCATATGCCACCTCGGCATCGCCGGCGCGCAAGGCAGAAGCAATCGCACCGGGTTTGTCCGCGGGCACCGGGCTCTCATCAAATCGTCGATACGCTTCAACCGTTGAAACGCTCGTCTCGTGCGGTTTGACCAATACGACAGGCGTCGCCGGAAGCACAGGATACTCAGTGACCAGCACATCTCCCCCGCCCACGTAGAATGCGGGACTCGCGTGCAAAAAGAACGGCACGTCGGCGCCGATACCGCGAGCGATGTCATCGAGCGCGGTATCGGCGCGGTCGATACTCCACAGCTCGGCCAAGGCAACAATGACCGCAGCGGCATCCGTCGAGGGACCTCCCAGGCCGGCGCACAGCGGGATACGCTTTTCGATCGTCACGCACACGTTGGCATCGCGACCGTAATACTCGGCCATAGCGATTGCCGCCCGATAAGCCGTATTTTTTTGCATGGGAAAATCGGATGCCGGAATGGTTTGGACGGTCAGCGCCGGCGCAGGCGCGACCGTCACGGTATCGGCAAGACCGACGGCTGCCATCAGGGAATCGACTCTGTGATAGCCGCGGGCGTCGCGCTCGGTATGAACTCCCAGATAGAGGTTAATTTTTGCCGGCGCGGTAAGGATGAGGGACCGATCGGTCACCGTTAGTGCTCCTCGAGCTGGTTGCCGAGCGGGGTAAAGATATGCTCGCCGCTCTCGGGGTCGAACAGTTCGACCTGGCCGGTAAGGACATCGATATACTGGTAGGACTGACGCGATTTGCGGCCGCGACGCTCGTCAACCTCGACGATAAAGACGGCGGGGTGAACGCTCTTGATGGTGCCCATGCGCTCGATGACGCGGGTACGGCCCATGTTGGCCTTTACCTTGACGCGATCGCCCACCATATCGGTCAGCTTCTCGTGGATGTCGTCGACGTGATTGACTTCCATCTCTTCCATGAATAGGGCCTCCAGAGGGTGCAATTCAAAAAGAGGATAATACCCCTAAGATAGACAAAACTCTAATACTATAGCACCCTGTTGCAGCCATACGCAAGCAGCTAAAAAAGCCCGGTCCCAAATTGACTACTTACAGACTATCGGTGTCGAGGACGATGGTGAACGGACCGTCGTTGACCAGGTCGACCTTCATATCGGCGCCAAAGATACCGTGCGCCACATGCTCAACGTCCTGAGCGACGAGTGTCAGAAAGTACTCGTAAAGTTCGTTAGCGACATCGGGCGCGCCGGCGTCCGTAAACGACGGACGGCGGCCGTGGCGGCAGTCGGCAAACAGCGTGAACTGCGACACCACGAGCACCTCGCCGTCGACATCCGCCAGCGCCAAGTTGGTCTTGCCGTTCTCATCCTCGTTGATACGCAGCCCGCGGAGCTTGCCCCACAGCTTGTCGGCTTCGGCGCGTGTGTCGCCGTGGCCCACGCCCAGCAGCACCAGGTAGCCGCGTCCAATACGGCCCACGCACTCGCCGTCGACTGTCACGCCGGCGTTGAGCACGCGCTGTACCACCGCACGCACGGCCTACTCCTCGCCCGTCAGCTTAGCGGACAGATGCTCGAGCGCATGGAAACGATGGCTGATGGCGTTCTTCTCGTCCGTCGTGAGCTCGGCCATGGTCTTGCCCGGCGTATCGACCGGCAGGAACAGCGGGTCGTAGCCAAAGCCGTGATCGCCGCGGCCCTCGTGCGCGATAACGCCCTCGCAGGCGCCCTCGCCATAGGTGACCAGGCCGTCCGTATCGATAAGCGCGACGACGCTCATAAAGCGCGCGGTACGGTCCTCGTCTGCCACGCCTTCCAGGTTAACGAGAAGCTTGGCGTTGTTGGCGGCATCGTCGCCATGCACGCCCGCATAGCGCGCGCTATACACGCCCGGCTCGCCGTCCAGCGCGTCGACGACCAAGCCAGAATCGTCGGCGATGGCCATAAGGCCCGTCTCCTCAACGGCAGCCTGCGCCTTGATGATGGCGTTCTCCAAAAACGTCGTGCCGTTTTCCTCGGGGTCCTCAAAATCGCCCAGCTGACCGAGCGCCACAAAGCGCACCTCGGGCATGACCTTGCCCAAAATGGCCTCGATCTCGGTGAGCTTATGGGCGTTGCCGGTTGCCACGACGATGGTCGCCGTCGGGTCGAGAGTGTCGATGTCAATCTTCTCAAGTGCCATAGCTGGCCTCCTTTGTCTCTATAGCAATGCCGAGTTGAGGACGACGAGGACTTCGGCCTCTCTCCCGTCTCAATCAACGGCAGTCTTATACTTCGACGTTTTCCCAGATAAAACCTGCCAAAATAAACCTGTCCCTTTTTGGCAGGTTAGGCGAGGGCTTGGCGCTGAAGCTCGATGAGCTCGGCGATACCCTTGTCACCCAGGTCGAGTAGGGCGTTGAGACGCTTGCGATCGAAGGGCGCCTGCTCGCCGGTACCCTGGAGTTCGATCATCTCACCGGAATCGGTGGCGACGAGGTTCATGTCGACCTCGGCGTGGCTGTCCTCGGAATAATCCAAGTCGAGCAGGGTGTTGCCGTCGACGACGCCCATGGAAATGGCGGCAACCTGGCCCGTGAGCGGGATGCGCTCGAGTTTGCCCGCCTCGACCCACATGGCAAGGGCGTCGTGCAGCGCCACCCAGGCGCCGGTAATGCTCGCCGTACGCGTGCCGCCATCGGCCTGGATCACATCGCAGTCGACGGTAACGGTGTACTCGCCGAGCGCCTTCATATTGACGACGGTACGCAGGCTGCGGCCGATAAGCCGCTCGATCTCCATGGAGCGGCCCTTGCGGTTGGCATGCTCGCGCTTGCAGCGTTTACCGGTCGAGGCCGGCAGCATCGCATATTCCGCCGTTACCCAGCCGGCCTTGGCGCCCTTGCGCCAACCCGGCACACCCTCCTCGATGGTGGCGGCGCACAGTACGCGCGTGTCGCCGAACTCCGCCAGGCACGAGCCGTGGGCGTGCTTCATGACGCCGCGGGTGAGCTTAACGGGGCGCAGCTCGTTGGCGGCGCGGCCGTTGGCGCGGTTAACCTGCATGTATTCCATGGAACTATCCTTTCGGCAAAAGATGTGGCGAAGCCTCCGGCGACATTGCGAGCCTAACCGAGTTCGTCGATATCGACATGCTCGATGCTTTTAAGCGGCTGGCCAAAGATAAAGCTACCCGCCACCGCAAACTCGGCAATGTTGTCAGACGTGGTGGCAAAGCGATGCTGTGGCTCGGCGGCATCGCCCGCCAGCTGCTCACGGCGCGTGAGGATATCGGTCAGCTCGCGGGTGGTCTCCTCGGCGGAGCTCACCACGCGCACCCCGGGACCCAGCGCATGGCGGATGGGACCCACCAGCAGCGGGAAATGCGTGCAGCCGAGTACCACGGTATCGATGCCGCGATCGTGCAGCGGCTCGACTGTGGTGCCGACCAGCGCGCGAACGGCTGGCGTATCAAAAATATCCTCGTTCTCGAGCCACTGCTCCTGCAGATGCGCGCCCGAGGCGAGCTCGTGCTCGACGACCTCGACAAAGCTCGAAGCCGGGCAGCCATACACATCGACACCAGCATCCAAATCCTGGATGGCGCGCGTGTAGGCGCCCGAGCGAATGGTGAGGTTGGTGGCGAGCACGCCCACGCGACGCGTACGCGTGCTGTTGATGGCGGCGCGTGCGCCCGGGGCGATCACGCCGATCACGGGAACGTCGAGCACTTGCTGAGCCAGACGCAAGGCCGCGGCGGTCGCCGTGTTACAGGCGATGACCATGATCTTAACGTCGTGCCTCGATAGCCAGCGGCCCGCCTGCAGCGCAAACGAGCGAACCTCGTCCTCGGTGCGGGTGCCATAAGGGCAGCGTTTAGTGTCACCGAAATAGTAGACGGACTCGTGCGGAAGCGCCGTTGCGATCGCGCGCGCGACCGTTAAGCCGCCCAGGCCCGAGTCGAACACGCCGATCGGACGCGTGTCCCCGGCCATATTATCGATATCGGACATTACCTCACCAGATTCTCTCTCGAAAAATGCGACCAATCGTGATGCGTCGCGCTACGAACGGGCTGCGACCAGCAGCTCGGCCGTTGCCACCCAACCGTCGACAATCTTGCCGCGCGTAATATAGGCATTGTCGCAGGCGTCCAAGAACTCCGGGGCACCGGCGCTCGTCAGACCGTTCTCGACCAGGCAGAACATGCCAACATGGTCGGCCATGTAGAAGTCGGACTCGGAGTCGCCGAGCGCAAGCGTCTCCTCGAGCTCGATCCCCAGGTGCTCGCAGAAGCGCGCAATGGCAACGCCTTTGTTGAGACCCGCCGGATTGATGTTGAAGGCGCGGCCGTCCTCGACGCGATTAAGCTCGAGCGTCGTCGGCTTGGACAGGTGAGTCAGATGGCCGTTGCAAGCCCAGACCAGACCGCAGCCGGCCTCGTCCAGGATGGCCTGGACCTCATCGTCGGGCACATCGCCGCGCATGCCGACGGTGACCTCACGGTACTTGTAGCCGGTCGACATGTCGTTGTGGTATTCGATCTTGTGCGGCCAGCGGGCAAGGATCTTCTCGCACACGCCGGTCTGCTCGATCACCTGGTGCGGCGTGAGACCGCAGGCGGGGTCGTAGGGCATGTCGCCCGTCAGGTACTCCCAGTCGTTGGCCTTGAGGTCGTACATGACCAGGCCGCCCATCTCGCCGATGTAGGAGTTGAGGCCGAGCACGCGGGCGTCCTCATGGATCATGGTGCGATTGCGACCCGAGGTGGGGACCACCTGGATGCCGGCACGGGCGAGCGCGACAACCGCCTCGACGAGCTTAGTCGAGGGATTGCCGTCGTTATCGCGCAGTACACACGAGCCGGGGGCGAGCATCGTGGCGTCCAGATCGGTAAAGACATACTTGACCTTGGCAAGACGCTCGCGCACCTCGCCCGAAAGCTCGGCAACGGTCGGCAGGATGTTGTGGGACATGGTCACTCCGTTTACATAGAAGGGGCTGGTCTAGGCGTCGTACGCCGCAAGGGTGCGCTTGAGAATCGAACCGTCGCGCTCACAAGGCTCGGGTCCGTTCTTGCGCAGCATACACTCTTCCTCGCCCTTACCGGTCACGATGACCACGGCAGGACGGACAGTTTCGCGCACGGCAGTCTCGATAGCGGCAACGCGATCAGTCACGATTTGCCAGTTATCATTTCCCTGCGCTTGAACGTTGCGCGCGATCTCGGCGCAGATGTCCTCGACATCCTCGGGGCCGGGGTCATCCTCGGTAATCACGATTCGGTCGGCATACTTGCCAGCGGCGATGCCCATCGTGGTGCGTCGATCGACACCCTTACCGCCCGTAGCGCCAAATACAACCGCCAGCTCGCGCTCGGGATAGTTCTCGCGCAAGTCGCGCAGGAGTGTCTCGAGGCTCATGCCGTTATGTGCAAAATCGACGATGCCCAGGATTTTGCCCGATACGGACGGATAGAGCTCCATACGACCGGGAACGAAGACGCCCTCAAAGCCATGGACGATACCCTCTTCGGAAATGCCCAGGGCCTCGGCGCAGGCAATAGCGGCAAGCGCGTTGGACACATTGAACTTAACCGGCGTGGGAATCACAATGTCACGCGTAAAACGGGGCGTGCGCACCGTTGCCACCACGCCGCAGTCGCCATTGCGAATCGCCAGCGCAAGCACGTCGGCACGCTCGTCGGTCAGGGAGAACGTCACCGTACGTTCGCAACGAGATGCCGCCTCGAGCACGCGATCGACCTTATCCATATCGAGATTGACCACGGCAAAACGGCTCTGCGAGAAGATTTTGAGCTTGCTGGCAAAGTAATCCTCGAGCGTCGGATGCTCAATCGGCGAAATGTGATCCTCGCCGATATTGGTAAAGGCGCCGACTTCAAAGTCAATCTTGCCCGTGCGCTCGTATTTGAGGCCCTGACTCGATGCCTCCATAACCAGCCACGGGGCACCCGCCTCCGCAGCATGTGCGATGCGAGACTGCAGCAGGAAGGATTCGGGGGTCGTCAGCTTGGAAGGGCCCGTCTCGATGCCGTCGTCGAACTCAATGCCCGTATTAAGAGCGGGTCGATGACAGCCCGTAAGCTTGGCCTCGTTGGCGAGGATGCCGCGCAGATAAAAGCTGCAGGTCGACTTGCCCTTGGTGCCTGTAAAGGCGCAGACCTTCACCTTACCCGACGGGTGCCCATAAAAGGCATCTGCCACCACGGCGAGCGTGCGACGAATATCGCTCACAATCACCGCGGGAAGATCAACATCGTAATCGACCTCGGAAACGTAGGCCACGGCGCCATCGGCGATTGCCGAAAGCAGGTACTCGCGCTTAAACGCACGGCCTTTGCAGACAAACAACGTGCCCGGACGCACCTGGCGCGAGTCATCAGTCGCAAACTCAATGCGCTGGTCGCACGAAGCACTCGGTCTGGAAACAACAAGGTCATCTTCCTCGAGCAACTCTATATAGCGCTTCAGAGTTAGCTTCTCTTGTGTCGGACTCGACATACAAAGACCTCTCTCGCTAAATTCAGCCTTAAAGGGCAGAAGGCGTCCCGCGGCAGAAACGATGAAACATTCTGTATTATCAACCATCCTAATATGCCACCTGACCTTGCGCGCATCACAGCCTTCTAAAAAATTGCATGGACTGTGCCGTGGTCTAATAAATGGCAACAGTGTTAACCCCGTGTAAAACCAAGGAAATCTGGGTGCTGTTCTTTAACATAGCGTTCGCAACCACGTCCCGCCGCTTCGCCTGAAGATCGGGACGTGGTTTTTTCGGTTCGCTCGGCGCTTATGCCCTATCACGAAACAAAAGATTGGCATGATAGTAAAGATTATTTGACATCAGCTGCCGCAATCCTTGCGGCAGTACACCTGAGCCGTCAGCAGAAAGGATCTTGCATGTGCGGTTTTGTCGGTTTTACCGGTACAGATGAACAGAGTGAGCTGGTTCTCACGGCCATGATGAATCGCATCATCCACCGTGGTCCCGATATGGGCGGACAGCATATCGTCGACAACGTTGCCCTTGGCTTCCGTCGTCTTTCGATTCTCGATCTTTCCGAAGCTGGAGCCCAGCCCATGTCGAGCGACGACGGCAAGGTCACGATTGTCTTCAACGGAGAGATCTACAACTTCCAGGAGCTTCGCGCCGAGCTGGAGGCGGCCGGCTACGCCTTCCACTGCAACGCTGATACCGAAGTCCTGGTACACGGTTACGAGGAGTGGGGCGAGGACCTGGTCAACCGTCTGCGCGGCATGTACGCGTTCGTGATTCACGACCAGAACAAGAACAAACTCTTTGGTGCTCGTGACATCTTTGGTATCAAGCCGTTCTATTACTACCAGGCATCCGATGGCTCGCTGCTGTTTGGCTCCGAGATCAAGAGCTTCCTGGACCATCCCAAGTTTGAGAAGGCTGTCAACCACGACGCGCTGCGCCCCTACCTGACGCTGCAATTCCCCGCCACGGAGGAGACCTTCTTTAAGGGCGTGTTCAAGCTTGCCCCGGCGCATTGCTTTACGTATGACCTGACGACCAACACCATGGACATCAAGCGTTACTGGAGCTGTGACTTCACCGACGACAACTCCAAGACCTTCGAGGAGTACGTGGACGAGTGCGACAAGGTCGTGCACGAAAGCGTCGCTGCGCACCGAATCGCCGATGTTAAGGTGGGCTCGTTCCTTTCTGGCGGTGTGGACTCCAGCTACATTGCCGCCTGTCTCATGCCCGACACCACGTATTCTGTCGGCTTCGATTACAAGAACTTCAACGAGACCAACTACGCCGCCGAGCTTTCCGACAAGCTGGGCATCAAGAACGTGCGCAAGATGATTACCGCCGATGAGTTCTTTGATGCACTGCCCGATATCCAGTACCACATGGACGAGCCGCAATCGAACCTGTCCAGCGTGCCGCTGTACTATCTGGCGCAGATGGCTTCCAAGGAGGTCACCGTCGTCCTTTCGGGCGAGGGTGCCGACGAGCTGTTTGCCGGCTATGAGTGGTACGAGGACACCCCCGAGATGCGCACCTTTAAGAAGCGCGTGCCGCTCGGCGTACGTCGCGCCCTGGGCTCACTCGTTCAGCATCTCCCCTACTTTAAGGGCCACAACTTCCTGACGAAATGCGCCGAGGTTCCCGAGCGCTGGTATGTGGGTCAGGCAAAGGTGTTCGATCCCTCCGAAGTCGACGAGGTGCTCAAGCCCGCTTATGACACCGGCAAGAACGCCGCCGAGATGTGCGCCGAGTACTACAAGCAGGTTCCCGACTGCTGCGAGCTTTCCAAGAAACAGTATCTGGATATGAACATGTGGCTACCGGGCGACATTCTGCTCAAGGCCGACAAGATGTGCATGGCGCATTCTCTGGAGCTTCGCGTCCCGTTCCTGGACAAGAAGGTCATGGAGTTTGCCGAGCACATTCCCGCCAACTACCGTGTTAACGAAGAAGGCTGCAAGCTCGTCCTGCGTCACGCTGCCAACCGCACGCTGCCCGACGAGTGGGCAACGCGCAAGAAGGTGGGCTTCCCCGTACCGGTCAAGTTCTGGCTGCGCGAGCAAAAGTACTACGACTACGTAAAGGAATACTTCACCGCACCGTGGGCTGCTGATTTCTTTGACACCGATGCGCTCATGAAACTGCTCGACGATCACTTTAAGGGCCGCGCGCTCAACCAGCGCAAGATCTATACCACGCTGACGTTCCTCATCTGGTACAAGCGCTTCTTTATCGACGAGAACAAGGGCGCTAAAGTCGCCGCTTAGTTTTCGTTATGAATTAGCGGTGAACCACGCAGGGTTTCCGCTATACTCAATCCCTGCGGGCGATTGGCGCAACGGTTAGCGCAGGTGCTTTACACGCACAAGGCTGGGGGTTCGAATCCCTCATCGCCCACCATTGAATTGTTAGGCCTCCAGTGATGGAGGCCTTTCTTTTTTGTGCCCGGTACATGGGATTCGAACCCGCAAGGGTGCGGAGCTGAGGAAACGCGAAGCGTTTTCCAGCGCAGCACGCGAGGGCCGTAGGCCCGAAGCGGGGCGCGGGCGGCGAAGCCGCACGCGGACATCCCTCATCGCCCACCATTGAATTGTTAGGCCTCCAGTGATGGAGGCCTTTCTTTTTTGCACACGGCCTATCCCAGCCATGGTAAATCGATAGCAAAACGGGCTCCAGTTCGCCCAATCGTGCGCCAAACGGCACGTGACAGCCTGAAACCCGCTCCAAATTGCTATGTCTGATGGCGCTAGGCCAAAACACCCGCCAGGATCTCGATCAGGCTGTCCACATCGGCCTCCTCGCACACGAGCGGCGGAAGGAAGCGCAGCGTATGTGCGCCTGTAGCGTTGATCACGGCACCAGCCCCCAATGCACGGGCCACGACGTCGTGTGCATCACCCGCGGCATCATCCAAATCGCAGCCGAGCATCAGGCCGCGACCACGCACCTCTACCACATGCGGAAGCTTAGCCAGCGCCTGCTCCATATAGGCGCCAACCTTGGCAGCATGCTCGGCATAATCGCCGTGCACAAGCGCGGAGAGCGTCGCGGCACACGCCGCGATGGCCAAGCAGCTGCCACCGAAGGTCGAACCATGATCGCCGGGCTTAAAGACGTCGGCGATTTCCTTCTTTGCCACCACGGCACCCACAGGCACACCGTCGGCAATGCCCTTGGCAAGGCTCATAATGTCGGGCTCCACGCCATAGGTCTGGAATGCAAACGGCTTGCCGGAGCGGAAGATGCCACACTGGACCTCGTCGGCGATAAGAACGGCGCCCACCTCGTGTGCCAAGTCGCGCGCCGCCGCCATAAACTCCTCGGTCATGGGGTGCACGCCGCTCTCGCCCTGAATCGGCTCGAGCATGACGGCGCAGACCTCGCTTCCCAGCTGCTTAAAGATCGAACGCAGTTCGTCGACATCGTTGGGTGTACAGGCCACAAAGCCACCCGGCAGCGGACGGAAACTGTCCTGTAGCCAATCCTGCATGGTGGCGGCAATGGTCTCGAGCGTACGGCCGTGGAAGCCGCCACGCATGCATACGATGGTGTTGCCGCCGTTACCAGCACGCTTGGCGTACAGACGCGCAAGCTTCATCGAGCCCTCGTTGGCTTCGGCACCAGAATTGGCAAAGAACGTCTCCCACACCTGCTCGTCCGCAGCCGGGGCACCGAGCGCAGCGGCCGTGGTCTCATCGCCGGCGGCAATGGCATCGGCCAGCACGCACGCACCATCTACGTCGTCGTTGGCAAGCTTGGACAGCAGTGCCGCGACCTGTCCACGCTGCTCGATGTAGAAATAGTTGGAGACATGCAGAAGCTTTTTGGTCTGAGCCTCGAGCGCCGAGAGCACTGCAGGGTTGCCGTGGCCAAGGCTGCACACACCGATACCAGCGAGAAAGTCGAGATACTCACGACCATCGTCACCGATGAGCTTCATACCGTGACCTTCGACAAACTCTACCGGCGAGCGACCAAAGGTATGCATAACGTAATGGGATTCGAGCGATTGCTGAGTTGCAAGTGACATGAGATGCCTTTCGTTGGGCGCCGTACGGCGCAGGGCTATGGGTGCAGGGACGCGACGACCGCGGGTCGGCTAGACCGTCTGGAGCTTCTCGACCTCGTCGAGGTTCTCGGTCAGGCGCGCCGCAAAGGTCGAAAGCGGATGCGGATGCGTATCGAACTCGTAGGCCGTCTCGGTGGAATGGATCACGGTACCGACGCCGGCATCGGTCAGCAGCTCCAGCAGCAGCGAGTGCGGCGTCGTGCCGTTGATGATGTGGGCTCGGAACACGCCAGCAGCAAGCGCATCGACGGCGGCGCGCAGCTTGGGAATCATGCCCTTGTCGACCTCCCCGCCGTAGAGCATCTCGTTGACCTCGTCGAGCGTCAGGTTGGAGATAAGCGAGTCCTTGTCGCTAAAATCCTTGTACAGGCCGTCGACATCGGTCAAAAAAATCGCCTTATGCGCGTGAAGCGCCGCCGCAACGGCACCGGCAGCGGTGTCGGCATTGATATTGAAGAATCCGCCGTCCTCCCCCGCCGCGACGGTAGCGATAACGGGAATGTACTCGCTATCGAGCAAGCGCTCGATATAGTCGGTGTTGACGTGCGTCACTTTGCCCACGCGACCGAGTTCGGGGTCGAGCGGCTCGGCGATGAGCGTGCCGGCATCGCTGCCCGACACGCCTACGGCCAAATTACCGTGGTGGTTGATGGCAGCGACCAGCTCCTGGTTAACCTTGCCGCCCAGCACCTCGCGCACGATATCCATGGTCGCCGGCGTAGTCACGCGCTGCCCGTTCTTAAATTCGACAGGGATGTCATAGTGGCTGAGTGCCTCGTTGATGGCTTTGCCGCCGCCATGCACGATGACGGGGCGCATGCCGATGATCTTGAGCAAAACGATGTCGCTCATCACGTCGCGGCGCAGTTGCTCATCGACCATGGCCGCTCCGCCATACTTGATCACGACCGTCTTGCCGGTCAGGTTTTTAATCCACGGCAGCGCTTCGAACAGCAGCTGCGCGGTTGCTTCGTTGGATTCGCTCGAACGACAATCGCGTGCGAATTTCATAATCTGCCTCGTCTTTCGTATCGTTATCACGCCGTGCTCCGCTGTCCGCAATGCGGCAAGATGCGCAGCGTGCCTGGAATCTAGGAACGGTAGTCACCGTTGATGGAGATGTACTCGTGCGTGAGGTCACAGGTCCACACGGTCGTTGCCGCGTCGCCTGCGCCCAGGTCGGCCGAGATCACGATCTCGGGCGCCTCAAAACGTCGCAGAGCCTCATCCTCGTCAAAGGGAACGGTCAGGCCATCGCGGCAGACAGGCATGCCCATCATGTCGATGGAAACGTCTTCCTGGTTAAACTTCACGCCGCACTTGCCGAGCGCCATGGCGACGCGGCCCCAGTTGCAGTCGTGACCGGCGATGCAGGTCTTGACGAGCGGCGAGTTGGCGACGGCACGGGCGGCGATATCGGCTTCCTCGTCGTTGGCGGCGCCGGTGACGTTAACCGTCACGAGCTTTGACGCGCCCTCGCCATCGGCCGCAATGTTGCGCGCCAGGCTCTCGCACACCTCGTGCACGGCAAAGGACAGTTCGTCAAAGGCATCAGTGCCCTCGACGATAGCCTCGGCTTCAGCGGCAGCAGCGCCAGAAGCAAGCATGATGCAGGTGTCGTTGGTCGAGGTATCGGAATCGACCGTCACCTTATTGAAGGTCTGCTTAACGGTCGAGAGCAACAGGGCGTGGAGCGCCGACGGCTCGACGGGGGCATCGGTAGTAATGACCGCGATCATGGTGGCCATATTGGGCATGATCATGCCCGAGCCCTTGCACATGCCGCCCACCGTATAAGCGTTGCCCGCATGACCCGCAGCCTCACTGCGGTAGCGAACGGCATACTCCTTGGAGTGCGTATCGGTCGTCATGATGGCACGGGCCGCATCGGCACCGCCATGGGCAGAGAGTGCCTCGTAGGCGGACGGGACGGCCGTCTCAAACGTGTCAATCGGCAGAATCTGTCCAATCACGCCTGTGGATGCAACTAGGATCTGCTGGGGTTCACAGCCGATGACCTGCGACGCGATATTGCATGTCTCTCGCGCGCAGGCAAGGCCGGTCTCGCCCGTGGCGGCATTCGCGTTGCCGGAGTTGATTGAAACGCCGGCGATGATGCCATAGCCCTTGTCCGCACCGCCCAGGTTGGCACGGCTCACCTGCACGGGCGCCGCGCAAAAGCGGTTGGTCGTAAACACGCCGGCGCCTGGACAGGGCTTATCGGGCACGACGAGCGCATAGTCCAAGCGCTCGGGATTCTTCCGGAATCCTGCATGGATGCCTGCGGCCTTAAAGCCGGCCGCTGCCGTAACGCCACCCTCGACGGCGCGTATCTTGATATCAATCAGGTCGGTATTCATCGTCCCTACGACTCCTTATATCAGACAAAAAAGCGGGCATCGGCTGGCACGCCATACCGGTCGCAACTACTAGACCAGCTTGAAAGCGGCGCCCAACTCGATACCCGACCACCAAATCGTTAACAATCGAATGTGCTACACCGGGCACGCCACTGTGGGCAAGCCTCGTCGCTCGTCAAAGCCAAAAACGATGTTGGCGCACTGGACCGCCTGGCCCGCAGCACCCTTGCACAAATTGTCGATAGCACCCGTCGCCACCAGCACGCCCGCACGCTTGTTGAGCGCAAGGCCGATCTGGGCAGCGTTGGTGCCGACGACCGAAGCCGTCTTGGGCTGCTGGCCGGCATCGAGCACGCGCACAAAGGTGCGACCGGCGTAGAACTTCTTGTAATGGTCGACGACGTCCTCAAGGGCCAACGTGTCGAGAGCCCGCGGCGCGAGCGGCATCGTCACCGTGGAAAGCAGGCCGCGCTTGAGCGGTGCCAAGTGCGGAGTAAAGACGACGCGATCGGTCAGACCCAGAATCTGCTCGATCTCTGGTGTGTGGCGATGTTTGCCTACGCCATAGGCCTCTAAGTTCTCGTCTGCGCTACAAAAATGGGTGCGGGCGTTGCAGGACTTACCGGCGCCCGTCACGCCGCTAA
This sequence comes from uncultured Collinsella sp., assembly GCA_900540975.1. Lineage (GTDB taxonomy): Bacteria > Actinomycetota > Coriobacteriia > Coriobacteriales > Coriobacteriaceae > Collinsella. The sequence continues at coordinate 17,038 of UQHY01000008.1, forward strand.
TGGCATCGACGATTACGGGGCCGTTCTCTGCCATCCAGCCCGCACGCACGGCAGGAGCGGCAGCGAGGCTCGTTGCGGTGGGATAGCAGCCGGCGCAAGCGACCAAAACGGGCTTTCCGGCGGCATGGCTGGAAGCAGCGGTCTCTAAGTCCTGGCAGAACAGCTCGGGCAGGCCAAAAGCGCGGGTCTTGAGCAGCTCGGGGCTCGTGTGCTCGGCGGCATACCATGCCTCAAAGACGGACGGGTCGCTCAGACGGTAATCGGCCGAAAGATCAAAGCAGGAAACGCCCGCGGCAAGGAGCGCGGGCACCTGCGCCATGGCAGCCGTGTGCGGCACGGCAAGAAAAACCGCATCGCAGCTTTTGAGCTCGGGGGTGTCATGCGTGGTGAAAACCAGATCGCTCACGCCAGCAAAGCTCGGATACACCGCGGACAGCGGCTGGCCGGCATCGGCGTTGGACGTAATGGCAACAAGTTCAAACTCGGGATGGCCGAGTACGAGGCGAATGAGCTCGGCTCCGGCATATCCAGCCGCGCCGACGATTCCAACCTTCAAAGACATATCAGACTCCTTGTCTGCGATTTATGCACCGATGCGCATTTTGCAGCGGTCATTATGAGGTGGGTTGAAACTTTAGCACCAAAAGATGCATGAATACGTAAATAGCTTGCATGTTCATGCATTGAAACATTCCCGACACATTCGCTTGAAGGAATTGACAAATAGAGCGGGCCCCGTATTGACCGGCACTCCTTACGGTGCCGGGCAACACAGGGTCCGCCCATGCGAAAACTAAGTTGTTAGGATGAGCCAGCTGGCTAGAGCTCAACCGGCACCCATTCGTCGTGATTGCAGATAAATGCCTCGGGATCCTCGACGCTAAAGAAGACGAGCGCGGGGTCGTTAGGCCCCTCATAGTGCTCGCCCAGGTGCTCTAGATGCTTCCACCCGGCTTCGCGCATTTCGTCTAAAGCCCGGTCATCCAAGCCGGCACGCCCGCGCAAGATGAGCCAGCCATGGCCCGGCCACCAACTCGTGGCCTCAAAGCGCTGGTTTTGCAGCAGCTCCTGCCACACATCTTTGGTGCGCGCTGTCACAAACCACAGCTTGCCGTCCTGAATCTGCGCAAACGAGAACGGACGCACATGCGGCTGCCCGCCCACGCTCGTCGCCAGATACCACGCCGGCACCGACGTCAGATACTCCAGCACCGTATTCAATCCGTCCATGTTTCCTCCTGTCGCCTGACCAGTCTTTTTGGAATGGGTAGTCAATTTGGGAAATTAGAGCTCGAGGCGCTCTTCGCTGCCGTCGATATCGCAGAACCGTGCGGCGATATTGCGGACCGAGAAGAATGCAAGGCGGCCATCGTTGGCGCTATCGTGTTGCTCGCCAATGCCCACCATGTGCTTAAAGCCCGCTTGGCGCACCTTGTCGCTCACGAATGCATCGTCCTCGAGCGCGGCCTCACCGGTTAACACGATCCAGCACTCCCCCGGCTTCCAGCCCGATACCTCAAACTTGGGATTCGCGCTCAACTCCGCCCATACGTCCTTGTCGCGCGACGTGCAAAACCACAGCTTGCCGTCATCGACCATGGCAAACGAAAACGGCCTCACGCGGGGCTGATGCCCGTCGCTCGCATCGGTCGTGGCAAGATACCACGCCGGAATGCGCCTGAGATACGAGCAGGCGCGCTCGAGCTGAGCCGTGCGATCGATGTCGGTCATGGAGACCCCTTTCTTGTGCTCGAATCGAGCTTAGAAGAGTTGAAGATTGATAACGACAACGCATGTCACCAGCAGCGCCATCGCCAGCGCTGCCAGTACATCCCCCCGGCCAAACGCAAGCGCATGCAGACGCGTGCGTCCCTGCTCGCCGTGATAACAACGCGCATCCATGGCGGCCGAAAGCGTCTCGGCATGACGGAACACACCGGTGAACAGCGGAATCGCCACACTGCCGAGCATGCGCACACCGCCGAGCGGACCGCCCGTCACGCGCGCGCCGCGGCTTGCCTGTGCATCGGCCGTCTGTTTCATCTCGGTGGCAAATTGCGGCATAAACCGCAGCGCGATACCCATAATCATGCCGAGCTCGTGCGCCGGAAGCCCCACGCGCGCAAATGGTGCGAGTAGACGTTCAAAGCCCGCGGTGAGGTCGAGCGTCGGCGTGGTGAGTGTAATGGCGCTCATGCCGGCCATCATCAACGTCAGGCGGCACGCCACAAACGCCGCAGAACGCAGCGAGCCCTCGCTCACCTGCAAAAAGCCAAGCTGCCACAGGATGCGGCCACTCTGGTCGGAAAACAGGTTGAGCACCGCGACCACCACGACAATCGCCAGCAATGGTGCCATCGATGATAGGACCCGGCGCAACGGCACCCGGGCTGCGAGATAGACCAGCACGACAAACATTGCGACCGGAACCAGCCCGCCGAAGCTGCCAACGGTGAGCACGGTGATCAGAAATGCGAAACCTAGAAGCAACTTAGTGCGCGGATCCAGGCGATGCACCGCGCTATCCCCGGGATAGTAGCTGCCAAATGAGAACGCCTCCATCAGCAGCCCTCCTCTCGCGTGGGCGCCTTGGAACCAGCCTGACGCGGCACCCTCAAAAGCCCGTCCGCGCAGCCCAGCAGCAAGCCAGCCAGCTCGTCGGCCAGCGCCTCAACCGTATAAAGCCTGTCGCGGCGGAGCGGCACACCGGCTTTCGCGAGCGCCAGCGCCATGCGCTGGGCGGCGGGAACGCCCAGGCCGATCGACTTGAGCTCGTCCGCGTGCGCAAAAACCTGCGCGGGCGTTCCCTCGGCAAACACGGCGCCCTCGTTCATCACAACGATGCGGTCACAACAATTTGCCAGGTCATCCATACTGTGCGAAACCATGACAACAGTCAGGCCCTCGCGATGGAGTCGATCGATGAGCCCCAGGAAATCCCCGCGCGCAGCCGGATCGAGCCCCGCCATGGGCTCGTCGAGCACCAGCACCTCGGGCTCCATGGCGAGCACGCCGGCAAACGCCACGCGGCGCTGCTGGCCGCCCGAAAGCTCAAAGGGGCTCTTGTCGCCCATCGCAGCAAGGTCGAGACCCACGCGCGCAAGCGATGATGCGACACGGCGTGCAACCTCGTCTTCTGGCAGGCCAAGGTTGCGCGGGCCAAACGCCACGTCCCGCGCCACGGTCTCGGCAAATAGCTGGCGCTCGGGATACTGAAACACCACGCCGACCTTGGCCTTAACCGCGGCGGCGTCTTTCTTGCTTGATAGGTCGAGCCCCAGCGCGCAAACGCTTCCCTCCTGCGGACGAATCAACCCGTTGAGATGCTGAACCAGCGTCGATTTACCCGAGCCGGTATGACCCGCCAATCCCAGAAACTCGCCGCGGCGCACCGTCAGCGAAACATCACGTAGCGCCCAGGGGCTGTTTGGATCGTTGCCCCAAAGAGCCTGTTTGCTCGATGCGTCCGCAGTGGTCGAGCGCTTGCGCCATCGACGGCGCTCGCGGGCGCTCAGCGAGTAACTATGCGAGAGGTGCGAAATCTCGATAACGAGCTCCGACGCGGCTATCCCGTCGGCCGCAGAGGATCCATTGTCAAGCACATGGGAATCGGATGCGGAAGGCTGCCCTGCGATGTTCGTCCCGCTCCGCTCGGCATAAGCCTGTGCAATCTCGGCGACCATATCTGCCTCGCGCACCTGCGCGCAAACGGAAACGCCCTTCTCACGAAGTGCCCTACCTAGGCAGCACGACGCCGGCATATCCAGGTTGAGCTGCGCAAGTTCGTCCGCCCGCGTCAAGATTTCCTCGGGCGTACCGAGCATGGCAACGCGGCCCGCTTGGAAGACAGCAACGCGATCGGCCTCGGCGGCCTCTTCCATAAAGTGCGTAATCATCACGATGGTCATGCCGCGATCGTGCAACGCGCGGCAAGCCTTCATGAGGCCCTTGCGTCCACGCGGATCGAGCATCGAGGAAGCCTCATCCAAAATGAGCACGCGCGGCTCCATGGCGAGCACGCCGGCAAGCGCCACGCGCTGCTTTTGGCCGCCCGAAAGCGCATGGGTCTCGTGACGCTCAAAGCCCACCAGGCCCACACCCTTCAGCGCCTCGCGTACGCGCTGCGCAATTTGTGCCGACGGCACGCCAAGGTTTTCGGGACCAAACGCAACGTCATCTTCGACAAGCGTTGCCACCAGCTGGTCATCGGGATTCTGGAATACCATGCCCGCAGTCGAGCGGATGTCGTAGACCAGCTCGGGGTCGGACGCATCCATGCCGTTGACGCATACCGTACCCGCATCGGGCCGCAACAGTGCATTCAGATGCTTGGCAAACGTCGACTTGCCCGACCCATTGCCACCGAGGATGCAGAAAAACTCGCCATCCTCGATGTTCAGATCGACGCCGTCGAGTGCCGGTGCGGCACCGTCATAGCTAAAGGAAACGCCCCGACACTCAATCATGCGCGACCTTTGACCTGGTCCTTTTTAGGCGTGATGAGGTTGGAGACCGCCTTGTACACCGCAAGCGTCAACACCGAGTTGAGCACGGTCTTGATGAGGTTGAACGGCAGCACCGCAGGAATCATGAGCGGGGCGATCACATCGACCGAGCCATACCAGAACCATACGCCAATGGTAAGATTTGCGACCATAGACAACGCCGTAGCGGCAATAACGCCGAGCACCAGGCCAATCACGGCACCCTTATAGGTATGCATCTTCTGGTAGACGATAGCCGCGGGCAGAATGTAGCCCAGCGTGGCAACCAGATTCATAAGCGCGCCGACCCAGTCACCCGTAGTGAGCGCATGGATAACGATCGCCATGGCTGCAACAGCGGTACCAGCACCGGGGCCATACGCAAATCCGCACACCATCGCCGGCACCAGCGACGGGTCATACGTCAAAAATGGCGCCGAAGGAAGAATGGGCAGCTGCACGTACATAAACAGGGCGCCCAAGGCGCACATCAACGCCATGGTAACGAGCTGTTTGGTGCTCCACCTATTCGTGTTCTCAAAATGGATATGCTGCGACTGTTCAGACATAAGATCACCTGCCTCTTTCATCCGGACTCTAACCGTTGGTACTGGGATCTCACCAGTTCAGCCGGCATGCGAACCAACGCATGCACGGGTCGCGGACTCATCGGCTCGGTCGCAGACGCCTCGTCTGCGCCACGGCACCCCTTTGGCACCGCCCGATTTACCGCCAGTGGGGAATTTCACCCCGCCCTGAAACAGCAATTGCAAGTGTAGCACGGGCAGGTTTTCGCGCAAGTATGCCGAGGGTAATTTATGGTGGGGATCAGTTGCCGCAACAACCACGTTCCCCACCCATCCCAAAGTAGCGCGCCTTTCGCGGCAAAGCCGCGAAACAGCGACCGGGACATGTATCCCCATCAGCCACGATCTCCGTCCACGCCGACCTCAAGGCCGTAAACACAGGGGATCCGGGGGCGTGACGGGGCTTCTCTCCGGAACATTCCGCAGGACGCAAAGAGGCTCCGCAGCGCGAAGCGCGATGCGGAGCCTCTTTGCATGTCCGAGAACGTTCCGGAGAGAAGCCCCGTCACGCCCCCGGATTCCCGGTGGGAGTTCTAGACCTTGTCGGCCTTAGTACATACCGCCGCCCTGCTGACCAGCGGTGGCAGCAGCGATAGCGTCCTCAAGCTGAGTATTCTTGGGCACATCGGAGACGGTAGCCTCGGTGATGAGGATCAGGCTGGCGACGGAAGCAGCGTTCTGCAGGGTGACGCGGCTGACCTTGACGGGGTCGAGGACGCCCATCTCGATCATGTCGCCCCACTCGCCGTTGGCAGAGTTGAGACCCTGGCCGGCGGGCAGCTCGGCAACCTTGTCGACCACGACAGCGCCCTCAAAGCCAGCGTTCTTGGCGATGGTAGCGACCGGAGCGGTCAGAGCCTTCTTGACGATGTCGACGCCGATCTTCTCCTCGGGGTCGTCGATCTCGACAGCATCGAGCGCAGGAACAGCGTCCATGAAGGCGACGCCGCCACCGGCGACAATGCCCTCCTCGACAGCAGCTCGGGTTGCCTGCAGGGCATCCTCGACGCGATGCTTGATCTCCTTGAGCTCGGACTCGGTAGCAGCGCCAACCTTGATGACGGCAACGCCACCGGAGAGCTTGGCCAGGCGCTCCTGGAGCTTCTCGCGGTCGAAGTCAGAGGTGGTGTTCTCCATCTCGCCCTTGATCTGAGCGATGCGGGCGTCGATGGCCTCCTTGGAACCAGCGCCGCCAACGACGACGGTGTTGTCCTTGGAGATGGTGACGGACTTAGCGGTACCGAGCATATCGGCGGTGATGTCAGCGACCTTCACGCCCAGCTCGTCCAGAGCGGCCTGGCCACCGGTAAGGACGGCGATGTCCTCGAGGATGCGCTTGCGGCGATCGCCGTAGCCCGGAGCCTTGACGGCGCAGACGTTGAGAGCGCCACGGATCTTGTTGAGGACCAGGGTGGGCAGGGCCTCGCCGTCGATGTCCTCAGCGATGATGAGCAGGCCACGGCCGGCGCGCTGGACAGCCTCGAGAACAGGCATGATGTCCTGAACGCTGGAGATCTTCTGGTCGGTGATGAGGATGTACGGATCCTTCATCACGGCCTCCATGCGGTCGTTATCCGTGACGAAGTAAGCGGAGACATAGCCCTTGTCGAACTGCATGCCCTCGACGGTGTCGATGGTGATGTCGAACGTCTGGGAATCCTCGACGGTGATGACGCCGTCCTTGCCCACGACCTCCATGGCCTCGGCGATCTTCTCGCCGACCTCGGGGTCACCGGCGGAGATGGTACCGACGGAAGCAATCTGCTCCTTGGTCTCGACCGGCTTGGCCTGCTTCTTCATCTCGGCGACGGCGGCGTTGACGGCCTTGTCGATGCCGCGACGGATGGCCAGCGGGTTGGCGCCAGCGGCGACGTTGCGCAGACCGTCGTTGACGATGGCCTGAGCGAGCAGGGTTGCGGTGGTGGTGCCGTCACCCACGGTGTCGTTGGTCTTGGTGGCGACCTCCTTCACCAGCTGGGCGCCCATGTTCTCGATGTTGTCCTCGAGCTCGATCTCCTTAGCGACGGAAACGCCGTCGTTGGTGATGGTCGGGGCACCGAACGTGCGCTGCAGCGCAACGTAGCGGCCCTTGGGGCCCATGGTGACGGTAACGGCGTCGGCCAGGGTGTTGACGCCCTTGGCGAGCTTAGCGCGGGCATCGGTGTTGAACGTAATGTTCTTTGCCATAGTGGGTAATCCTCCAAAAGAAATGTGACTCGCGTCGCCGCTTCCGAGTCCTATGCGACGAGCGCGTTCAAAGACGAATCAGAGATTCTGACGAGACTAGGCCTCGACGACAGCGTAGATGTCATCGGCGCGCATGAGCAGATACTTCTCGCCGTCGACCTTAACCTCGTTGCCACCGAACTTACCGTAGATGACAACGTCACCGACCTTGACGTCCATGGGAATGCGCTCACCCTTGTCGTTGACCTTGCCGGCGCCAACGGCAACAATGGTGCCGCGCTGCGGCTTCTCCTGAGCGTTGCTGGCGATATACAGACCAGAAGCGGTCTTCTGCTCGGCCTCGTCGGGCTTGACCAGAACACGATCTGCAAGCGGCTTCAAAGACGACATGCTTGTCTCCTCCTTTTTGGGCCGCGCGGTTATACCACGCGAATTAACCCTTTTTGTTTGCGTACGCGTTGAATGGTACCCACGAATGGCGGGTTATACAACACGGAGTCAAAAAATCTTATTTTTTGGCACTTAGATTTTCTGAATGCCGGGGGATAACTTAGCGGTGGCTCCCGGGGCGGACCGGAGGGCATGAAGTTTGCTGCTCTACAGTCCTGCGCAAGACGGAAAGCACATTAAGTGCTTTCCTTTGCGTGCGGAACTCGCGACAAACTTCATGCCCTCCGGTCCGCCCTGGGAGCCAGGTTGACTAACTAGGGCCCGGCATTCAGAAAAGTCAGTGCAGCAAAATGGCGATGCGGATGGAATGCACAAGATAGGGGGCACGTTGTTGGGACGCGCTCTTTTAAGTTGCGGTGGAATAGTTCCTGTTTTTGGGCTTGAAGGCCGATTTTAGGGACTATTTCACCGCAACTGAGGGGTGGGATGTGGGGTTAGCGCTCGTAAATCAAGTTGCCTGCCAGGTAGGTGGCTTGGACTTTGGTGGCTTGAAGTTCTTGGGGATCAACGGTGAGCGGGTTTTGGTCCAGGACTACCAGGTCGGCGTACTTGCCGGGCTCCAAGCTGCCGAGGTTTTGCTCGTCGCCCGCTGCATAGGCGCTGCCCAGGGTGTAGTTGCGCAGAGCCGTTGCTGCATCGATGCGCTCGCTCGGCAACCAGCCGCCCTCGGGCCAGTGGCTTTTGGGGTCCTGGCGCGTAATAGCCGTGTAGAGCACGTTCATGCTGGTAACGGGCGTGATAGGGCTGTCGGTACCGAAGGCTTGGCGAATGCCGCGCTGCTTATAGGTTGCGAACGGCCACATGATGCGGCTGCGCTCCAGGCCCAGATCGCGCTCCGGACCACCCGGGTCGAGCGTGATATGGCAGGGCTGGCTCGAAGCAACCACGTTGAGCTTGCGCAGGCGGTCGATGTCCTCGGGCAGAAGGTTCTCCAGGTGCTCGAGCGTGTTATGGCCGTGCTGGGGCAGGCCGTACAGATCGGCCGCCTCCTCGAAGATATCCAGCGCGGCATGAATCGCACCGTCACCAATGACGTGGATGCGCACGGTGTGACCGCGCTCCGCGGCCGCCAGAACCAGTTTGCGCATGCGCTCAGCCGGGACCGTCAGACGGCCCTGGTCGCCCGGGAAGCGCGGATTGGTATAGGGCTCAGTGAGATATGCCGTGTGTTCACTCGACACGCCGTCGAAGAACTGCTTAAAACCCGGCGCCGAAAGCAGCGCGTTGTTCGCGTAACGTACCTGCAGCTCTTCCAGACGCGACTGGTCATCCAGCAGCGTGGGAAACAGATGGGCACGAATGCCCAGCCTACCGGCCGTCTGCAATTTGTCGTAGACATCGTCGCGGATAAAATCGCAGCCCGGCATGGGCATGAGCGACATATCGCAGATCGAAGTAATACCCTGCTCGGCCATGCGCCTCATTTGATCGGCGTAAGCGCTTGCGATGCGACCTTCGTCCAGCCACTCAAGGCAGCGCGGCAGCAGCTGCATGGCAGCCGCTTCGTGCGCAATGCCCGTGAGCTCGCCGCTTGCGTCCTTGTCGTAACTGCCGCCCGCTGGCGGCTCGCTGTCGCGCGTGACGCCGAGCGCCTCGAGTGCGCGGCTGTTGAGCCAAAGCGTGTGCCCGTCGCCCGAATACATAACGCAGGGACGATCGGGGAATGCTGCATCGAGCGACGCCTTGGTAGGATGCTCGGGCGGGTCCCAACGGTAGTCGCGCCAGCCCTGCGTCACAACCCAGGCGTCGTCGGGCAGGTCCTGGGAAAACTCGAGCGCGTGCTGCACCAGTGCCGCCTCGGACGTGCCCATATCCATGAGCATGTACGGCGAGGAACCGACCGAGGTATGGAAGAAGTGCAGATGAGCGTCATGGAAACCGGGGCAGACAAACTGCTCGCCGTAGTCGAGAACCGGCGTGGCGGCAGGCGCGGCGGCGATCACGTCATCGGGCGCACCGACTGCGACGATACGGTCGCCTGCGATGGCAATCGCCAGCTCGCGGGCGGTATCGATGCCGTCTTGCGCGGTAAAGACGTTCTTGGAGCGGATAATCCGATCGATATGTTGCATGGGCATCCCCATCTCTGGCAGGAAATTCAACACCCCCGAGTGTACTCCCCCGCCCTTGCAACAAAACCCCAAGCGGCAAACGGCAACTTTACCAGCCCTAGCGGCAGGTGGCATACTGGAGAGAGCCTGTACGATTTTGCGATCAACCCAGCAAGGAGCAAATCGACCATGACGAAGACCAAGGCACAGCAGATTATGGCGGCGACCGAGGCTCGCGCGGCAGACGATGTCACCGCGGCCATCCGAGATATCGCCGCCGAGTTTGAACCCTACATCATTAAGCAGCGCCGGCACTTCCATAAGCACCCGGAGCTGAGCCTCGCCGAAGAGCGCACGACTTCCGACATCGCCAACCAGCTCGACGCCATGAATATCCCCTACGAGCGTCCCCTTAAGACGGGCCTGGTGGCGACCCTTCGCGGCACCGCGCCCGACGCCTATCGCGAGGACGGCACGCCGCGCCGCCGCATCCTGCTGCGTGCGGATATCGACGCCCTGCCCGTCACCGAGCAGACCGGCGAGGATTTCTCCAGCGTCAACGAGGGCTGCATGCACGCCTGCGGCCACGACTGCCACATCGCCATGATGCTCGGCACGCTGCAGATCCTGCGCCACATGACCGACGACATCCACGGCGAGGTCCGCATCGTCTTCCAGCCCAGTGAGGAAAACGGCCAAGGCGCCAAACTCATGATCGGCACGGGCGTGCTCGACGGCGTCGATGGTGCCTACGCCGCGCACATCTGGAGCGAGGTCGACGCCGGCACCGTAAGCTGCGAGCCCGGCCCGCGCATGGCCAATACCGACTGGTTCCGCATCGATGTCCGCGGTACCTCGTGCCACGGCGCCATGCCCCAGCGCGGCCACGACGCCGTTATGGTTGCCGCCGAGATTGTCAACGCCCTGCAGACCATCGTCTCGCGCGAGATCAGCCCCTACGAGCCGGCCGTCATCACCGTCGGCGAGCTGCACGGCGGCACCGCGCGCAACGTTATCGCCGGCACGGCCTACCTCGCCGGCACGGTGCGCACCTACGGCGATTCAACCCACGAGGAAATGCCGGAGCTTATGCGCCGCATCGTGGAGCATACCGCGGCGGCCTTGGGCGCCGAGGCAGAGCTCACCGACTACACCATCGCCAACTACAAGGTCGAAAACGACGCGGCCTCGAGCGAGCGCTGCCGTCAGGCCGTAATTAAGTGTCTGGGTCCCGCCGGCCAAGGCCATTATCGCGGCACACTTTCGGGCGAGGATTTTTCGGAGTACCTGCGCCGTGTGCCGGGCGTGCTCGCCTTTGTAGGTACGCGTAACCCCAAAATTGGCGCCACGTACGCCCAACATTCCTGCTTCTACAAGATCGACGAGACCGTGCTGGCAAAGGGCTCCATGGTGGCCGCCCAGTATGCTATCGACTTTTTGTCCGAGCCCACGCAAGAGGAGCTCGACGGCCCCGCGATCACCGCGGTCGCCGAAACCAACCCCGATCTGGCCGCCAAGTTGCGCTCTGCCAAGGCGACGACCGCCGAGGCTCGTGACGCCATCCACGACGCCCGCACGGCTCGCCATGCCGCAATCAAGGGCATCCACGAAGCCCGCGCCGCCGCTCGCCGCGAGGAGAAACACGACGAGTAGTCGTCACACCCATCCATAACAGCCTGGCTAAAGCAAAGCAGGGGCGGACGCGTCGAAACGTCCGCCCCCGCTCATCTGTCAAGCGTTATTTCTACCATTTCTACCCCGTCCCCAAATGGCAGGCGGCATGCTACTCGTCCTGAGGGTCCTCGTCGGAACTTGACTCGGGCGCCGGCTCAGGTGCAGGCGCCGACTCGGGCGCCGGCTCGGGCTCAGGCGCAGGCGCAGGCGCAGGCTCAGGCACGGGCGCCGGCTCGGGCGCGGGCTTGGGCTCAGGCGCGATATCCGGAGCACTGTAACCCGAGGGAGTGGACTTCTTCTCGAAGGGCAATACAAAGGTCAGGACGTCATCCTTGTCCTCGTCGGCCCACTCGCTTGCATAACGCGCGACCCAATAGCCAACGGCACGGTGCTTGAGCATCTTGCCAAAGACCGTAAGAAATACGGTGACAAAAGCGACCAGCACCAGGAACAGCACGAGTGTGATGCCACCGCCGGCAACAATCGCCTCAATACCCGTAGGACGATAGTAGTAGCTATACATACCGACAGAGGCAACGGCGCCAAAGACGACCGTCAAGATCCATGTGACAACGTTGGCGACCAGGCCCGTCAAAAACTCGGGAAGGAACGAAGCGCAGAACAGCTTGGTCTTATTGTTCTTAAAGGCTGCCCAAACCTTATCGAGCGAAAACGCGCTCTCGACGCGACCGGTCACCGCAAAGTGCATCACGGCAATGTCGGCGAACATCTTAAAGAAGACCCCCAGGACCGCCGTGGCAATCATAGCCAGGACAAGCAGGCCAAGCGAGCCAAACAGCGCAGCCTCGAGCGCATAAGAGCCGTAATAAGAATACGAGCCCGCGGCGCCAATTACCACGCCCTCCACCAGCGAAAGCACTACACCGATAATGGGAATGGCAGCGATAAACTCGAGTACGACCGAAATAACGCTCGAAAAGATTCCGAGACCAAACGACGTGGAACGCATCAACGGACGACCCATGCCGTCATCGATCTTAAGCGACAGGTCGCGACCCCACTCGATACCAAAGCCCGAACCGCACACGCTCGCCACGTAGGCAGCCAAAAAGCCGATGGCAGCCGCAATACCGCCGATAACGGGGATGAACAGCACGAGTACCGACACGACACAGATAAGCGCCGGCAAAAAGGCAATCTGGCACACGCGCTGCAGCACGCCCGGAGTCTTGGTCATATCCTCAAACGCTTGAGCCGTGCAGCCCTTGGACGCGTTCGCGACAGGTTGAGGAACAAACTGCTGAGGCTGAGGCTGACCCTGAGGGGTGGAAGCTGCAGCACCGACATTGGGGGCACCACACACGCCGCAGAACTTGTCGTTATCGCCCATGGGGGCGCCACACTGCGAACAGAACATCGAAATCATCCCTTCGTATCTAGAGCGAATCACCTGGATCGCAAACGATGTCTTTGGCATCATTATCACCCAATGTGAGGACAAATACTCTTAGATGACGTATTTGCAACGCGCGAGGCGCTTTTCGATTGTTTGATGAGTGTGTCCGCGCTAGTTCGTGCCGCGGAAACCCTTGCCGACGATCTCGGAGCTGTCGACAATCGTGATAAAGGCACCCGGATCGACCTCGCGCGCATAGCGGCGCAGTTGCACGGCCTCGCGACGGCTCAGCACGCTCATGATCACCGTCACGCACTTGCCCGAAAAGGCACCGTAGCCGCGGCTGATAGTCGCCGTACGGTTGAGATGTTTGACGATAAACTCCTCAACTTTGCGCGGCTCGGAGCAAATGATCGTGCAGACTTTGCGCAGGTGAATGCTCTCGATGGCCTTGTCGACCACAAGCGTCTTGGCAAACAGGCCGAGCACGCAGTACAGACCGACGCGCGGACCGTACAAGAAGGCCGCGATGGTCACGATGCCGATATCGACCAGCAACAGCGCGCGGCCAATCTCGAGCGTGGTGCGTCGCTTGAGGATCATGGCGAGGATATCCGTGCCGCCCGTCGAGGCGCCGATATCAAAGACGATGGCGCTGCCGAGCGCCGGCAAGATGACAGCAAAGCACAGGTCGAGCCACATATCGCCTGTCATCGAGACATCGGTCGGGATAAAGAGCTCGAACAGCGAAACATAGGCAGACAGCGCAAACGAGGCGAAGACGCTCCACAGGATTGTCTTGCGCTCCAAAAAGATAAAGCCCAAAACGACGAGAACCGCGTTGATAATCCACATAAAGACACCGACGGGCAGGGTCGGGAACAGCGTGGACAGAATAACCGACACGCCCGAGGTGCCGCCAAAAGCAAAGTGATTAGGGGTTTTAAACGCAACGATGGCAAAAGCCGTAAGAATCAGGCCCAGATTGAGCTCGGCGAAAAAGCGCGGGAAGCCTGGCTCCTGGCTACGCTTTTGGCCGGCACGCTCGCCGCGCTCGATATCGGTGCGATCAACCACGCGCTCCATCGGCACCACGGGAGGACGATGTACCTCCTCGGCAGCTCGCGATGCCGCCTCTGCCGCGGCAGCCTCAATCGCCCATGCCTGGCTTTCTGTTTCGTGCTCGTCAGCCATTACGGCAACCCCTCGTTAACAATTTGGAAACAATGCGCCCATTAGGGTAACGCGGAACACGACGATTGCAACCCCTAGTTAGACGAGCGGTATGCCTACATCGGGGACATACAAATAACGGCCGGCCGCACATACATCCGTGCGGCCGGCCGTTTGACGTTTTCGCAGATAAAACCTGCCAAAATAAACATCCCTTTTTGGTAGGTTACTCGTGCTGGTTGGTGCGGTGCTCGTACTCCTCGGGGGTGATGACATCCTCGATGCGCAGGTTGACGCCTGCCACCTCAAGGCCGGTCATCGCAGCCAGACGCTCGGTCACGCGCGCCTTAACGTCGTCGAAAATCGCGGGCGCGTAGGCGCCGTACTCGATAATGACGGAAATGTTGACGACCACGCGGTTGTCATCGGTGACCTCGACCGTCACGCCCTTGGTCAGGTTCTCGGCACCGAACTGCTCCTGCACAAAGTGCATGAGGTTGCCCTTCATGCCCAGGACGTGCGGCACCTCGCGGGTGGCCATGGCGACGATCTTCTCGATCACACCGTTGGAATAGGTCAGCGAATCCTCAGACTCGTCTGTTTCCTCATCGTCCTCGTCCGCATCGTCGGCGGGTTCGGCCTCGACGAGCGCCTCGTCCTCGAGCGTTACGTCCTCGGCCTCGGCAGCGACGGTCTCGTCCGCCTCGAGCTCGGTATCGGCCACATCGACCTTCGTGTTAAAAGCCATGGTTCCTCCTTATGCCCACCGCACACGCGGCGGTCGAATACATGCTAGCGGCCGCTAAACAGACGACCGAAGAAGTTGACGATCCCGTTCTCGCCGTCTCGAATCTGGCCAATCACGGCGCCGATCAGCACAAAGAATGCGATGACGAGCGTATCCCACAGGCCGAGCGTGAGAACCAGCACAGCGAGCACAAAACCAGCGACGGCTCCGAGCGTGGTATTGGGATGACGGACGGCATAGCTCCAGATAGCCGCCCCCGTACCCTTGATGAGACCCATGGCCTCATCAAAATCGTCGGCGACCGCGTCATGCGACTCGGCACCCTCTACCTTGGAATCGACGACCTCGCCTGCCGGCGCAGCACTCTGATCGATGGTCAGGCGCGGGGTGCGAACGGTCTTGTCTTGATTGGTATCACTCACCGGAAACCTCCACGGTCTGGACGGTAGTCTTGGACGGCAAAAAACGAACGCGTGCGGTCGTGCCCGGCGTGCCGAGCATGGTGTCGCAGGCCTCCTCGATACGTTGCTGCATCGCGGCTGCAAGGGAGGCCACATCCCGGTCGTCGAGCGCGATGGCGTCGACCTTAAAACGGACGCGCGATTCGTCGGAGCCCTGCACGCGTGCCTCGACATGCTCGACCATCACGCGGTCGTCGTGCTCTGCCGCAGTGCGAGCGCACGAGGAGAGGGCCGCGAGTGTGACCTCGATATTACGCTCCCCCGCCGGATGCACGCAGGACGGCTCGCGACGAGCAAACATCAGGCGGAAGAAACCCACGAGTACGCCGAGCGCCACGACACCGCCGCACGCCGTAACAACGATGCGAGGCAGCGGATCGCGCATCAGCAGCATAAAGCGATAGGTATATGGTCCCCAAAACTGGCAGACTAATGTGCCCAGCGCCACGACGGCGGCGGCAAGATACACGATCGCCAGGGCTCGTTTGAGCACGCGCATGCGGCGCTCCCTTCAAATCTCGATCCTCAGAATGCAAAACGATTCGCATCATTATAAAAGAGCCGGGTCCGGTGCCTCATGCACGCGGATCCGGCTCATCTATTCCACGAGGCTTGCATGCTCGCTTCATTATGCCCAGATATGCACGGCTCAATCCGTGCTGGCGCTACTCCTCCTCGAGGGCAGCGATGACCTCGTCGGTCATGTCCATGGTGCTGTAGACGTCCTGGACGTCGTCGAGCTCCTCAAGACGGTCGATGAGGCGCTGAACCTTCTTGGCGTCAGCACCGGAGACCTCGGTCGGGGTGGTCGGGACCATGGTGGTCTCGGAGCCCTTGACCTGGATGCCCTGCTCCTCGAGCGCCTTGGAGACAGCCATGACGTCGTTGGCAGCGGTCCAGACGATCCACTCCTCGCCGGCGTCCTCGTAGTCCTCGCCACCGGCCTCGGCGATGGCCATCATGAACTCATCCTCGTCACCGGCAGCACCGTTGGCGATCATGGTCTCCTTCTTGGCGTTCTCGTCCAGGACCTCCTTGGCAACGACGATCTGGCCCTTGCGCTCAAACTGGAAGGCGACGGAACCGGAGGTGCCCAGGTTGCCACCAGCGTGGGAGAAGGCGGAACGGACGTCGGCAGCAGTGCGGTTGCGGTTGTCGGTCAGGCAGTCGACGTAGACGGCGACACCGGCGGGACCGTAGCCCTCGTACACGATGTTCTCGTAGACGGCGGCATCGGCACCCGAACCAAAGGCCTTATCGATAGCGGACTTGATCTTGTCCTTAGGCATGGACTGAGCCTTGGCCTTAGCGACGGCAGCGGCAAGGCTGGCGTTGTTCTCGGGCAGCGGGTCGCCGCCGAGACGGGCAGCAACGGTGATGTTGCGGCTGAGCTTGGAGAAGAGGGCGGAACGCTTGGCGTCCTGCGCGCCCTTACGATGCTTGGTTGTGGCCCACTTAGAGTGTCCGGACATACGTGTCTCCTATCGGTTTCGACCTAAAGCCCAGCGTGGATGCTCGGGCAATATAAACAAACGTCGTTATGATATACCTACCGGCCTGCAAGATAAACCCCAAAATGAAGGCGTCGTGATGATGCAGCCCCTTGGCGCAAAGCAACCTGTCCCCGATATGCCAATCTTGGGCTAGGCCCAGAGGAGGTCGCTGCGGGTGATCGTGGCACCGATGGCGAAGGGCATGCATGCAATGACTGGGTACAGGTAGCGCATGTAGGTCGATCCGTTACATGGACCGATCAGGCACACGGCGAGCACACCCAGCAGCGGTATCCAGATGGCCAGCGCGCGCCACGAATGGCGACGCAACAGGTAGACCACCACGGCGATCATAATCCACACGTAAGTGGCCGAGCTCATGGTGAGCGAGATAAACGGGATGCGCTGCACCGCCACGCGGTACAGGTTAATCAGGTGGTCGCACCAGCGCACGGCTTTGCTATCGACCGGATGGAAGTCAAAGTACTTGAGGTTATCGGGCTTCGCCATGATCTCGGCACTGCGCGCGGTGCTGTAGACCCACGCATCGCGAGCACTTGGATAGAAGTACCCGTAATAGTTATTGATGAGCGCCGAGATATAGCACTCGGGGTCCTTTTTGAACATCTGGGCCCACACCTTAAAATAGGCCTTGATGTCCTCCTGCGAGGCGTACTCATTGAAGCAGTTTTTGACGGCATCCGATTTGTCGGGGTTGTAGCGACGACCCAGGTTCTCGTACTTAAGCACGCGATCAATCACAGCGTGCTCCTCATCGGTCACCAAGCCGTCGCAGGGAGCTTCCTCAATCGTGCCATCGTCTTTGACCTTGGGGTTAACGCCCGAATTAAGGCCGTCGTGCTTTTGGACGAAGCGCGCCGTCTGCTGAAACGGAATCGAGAGGATCTCGCGCTTGGAGCCCGGCGTGATATCGTGCGCCGGCATAAAGACCTTGGTGAAATACATGTTGGAGACAAGGCAGAGCGCAAGCACTGCGAGCACGCCGACCCAGCGGAAGCGTGGCGTGGCGTACGAGGGCGTGACGCCAGACTGTTTGGCCACGCGACGGGCCACATGCGCGTCCCAAGCGCAAAACGCCGCCGCAATCACGCAGGCCGCCAACGGAAAGACCAGGCCGCCATTGCGCAAAAACGTGGAACCCATGGCACCCAGCACGAGCAACAGCCAGTCGTGGCGTGCAAAGAGCACAGGCGCCTGTTCGCCCGCGCGCTTGGCATTGGCATCGCGACGGGGCAGGCCACATGCCACGAGCTTGACGGTCTGAACGAGCAGCACCAAAAACGCATCGGCAAACAGTACGTCTTTGGTCAGCAGCGCCGCATAGTTGGAGAACATCGGCATAAACGCAAAGAACAGCAAGGTGACGCCACGGACCGGCAGGCTCACGCCCAGCTTGCGCAGCGACGATATGGAATAGGCCATGCAGGCGGCCGTGATGACAAATTGGGCACAGGTGTAGATGGCAAGGCCCGCATTGGCGCTATTGAACAGCGAAAGCCCCAGTTGCACGCACGAGCCGATGATGGCCGTGTGCACCACCGGATGATGGCCGTTGAGCAGCACGTTGGGGTTAAGCAGGCGCAGGTAATCGCTCGTGCCGTTGGGGTAGTTGAACCATTGGCGGATCTGCGCGCCCGTATCTCCCATAAAGAGGCCGGGCAGCGAGGCGATAAGCGTGGGCGTCCAGGCAATCATGAGCACAAGAAACGGCCCGACAAAGGGATGGACCGAGAGCACGGCGTGGGCAGCACGCCACACGCGGCCAAAGTGGGTCTCCGAAAACGGAATGCGACGGGAGCTCAACCAATCCAAAAACTCAAAAGCCAGATAGAAGGCCACAATCGCCAGAAGCATCCAGCCCGCGCCGCCAATCCAGGCGCAGATAACGCGTGCCTTGTCGCCCAGCACAATCTCTGCCGAATCGGCAAGGTCGTAGCTACGGCCGAACACCATGCAAACGGCAAAGAACAGCGATGGCAGCACGACCGACGGGCGCCAAGCGTCACCGCGGCCAAAGAACACATAGCGAAACGGCAGCGTGAGCAAGCAGGCAAGCGCGAGCAGCATCACTGCGTCGGTATGGCCGGCAAACGAGAGAAGTACCTCGTAGCACACGTAGAGCGTGCCCGTCGCCTTGGGGTCGATCGCCAGGACCGCGTTGCTCGACACCGGGGCGGGATCGATGGAAAACGCCGTGGTCGCCAGCAGGGCGAGCAAAAATGCGATGAGCGTCTGTTTGGCGGGATAGCGCTTAAACCAAACGATGCGGGCGGCGTCGCGCGCAGCCGTTGCGGAGAGGTCGGAATCCTTCACAGTCCGAATAGCCTTTCTAGAAACCTGCCAAAAAGGGACAGGTTTATTTTGGCAGTTTTTATCTGGGGAAACGTTACGGTTCTGTCATCGTTGCCCGGCAAAACCACCACAAAGGTGCCTGTCCCCTTTGTGGTGGTTTTGGTGGTTAGGCGTCCAGGTAGACGCGCTGGGGCTGGTTGCGGTGGCGGGCGAAGATGATGAGCGCCAGGCCCGCGATTACGAGCGGCAGGCTCAGCAGCTGACCCATGGTGATGACGCCACCCAGCAGATAGCCCAGCTGCGCATCGGGCACGCGCACAAACTCAATCAAAAAGCGAACGATGCCGTAGCCCATCACAAAGACGCCCATAAACGTACCCTGGGGCAGCAGCGGTTTTTTGCGACTGAGCGCCTGCAGGATGCAAAAGAGCACGATGCCCTCGAGAAACGCCTCGTAGAGCTGGGAGGGATGGCGCGGCATATCGCCCGCGGTGCCGCCAAAGACCACACCCCAGGGCAGATCGGTCGGCTTACCCCATAGCTCACCGTTCACGAAGTTGGCGCAACGGCCCAGGCACAATGCCAGCGGAGCACCGATAACGGCAAGGTCGGCGATGGTCCAGGCGTCGAGCTTATACATGCGGCACACGATGATGCCGCCCAAGATGCCGCCGACCAGGCCACCGTGGAAGCTCATGCCGCCCTCGTTGGTGGCAAAGATCTCGAGCGGGTGGGCCCAATAGTAGCCACCACCGTAAAAGACGACGTAGAACAGGCGCGCGCCGATAATAAGGCCAAAGACCGCGCCGACCACGACGCTCGTCAGGTCATCGATCGTGATGTTGAAGCCCCAGCGGCGCTGCGTGCGATACATGACGACTGCCGTAAGCAGGGCGCCGACCACATAGGCCAGACCGTACCAGTAGATCGTGATGGGGCCCGCCGAGATCGCGACGGGGTCAAGCATATGGTAGAGGTCGTTGAGCATATCGATCCCCTGCTCCCTACATACAAATGCGGCCGCGGGCCTTGCGCTCGCAGCCGCATATCTGGGCGTAACGTCTGTGCGGAGCATGTCGTCCGCAGCTTTCGCATCTTAGAACGGCGCGTACTCGTCGTACAGGTCGTCGGTCTCGCCGGAAGCATTAACCTGCTCGACGCGGGTAACGCCGGGCACGTGCTCCTTCAGGATGCGCTCGATGCCCATAGACAGGGTCAGTGCGCTCATAGGGCAGCCGGCGCAGGCGCCCTGCAGTTCCAGCTTGACGACGCCCTCGTCGTCGACGCCCACATACTCCATATCGCCGCCGTCAGCCTGCAGGTTGGGGCGAATCTCTTCAAGAACCTTCTTAAGCAGCTCTTCGTTAACAGCCACAGGGGCTCCTTTCTCACAATAACGCGGGCACGCCCGCGGACAGAAGCTATGTTACTACAGCCATGTACCCGCTCACGAGCCGTCCATGCGCGCAGACGCGACCTTCACGAGTAGTCAATTTGGAACGGGGCTCTTTGAGCTGCGTTCGTCGTCAGACAGCGACAACGCATATTACTGCCGAGTCTGTCCCCCGGTACCAATCTGGACATCGACGATGACCTGGCGGTAGCTGATGCCACAGGAGTCGAGAATGCGGCGGCTGATACGGCCGTCATCGGTGTCGGCATACTTATTGTCCAGGTAGACGACCTCGCCCACGCCCACCTGCGCCAGGATCTTGGCGCAGTCGTGGCACGGGAACAGCGTGACGTAGACCGTGGAACCCTCAAGGTCTTTGAGCGAGCCGCGGTAGTTGAGCACGGCGTTGGCCTCGGCATGCACCACGTAGTTGTGCTTATCCTGCAACGGGTCGTCGCTCGTGCCCCACGGGAAAAAGTCGTCGTTGAGCGCCGAGGGCGTACCGTTGTAGCCCACCGAAAGGATGCGGTGGTTGGTGTTGGCGATGCACGCGCCCACCTGCGTGTTGGGGTCTTTACTGCGGCGCTGCGCGGCAATGGCCACGCTCATAAAGAACTCATCCCAGCTAATAACGTCGCGGCGCTTGCCCGACGCAGTTTGATGAAGATCGTCCGACATGGCAGACACCTCCGTAATCGCAACAGTTTGACCCATTGTAGCAGGTGGAAGGTGGAGACGTTTTTGTCCCACCGCCCCATCGCTACGCGCGGCGGGGCTTTTGGTTGATGTGGTAGAGCTCGGCGAGACCCCGCAGCGTCAACGCGTCATCGACCGTCAGGCTATGACCGACAAGGGCCGCAAGCGCCTCGGCATCGTCGCCGGTAATGACGATGGGCACATCGCCCTCCCCCGCGGCCTTGGTGGCACGCATCTCGGCGAGCACCATGTCGAGCATGCCGTCGATGCGGGCCACCTCGCCCAGAACCACGCCCGAGCGCATGGCCTCACGCGTGTTGCGGCCGATGACATGCGTCGGCGCCGAGGGCTCAACCTGAGGCAGGCGCGCCGCAGCGGCCGAGAGCGAACGGGCGCCGAGCGCCAGCCCCGGTGCGATAACGCCGCCGACAAAGGTACCGTGTGCGTCGATGACCTCGATATTGGTCGTGGTGCCCAGGTCGATCACAATGCACGGCGAGCCGTAGACGGCGCGGGCAGCCACGGCGTCGGCGATGCGGTCGGGACCGATCTCGGCCGGGTCATCGTAGTGCACGGGTATGCCGGTCTTGAGGCCCGGCCCCACGGTGAGCACGCGCCCCGTGCAGGTACGGGAAAGCGCTGCCTTCCACGGGCGCTCGAGCGCCGGGACCACACAGCTCAGCACGGCCGCGGCGGGAACGAGCACGCCCGGCATGCCCGCATCGGCTGACAGAGCGCCCATGACCTGCGTGAGCCTCATGCGCGCCTCGTCGGCTGTGATGCTCGACGGCGTCGTGATCTCGCACGTCGCAAGCGGGCATTCCTGCGCCGCGGCCGAATCCTCGGCAAACAGGCCAAAGCGAATGAATGTGTTGCCCACGTCGACCGTCAATATATATGCGCACCCATTAAGCATCGTCGGCGCTCCTTTCGTCTGCCCAGCAGTATATCGCCTACCCAAACCAGCTAAAAAGCCCCGTCCCAAATTGACTACCTTGCGGCTATACTGATGCGCGGTCGTACGTGAGCTCACGCGTCGGCCCTTGGTAACCCGACTTCCCGCGCCGTATCCGTAGCGGCGCTTGCGGGGGAAGCGGATATACGCAAAGGAGTTCTATATGAGCAATCCCTCGAACCGCACCTCGATGCGCGGTCAACTCACGCTGCGCGGCGTCGTCATCGGCGTCCTTGGCTGCGTGATTATCACGGCAAGCTCGGCCTACACGGCCCTCAAGATGGGCGCCCTCCCCTGGCCGATCATTTTCGCTGCCGTCATTTCGCTGTTCTTCCTGAAGCTCATGGGCAACGCTAGCCTCAACGAGGCCAACGTCACCCACACCATCATGTCCGCAGGCGCCATGGTCGCCGGCGGTCTGGCGTTTACCATCCCGGGCGCCTGGATGCTGGGCTATGCCGACCAGATCAGTTGGCTCGACATGTTTATCGTGGCACTCGCCGGCACTATCCTGGGCCTACTGGCCACGGCACTCATCCACCGTCACTTTATCGTGGACGCCGCGCTGGAGTTCCCCACCGGCAACGCCGCAGCTCAGACCCTACGCGCGACCGAGGCCGGCGGCAAGACCGGCAAGCAGCTCTTTGGCTCCATGGCCATCGCAGGCATCTACAGCGTGCTGCGCGACGCCCTGGGCGTGGTGCCCAGCATGCTGTGCACGCTCAACATCCCCGGCGTGACCTTTGCCATCTACAACTCGCCCATGTTGCTGTCCATCGGCTTTTTGGTGGGCTTCGCCCCCGTCGCGTTCTGGTTTGCCGGCGCGCTGCTGGGCAATTTTGGCATCATCGTCGGCGGCACCGCTGCCGGCCTGTTCGATGTTGTGACCGCGCAGGGTATCGTCAAGTCCCTCGGTATGGGCCTTATGATGGGCTTTGGCGTCGCCGTCGTCCTTAAGGACATCCTGCCGCAGGTCGCCGGTATCGTCCGCGGCCTCGCCGCCGACAGCTCCACCGACACCGACGAGCAATCGCTCATCTCGGGCTCGCTTAAGCTCGACGCCGGCATCATCGGCCTGGGCACCGCCGCCATCGCCGTGATCGTTGCCATCGCGCTCGACCTCGGTCCCGTCCCGGCCGTCATCGTCACGCTGTTCACCTTTGTCACCACCATCATGAGTGCGCAGAGCTGCGGCCAGACGGGTATCGACCCTATGGAGATCTTTGGCCTCATCGTCATGCTCATCGTGGCAGCCTTCGCGCAGCTCGCACAGGTCAAGCTGTTCTTTATCGCCGGCATCGTGGCCGTGGCGTGCGGCCTTGCGGGCGACGTCATGAACGACTTTAAGGCCGGAGCCGTACTGGGTACCAACCCGCGTGCACAGTGGGTCGGCCAGGCCATTGGCGGCATCGTGGGCGCCCTGGTCGCTGCCGCCGTCATGGTCGCGCTCGTCACCGCCTATGGTCCGGACGCCTTCGGCCCCGACAAGAGCTTTGTGGCCGCGCAGGCAAGCGTGGTCGCCACCATGGTCTCGGGCATCCCGAGCGTGCCGTGGTTTGCGGGCGGCTTTATCGCCGGCATCGTCATGTACTGGCTCGGCATTCCGGCCATGATGATCGGTCTGGGCGTGTACCTGCCGTTCTACATGTCGCTCACGGCCTTCTTGGGCTCCTGCGTCAAGCTCGCCTACGACAAGTGGGCCGCACACCGCGACGCCGAGGCAGGCCTTTCG
The DNA here is from genome assembly GCA_900540975.1 of uncultured Collinsella sp. Classification (GTDB taxonomy): domain Bacteria; phylum Actinomycetota; class Coriobacteriia; order Coriobacteriales; family Coriobacteriaceae; genus Collinsella. The sequence goes on from UQHY01000008.1 coordinate 40,792, forward strand.
GACGAGGAGAAGGCTGCCAAGGATGCCGCCTTCCAGGAGCAGGGCCTGGTCGTTGCCAGCGGCCTGCTGGGCGGCGAGTCCATCGTCGGCGTTATCCTGGCGTTTGTCTCCGTGGGATTGAGTCTGCTGGGCTAAACCCAACAACAACGTACCCGTGCAGAGCGCGGGGTCGGAGACCATCCGGCCCCGCGCTTTTTTTGTATCTGCCGAAACCCTCGGCTTCAACCTCATTTGACGCGCCCCCTTTACCTACTCGTCTAAGTTTCACGTCAAGATGACCACCCCGCCTGCCGCGGTGTAGAGTAGAGACAGCGGGCGCGATGCATAGCCCGCGGCGAAGCGAGGTGAACATGAAACTCGATAACCAGCAGCTCAAGCGACTGCGCGAGCGCCATCACCGGCGCCACGGCATCCGCCCTGCCTATAGCGAGGTCATGGAGAACGCCGGCCGCTTCCTGAGGCGCGCATTCAACATTCGCGAGGGTCGCGCCCCCTATCACGTAATTCGTAAGCGCTTTGTAAACGGGGCGCGCCTAACCGGCTCGCACCTGTGCATCCTCATTATCGCCATGCTGATCGCGAGTGTCGGCCTCGATATCGATTCGGACATCGCCATTGTGGGCGCCATGCTCATCTGCCCGCTCATGGGCTCGGTCCTTGCCATGGCATACGGCATCGCCACGCTCGACCGCGAGATTACCCTCGAGGCAATTGCCGGCCTCGCGCTGCAGATGGTCCTTTGCCTGATCACTTCCACGCTGTATTTTAAGCTCTCGCCCCTTGGCACCACCACGGCCGCCATCATCGATAACTCGACACCCACCGTATGGGACCTTGCCGTCGCGCTCGCGGGCGGCTTTGCGGGCGGGCTGGGTAACTCGCGCGACCAGGAGCCTTCGACGCTCATTGCCGGCGTAGCCGTGGCGACCGCACTCATGCCGCCCCTGTGCGCGGCGGGTTACGGCATTGCCATCGCGAGCGGGTCGCTGTTCCTCTCGGCCCTCTACGAGTTTGGCATCAATGTCGTCTTTATCGCACTGGCTGCCGAAGCCGTATTGCTTCTTTTACGTGTACCGCTCAAGCGCGACCTCAACGGCGACGGCATTGTGACCGCTGAGGAAAATGCCGAGGTCGATGAGCTGTCGCACAAGGTGCGCCGCCGCATCATCGTGGGTACGGTGATCTTTGCCATCCCCTGCATCGTTATGACCGCGGGGTCCATTGGCTCGGCGCAGGCCGGCGTGCAGGACGGCTACGGCGTCACCAAAACTACGCGCGAACTTGCCGCGGTGCTGCCGGGCTTTAAGGATTACACCGTCGCCGTCGAGACTTCGGCTACCGAAGGCGAGGAAGAGGGCCTTGTCGAGCGCGAGGTTGTCGCTCACGTGACGACAAGCGAGGCACTCGGGGCGCACGACCGCCGCGTTGCCCGCAAGCTCATCGACCTCAACGTGCCCGAACTCGATCGCGTGGAGTTTGATGTGAAGTGATGCGGGACGCGAGGTAGGCCCGGCACGAGCGCGCAGCCGCGGGGCACAGGCGCAGCCGAGCGCAGCGCTACAGCTCGTACTTGTACACGCGGTAGATGTACTTCTCGGCTTTCATTTCGTACGTGGCGATGGGCAGTCCATAGCGATCGTACTCGGTGAAGGTCTTGGCCTGGCCCGATGCCACGAGCATACTATTTGAATCGCCGACGCGTTGCGCGCTGCTTACGTAACCTGAGAACGGCACTGCGATCTGGTCCACAAGCTCGTAGGTGCGCGCGGTCTCGTCCACCGTAAAGATGCGTCCAAACGAATGCGTTCCCTTACTGTAGTCGGTCACCACCGCGGCGCCCAGCTGACCCCAGTCGAACTTGGGATAGCTCTCGGCCGCACCAAAGTTGTTGTCGTACAGCAGCACCTGGTAGCGACCGGTCGTGGTCGTCTCGTCGTTTGGCAGATAGGTCACACTGTGCTGACCTGCGTTGAGCGAAAAATCGCCTTGGGCCTGCAGCAACTTGTCCTCAAAGCCCGAGCCGGCCCAAAACTCTGGCGAGCCCATAAGCCAATCGACCGTAGGCGTGCCGTAAATATCCGTGAGCTTGATGACCGTTGAGGTCTCGCGCGAGCTGAGCAGAACGGTGCCGCCGCCGAGCCACTGGATCGTGTTGATGTGAATCCAATCCAGGTCGCCGTCCGAGGCAACCTTGGCGCTCGCCTTGAGATTGGGGAATATGTCGCCCAAGTCCACGACGAGAGAGATGGCACCTGTTGTTATGTCGACCTTGATGATGAGGTCCTCGACATTAACGCGATCGTCCTTGTCTTTTTTGGCGGCCGCGCGGTCGACGTCCAAATCGGCCTCGGAGCCGGCATGGCTCGCCAGCACCAGCAGATTGCCGTCGTCATCGAAGGCGTAGTCGTGGTGTAACTCATAGTCGCCCGAGCTCCAGACATTTACCACCTGGCCGATGGCGTTAATCTGGGCCATCTTGGTCGTCGAAATGCTCATAATCATGCTGCCGTCGCCCGGAAACAGCAGGCGATGGCTGCGGTAGCCGATGATCGGCACCTCGCCGCGAATCTGGCCCGCGTTGTCGTAGAGGTACATGAAGTCGAGCTTGGATGAGTCGTTGCCCAGAATAGTAAAGAGGCCATCGGCAAGCGGCGTGTTGGACTCCCCCGCCGTGACGGCGAGCCGCTCTTCTTCCTCGCCCTTGAGAGCCGGCGTCTTGATGGTAAAGGTCGAGGTGCGGCTGGTACCGTCTTGTGCCGTACAGGTGAGGGTCACCGTGTTTTTGTGGTTGGGAATGAGGCCGATGACCTTGAACTCGTGCTCCGTAGGCGGCGCGTCGCCGCCGTGGGGCGTGTGGGAAAAGGTGGCGACTTTGGGCGCGTCACCGGTCTTTTTGCGACCGGCGACCTTGTAGGAGACGGTTACGGAAACCGTTGTCGCAAAGCGAACGTAGCAGCTCAGGGTATCGGTGCCAAAGGGGTCCTGCGCGACAAACGGGGTGGTCTCGCTGTAGCCGCCGGCGGCGTACTCGGCATCGAGCCGCTCCTTGATGGCCGCCTGCTTCTCGACGTCGTAGGTCGCGACGATCTGCTTGTGGAGCTTCTTTTGCTCGTCGGTGAGCTCGTTGGTCGCAGTAGATGCGTCGTTCGAGCCGGTCCCGCCGACCGAACAGCCCATGAGCCCTGTCCCGGCAAGCGCCAGCGCGCCCGCCGCACCCGCAAGAGCTACTCGGCGCGAGAGCAGCCTGTTGTCCTTGTCACTCAATTCCATATCGTTACCGTCTTTGAATGCCACCGTCGTTTCCCTCATATACCATGGCGTTTGCCCAGCCCTGTCCAATTTGACTCTCAGCTTAACAAACGCCCCTTAAGGCTAGCTTAGGCTCGCGGCAGCCGGAGCCGTTAGCCGCAAGACGCACAGGGGATGCAGTAATGCGATGATCCGTTTTCCTCCGTCCCCGAGGGATCATTTTTTAGTACTTGAAGAAGCCCTCGCCCGAGCTTTCGCCCAGCTTGCCTTCGTCGAGCATCTGCTTGAGGACGGATGCCATGGCCTTAAAGTTGTAGGGCATCATCATCTTTTTGAGCAACGGGCTCACCAGGCCCGGCACCTTCTGGTACTGCATAACGATGTTGTAAGCCGTCTGGATACCAACCGTGTCGAATACGCGGAACGGACCCTTGGGGGCGCCGGTGCCACGCGTCCATGCGAGGTCGATGCTCTTGGGATCGCTCACGCCCGAGACATACAAGTCGAGGCCCGAAAGCAGCCATGGCACCAGCATGGAATTGAGCAGGTAGCCGTTCTTTTCCTTGTTGACGGGCAGGGCAAGCATGCGAATGTCGTTGGCGAAGTCGACGAGCTCGTCGAAGTAGCGCTTGTCGGTTTGGTCCTGCGCCATGACCTCGGTCATGTTGTTCTTCCAGATGGAATTGGCAAAGTGCAGCGACAAGTACTTCTCGGGGCGGCCGGTGTACTTGGCAAAGGTGCTCGGCAGCAGCGTAGAGGAGTTCGTCACGACGACGGTCTTTTGCGGGAGAACCGGGGCGAGCTTTTTGTAGAAGTCAATCTTTGCCTGGGTGTCCTCGGCCATAGACTCGATGACCAGGTCGGCGTCGGCTACGGCCTTGGCAAGATCGAGCTCCAGCTTGAGCGTGGAGTAGGCACGCTCGACGGCGGCGAGTGCCGCCTCCTTGTCGAAGGGCTGGCCACTATCGGCGATACCGGCGCACCACTCGCCTGTGCCATCCGCCATGCCCTCGATTGCCGCGATGTACTCCTCGCGCACATGATCGATCTTGGGCTGAGTGCGGCCGATGCTGCCCTCGCTGCGCAGCCAGATCGTCACATCAAAGCCGCAGTAGGCAGCCTGAAAGGCAATCTGGCTTCCCAACACGCCGCCACCGGCAACACAAACGGTCTTGTAGCTCATGGAACGGTCCTCTCTTACGTAATTCCATAGATGTGTATTTATTCAACCGTAAGGATGACGCGCGATGGGGGTGGGTTCTATAAACGGACGGTATTTTGCCGAGAACGGCTACACCTGTTCATTATCTCAGGGTTTCGAGGGCGATTTTTTGTGCCACCGAGACGTCGTTTGCGGAAGTATGCGGCAAATTCCGGAACCCTTGAGCACACCCCGGTTTTCCGCCAATAAAACCACAGGTACAGGGCTTGGATATATCCGGTGTGCTCGGCCTATTCAGATTTTGCCGCATACTTCTGAAATCTGAGTTCGCAAAGGGCGATAGTCAGGGCGTTTGCGCAACATATGTCCAGCAAAAACGGGTGGTAGCCGGTAGCCGGCGACCACCCCCCTGAGGTCAACCTGAGATAAGGGGGTGTCGGGGGCGCCGCCCCCCCCCCGCTTGTCTCATATCCAGCCCATAGCAGACCGTCTACTTCTTAATGCCGCGTCCCAGACGCTTGGCGACCGACGCCACGACGTCCTCGCTGGCCGGTCCGCAGCTCGCGCAGCCGTCATGAGCACGCATCTGGCCGGTGACCTCGTCCATCGCGAGCGGCGCCACCTTCTCGAGCTTAAAGCCCTTGCCGGCGCGCATGTTTTCCTTGGCCACGCTGATCATGAGCTTAATGCGGTTGAGCTGGTTGACCTCAGATGCACCGGGGTCGTAGTCCACCGCAACGATGTTGCTCTCGGGATGCTGACGGCGCAGCTCCTTGATCACGGCCTTGCCCACCACGTGATTGGGCAGGCACGCGAAGGGCTGCGTGCAGATGATGTTGGGCGCGCCATGGTCGATTAGGTCGAGCATCTCGGCCGTGAGCAGCCAGCCCTCGCCCATGTTGTTGCACACCGAAAGCACCGTGCGGGCCTTGTCGGCCATGGTGCCGATGCGCTCGGGCGCCTCAAAGCGGCGGGACTTTTCGAGCATCTCTTCCACCGGCGTGCGCATCCAGTCCACCAGCTTAATGAGCGCCTGCATACCAGCGCGCGTAGTGGCAGAGCTTCCCAACTCGTCCTTCTGCAACTCAGCGTTGCTCATGGAGTACAGGAAGAAGTCGAGCAGGCCCGGTACTACGGCCTCGCAGCCCTCACGCTCGATGACATCGACCACGTGGTTGTTGGCCGTAGGGTGGAACTTGACCAGGATCTCGCCGACCACGCCCACGCGCGGCTTGGTGCCCTCGCCCACGAGCGGCATGGTGTCGAACGCGTGGATGGCCTCGCGGCACAGCTTGGTGTAGTTGTGGCGGTTGAACTTGGGCGCCAACTTGCGGGCGCGCGCCATATACTCCTCGTAGAGCGCGTTGGCAGCACCGGGCGTGGCCTCGTACGGACGGCAGCGGTAGAGCATCTGCATCATCACGTCGCCAAAGAGCACCGCGTACACGGCCTGCTTAAGCAGCGCCGGCGTAATCTTAAAGCCGGGGTTATCCTCGCCGAGCGCCACGGCCGAAAGCGAGATCACCGGAATCTCGGGGTGGCCGCTCTCGCGCAGGGCCTTGCGGATGAGCGCGATGTAGTTGGTGGCACGGCAACCGCCGCCGGTCTGGCTGATGACCACGGCCGTCTTGGACAGGTCGTACCGACCGCTCTCGATGGCCTCCATGATCTGGCCCGTCACCAGAATCGACGGATAGCAGATGTCGTTGTTCACATAGCGCAGGCCGGCCTCGACGGCGTCGTGGTCGGTCGAGGGCAGCAGCTCCAGGTTGTAGCCGGCACCGCGGAACACCTCTTTGACCAGGTCAAAGTGAATCGGCGCCATCTGCGGGCACAGGATGGTATAGCCCTCGTCGCGCATCTGCTCTGTAAAGGGCACCTTTGGCCACGCGGTCGAAGCACTCTCGCGCTGCGCCTCGAACGTGTACTTACGGCTCGCGAACGCGGGGGCATCCGTGGAAGGCGCCACCGGCGCAGCGTCGCCCTGCTCGTAGGCCTCGCCCGCGGCCGTTGCCACGGCCAGGCGCTCGGCCTCCTGGTCCTTGAGCGCCGCCATGAGCGAACGGATGCGGATGCGCGCGGCGCCCAGATTGGACACCTCGTCAATCTTGAGCACGGTGTAGATCTTGCCGCTGGCCTCCAGGATTTCCTGCACCTGATCGGTAGTCAGGGCGTCGAGACCGCAGCCGAAGGAGTTGAGCTGGATCAGGTCCAGATCGTTGCGCATCGTCACAAAACGGGCGACGGCGTACAGGCGGCTGTGGTACATCCACTGGTCGACGACGCGGATCGGGCGCTCGGGCTTCACGAGATGCGCGAGCGAATCCTCGGTAAAGACCGCAAAGCCAAAGCTCGAGATAAGCTCGGGTAGGGCATGGTTGATCTCGGGGTCGTTATGGTAGGGACGGCCGGCGAGCACAATGCCGTGGCCGCCGTGGTCCTCGACCCACTTAAGAGCCTCCTCGCCCATGGTCTGGATGTCCTCGTGGAAACGCGCATCGGCCTCAAAGGCAGCGTTGACGGCGGCATCGACCTCGGAGCGCGTGATTTTAGGACCGCGCACGCGGCCGCGACCGGCCTCAGCATCGGCCACGCGGTCGACGGCGAGCACCTGGTACAAGCGGCGCTTGAGCTCGGTCTTGTCGTGATAGGGCACAAACGGGTACAGGAACTCGATGTTCTGCTCGCGAATCTCGTCGATATTGAGCGCCAGCGCCGTGGGGTAGCTCATGACGATGGGGCAGTTATAGCAGTTGCCAGCCGTCGGATCCTCCTTGCGCTCCCAGCGCACGCACGGCATCCAAATGAAGTCGACACCGCGGTCGATGAGGTTCATCACGTGGCCGTGGCTCATCTTGGCCGGATAGCACACGCTCTCGGACGGCATAGACTCGATGCCCGCCTGGTAGGTCTTTTTGCTCGACTGGTCGGACAGCTGCACGCTAAAGCCCAGGCGTGTAAAGAACGCGTGCCAGAAGGGGTAGTTCTCGTACATGTTGAGCGCGCGCGGGATGCCGACGGTGCCGCGCGGGGCCTCGTCGGGGCTCAGGACCTCGCGGTTAAAGAGCAGCTCATTTTTCTTTTTGAAGAGGTTGGGGGCCTCGGTCTTCTGCTTTTTGTGGCCGGCACCCTTCTCGCAGCGGTTACCGGTAATGAAGCGCCTACCGCCGCCAAAATCGTTGACGGTGAGCTGGCAGTTGTTGGAGCAACGACCGCAGCGGACATGGTTTTGCGTCACGGTGAGGTGTGCGATGTCCTCGGCAGAAAGAATGGTCGAAGTGCCGTCGGCGCCAGCGCGATCGCGGGCGAGCAAGGCAGCGCCATAGGCGCCCATGCAGCCGGCGATGTCGGGGCGCACGGCATGCACACCGGTGAGCTGCTCAAATGCGCGCAGCGTGGCGTCGGACATAAAGGTGCCGCCCTGGACGATCACCTGGCTGCCGATCTCCTTGGGGTCGCGCAGCTTAATAACCTTGAACAGGGCGTTCTTGATGACGGAATAGGACAGGCCGGCCGCGATGTCGCCCACCGTGGCGCCTTCCTTTTGCGCCTGCTTGACGCGCGAGTTCATAAAGACCGTGCAGCGGCTGCCCAGGTCGACCGGGGCCTTGGCATGGATGGCAGCGTTAGCGAACGCGCGCACGTCCATGTTCATAGACACGGCGAAACTCTCGATAAAGCTGCCGCAGCCCGACGAGCAGGCCTCGTTGAGCATGATGTGCTCGATAACACCGTCCTTGACGCGCAGGCACTTCATATCCTGGCCGCCGATGTCCAGGATGAACTCGACGCCGGGCAGGAATGCCTTGGCGCCGCGCAGGTGCGCGACGGTCTCAATCTCGCCGGAGTCGGCCTTGAGGGCCTCGATGAGCAGCGCCTCGCCGTAGCCCGTGGTGGTCACGTGGCCGATGGTGCAGCCGGCAGGGATGTGATTGTAGAAATCGGCCATGATGACCTTGGCCGTGCCCAGGATGTCACCGTTGTTGTTGCCGTACCAGGTGTGCAGCAGCTGGCCGTCCTCGCCCACGAGCGCGGCCTTCATGGTGGTGGAGCCGGCGTCGATGCCGATGAACACGCGGCCGGTGTAGCCGTCGAGCTTGCCCTTGGGGACGACCTCGGTGTCGTGGCGGGTTTTGAACTCGGCGAAGTCCTCGTCGGTGGCAAAGAGCGGATCCAGGCGCTCGACCTCGGCACCCTGTGTGTCACCCAGGGCATCGATAGCCTCGATGAGCTGCGGGAACGTGCTGAGCTTGTTGGACTCATGCGCCATGGCGGCGCCGCTCGCCACAAACAGGTGGGCGTTTTGGGGCACAATGCGGTGCTCCTCGTCCAGGTTGAGCGTGAGGTAGAAGCGGTGGCGCAGCTCGGAGAGATACTGCAGCGGGCCGCCCAGGAAGGCGACGTTGCCGCGGATGGGACGGCCGCACGCCAGGCCCGAGATGGTCTGGGTCACGACGGCCTGGAAGATGGAGGCGGCCACGTCCTCGGGGCGGGCGCCCTCGTTGAGCAGCGGCTGGACGTCGGTCTTGGCAAAGACACCGCAGCGGCTAGCGATGGGATAGATGGTGGTGGCGTTGGCCGCGAGTTCGTTAAGGCCGCTGGCGTCAGTGTGCAGCAGGGTTGCCATCTGGTCGATGAACGCGCCCGTGCCGCCGGCGCAGGTGCCGTTCATGCGCTGCTCGATGCCGTTGTCGAAGTAGATGATCTTGGCGTCCTCGCCGCCCAGCTCGATGGCGACGTCGGTGGCCGGGATGAGGGTCTCGACGGCGCGCTTGCTGGCGATGACCTCCTGGACAAACTCCAGGTCGAGCCACTGGGACAGCAGCAGGCCGCCCGAACCGGTGATGGCGCAGGTCATTTGGGCAGCCGGCAGCACGGTCGCAGCGCCCTCGAACAGGTCGCGGGCACAAGCGCGGACGTCGGTGTGGTGGCGCTGGTACTTGGCGTAGACGATCTGGTTATCGTCGTTGAGCACGGCAAGTTTAACGGTGGTGGAGCCCACGTCGATGCCCAGGTGCAGGTTGCCACGAGCGTTCTCGGGGTTGAAGATCGCGCCTTCGGGGGCCTGGGCGGCTGTTACGGGCTCAGCGGCGGTGGCGGGCTCGTTAACGACGGACGTCTCCCCTGCCGCGTTCTTGGCATCGGCAACTGCCTCGGCAACTTTCTCGGCAGCCGCGGTCGCGGCCTTCTGCGCGGCGTCCATCACGGCGGGCGCGGCCTCACGCGCGGCAGCGACCATACGGTCCTTAATGCCCTCGACGAGTTTGCTCATCTGTCTCTCCTTTTAGTTGTTGGACTCGACGGTTGCGGCGGTGTCGACCGCGCCCTCGAGCTGCAAGTTCAATAGCTTCATGCCATATTCCGGCACGTTGATATCGATGGGTTGGCCATATAGGTCGCCGGGACGCACAAAGGCAATAACCGTCATAATGCGCGCCATGGTCTCGGGCGATTCGGTGAGCCCGCGCTCAAACCAGCGCTGAATCATGCCGACCTCGGCACTCACGACATAGGTGACGTAGTAGTCAAAGAACGTGCCCAGCGCCAGGCCCAAAATGCCCGTCTGCGCACGAGGCACCACGGCCTCACGCGCGGTGTCGATAATCTTTTTAATGAAGGCCTGGTCGCCGCCCGGACCCAGCAGCGCACCGATTAAGTCGCGGTTGGCCGCAAGATAACGCAGCAGCTCAACCGAACCGGGCGCCGGCTCGAGCTCATCGATGTTGTGATAGAGATCGGGCAGCTGAGCTGCAGTGATGAGCTCAATGCGCTCACGGATCTCGGCCAGCAAGCCATCCTCGATTTGATTGATAAAGTCGGGGATATCACGGTAGTGCGAATAGAACGTGCGGCGCGTAAGGCCGGCGCGCTCGGTGAGCGACGCAACGTTAATGCGCGAAAGGTCGCCGCTTTCGGCAAGCTCGCTGGCAAGCGCCTGGCGAAGGGCACGCTGCGAGCGAAGGGACCGGCGATCGCATTTCTCGAGCTGGGACAAGCGTCCTCCTTGTTACTCAGCCTGTGCGCTATTGCACAGTGCGAGTATTATTGCACACCGTGTGCATCAACACGTAAAGGCAATATTTGGGATGTGACGAAGGGACTGTCCCTTTGTCACATTCAGCGGCCGCCTAGGTTGTGCCAGTTGTGCCTGGCTTTTGAAGCGGCATTACCAATTGTCCAAAATGTCATTCGTGGGTAGAATAGTGTCGACGGCAGCCCAAGTTGTAGCTAGCTGGGCAGCGCCGTTGTTTGCATTAGGGGGTCAACGCCTTAGCGGCGGCGACCCCTTCTGTTGCGCTTCGAACGCTGCTTGAGTGCCTCGGAAAGGCCGACAAGCGCCGTGAAGAACGAGACCAAAGCAGTCAGAAGCCTCACGAAATCAATCAAATCGGTCATGGGCATCACCTCCCATCAGATGGAGGGCGCTGCCCGACACATGGAGCTGCCGTCAACGATACCGATTCTATCAAAACTTAGTTATATATACGAATATATGTTCGCATGCCAAAGGTGCAGGGTTCTCATGAAAAAGGGGCTGTCCCTTTGTCACATTATTCGATGACGGTGCGGGAGTTTTGCTTGTGCATGGTGGCAAGCATGTGTTTGGGGACGGCGTGGACCATGCAGTTGCCGATGGTCGCGCTCGCGGCGGCCTTAGCTGCATCGCTAGCGTTTTTGGTCGCGTAGCTGTGGCGGAAACGCTTGAGCATGGCGATGTCGTTGCCGCCGTCGCCGTAGACCGCGACCTCATCCTCGGCAATACCGTAGTAGCCCGCCAGCCAAGCCACACTCTCGCCCTTGTTGCACGCCACGTCCGTGATCTCAAACATCACCGGATCGAACGGCGCGTTGACCACGCGGTCCGAGCGCTCGGCCAAATATGCCTTAAGGTCGCGCTCCAGCTCGGGCGAGGTCACGCGACAATTGATCTTGCATACATCGTGACGCAAGATATCGCCGATCGACTGATCGAAATACTGCTCCTCGTGATACCCGCCACGTGCACGCATGCCGCGCATCACGATGCGCTTGATAGGGCTGTCCTTTTTAAAGCCTGCCTGATGCATCTCGAACGAACCGCTCGAGAACATGCCGTCGGGCGTGGAGCAGTCGAAGCAAATGTTCGGAAACGCCTTGAGCAGCTCCTCGGTAACCTGCGGGTCGATGGTCCAGGTCTTGAGCACCTCGCCGTGGCTGTTGCGCACGATGGATCCGTTGGAGCAGCAGGCGTCAAGCACCAGGCCCGTAAAGCCATGCTCGCCGATCGGCAGCGTCGAGCGTCCGGTCGCGGGAACCACATGCAGGCCAGCCTCGGTCAGCTCGCGAATGGCACGGCGGATGGTCCCGTCTGCCTCGTGCAGGGCGTTCAGCAGCGTTCCGTCTAAGTCACTCGCAAACATCTTGATCATGGGCATGCCTCTCCTTCGTCTGCACGATATTGTAGACGAAGGAGAGGCATGCCCAAACAATGCCGTCCCGGCGCGACGTGCCACTGCCTCCACAAATTCACGGTCCCCCAGCGCCTTAAGACATTCGCCATAAGCGACTTTTCAGCCGATTAAACAGCGCCGTCGTCAACGTCAGCACCGCCAACATGCCTGCGAATACAATCGCCGGTGTCCATCGATCATATGCGAGCCCGTAAACCAATTGGCCAATAGGCGTTGCACAGGAAAGCGTCATATAAACGAGTGCCAGCACTTTTCCGCAGAGTTCCTTTGGCGCTGACCGCTGAACAAATGAAACGATTTCGACCGATGTAATGCTTGCCCACGCCATAACCCATGCCGAGCCGGCCGCAAGCGCGGCAAACGCTAATTCATCAGGACCGCTCAGTAGTGCGACAATAATCGGTACGACTCCAAAACTAATCATCGCAACATATCGACATATGTCCTTGAAGGAAAAACGATGCGGCCAAATACCGACCAAACCACTGCCGACAAGACCACCCAAGCCCATAGCCACCTCAATAATCCCAACAAAGGATGATTGCATTCCGAGATGCTTTGCAACAATAACGGGATCACCAATCGTTAACCCAACTAACGCAAGGTTCAAAATAGCCGCAAGCAAAAACACAACGAGCAATGATGCGTTTTGAAACAGGTACCGAATCGACTCCCGAAAATCGCTTCGGCATGTCGAGCAAGTCGTACTGTCCCCTGTCATTCCAGATGAGGCATTTTGCTTGAGTGCGCCCCCGAACAGTAGGGCTGACATCGCAAACGTCAACGCCGCGGTTTCGCATAGAGCATCGATACCAAAGCACCCATAGACTGCCGTCCCGACTACAGGCCCCAGGATATTGCTCGCCATGGTTATCTGCGAGACCAACGCAGTGGCACGCTCAACCTTTTCTGGGCCCGTCATGCGCACCGTCTCAATTTAAAGCATCGGCTTCAGCAGCGATTGGATGCCATATTGGACGCAAAGCATTGCTGCCACGACAACCGCAAGAGGCAGCGACCGCTTCATGGGGATAAACAACAGCGATGCAGCCATCAGAACAATGCCGAGCACCACAAGAACCCCGCGATGTCTTCCCTGATCCGCCAAGATTCCGCCAACCGGAGTCGCGAGCACGCCCGGTATGAACGCTATCGCCGCGACGGCGCCATATAACGTTGACGAGCCGCTGCAATCGAACAAGTAAAGCGGGCACGCAAAGCACAGTGCCGACAACATCGAATACGCGCACAGCTGTGCAACAAGAAGACCGAAAAGCCTGATAGATCGCACTGTTTTTTGCACCAACGAGACGCTACTCCTCCGCATTCCAGCCATAAGCCCGCCCCCTATACATACCATTAGTATGTATTTAATGACTTGAAAAGGGCAGCCGTGGCTACCCTTACGAATCAATTACATACCGTCAGTATCTATATTACCACCCAGCACGGTTCCATACGTCCCAAATCTGAGCCGTTGTCTGAAGCACTTCATTACCCAAATCGAGCCCCACCGCGGCCGCCATCTGCGCCAAACATTGCGCGCGAGCGAGCAGTCGATCTTTGGTCTCGAGCGGACGGAACAGCGGCAGCAGCCAAAGATTCGCCAACAACGATACGGCCTCAGCCGCTTCGCGCGGGCATTTGCACGCAATGGAGCCGTCGGCGATGCCCTCCTCGATCACTGGCAAGAGACAGCCATCGGCCGACTCGTCGAACGAGCCCTGGTACTGCATCGCCAGTAGACGCGAGCTTTTTACCGGATCTGCCGCAGGATGCATGCGTGCCCATAGCTCAATTTGCGGAACGACAGACTCGGGCGCGTACAGTCGCTTGAGCTTTTGGGCTCCGGTCATATTGCCGATACCAAGCGTTGAGCGACGTTGCTCAACAATCGGAGCCATTGCCCGATCAAATGCGGCGTTGAAAATCTCCTCTTTGCTCTTAAAGTGATGATAGACAGCGCCCTTGGTCATGCCATCGAGGCGGTCGACGATATCTTGAATGCTCGTCCCCTCATAGCCCTGTGCGCAGAATAGCTCCAGCGCCGCGTCGAGAATCTTCGCGACCGTCTCCTCGGGATATTTATTACGCCCCATAATCTGTCCATCCGCAACGCAAGTCTTGTGCCTCATTGCAGTATTTTAACGTTGCGGATGGCAGGCGGTCGATGCTACACCGCGGCGGGGCCGTATTCGCCGGTGCGGATGCGGATAACTTCCTCGACCGGCTCGACCCAGATCTTGCCGTCTCCAACGGCACCGGTGCGAGCAGCGTTGCAGATAATCTCGACAATGTCGTCGACATGCTCATCGGCACAAATGAGCGTGAACTGCACCTTAGGGATCGTGTTAACAAGCAACTCGTTGCCGCGCACGTATTCCTTCCAGCCATGTTGCGCACCGCAGCCCTGCACCTGGTTGATAGTCATACCACGAACATCGGCAGCAAACAGCGCATCTTTAAGAACCTCAAGCTTCTCAGCACGAACAATCGCCGTAATCTTCTTCATAGTGAATTCCTCTCAATAATCAACGTATCCCTTTACATGAGACGCGGGTTTCCCAGGTGCCGCAGATTGCCGTGAAAGAGGAGCGAAGCGTACTTAAGTACGTGAGCGACGGTTTGAACGGCAAGGTGCGGTGGCTGGGAAAGCCGTTAGTCAAGTCCCGAGAAGGAGGGATACGCGCTCTCGCCGTGCTGACTCGCGTCCAGGCCCAGCGCCTCGTCGGCCTCGTCCACGCGCAGGCTGCCGTGGAACAGCGCCTTGACCACCGCGGCGATCACCAAGTCGAGCACCAGTACAATAGCGACCGTCACCACAATGCCCAAGATCTGAGAGATGAGCAGCGACACGTCGCCCGTGTAGAACAGACCGCCCTTACCGGTCCACGAAAGCTCCGGCACACAGAACAGGCCCGTGAGCACGCCGCCCAAAATTCCGCCGATACCGTGGCAACCAAACGCATCGAGTGCATCGTCGTAGCCAAACTTGGTCTTAAGATGGCTGATAGCCAGATAGCAGACGGGCGATACGATCAGACCCATGACCAGCGCTGCCCACGGCTCGACAAAGCCCGCACCCGGCGTGACCACCACAAGGCCCGCAACCAGACCGGTGCTGGCGCCCACCAGCGTGGGGCGGCCGGTATGCACGCGCTCGACGGCAAGCCACGAGACCATGCCCGCCGCGCTGGCCGTCACGGTGTTGAGGATGGCGAGTGCCGCAACGGCGTCGGCCTTAAACTCGCTGCCGCCGTTAAAGCCAAACCAGCCAAACCAAAGCAGGCCGGCGCCCAGCGCCACAAACGGCACGTTATGCGGACGGTAGCTCACCATGCCAAAGCCACGACGACGGCCGAGCATTAAGCAGAGAATCAGGCCCGTCAGACCGGACGAGATGTGCACCACGTCGCCGCCGGCAAAGTCGAGCGCGCCGATGATGTCGCCGATAAAGGAGCCCTCGCCGCCCCAAACCATGTGGGCAAGCGGCGCATAGACCACGAGCAGCCAAATGCCCAGGAAGGCCACCATGGCACCAAACTTAACGCGGCCGGCCAGGCTGCCCGTGACGATAGCGGCGGTGATCATGGCAAACGCCATCTGGAAGGCGATGTTGATGATCTGAGGGTAGACGGCACCGTCCGCGGCATTGCCCTCGGCCGCCTGCAGCATCTGGTTGAGTACCGGCAGGCACAGCAGCTGTTCAAGGCCTCCAATAAACGGGCTGGAACCGTCGCCGCCATAGGCCAGAGACCAGCCGGCAACAATCCACAGCACACCAACCAGGCCAATGGCGCCAAAGCACATAAGCATGGTGTTGATGACATTTTTGCGCCTGGACAGGCCGCCATAGAAAAACGCCAAGCCCGGTGTCATTAAAAACACGAGCATGGTGCAGACGAGCATAAACGTTGTCGATCCCGTATCGTACATTCGCTCTCCCTTGGTCGCATGAACGTTGTCGGCGCCCATAATGCGGCCGAGGGGCAACTGGTGTAGACCAGATACGGCGTTGTTAAACGCGGCGTTGTCGAATGGAAACGGTGCCGCAATCTTGGAAACGGCGCGGCAACGGACGCGAAACGAACGGGAAATACGCGAGCAAGGAAGCCGTGAGCGCACCCGTCCCGGCTAGCGGCGGAACAGCTCGCGGGCTCGGTCGCGGAGGTCGGTAGCTCGGATGACGCCCTCGTAGCGGTTGATGCGCAAGCGCGGGAAGGCATTGAAGAAGCGCAGGTCGCGTCGGCTGAGCGACACGCTTGGCACCGGACGGCTCATGCGCTTGCCGGCAAGGCGACGACTGAGCGACGGACGCGGCATGTTCGGCGCGGCATCGGCCACGCGGCGGGCGGCCAGCGCCAGACCGCGAGCACCATCCGCGATAAACGTCGGCATCGAAGCCTTCTCGCGCAGGGCATCGAGCGCGGCGTCACCCAGCTCGGCCAGCCACGCGTTAACGGCACGGCTACGGATGTGCGTCTGTGCCACCGAGTCAATCGTAGAATCGGGAATGCGCTCGAGCATTGAGTCGGACGCGTCGGCAAGCGACTCGTTGATGCGGTCGGCAAGGTCGGCCCGGACGCGCTCCAGCTGATCTGACAGGCGGCGCCAGCTGGCCAACGAGCACACCGCGTCGACCATCATCGCGACCGCGACGATAAAGGCGGACAGCCGCACAATCAGCACCGGCAGATGGCCAAGCAGCCCCAGCAATGCCGGCTCCACTAAACGGCAAATACACAACGCACCCAGGCCAAACGCGCAAGCCCAGTACAGGCAGATGCGCCCATGCAAATTAAACGGCAGGTGCGAGTAATCCCAAAAGCGCGCGCCTGTTGTCTTTTCCAATAGAAGTCCAACGCTGTACTCGATTACGCTGCATACAAGCGCCGCCGCGACAAACTGGCCCGAGGCATCCGGAATCCCACGCAGCAAAAGCCAGCAGGCTATGCCGCCCACACCATAGATAGGACAACACGGCCCCAGCAAGAATCCGCTGTTGGCGAAGCGTCCTTGGTTAAGCATGGCGCATACTGTCGACTCCCATGCCCAGCCGCAAAACCCGTAAAAGGCAAACGAGAGCACCAGTGCCGAGAGTGGACAGGCGGCAAGCGTCGCGCCGCCAAACGCCATATCAATCGCGGTTTCCACCGTCTACCCTCTCCTCTTTTCGCTCGATGCTTTACTCATGCCATCGTCAGCCTCGTCCTTGCGCGGCAGACGGCCGGCGACCGTCTCGCACAGTGCGCACCACTTATCAGCCAGGCACACAATCCATGCCTCGCGACACGTCGGCGGCACTGGCACCAGCGGAAACATATGTCGCGCGATAATATTCCGTTCGCGCGGCGTCAGCTCAAAATCCTCTTCGGCACGTGCCAGGGCAAAAAATGGATGCCGAAATCCGTGCAGTCGATGGCTCGGATCGGGGTCATGCCAATCGTAGAGAAAGTAATCGTGTAACAAGGCTCCGCGCAGCAGCGAGGCACGGTCGACCGAAATGCCAACACGGCCCAAGCGCTCGGCAAAGGACAGGCTCGCCCGCGCTACCGAAGTCACATGTGCATAGACCGTCACGTCGCCATGCTGGATAAACTCGTGCGTCAGGTCCAAGCGGCCCGCCTGGGCCAGCTGGTGGGCGGCATAGTCGACCTCGTGCGCGATTTTCTCGGCACGAACGGCATCAGACATGCTGCCTCCTTCCAGCGGCTCACGGCGGCAAGCCACCGCCCTGCCGCGAATCTCGT
>UQHY01000009.1:0-57783 GCA_900540975.1 uncultured Collinsella sp.
TGTGCCGAGATGAAAGGAGGGTGGGCGTCTCTGGCGGGCTTGCAGCGTCGGCTGGTTACGGCGTTTGGCAAAACGCCGTAACTATCTAGCCGCCCAGGTAGGCTTTACGCACGTTATCGTCGTGCAGCAGTTCTTGGCCGGTGCCGGTCATGGTGATCTTGCCGGTCTCGAGCACGTAGCCGCGTGTGGCGATGGAAAGAGCCATCTGTGCGTTTTGCTCGACCAGGAGCACCGTGGTGCCGGCCTTGTGCAGGTCCTCGACAATTTGGAAGATCTGCTCAATCAGAATCGGCGCCAGACCCATGGAGGGCTCATCGAGCATGAGCAGCTTAGGGTTGCTCATAAGGGCGCGGCCCATAACGAGCATCTGCTGCTCGCCGCCCGAAAGGGTGCCGGCGACCTGGCGACGACGCTCCTTCAGGCGCGGGAACTGCTCGTAGACGCGCTCGAGACCCGGAGCCACCGTTGACTTGGGCTGCGTGTAGGCGCCCATCTCCAGGTTCTCCTCGACCGTCATCTGCAAGAAGGCGCGACGGCCCTCGGGGACCTGAGCCAAGCCCTTGCCCACCAGCTTGTCGGCAGGCGTATGGGTAATGTCCTCGCCCATAAACTTGATGGAGCCGGTCTTGGAACGCAGCAGGCCCGAGACGGTTTTAAGCGTCGTGGACTTGCCGGCACCGTTCGCACCGATCAGAGCCACGATCTCGCCCTCATTGACGTTAAAGGAGATGTCCTTGATGGCGTGGATGGCGCCGTACCAGACGTTGATGTTGTAGACGGAAAGCATCGGCTCTGCCATTTAGTTCTCCCCCTTATCCTGCTTGCCCAGATACGCCTCGATAACAGCGTCGTTGTTCTGGATTTCCTCGGCCGTGCCTTTGGCGATGACCTTACCAAAGTTGAGCACGCAGATACCCTCGCAAATATTCATGACGAGCGACATGTCGTGCTCGATAAGCATGATGGCGATACCAAAGGTGTCGCGAATCTTAACGATGTTCTCCATGAGTTCCGCGGTCTCGGACGGATTCATGCCGGCGGCAGGCTCGTCGAGCAGCAGTAGTTTGGGGTTGGTGGCAAGCGCGCGGACGATTTCCAGACGACGCTGGGCGCCGTAAGGCAGCGATCCGGCCTGCTCATTTGCCAGGTGCTCCATGTCAAAAATGGACAGCAGCTCCATGGCGCGCTCGTGGGCGGCCTTCTCGTGCTTCCAATACGTCGGCAGGCGCAGAACGCCCTCAAAGCCGGAGTAGCGCTCCTGGTTGTGCAGGCCGACCTTAACGTTGTCCTCCACCGTCATGGTGTTGAACAGGCGAATGTTCTGGAACGTACGGGCAATACCCATGCGGTTGACCTGGTAGACCGACTTGCCCGAGGTGTCCTCACCGTCGAGCAGGATGGTGCCGTGCGTGGGCTGGTACACCTTGGTGAGCAGGTTGAAGACCGTGGTCTTGCCGGCGCCGTTGGGGCCGATGAGACCGGCGATCTCAGTCTTGCCGATGGTCAGGCTAAAGTCGTCTACTGCCTTAAGGCCGCCAAACTCAATGCCCAAGTGGATGCACTCGAGCGCCGGGCGCTGACCCAGGTCGCGGTCGGGAACGATAGCGCCAGAAGGATACGGGACCATCTTGCCCTTGTTGAACTCAAACTTACTGGGCATCGGCTGCCACCTCCTTCTTGGAAGCAAAGCGGTCCTTAATGCGTGCGAAGAATGCCTTGAGCTGTGGGTTGTTAGTAAAGACCATGACCAGGATCAACACGATGGCGTAGATGAGCATGCGGTAGTCCGAGAACTGACGGAGCAACTCGGGGAGCACCGTGAGCAGCGCCGCGGCGATAACGGAACCGCGCATGTTGCCCAGGCCGCCCAGAACCACGAACACCAGAATGAGGATCGACGTGTTGAAGTCGAACTTAGTAGCGGAAAGCTGCGAGAAGTTACCGCCGAACAAAGCTCCGGCAGCACCGGCGAGGGCGGCGGAAACCACGAAGGCGATCATGCGGTACTGGGTGACGGAGATGCCCACGGACTCGGCAGCGATCTTGTTATCGCGCACGGCAATAATGGCACGACCGGTACGGCTGCGAACCAGGTTGAGTACAATCACGAGCGCGACCATAACCAAGATGGCGCCGGCAAGGAAGGTCGAATAGGTCGACACGCCCGATGCTCCCTGCGCGCCCTTGATGATGGCGGTGCCGTCCTCGAGCAGGTGCAGGTCGTTGATCGTAGAGTTACCCGTGATGTTAAAGATCACATGCAGGCCGCGGGAGTCGACGCCCACGATAAGGCAGGTGACGATCTCTTTGATGATCTCGCCAAAAGCCAGGGTCACGATGGCCAGATAGTCGCCGCTCAGGCGCAGGACCGGGATACCGATCAAGAAGCCCAAGATGGCAGCGGCGATAGCGCCGACCACAATGCTGATGATCAGACGCATCGGATCGGACGGAACGGCGCTCTCCAGCGCGACGGCAGTGACGATGCCCGTATAGGCGCCGACGCTCATAAAGCCTGCGTGGCCCAGCGACAAGTCGCCCGCGATACCAACGACGAGGTTAAGGGAGATGGCCATAACAATGTAGGCCGTAATGGGGACCAGCTGGCCGGCAATCATGCGCGGGATCATGTGGTTGGACTGCATAAAGAACACGATGGCGAACGCCACAAGGCACATGGCGTACGTAACAAAGTCGTGACGCGTCTGCTTGTCTTTAAGAAACTTCATAACGCTCACCTACACCTTCTCGGGGACGTACTTGCCCAAGAGGCCGGCAGGCTTGACGAGCAGGACGATGATCAGAACACCAAAGACGATGGAGTTGGCAAGGCTCGTGGAAATGTAAGCCTGCGCCATCGCTTCGATGATGCCGATGAGAATGCCGCCGACAAAAGCGCCGGGGATGGAGCCGATGCCACCGAAGACAGCGGCGTCGAAGGCCTTGATGCCAGGCATAGCACCCGTCGTGGGCTGCAGCACCGGCGAGTAGGAGCACAGCAGCACGCCGGCGATGGCGGCAAGGGCAGAGCCGATGGCAAACGTCATCGAAATGGTGCGGTTGACGTTGATGCCCATGAGCTGAGCGGCAGCCTTGTCCTCGGACACGGCGCGCATGGCCTTGCCCATCTTGGTCTTACCTGTAAAGAACATCAGGCCGGCCATGATAACCAGGCAGGCGACGATGGTGACGAGCGAGACGGCGCTTACGTTGAACTTGGCCAAGAACTCCGGCACCTGGAAGGTGACGAGCGAAGTGAAGTTCTTGGGCGTGGCGCCCCACAGAAGCTGCGCGGCGTTCTGCAGGAAGTAGGACACGCCGATAGCCGTAATCAGAACGGCCAGCGGGCCTGCTTGGCGCAGCGGCTTATAGGCCAGGCCCTCAATGAGAACACCGAGAACCGTGCAGGCCACGCAAGAGAGAACTACAGATGCCCAGCCCGGGAGGCCGAGATACGACGTGGCGCAGAACGAGACATAGGCACCGACCATGATGACATCGCCGTGAGCGAAGTTGAGCATCTTGGCGATACCGTAGACCATGGTGTAGCCCAACGCGATGATGGCGTAGACGCTGCCCATGGACAGGCCGTTGACCAGGTATTGGATAAAGACCGTCATGTTCCACATCCCCCTTTCGAATAGGTTTCCAGTTAATGTATGAAACAGGGACGTTACATCGTCCCTAGATACCAAGCAAGCAGGGAAGGCCAAAACCTCCCCTGCTTGGGATCAAAACCGCTCTATGTAAGGCGGCCTATTAGGCCTGTACGTACTTGCCGTCAGTGATGACGTACGCCGTGGGCTCCTTCTGGACCTGACCCTTATCGTTCCAGGAGAGCTTGCCAGTCAGGCCGTCAACAGTAATGTTGCGCATAGCCTCGGGAAGCTTCTCGGCAACCTCGGTGGGGTCGGCGTCGACACCCAGGCCGGCCTCCTTGAGAGCCTCGACCACAGCATGCACGCCGTCGTAGGCGTCGGCGGCAAACTGGTCGGGGGTATCGCCGTACTTATCTTTGTAAGCGTTGACGAAGTCGGCGTTCTTCTCGTCGTCGGCGGAGAACGGGGTCATGAGCAGCAGACCCTCGGCAAGAGAGGTATCGAAGCCCTCAACGCCCAGGATACCGTCCATGCCGTCGCAGCCCATCATCTTGACGTCGTAGCCCATGTCCTTGGCGTTCTTGAGCAGGACGGACGCCGGTGTGTAGTAGATCGGCGCAAAGATCATGGTGGCGCCAGCCTGCTTGGCCTTGGTCAGCTGGTTGGTAAAGCTCGTGGCGGAGTCGTCCTTAAAGGTCTCCTCGTCAACAATCTCGAGCTTGGACTCAGCGGCCTGGGCCTTAAAGGAATCTGCGATGCCCGAAGAATAGGCGTCGCCGGAGTTATAGAACAGCACGAACTTCTCGTCCGCATACTTCTGCGCCAGGAACTTGGCAGCGTTGACACCCTGGTTGGGGTCGGTGAAGCAAACCTGGAAGACGCAATCCTTGCCCTTGGTAACGTCCTCGGAGGACGCGGACGGGGTAATCATGAACGTCTCGGGGTCGTTACCGCACTCAGCAGCAACGGCGACCGACGCACCCGTGGTGGTCGGACCGACAAGGGCCTGCATGCCCCAGTCGAGCAGGGTGTTGAAGGCGTTGACGGCCTTCTCGCCGTCAGCCTGGTCGTCCTCGGCCTTGCTGACAAGCGGCAGTTCCTTAGTCGAGAAATCCTTGCAGCCAAGCTCGACAGCCTGTGTAACGGACTTGCCGTAGGACGCGTTGGCGCCGGTCAGTGGGCCGATGGTGCCGATCTTAAACGAAGCGTCGCCCGAAGCGGAACCACTGTCGCCGCCGTTGGAGGAGCAGCCAGCTAGAATGGACATCGCCCCCAGACCTGCTGCGCTCGCGATAACGCTCCTGCGATTCATAACAGGGTTCAATGACTTACCGGTGAGGCTCGACATGCGGCTCTCCTCTCAAATCTCGTCGGGTTTCGGTTACCCGACAGGCCATCCTTCGCCGTGTTCGGCGTTCGCAAAATACTAGACGCTTTAGTTAAGGAAAGTGGCGATTATTTCAACTTTTCTTTGGATTTGTTCATTTATCCATAATCATGCGTATTTCTGTCGGTTTATGCAGTTTAGCCACTTTATTGTGTGAAAGTAATGTTTCCGTTCTGTTACAGGCGTCCCCGCCCTGAATAAAACGACCCCACCGGTCCCGATATATGCACTTAGGCGGCGATGTACTTGCCGTCCTGAATCACATAGGCCGTAGCGGGCTTTTCGACCTGGCCCTCGTCGTTCCATGTGAGCTCGCCCGTCAGGCCCTCGATCTTGATCTTGCGCATGGCCTTGGTCGGCTGGTTGATAAAGCTCGTGGAGGAGTCGTCCTTAAAGGTCTCGGTATCGACGATGTCGAGCTTGGATGCCTTGGCCTGCTCGGCAAAGGCATCGGCGATCTCGGCCGAGACGGCGACGGCGGCACCAGTGGTAACGGAGTCGACGAGCGCCTGCATGCCCCAGTCGCACAGGGCGAACCTTATGGCGCAAACGTTGACAGTTTGTTACGGAGTTCCGTTTGTAGCGAGCATGTTTCCAATGTTTCCGCAGCGTTTCGGGGGTGCCGTTTTGTGCGACTCCTGTTGCCTGGCGAGCACGCGTCCTCGGTTCACGCTAGAATGCACTCAACCTTTAAGCGATTTATCCATCCATAAGATGCACGAAGGAGCTATCTATGAGCGAACCCCTGCGCACCGTGAACGTCGGTCTGATCGGTCTGGGAACCGTCGGCGGCGGCGTGGCCCGTCTGATCAAGAGCCACCACGATGAGTACCTGGCAGCCTACGGCATCGACCTTAAGCTGACCCGCGCCTGCGCGCTTGCCTGGGAGCAGGCCGAGGCAGCAGGCATTGAGCGCGAGGCCTTTACGAGCGACTGGCACGATGTCGTCACCGACCCCGCCGTCGACATCGTCGTCGAGCTGATCGGCGGCGAGCATCCCGCAACCGAGATCTTCACCACTGCCTTTGAGCACGGCAAGCACGTCGTCTCTGCCAACAAGGCCCTGCTGGGCCGTCACGTCGAGACGCTTGCCAAGAAGGCACGCGCGTGCGGCGTGCAGATTAAGTGCGAGGCCAGCTGCGGCGGCGGCATCCCCATCGTGAGCACGCTTGAGCACGATCTGGTGGGCAACAAGATCCTGACCATCGCCGGCATCCTCAACGGCACCACCAACTACATCCTGTCGCGCATGGACGCCGAGGGCGCCGATTACGCCGACGTGCTCGCCGATGCACAGGCCAAGGGCTATGCCGAGGCCGACCCGTCCGCCGACGTCGACGGCTTCGATGCCGCCAGCAAGACGGCGATCCTCGCCTCCATCGGCTTTGGCACCCGCGTGACCACCGATGATGTGTACCAGCAGGGTATCCGCACCATCGGCGCCGAGGACATCGCCCAGGCCCGCGAGCTCGGCTACACCATTAAGCTGCTCGGCATCGCCCGCAACACCGACGCCGGCGTCGATGTTCGCGTGCATCCCACGCTGATCCCGGCAGACCACATGCTTGCCAAGGTCAACGGCGCCATGAACGCTGTTTACGTAGTGGGCGACGCCGTGGGCGAGACCATGTTCTACGGTGCCGGCGCAGGCTCCTTCCCCACCGCGAGCGCCGTCGTGGGCGATATCCTGTCGCTCTCCGAGCAGATCAGCCGGGGCGTGGCTCCGCTGCCCGAGATTGAGCCCTATGGTCACAACCTCGCCTTTAAGCCCATGGATGAGCTCCAGACCAAGTACTATGTGCGCCTGAAGGTCGCCGACCGCGTGGGCGCCCTGTCCGAGACGGTCGACATCTTTGCCAAGCACAACATTTCGATCTCGCTCATCAACCAAGTCGAGGACGGCAAGTCGGGTGTCAGCGATGCCTGCTCGGTCATCTTCCTGACGCACCGCGCACTCGAGAAGGACGTCCAGGCTGCCGCCGCGGAGCTTGCCAGCGTCGACTGCGTGGCCGAGGTCGCCAACGTCCTGCGCATCGAGGACGTCGAGGCCTGGACCGAAGGCGTCATGACCAACTAGTTCGGTTTACACCCCACAACGCATTTGCTCGAAGGGCTCCCGTCTGGTCTTGGACGGGAGCCCTTTTATTTGCACGCTCGGGGCGCATTGACGCGATCCGCGTTTGAACAATTTGACCGTTCGGTGTCAACCAGGGATACCGCTCACCGATAAGCAGACATGTTTGCTTTTGTCCGCCGCTATCCTGTGCTGCGTACGTCCACCCCCGAAGAATGGAGGCACCATGTTGCTCGAGGGCAAGAAAGCAATCATCACCGGAGGCACGCGCGGTATCGGCTATGCCATCGCCTGCCGCTTTATCGAGGAGGGTGCCACCGTCACCGTCTTTGGCTCGCGTCAGGAGACCGCCGATGCGGCCGTTGAGAAGCTGACAGCCGTCTATCCCGACGCCAAGGTCTGGGGTCGCTCCTGCGACCTCACCTCACTCGAAGCCGTGACCGAGGCCTTTACCCAGGCTGCAGCCGATATGGGCGGTCTCGATACGGTCGTCAACAACGCCGGAATCTCCCAGCGCTCACCCCTTTTGGACTATACAGCCGAGGAGTTCGCCAAAGTTATGGACCTCAACGTCGTCGCCGTCTTTAACGGTCACCAGGCTGCCGCCAAGATCATGACCGAGGCCGGCCACGGCGGCACCATCACTACCACAAGCTCGATGGTCGCCAAGTACGGCCAGCCCTCTGGCGTCGGCTACCCCACGTCTAAGTTTGCCGTCAACGGCATGGTCCAGTCGCTCTCGCGCGAGCTCGCCCCCATGGGCATTCGCGTCAACGCCGTTGCCCCAGGCGTAACCAAGACCGATATGGTCGCCAACCTGCCCGAAGAGGTCATCAAGCCCATCATCGCCACTATTCCGCTCGGTCGCATGGGCGAGCCCGAGGACGTTGCCAACGCCTTCGTTTTCCTTGCGAGCGACATGTCCTCCTATGTCACGGGCGCCATCCTCCCCGTCGACGGGGCAGCCCGCTCCTAAAGGTCGAAAGTTTCGGCTTCGAACCTCAACAGAGTTCAACGCAAAAGGCGCGCTGTCCGCATCAACCGCAGGCAGCGCGCCTTCTATTATTTGGACGGAACCCGTATCCCGACATTCCTTGCTACTTGCCGTCGTCGTCCTGGGCTTCATCGCGCGCGTAGAGCTCCAGCATGCGGCGGCGGTATTCGTGTACGGCGAGCTTGGCGCGCTCCAGACGGCGACGCTCGCGCGGAGTCAGCTCGGACGGGTCGATCTCATCACCATAGGTCTTATCGGCAAGAAGATGCGCCGCGTCCACGATGCGGGCATCGATGTGGCCGCTCGCCGCCTCGGCGGAAAGACGCTCGGCAATCGTATCGAGCGTAGGCAGGCCTTCGAATACGCGACCATGGCCATGCGAGGTCAGCAGCTCGTGCTCGCGTGCGAGCAGGCTCGCCAAATCATGATGGGCACGCAGGATGTCGAGCGCATCGGATGGATGCTCGGCAACCTCTGCCACAGCGGCGACCGGCGCGGCGTCGACCACGCGGTAGAAGAGCTGCGCGAGCAGCGGCATCAAGAACACCGTGATGGCACCGGCGGCAACCATGACCGACGCAATATCTTGCGACAGCGCGCCCGCGTTGACGGCAACGCTTGTCACGGCAACGATGATCGGCAGGGCCGTGGTGCAGTAGAGCGCCACGGTAATGCGACCATACGCCGACACATCTCGCGTCGCAGGACAAATGCTCATAGAGATGAGAATGGGCACGGCACGAATAATCAGCAACGCCACGATAAAGCCCACGAGCAAGCCCGGGCGCGAAGCCACAGCCGTCAGGTCAATCTTTGCGCCCGATACGGTAAAGAACACCGGAATCAAAAAGCCGTAGGCCAGGCCGTCGAGTTTGGTCTCGAGCGTATGGTTGCCCTCGGGGATGATATAGCGCAGGACAAAGCCGGCGGCAAAAGAACCCAACACGATATCGAGATCAAAGACTGCCGAGAACGCCACGAGCGTGACCAGGATGAGCACCGTCAGGCGCACGAACGTCTGCGACGTGGTATCGGCGCGTTCCTCGACAAACGCAAAGAAGCGGCTGCCGACGCGCCTGGAACGACTTGGGACCACGGCCAGCAGCACGCAGACCACAGCAAACAAGCCAAGAATCACGAGCGTCTGGATGCCGGTGCGGGCAGACAGCAGCACCGACATGGCGAGCACGGGACCGAGCTCGCCCCAAGTGCCATACGCGAGGATCGAGTCGCCCACGCGCGTGCCGGTGAGCGAGCGCTCAAGCATGATGGGCACGAGCGTGCCGAGCGCCGTCGAAGTGAGGGCAAGCGTCACGGCGATACCGTCGAAATGGCTGACCGAGAACCACGGGGTAAAGCGCACGGCAAGCCAGGCGATACCAAACGTGACGGCCCACGTCGCCAAGCCGTAGCGCCCCTCCACACCCGTAATGTTCTTAGGGTCGATCTCAAAGCCGGCGAGCAGGAACAAAAAGGCCAGACCCAGCTCGGACACCAGCGAGACCTCGGCATCCACATGGATAAGGCCGAGCATATGCGGGCCCAGCACAGCACCGAACACGAGCAAAAAGACCGTCTCGGGAACGGGTTTTCCAGGAATCGCCGAGGCGATGAAGGGGCTTGCAAAGGCCACGAGCGCGATGATGGCGAGCGAAACGAATGCCATGTGATGCCTTTCTCTTGTTTGCGCTTCACTGTAGCACCCTCGCCGCCCTCAACGCGCCGCGAGCTGTCGTATCATAGTGAGGTTTACAAACATGCGGCTCAAGGCGACCGCGAGGCTTGCCCCGTAAACCGACCGCTGCCGCATACCGTACCGTACGCCCAACCGATCAGGAAGGCAGGAACCAATGGTCTCTCGTATCTACGTGGAGAAGAAACCCGGGTTCGACGTCGAGGCTCAGCAGCTCAAGGGCGAGCTGACCGAGATTCTCGGCATCAAGGGCATCGAGGCCCTGAGGATCATCAACCGCTACGACGTCGAGGGCATCGACGAGGAGCTTTTCCGCTCCTGCGTGCCGACCGTCTTTAGCGAGCCCCAGGTCGATGTGACCTACGACGAGCTCCCCGCAAGCGATGGCGCCGTCTTTGCCGTCGAATTCCTGCCTGGCCAGTTTGACCAGCGCGCCGACTCCGCCAGCGAGTGCGTGCAGCTCATCAGCCAGGGCGAGCGCCCCGCCGTGCGCTCCGCCAAGGTCTATATGATCTCGGGCGCTCTGAACGAAGCCGCCATCAAGGCCATCAAGCACTACGTGGTGAACCCCGTCGAGGCGCGCATCGCCTCGCTCGACTTGCCCGAGACGCTGTACATGGAGACCCCCGATCCCCAGCCCGTCGAAGTGCTCGACGGCTTCCGCGAGCTCGATGAGGCCGGCCTTGCCGCCTTCATCGCCGATCGCGGTCTTGCTATGGACGAGGCGGACATCGCCTTCTGCCAGCAGTACTTCCGCGATGAGGATCGCGAGCCCACCATCACCGAGATCCGCGTGATCGACACCTATTGGTCCGACCACTGCCGCCACACCACCTTCGGCACCGTCCTGGACGACGTGACGATCGACGACGCCGTGGTGCAGCAGGCCTTCGACCGCTACATGGAGATGCGCCACGAACTCGGCCGCGACACCAAGCCCGTCTGCCTCATGGACATGGGCACCATCGGCGCCAAGTACCTCAAGAAGACCGGCGTCATGACCGATGTCGACGAGTCCGAGGAGATCAACGCCTGCACTGTCAAGGTGAAGGTCGATGTCGACGGCGAGGACCAGGACTGGCTGTTCCTGTTTAAGAACGAGACCCACAACCACCCGACCGAGATCGAGCCCTTCGGCGGTGCCGCCACCTGCGTGGGCGGCGCCATCCGCGACCCGCTCTCGGGCCGCAGCTACGTGTACCAGGCCATGCGCGTCACCGGCGCCGGAGACCCCACCGTCCCCGTGTCCAAGACGCTCGAGGGCAAGCTGCCGCAGCGCAAGCTCGTAACCACCGCTGCCGCCGGCTACTCCAGCTACGGCAACCAGATCGGCCTTGCCACCGGCCAGGTCAACGAGCTCTATCACCCCGGCTACGTGGCCAAGCGCATGGAGGTCGGCGCCGTCGTGGGCGCTACCCCGGCAAACCACGTGCGCCGCGAGTGCCCCGCCCCCACCGACAAGATCATCCTGCTGGGCGGCCGCACCGGCCGTGACGGCATCGGCGGTGCCACCGGTTCGTCCAAGGCGCATAACGTGGAATCGCTCGAACTCGACGGCGCCGAAGTGCAGAAGGGTAACGCTCCGGTGGAGCGCAAGCTGCAGCGTCTGTTCCGCCGCGGCGATGCCTGCCGTCTGATCAAGCGCTGCAACGACTTTGGCGCCGGCGGCGTCTCGGTCGCCGTGGGCGAGCTTGCCGATGGTCTGTCTGTCGACCTTGATACCGTGACCAAGAAGTACGACGGCTTGGACGGCACCGAGCTCGCTATCTCTGAGTCCCAGGAGCGCATGGCCTGCGCCGTCGCCGACGGTGACGTCGAGGAGTTCATGGGCTACGCCGCCGAGGAGAACCTGGAGGCAACCGTCATCGCCGAGGTTACCGCCGAGCCGCGCATGCGCATGGCATGGAATGGCGTCGCCATCGTCGATCTGTCCCGCGAGTTCCTCAATTCCAACGGCGCGCCCAAGCACCAGGTCGCCCACGTCTGCGCCCGCAGCGTGTGGCAGCCCAGCTGGGCCGGCACCACGCTTGCCGAGCGCATGACCTCGCTCGTCACCGACCTCAACGTCGCCTCCAACAAGGGTCTTTCCGAGCGCTTTGACTCCACCATCGGCGCCGCGACCGTGCTCATGCCCTTTGGCGGCAAGACGCAGCTCACCCCGAGCTCTGCCATGGTCGCCAAGTTCCCCGTGGACGGTGAGACCACCACGGCGAGCGCTATGGCATGGGGCTTTAACCCCTATCTGATGGAGGCCGACCAGTTTGCGGGCGCCTACCTGTCCGTGGTCGAGTCCATCGCCAAGCTCGTGGCCGCAGGCTTTGAGCACAAGCGCGCTTACCTCTCCTTCCAGGAGTACTTCGAGCGTCTGCGCACCGAGGCCGAGCGCTGGGGCAAGCCCATGGCAGCCGTCCTGGGCGCCCTTATGGCCCAGGTCGACCTGGGTGCCGGCGCCATCGGCGGCAAGGACTCCATGAGCGGCTCGTTTGAGGACGAGGCCGGCGAGCTCAACGTTCCGCCGACCCTCATCAGCTTCGCCGTGGCCGTGGGCAAGGCGGCCCGCGCTGTCTCCCCCGAGTTCAAGGGCCTCACGCACCGCGTCGTCCGCATCGCCCCCGCCACCTACGGCGAGGACTACCGCCCCGACGCCCAGCAGCTGCTCGCCGCGTTTGACGCCGTCGAGGCGCTCACTGCTACCGGCGACGCCCTGGCTGTCTCCACGCCCGGCTACGGCTGCGGCGCCGAGAGCCTCTTTAAGATGTGTGTCGGCAACCAGATCGGTATCGAGCTTGCCGAAGATGTGGACGTGGAGAGCCTCTTCACCCCGCTCTACGGCAGCTTTATCGTCGAGCTCGCCGAGGATGCCGAGCTGCCCGAGGTCGCCGACGGCGTTGTCGTCGAGCCCCTGGGCACCACCGTCGAGGGCTATGTCATCGATACCGGCTCCGAGGTCATCGAGCTCTCCGAGCTCCAGGAGGCCTGGGAGAGCGGCATCGAAGGCGTCTTTGCCTACCGCAGCGCCGGCGAGACCGCCGAGGTCGAGACCATCGACTTCCGTGCCAAGGATATCCACGTGTACGGCGGCGCCAAGATCGCCCGCCCGCGCGTGGTAATCCCCGTGTTCCCCGGCAACAACTGCGAGTACGATAGCGCCCGCGCTTTCCGCGCCGCCGGCGCCGAGGCCGACACCTTCGTGATCAACAATCTCACGCCCGAGGCCGTCGCCGAGAGCACCCACGAGCTTGCCCGCCGCATCCGTGCAAGCCAGATCGTCATGATCCCCGGCGGCTTCTCGGGCGGCGACGAGCCCGATGGCTCCGCCAAGTTCATCACGGCGTTCTTCCGCGCTCCCGAGGTCACCGAGGCAGTCCGCGACCTGCTCAAGGCCCGCGATGGTCTGATGCTGGGCATCTGCAATGGCTTCCAGGCCCTGATCAAGCTCGGTCTGGTGCCCTACGGCGACATCGTCGACGCCACGCCCGATGCGCCCACGTTGACGTTCAACACCATCGGTCGCCATCAGAGCCGTCTGGTGCGCACCCGTATCTCGTCCAACCTGTCCCCGTGGCTGTCGCAGTGCAGCCTGGACGACCCCTACACCGTCGCCATCAGCCACGGCGAGGGCCGCTTTGTCGCCAATGACGAAGTGCTCGCCCAGCTGATTGCAAACGGCCAGGTCGCCACGCAGTACGTGGGCGAGGACGGCAAGCCCAGCATGGACCTTTCCGTCAACCCCAACGGCTCCGCACTCGCCATCGAGGGCATCACGAGCCCTGACGGCCGCGTCCTGGGCAAGATGGGCCATGCCGAGCGTCGTGGCGACAACCTGTACCGCAACGTGCCCGAGCATGTCCCCGGCGATAAGTTCATGCCGATCTTTGAGAGCGGCGTAGCCTACTTCGCTTAAAGCTTTCCCATCGGGTACAATCCCCTCGGGTAACAACACCCGCCACCGACACATCCGGTGGCGGGTTCTTTTTTTCTTCGCACATGTAGGAAGGACATCATGGAAAGCCGCAAGCCGTATCTCGCCACCCTGCCCGGACTCATCCTGGGCTGCCTCGTCTGCTGTGCGCTCTGGGGGTCGGCTTTCCCCTGCATCAAGATCGGTTACGGGCTCTTTGGCATCCCCGCGCACGATAGCGCCTCACAGCTGCTCTTTGCGGGCTTGCGCTTCACGCTTGCCGGCGCCCTGGTTATCGTTGGGATGAGTGCGGCCCAACGCCGCCCCCTCATTCCGCAGGCTCGTGACATCAAGCCCATCTTTGTCTTGTCGCTCTTCCAGACTATCGGGCAGTACTTCTTTTTCTACCTTGGACTCTCGCGCGCCAGCGCAATGTCGAGTTCCATCATCGAGGCCAGCGCCAACTTTCTCGCAATCCTCTTTGCCGCCCTGGCATTTCACACCGAGAAGCTCAATACGCCCAAGGTGCTTGGCTGTGTGCTGGGCTTTGCCGGCGTCGCGCTCGTCAACCTTTCGAGCGCGGATGGCACCTTTGGCTTTACGCTCGACGGTGAGGGATTTATCTTGGCTTCCACTGTTGCGGGCGCCCTGTCGACCTGCCTCATTGGCATCTTCTCGCGCGAGCATGACGGCGTCTTGCTCGCCGGCTGGCAGTTTTTAGTCGGTGGCGTGGTCCTTACCGCCATCGGGTTTTTGATGGGCGGCACGTTGTCCCCCACCGAAATCGCCCCCGCCATCGCGCTCATCATTTATATGGCACTCATTTCCGCCGTCGCGTACTCGCTGTGGTCCCGCCTGCTCGCCGTCAACCCCGTCAGCCGCGTTTCGGTCTTTGGCTTTATGAAACCGGTCTTTGGCGTGCTGTTGAGCGCACTGCTGCTCGGCGAGGGCGCTGGCACGAGCCCCGTTACCGTACTTGTTGCCCTGCTGTTGGTCTGCGGCGGCATCATCATCGTCAACAAACCCAAAAAAGCCTAGCGAACCGCCCTTATTTAGTAGAGGAGATTCACATGCTTTAGCTTAATGGAGTACATCGGTGAGCTGAGGGCCGCAACGCACGCCAGCGTTCGCCTTTTTTTCTAGCGTATCTGGACGCCGGCTTTCTTCTTCTCGCGCTTTACGCGGTAGAGCTCCGCGTCGGCAGCGCGAAGCAAGTCTTGCCAGGTATCGACGCCATCACCAACCCGTGCATAGCCGATGGACATCCGCAACAGATACGGGACCTCGGCGCGCGCGAGCTCGTCGCTGATTGCCGCGCACAGACACATGATGTCCTGCTCCGCCGTCGCCTTTTGAAGCACCACGAACTCATCGCCGCCATAACGTGCGATAAAGCCACTAGACGCCGAGCAGACTTCTTTGAGCGCAGCGGAGATGACCTGAAGCGCATGGTCGCCCTCAACATGTCCATAGCGATCGTTAATCTGCTTAAAGCCGTCAGCGTCCATCATAAGCAGATATACATCTTCGGCCTGATCAACATTTGAAAAGAGCGACAGCATATAGGTCTCAAAACGGTTGCGATTGTTGAGGCCAGTCAACGGGTCGGTCGAGATGAGCTGCTCCTGGTAGATGATATAGAGCAGCAACATGCTAATCATTATGCCGACACAAAGGCCGGGCACCGAGTATACGACCTGAAAGGTACCGCCCACCAGGGACGGAATGGCGAAAAATGCCAAGGTTCGATAGATGGCCTTCGTCTGCAGACTCTCGACCCTGCGAGATTGCACAAACGCATGCAGGGACGTATGTATAACGTAACAGTAGCTGACGATGGGCCGGATCATATAGGCAAAGCCGCGACGATACACACCCTGCGAATCGATATAGAACAGGGCGTGCGTCCAGTAACTGGTAAACGCCAGCACGACCACCAGAGCCGTAGGCAACGCTACAAGCACCACCCTATAGCGCGAGGTCAAAAGGCGAGAACCCTGCACCGTCTCGGAATAGATAAACCAAATGAGACACGCGACGGCAAAGAGCGAAAACGAAACCGCGTTAGAAATCCAGTTGGCAGCAATGCCCAACGTGCCGTCCACACCGTCCGAAAGCGTCCAGATCATATCGAATAATATGTACGCGGCAGAGGTGTAGCCAAGCATGCTAAACAATAGCTGCTGGGTGCTCGAGAACAAGGAGCGACGACTTCGCACGGCAAGCCCGATAAGAACAATCATGCATAGCACGAATATCTCAATCTTGAGTGCCTTAACCACTAACCGCCATCCCCTCAATATCCAAGTGGTCTGAATCGACCAATTCGAATCTGGGCAACAAACACCCCTACCCGCAGGGGTAAGGGGAATAATAGCAGAGCGCCCGAACGTCACTGCAAGACAGCTCTCGTTCGGGCGCTCAAACGGCGCGAGTTGCACGCCGGCATCATTGATGGGTATCGATTGCTACTCGCCATCGATGTCGATCGCGACGGCCTCCTCGATGGCCTCGACACCGGCAGGCGACAGATCCTCCTTGCCTTGGCAGAACTTCTTGTCGACCCAGCCGGTCAGAATCGGAGCCATGATCGCCGTGATGATAACGGCAGTGGCGATCTGAGCGTACGCAGTGGGTGCAAGCTCGGCATAGCGCGGCGCGACCTCGGCGAGAGCAACCGGTGTGGTCATGGCCGTGCCAGCAATAGTAGAGCAAGCCACGGCCGCCTTGCCATTGCCGCCGCACAGGCGCTCGAACGCAAAGGTGATAGGGCCGACGACAAACAGCGTGACAAGGCCCAGCAAGATGCCCGAAATACCGCCGGTGATAAAGCTCGACAGGCTCATGGACGCACCGAGCTGAAATCCGATGACGGCGATCGCGGGATTGGCGCCGGGAACCAGCAGGTTCTTGAGGACCGGGAAGAGATTGCCCAGAACCATGCCGATAACGAGCGGCAAAATGGAGCCGATGATGGTACCGACAGGGATGTTAGCAAGACCCGAAACGCCCAGGATGATCATGGTGACGGCGGGGCCGGCCGTAAAGAAAAGGATACCCACGGCGCCCTGCTCGGACTCGTCGCCGAACTCGCCCATGATGCCCGTGTAGAGCGCCATGTTGCAAAACGTAATGCCGCCGATGATGGAAACCGAGCTCAGGCCCAAAAGGTTGTCGTTAAAGAAATATGCAACGCCAAGACCCAGCGCGGCTGCCACCACAAGCTTAGGAATCAGCACAACGATGCCGGTCTTGATGGCGCCCGGCGTGGACTTAAAGCTGATGCCGGCACCCACAAACAGCAGGATCGCGGCAACGATGGTGTTGGAACCACCGCGGCAGGCGGCGGTAAAGAAGCCGCCGATCTCAAAGACCTGCGGGCAGAAGGTATTGAGCAAAAGGCCAACGATCATCGGGTAGATCATGATGTCACCCGGGATACGCGGGACTTTGAATTTCTTTTGCTCGTTGGCGGTCGCTTCCTGTGCCATGAAACCCCCATTTCCGCCGACGCAGAACAAAAGCCCACGTCACACTTTGCTACAGTAAAGTTTGACCATGGTACCAGAAGAAGCAGACCGCCTCGGTGAGAAATTCGATTCGTTGTGCCGGGACGCTAAACGTGCCCCGCTCTTATATGAGGCTCAAAACGATATAGAACACGATGCCCGAGACGCAGCACCACAACATCGACTTTGTCTTGATTGCCACCGCCACGACGCCGGCGGCCGCAATCCAGGGAATCAAGCCCTGCCACAAGCCGGCGTCGAAAGCGCCAGGGCTTATCAAATCGTTGGCGACCAGCGCCGCAAAGGCGGCAGGCGGAATATAACCCAAGGCCTCGGTAACGCGGGGCGACAGTGTTCTCCCGCGCAAGGCAAACGCCGGGGCAATGCGGAAAAACGCGATGGCCGCCCATGACGATAGCCATAGGACCAAAAACTCATTAACGGGCATCGCGAGCGCCCCTTCCCTCGGCGAGGACATCGCACGCGAGCGCCGTGACAACGCCGACGAGTACACTTGCCGGCACGGCGATATTCGTCCACCCCCAGAACTTGCATATGGCAACGGACACCGCAGCCAAACCGGCAGCTACGACATTGCCGCGCGACAGTCGCTGCGAAAAGAGTAGGCAGATAAAGAGCGATGTGCAGACAAAACCCGCAATAGCGGTGGGAACATCGACAACGGCGCCGACGATGGCGCCCGTCGTACACGAAACGCCCCATGTTGCGATGAGGATCACGTTGAGCACAAAGGACTCGAGCGGACCCCAATCCTCCCCTTTAACCAACTTGGCAAGCGAGATGCCATATGCCTCCTCGGTAAGCGTCGCGGCAACAGCCAGCGTCTGACGCTTCGAGGCACCCCTCAGATGCGGTGCGGTCGATGCCGAGTAAAGCGCAAAGCGCGAGGAGATTGCGGCGACGCTCGCGACGATCGACGCCGCAGGCACACCCGCCAGCCACAGATTGCAGATCATAAACTGCCCGCTGCCCGTCACGAACGTGCTGCTCAGAGCAAAAACCATCCAGGGTTCCATTCCCGTCTGCGCCATAATCATTCCGCACGGCGCGGCTATCGCAACATAGGTAAGCATCACCGGCCAGACGGTTTTAACGATTTTGAGCACCATAGCGTTCCTCGTCCCGACAAGATTTCCGAGCCGCATTCAACGACACGGCAGAACCATCGCCCGATGGCAACCGAGTTCACCTACAATTGCCACCGGATCGAAAGACACAGAAAGACACAACTTTTTTTAGGAAGTCATTATGACAGCTATCGATCGAACGCGGGCTGCCGCGGCCTTCAAGACCTACACCGATGCCTACGATGCCGCCAATCCGCGTATCGCGCTCAAAATCGAGCATACGTACCACGTTGCCGAGGCATGCGATGCCGTGGCACGCGAACAGGGCTGGTCACCGCAGGACATTGATCTGGCGTGGCTTTGTGGGCTGTTGCACGATATGGGCCGCTTTGAGCAGCTGCGACGCTGGGATACGTTTAAGGATGCCGAAAGCGTGAGCCATGCGGCGTTGGGCGTCGAGGTCCTCTTTGGCGAAACACCTACAGATGCGCCCGCGGCAACAAGTATCCGCGACTTTATCGACGATCCGGTAGAAGACGAACTCATTCGAGCGAGCATTGCCTATCACAGCGATTTCCGTCTGCCCGCGCAGCTCGGCGAGCGCACGCGGCGCTTCTGCGATATCGTGCGCGATGGCGACAAGATCGACATCATGCGCACCATCGCCGACAGTACCGTCGACACCATCCTCAAAGTGGATGAGGACGCGTTTCTTGCCAGCCACTTCTCGGCACCGACGCTGGCTGCCTTTGACGAGCACCGCTGCGTCACGCGCGATGAGCGCGATGAGCCCGCAGACTACTTGGTGGGGCTTATCTGCTTTATGTTTGAGCTCGTCTATCCGGCAAGCCGCGCGCTGGCGCGCGAGCAGGGCGATATCTACCGCCTGCTCGACGCGCCCTTTGGTATCACGCGCCCCTTTACCGATCCCGCCACGCAAGCGACCTGGGAGCGCCTAAAGGACGAGCTGCGCAGCTGGCTGGCAAGTGCCTAGCACTCAAGCTGGGCCAGCAGCTCCTCAACGACCTCAACGGCGTCGCCGACGACCTTGTACTGGGCGGCGCCAAAGATGGGAGCATCCGGGTCCTCGTTGACGGCGATGATGCACTCCGCCCCACCGATGCCGGCAAGATGCTGGATGGCACCCGAAACGCCGATGCTCACGAGGAGCTTGGGTGAAACCGACACGCCCGTCTGGCCAATCTGGTGGCGATACTCCAGCCAGCCCGCCTCCACGACGGGTCGCGTGCAGCCGAGCTCGGCACCCAGGGCTTCGGCGAGCTTTCGCATCAAGGGTAGGTTTTTCTTGGAGCCAATACCGCGACCCACAACAACTAGACGCTCGGCATCGGCAATCGAAGCCTGCTGGCCCCATTCCTCGGCGGGAATCGAAATCTCGACACGAGCCTTGGCGTCTTCCGCAAGTAATACCTGGGTAATCGTTCCGGAGCGGCTATAGTCAAAGTCGGGCGCCTTAAAGATGCCGGGGCGCACCGTTGCCATCTGGGGACGGTGGTTGGGGCAGATGATGGTGGCCATCAAGTTGCCGCCAAACGCCGGACGCGTCTGTTGCAGGAGGCCCGTCTCCGTATCCATCGAAAGCACGGTGCAGTCGGCCGTAAGGCCCGTCCGCAGGCGCACGGCAACGCCAGGCGCCAGCTCGCGGCCAAAAGCGGTCGCACCGTACAGAATGGCTTCGGGCTTGCGCTCGGCTACCAAATCGCAGATGAGGCGAGCATAGACCTCCGCGTCGTTCTGACGCAGGCGCTCGTCACGACAGACCAGAACTTCGTCCGCACCGGCGCAAACCAGATGCTCCAGGTCCCCGAGCGAGCCCTCGGGGCCCATGCCGACCAGCGCCACCAGGCGACAGCCGCGTGCATCGGCAAGCTCGCGGCCCTTGCCCATGAGCTCGTAGGCCACCGGGGCCACGACATCGTGCTCGTCGGTCTGAACGAATACCCAAATGTCTCGATACGCATCGAGGTCAACCGCGCCGGCGGCCTCGTCGCGCTCGATCGAAATGGCGTTGACGGGACAGGCGTCGACGCACCCGCCGCACAAGATGCAGCCGTCGGTCACATGGGCGTAGCGGTTGGGGCGCTCGCCCTCCACCACAATGCCACCCGAGGCACAGGCGCGAACGCAGCGGCCACAGCCAACGCATGCCTCGCTATCGATTATCAGTCCGCTCATCTATGCCATCCCCTCGATAATCTTGGCAAGCTTTGCCGCCTGTTCGACCGGCGTGCCCTCGATGGCCTCGCACGTTTGGTCACGGTCGGGCACAAACGATCGCACGACCTGCGTCGGCGATCCGGTAAGACCGCAGCGCAAAGGGTCGGCATGCACATCGGCAGCACAGACCACCCGCACATCCGCATCTTCGGCCGCGCGAATGCCGGCGATGCTCGGCATGCGCAGCTGGCCGATCTCCTTGGCGGTCGTCATCGCGCACGGCATCTCCAGATAGACCGTCTCCTCGCCGGCGTCACAGCCGTGGACAAGCGCCAGCGAGCCGCACGTCGTAAAGCCCGCGCTCTGTACGCAGCTCGCATCGGTCACGCAGGGAATCTCGAAGGCGCCGGCCAGTTCGGGGCCAATCTGGGCAGTATCGCCATCCACCGCCATCTTGCCGCAGATGAGCAGGTCGAAGTCCTCGTCGAGCGCCTCGATGCCGCATTTGAGAGCATAGGTGGTCGCCAACGTGTCCGCGCCCGCAAAAGCACGGTCGGTGAGCAGCAATGCATCGTCGGCGCCGCGGGCGATGCAGTCGCGCAGTAGCAATTCGGTTGCAGGGATACCCATCGATACCACCGTCACGTGCACATCCATGCCAAAGCCGATAAAGTCGTCCTTGAGCGCCAACGCACATTCGAGGGCACTTGCATCGAAGGGATTAATGACCGCCTGCTTGCCATCGCGCACGATGGTATTGGTTTTGGGGTCCATCTTGACCTCGGTGCTTCCCGGCACCGCCTTGACGCACACCACCATATGGAAATCACTCATCTTCACGCGCCCCCTTTCTGGACGAGTTCATCCAAGAGCTTCTCCGAAAACAGGTTGCCACGACCCAGCTGCCCGGCAGGATCGAGCTGCAGCTTGAGTCGAGCCGATTCGACCATGGCCTCGTGGCCGTACATCGTCTCCAAAAAGCCCGCTTTGATCTTGCCGACGCCGTGCTCGGCAGAGACGGCGCCGCCCATAGCCGTTACCTCCGCAGCCCACTGGGCAAACAGCTCACCGCCGCGACGGTAGTCCCGCGCATCGCGCGGCAGGATATTCACATGCAGATGGTTGTTGCCGATATGTCCCCAGGCGGCAGACTCAAGCCCGCTTTCGGCCAGCGTGCGGCGATAGAGGGCAACGACATCGGCCAGGCGCGCATTGGGCACCGACATATCCGACCCCAGCTTGGTAATGGTGGGGTCGGTGCGGCGACGCTCGTCGATGAGCATGTTGACGCTCTCGGGAACGGCGTGGCGGAAGAACCGCTGGCATTCGCGATCGACCTCGGTGCGTGCAACCCAGGTCGCGTCGTCGCGGCCGCCCGCAAGCTCCAAAACCCATCCCAGGTGGTACAGCTCCTCGGTCGCTTGCGCCTCGTCGTCGCAGTCGAGTTCCACGTAAACACAGACCTTTGCCTCATCGTCGAGTGCCGGCAGCGAGACAAACGCGGTCGACTGCTCGCGCTGGCGGCGAAGGATATCCAAGGCGCCGGCATCGAAATACTCAATAGCGGCGGCATGGGACAGCACGGGGCGCACGGAATCGGTAAAGGAAACCGCCTTGTCCTCGCTGTCGAAAAAGCAGCTCACGCCCCATACGACCGAAGGTGCCGCCTGCAGGGCGATCTCGAGCTCGGTAATGACGCCGAGTGTGCCGCACGCACCGATGAAAAGATCGATGGCGTCCATATCGTCCGAAACGAAATAACCCGACGCGTTTTTGGTCTTGGGCATGGTATAGCCAGGAAGATCCAGCTCGAGCGCGCGGCCTTCCGCTGTCACGAGCGACAAGTGGCGTGCGTCAGCGTGCGCCTGACCTCGATGAAGCTCAAGCAGGTCGCCGTCCGCCAGTGCCACGTGAAGCCCCGTAACGTGCGGGCGCATGGGGCCGTAGGCGTAACTGCGGGCACCGGAGGCATTGCACGCCGCCATGCCGCCCAGGCAGGCAGATGCCTCGGTGGGATCGGTGGGGAAGAACTGCTCAGGAGCTGCCTGGAACTCCTCATAGGCCTCAAGCGATACCTGATCCCAGTCAGCGGTCGGCAATGCCTTCTTACCCAGTTGCTTGCGCAACTCCGAAAGCACGACGCCCGGCTCCACGCGCAGCAGAAAACGGCCTCGCTCGTCGCGGCGAAGACCCAGGTAGCGATTCATACGAGAAGTGTTGAGGATATGCCCGCCGTGAGGCACGGCGCCGGCAGCCAGACCGGTCCGAGCACCCTGGACCGTTATTGGAACATGCTCGGCATGGAGCTTTCGCAGAATGGCGCGGACTTCGTCCTCCGTTGTCGGAAACGAGATGCTCGACGCCTCGCCCGATGTGCGAGATTCATCGCGACCATATTCTTCGAACTCGTCGCCGAAGGGTTTGATGGCTGCAGACACGCGAACTCCCCCTTTAGTTAACTACAGTGTTTGCAGGGAGATGTTACCGCATCGTTTCGTCGACGTGACTGAGACCGTCTCCATAATTGGCGAATTTTACGTTTGCGCAATTCGGCGAGCGGCGGCGTTTTCTCGGCAGGCGCTCTATTTAACGCGCTCCTTTCCATCGCAGCCACGCACACAATTGGCGCTCGAAAAAACTTGAGATATTTTTTAGCGTCTCTCACCTGCGGCGATGTAAACCCGTCAAGCATTTGGTCAGAAATTGGTCAAGTTGTGGCTGATACGGTCGGCATCGACAGCCAAAACCAATAGAAGGTTTGGCCCAAAAACAGGGAGGTTCCCATGGCATATTACTGGCCCCAGTACGGCATCGCCATCGAAGTTGACGATGACCCATATCTTCTGCCCTTCGATGAGGAGGCATTTCCCGATGCGGCTGTCTATCACGTCACCACCGACGTGATTTGCGATCCCGAATCGTTTTCGGCACTCGCCCACCACATCGCCCACATCCACGACATCAAACTCGACCCAAACTTCGACGAGCTCATCTACTCGCGACGCCTCATGCTCCACATGCTCTTTGGCGCCGATCCGTCCACGTTCGCGCGCGTCTATACCACTAAGGATGCCGCATGAGCGTAAGGAAGCAGTCGAGCCCCCTAGGGTCAAAACATCGAAAAAGGCTCGGCGCCGTCTGTTTGGCCATCGCCTGCGCCCTTATCGCCGTCGGCCTTTACGCTTGGCAGTCAAAGCCTGTCGCCGAGACGGGTGCCTCGGTCACAGCGGCAGAGGGTAAGTCGCGTCAGGAAATCCAGGACGAGCTCGATGCCATCGTCCGCGACAACATGATGACGATCTCGGTCGCACCGGTCGCCCAGCTACAAAAAGGCGGCAAGCTGCGCATCAACGTGCAAAACGTCCAGGATAACAAGTTTCCCCAGCGTTTCCGCGTGATCCAAAACGACGAGACCATCTATGAATCGGGCGTGGTCGAGACCGGCAAGACCGTTGAGACCTGCCCTGCAGGCGACATCAAAGAAGGCGAGGCGTATATCGAGATTCAAGCGCTCGACGCCAAGACCTACGACGTCCATGGCAATCCCACGCGCGTCAAGGTGCGAGTTGCGCAGACAGAAGACTAGACCTGCCACCTGTTATGAAAATGCGCACCCGTGCCGCTTTCGTCTAACCCTCACGGAAACGGTCCGTGACGAATAGAAAGGAACGATTATGGACATCACCGGGAACTTGAGCGGAACCAGGGTGCTCGTCGTGGGCGCAGGGCTGGCGCTCGCACTCGCAATGGGCGCCGCGCCGACCACCGCCCTGGCGGAGGGACGCACTGGAACCACCAACGTGACCATCAGGACCGAAATCGACAACATCAAGTTCAAAGCCCCGACCGTCATTCCGTTCGTCGCTAAGGCAGACGGCACGCTCCAGGGCCCTTCCGAGAATACAACCACCATCGACAATCTTTCGGCCTATGGCATCCACGTTACCAACATGAAGATTGCCGCCCAGAAGTCCTGGAGCATCGTCGCCGACGCCAAGACGGGGACCGCCCAGAACTCCATCGATTTTAAGGTCGGCCCAGACAAGGCACTCCAAGACGCCCACGCCGCGACGCAGGAAGCGGGCCTCGACCTTTCCAAAAATGCATCCTTCGACATGGGCTACCAGGGCATCGCCGATGGTACGGACAAGATTAAGCTTAAGACGAGCGGCACTGTCGCCCGCGTCACGCGAGACATCTTCCATGTGACCGGCACGGGCGACCAGGTCGCAACCATTACGTGGACGGTCGAGCCCGGTGCGCACACGGCCTAAGGCAATTGTCCTTGCCGTCATCATCGGCGTTGCAACGTTTGCCCCGATCGCCGCCTTTGCCCAACAAGAGCAGGCGCAGGCTGCCACGCAGGTAACTGTCGATCTATCGGAACTCGAACGCAGTGGCCAACATGAACCCCTCGCGCAAACGAGCGACACGCGACAGCTCCTGGCAGCAGGAATCGCCACGGCAGGCGCTAGCGCCATCGGCCTTGGCCTGCACATCAAACGCAGCCGGTAGCCACACGAATCGAGACCGTCCAGCATAGGTAAGGAGAACCCATGGCATCAAAGAACCTTTTGCCCGTTGCCGCGCTCTGTAGTGCGCTTGCCACCGGCATGCCCGTTGCCGCTCTAGCGACACCCGCCGTGGACGCCCCCTTACCTGCCGTCAACTGTCTCGCCACAAACCAGATGAGCACCATCGCGCGCCAACGCTTCTCGCTTGCGCAGGCAAGCATTTCGGCCTCGGGGTGCCTCCGTCGCTGCACGAACAGCTCGATAGTCGTGGATACCGAGCACTCGAGCACAGCGGACGGCCCCCTAACGGGATGCGTTATCTGCACATGGCGCGCAGCTGCAACTGATGCCGATGGCGATTCCTGCGACGTGGAGCTGTGCCTCGACATCACCCTGTCCGATGACTCGGCGGACGGGGCAACAGTCGCCTTCGACAGCACGTTTTTCGAAAACGGAGGGGGTGTATGCCTGGGCTGCGTCCCCTCGAGCGCCGATGGCACGCAGCCCGCTATCTCATTCACCGCATCGCTGAAAATGACCAAGGCGGGCACCGACGCCACGGCAAATGGCGAGATCGCTCTAATGTTCTACGCGAGCGGCACAGAAAGCCAGGAGATTCGGGGCAAACAGCGGACCGGATCGCTCAGCCTGACGCGAGGGGCAGATCCCGGTCCTGTCGATATCAGTACCGAAACGCAAGATGTGCATCACGTCCTTGTCGATCCGGCGCTCCTCGAGATGGAATGGAGCGGAGTAGGAGCGGTCGGACTCGCCCCCTCGACAGGTGACATCGCAAGCGACTCCAGCGAGAGCAGCGGTGAAATAGCGCCTGGGGACAATGGCGCACCAGGCGGCATAACACCGCCATCGAGCGGTCCTTCAGCCACTTTCAGCGAGCCAAGCGAAACAGCCACCGCAGTGGGCGGCACGCAAGCTGGCGAAAACTTGGGGTGTCCCATGCCGGCAGACATCGACGAGGGCAATTGTTGCATGATGGTCGCGCTCGACCGCACGGAAACCGTCGACGCCGCGAGCATTGAGGTCACCGCTGCCGATAAGCCCGTCCGCAAAGCAGCCATTATCGCATTCCCTAAAACCGTCGAAGTTGTTTTTCTGCCATCGGGCGAGGTCGTAGCCCCCACCTTGCTCACCTTGCTTGGGGCAAAGGGCACGGCCAACCAAATCGACAACCTCACGGTCGCCGACCCTGCGACCACCGCAAAACTGCACCTGTATGCCGTAACCTCGGACGGAGGCAAAACCGAGGAATTCGACGGTGAGAATCTCCTGAATAACCGGATACTCCATAAAATGGAAGACGTCTCGTATCAAATTGAGCTCGTGGGATTTGACCGAGCTCGAGATGCCGATATCATCGCCGCGGCCATTGAGTCCCCGCAGCGACTCATGACGCTGTGCTTCGATTACAGCCCCTATGTCGTGATGGGAGGCTGAGGCTCGGGCACCAAATGCCGTCATTAATACCACTTATATAACGTATAGGATGAGGCATGACGCACCCTGCAGCCCGTTCTGCTACGATTGCCAGGTTGGCATCAATATGGGAGGGTTCATGCCGGGTTTGGGAACGGTCATCAACGTCGCACTT
Source organism: uncultured Collinsella sp. (assembly GCA_900540975.1). Taxonomy (GTDB): domain Bacteria; phylum Actinomycetota; class Coriobacteriia; order Coriobacteriales; family Coriobacteriaceae; genus Collinsella. The sequence goes on from UQHY01000009.1 coordinate 26,547, forward strand.
TTGATTGCGGGCGGACTGCTGGGCCTTATAGGCGGACGCTTTATCACACCCCGCATCCAAGACACGCTCATGAAGGCGTCGGGGCTGTGCGTTTTGTTTATCGGACTGGGCGGCACCATGCAAAAGATGCTCGTCATTGACGGGAAAGCGCTGGAGACCACCGGCACCACCATGCTCATCGTCTCGTTTGCCCTCGGCTCGCTCATCGGCGAGGCCGTTAACCTGGAAGCCGGCATCGAAAACCTGGGCGAATGGCTCAAGCGCAAAACCGGCAGCGAGGGAGACAACGAGTTCACCAATGCCTTTGTCTCGACATCGCTGACCGTCTGCATCGGTGCCATGGCTATCGTGGGATCAATCCAAGACGGCTTGCTCGGCGACTGGTCCACGCTTGCCCTCAAGGGCGCGTTGGACTGCATCATCGTCTGCACCATGACGGCTTCGCTCGGCCGCGGCTGCATCTTCTCCGCCCTGCCCGTTGCCGTATTCCAGGGAACGATTACGCTGTTTGCCGGCGCGCTCTCCCCCATCATGACCGCCGCCGCCCTCGACAGTCTATCGCTCGTGGGCTCTATACTCATCTTCTGCGTCGGCGTCAACCTCATCCGTCCTCAGACCTTCCGCACGGCCAATATGCTCCCCTCCGTTGTCATAGCCGTCATCTACGCCCTCCTGTTCTAAATCTATCTACGTAGCGGTATCTCGAACACCTGTTTGATGCTGTGCTATGATATGAGGTCACCGAAGCTGCGTTAGGAGAGGAGAAACGGTGGCCGACCAGGACATCAAGATGCTCATCGAGCGCATTATGGCCGAGGCCCGGACCCATCAGTCTGCTCGCTTCTCAAACGAAGTCTATGCTGACGAGCCGATTCTCAAAACCGGTCGTCAGATGCAGAACTTCCTTCCTGACCAGTACCGCAAAATGCGTGAGATATCGCGTTGGCAAGAAGACCCCAAGGGTGGCGCGGGACGTTGGCTTTCGGAAGCCGAGCTTTTCTACCGCCAAGGCCTGCTGATGGCCGACTTTGAGGACGACTGTCCCTACAACGGCACATTCAAGTCGTACTTTCCCACCTATAACGCCATGAGCGATCGGCAGCTGCGCGGCTATTTTACCTGGCGCACCCAAGTGCGCCGCGGAACCGTCGAGGAAACGTCTACGTCCTTTGCCTTTCTGTATCTCTATGAGCTGATCTGCGGCATTGGCGTAGATGACCCACTCGATGGTTTTAACAAAATCAAGGCCTTTTGGGATGCCTATCGCGCCTTTGAACCCGGCATCGACCGGTTCGCACGCGTGTGGCTGCAGGACTACGCCGTGTTCCACGGACTCGACCCCAAGCTGCTTCGCGACTCTAAAACCGTCATGTTCGATAACGCCCTTATCGAGCTGCGGCGTGCGGCGCGAGACCTTGCGCCCGCGCCAACGCCGTCAGACCTGGCGCCTGCGCGTCGCAAGACCTCCGAGCCCACGCTCCCCCTTCCGCCCGACGAGGCAGGCGAGGAGCGACTCATGACCGCTATAAACGCCCTCTCCACGTACAACCTGAATAACTCACGGCTCGACCGTTCCCACCATCGCGACCTGCGCCACGTGGCATGCGCCGTGTATGTCCGTATGGCGCGCTACTATGACACGCACCGAAAGACCGGCATCGTAGCGAGCTTGTTTGGGGAGGAGACGGCCATGCCCTACACCATATTTGCCTCGGCCGTGTTCTTTGCGCCCGAGCGCCACGAGGACTGCGAATATCGCCTGGACCCCATTCACATCTATCGCTGCCAAAATGGCTTTTGGGAATGCATGCGCATCCACGGCAGCAGACAAAAAAGTAGCAAGCTCGGTGAGATGATGCGCGCCTGCGACCAACGCCTGCGCCTGGCCCTAGACCCCACCCATCCCCTAAAGGAGGAGAAGGTCCCCAAATATCTGGCCAAGATCATCGATGACGAGATTGTGGCATGGCTTTCGTGGGATGCCGCACACCAGCCCATAAAGATCGATATCGATCTGAGCCAGCTGGGACACATTCGGAGCGCCGCCGCGCAAACGCGCGAAGCGCTTTTGATCGATGAGGAGCGCGAGGACGATATTCTCGCAGAGGTCGATACGGAGGGCTCCGAGAAGCCGGAAACCGAACCCGCGGCCGACGTGATGGTCAAGCCGATCGCGGCACCCACGGAGCGCAACGAAGCCGACGAGCCAACCATTTCCACCGAACAGTTTGGCGTCGTGGCACCGCTCCTCGCGCCGACGCCCGTGTTCGCAGCTGCTGCGCCCGCTGACGCCACGAACGAACTCGCGCCTGCCGCAGACGCCTATCTCCGCGCGTTGCTCGAGCAGAACACGGCGCAGGCGGCATTGGCGGTGACACAGTCGGGCAAGAGCGAGGATATGCTCGTCGATAGCATCAATGAAGCGCTCTTTGACCTGGTGGGTGACACCGTAATTGAATTTGGCGCGGCAGGACCGCAAATTATCGAGGACTACGAAGCAGACGTGAGAGGATACCTAGACTATGAGTGATACCGCATCCGCAGCACCCCGCGTGCCCAAGCGCGTCGCCGCCGTCATTCTCAACTCGCTCAAGGGCGGCGTGGTCCCGCGCATCGGCCTTCCCTACATCACCGTAGGGCGCGAGGTCGAAATCCGCGCCCTGCTCACCGACCTGAGTCTCATCGCCGACGGCGGCGCGAGCTTCCGCTTTCTGGTCGGTCGCTACGGAGCCGGCAAGAGCTTTTTGCTCCAGACCATCCGCACGCACGCCATGGGCGAGGGATTCGTCGTCGCCGATGCCGACCTGTCGCCCGAGCGCCGCCTACAGGGCGGCCAGGGACAGGGCCTTGCCACCTACCGTGAGCTCATCCGCAACATATCGACTAAAACGCGCCCCGAGGGCGGTGCGCTCAACCTAATCCTCGATCGCTGGGTCGCCTCGTGTGCCGATGCCGATGAGTCTGCCGTCAATGCCCAACTGGCCCCGCTCGAGGAAATGGTCCACGGCTTCGACTTCGCCCGCATGCTCCGCCGCTACCGCACGGCAGTATCCGAGGGCGACGAAGAAGCTATGAGCCGCGTGACCAAATGGATTCGCGGCGAGTACCGCACCAAGAGTGAGGCACGCGCCGAGCTGGGCTCCTCGACCATCATCAGCGATGACGACTGGTACGACTACGTTAAGCTCATTGCGCGCTTTTTGGTCTGCAGCGGCTACAAGGGCATGCTGGTGCTCATCGACGAGCTCGTGAATCTGTATAAGATTCCCAACGCCATCACGCGCCAATACAACTACGAGAAGATCCTGACCATGTACAACGACACGCTCCAGGGCAAGGCGCAGTACCTGGGCATGATCATGGGCGGCACGCCAACCTCCATCGAAGACCGCCGCCGTGGCGTGTTCTCCTACGAGGCCCTGCGAAGTCGACTCGCTCAGGGCCGCTTTGCACGCGAGGACCTTAAGGACATGCTCGCGCCCATCATCCGCCTGCAGCCACTCACCTACGAGGAGTTGCTGGTGCTGATCGAAAAACTCATGCAGATCCATGCCGGATACTTTGGCTGGACGCCCACGCTTACCGAGAACGACTTGGTAGACTTTCTCAAGATTGAGTTTGGGCGCGTGGGAGCCGATACGCACCTGACGCCGCGTGAGGTCATCCGTGACTTTATCGAGCTGCTCGATATCCTGTGCCAGAACCCCGATGCAAACGTGGCCGAGTTGCTGCAAAGCGTCGGCGGCGACGCGCTGGCACCGGCAGCCGCAACAGGCGACACCGGCACCGCAGACGGCGACCGCAACTTCGCCGAATTCACCATCTAACCTGCCAAAAAGGGACAGGTCTATTTTGGCAGCTTTTATCTGCACAAACGTTGAGACAGCAATGCAGCAAACCATTGCCAACCGCATTGAGAGGTTCGTATTTGAGGGGAGGCCCCGTGAACGCCTTTGACCGATATGCTCCGTTTATCCAAGACTTCATCTACTCCCACGATTGGGAGAGTCTGCGCTCTATCCAGGTTGCGGCGGCAGATGCCATCTTTAACACACAAGACAATGTGCTCCTAACGGCATCCACAGCTTCCGGCAAAACCGAGGCAGCCTTCTTTCCCATCCTGACCGAGTTTTGGGAGAACCCGCCCGCGAGCGTGGGCGCCCTCTACATCGGCCCCCTCAAAGCGCTCATCAATGATCAGTTCGTCCGCCTCAACGACCTCTGCGAAGAGGCCGATATCCCTGTCTGGCACTGGCATGGCGATGTCTCGCAGTCGCACAAGGCTAAGCTCATTAAAAAACCGAGCGGCATCCTGCAGATTACACCCGAGTCACTCGAAGCGCTTTTAATCCATAAGCACATGGCGATCCCGCGCATGTTTTGCGACCTGCGCTACGTGGTCATCGATGAGGTCCACTCGCTCATGCGCGGCGACCGTGGCGGGCAAACGCTCTGCCTTATCGAGCGACTCTCGCGCATGGCCGGCGTGCAGCCTCGCCGCATTGGCCTTTCGGCTACCATCGGCGACCCCGAGCGCACGGGCGCTTTTCTCTCACAGGGAACGGGGCGCGACTGCATTATCCCCCGTTTTGAGGAACCGCGTCGCGTGTGGCGCATCTCCATGGAGCACTTCTACAACTCGGGCCCCCAGGCGCAGCAGCGGGGATTCATGGGTACAGGTCCTCAAGAGGCCGAAGTGCTTGCGTGCGAGCGCATCGATGCGGCGGCATCCGCGGCACTGCCCGCCGGCGCCCAAGACATGCGTCACAGCGGACAGCTCACACAAGAGGAGCGCCGTCAACGTCGTGAGCGGGCACAGGGCAAGGCCGCTCCCAAGGACCGCCAAGCTTCCTCGGCCCCCGAGGGCGAAGTCGACATCCCCCAAGCACCCGAACAGGCATTACTCAACCCCACCGATACAGCACCAGACAACGCCGACCCCGGTATGGGATATATCTTTGAGCACACGCGCGGCCGAAAGTGCTTGGTCTTTGCCAACTCGCGCGAGGAGGCAGAGGCCGTATGCTCCATGCTGCGTAGCTACTGCGAGAGCCGGCACGAGCCCGACCGCTTCCTTATCCATCACGGCAACCTCTCGGCATCGCTACGCGAGACGGCAGAAGAGCTCATGCGCGACGAGGAACAGGCACAGACAACCGTCACAACCTCCACGCTGGAGCTCGGCATTGATATCGGTCGCCTGGAGCGCGCGTTCCAGATCGATGCACCGTTTACCGTCAGCTCCTTTTTGCAGCGCATGGGGCGCACGGGACGCCGCGATCTTCCGCCCGAGATGTGGTTTGTCATGCGCGAGGAAGAGCCCGAGCCGCGCACGATGATGCCTGAAACGATACCTTGGAAGCTCCTCCAGGGCATCGCGCTCGTACAACTCTATCGCGAGGAAAAGTGGGTCGAGCCGCCCGAGCTCGATCGACTCCCCTACAGCCTGCTCTATCACCAGACCATGTCGACCCTCGCCAGCACCGGCGAACTCACGCCGGCAGAGCTTGCCCAGCGCGTGCTCACGCTCAGCTATTTCCACCGCGTCTCGGCCGATGACTATCGCGTACTGCTGCGCCACCTCATCAAGATCGACCACATCCAGGTCACCGAGGGCGGTGGGCTCATTGTGGGCCTCGCGGGCGAGCGCATCATTAACAACTTTAAGTTTTACGCCGTGTTCCAGGAAAACGAGGAGTTCACCGTTCGCAGCGAGTCGGCCGAGTTGGGCACGATCGTCAATCCGCCACCGCCCGGTGAGCGCATCGCCATCGCCGGACACTGCTGGATTGTCGAGGAAGTGGACTGGAAGCGTCATACCGTCTTTGCCACGCAGGTCAAGGGCCGGGTGCCGGCCTACTTTGGCGACTGTCCCGGTGACATCAATACACACGTACTCGAGCGCATGCGCAAGGCGCTCAACGAACACGCCGCGTATCCGTACCTCATGGGTAACGCACGGGCCCGCCTTGCGCAGGCTCGTCATACGGCCGAGATTTCGGGCGCGGGAACTAAACCGCTCATTAACCTGGGCGGCGATACCTGGGTGCTCTTCCCCTGGCTGGGCAGCTACGCCTTTTTGGCCCTCGAGCGCATGCTCAAGATTAAATGTGCCGCGGAGTTGGACCTTCGCGGACTCGACCCATCACGCCCGTACTTTATGCAGTTTAAGATGAAGGCCGACGAGGAGACGTTCTTTGAGGTGCTCGCCGCCGAGGCCGAGAAGGACTTCGATCCCATCGAGCTCGTCTATCCCGGCGAGGTGCCTTATTTTGACCGCTACGACGAGTTTGTTCCCGAAGAGCTCGTGCGCAAGGGCTTTGCCGAAGGCGTGCTCGACATAGAGGGCATGAAGCAGCGTGTCCGCAGCTGGAGCGACCACGCCTAAGACCCGTCTTTTTGGGACGGAGAGACTTACTTGTCGTGAAGGACGGTGCCGAGGAAGTCGGTGTCGAAGGGCACAGCTTCGGCAAAGACATAGTCGCCGTCGCTGGCGATGAGCAGGTAGTTCTCCTCGCCGCCGAACTCCGCATCGCCGCATGGGACCACCCAGGCGTGGGCGAATACCTCGAGTGCCGCGGCAACGCAATCGCGCAGGAACGTCACGTCGCTCCCCCTGTTCACACTCACGATATTGGCAACATAGATGCCCCCGGGGTTCAGGCTGCCTCGCACCAAACGCAATGCCTCAACCGTCGCCAGCTCGCGTACGGGCTCGGCACCGCCAAAGCAATCGCTCACGACCACGTCGTAGCGACGATGACCCACGCTCGTCACGCCCAGATACGAGCGAGCCTCAGCGGTAATCACTCGCAGGCGATCGCCCACCGTGCGCTCCAGCTCGTCCAGGTAGAACCAACGGCGCGCCAGGCGCGTAATCTCGGCATCGTACTCAACGACGTCCATGCGCAAGCTCTCGTGCGACATCAGTGCAAACTTGGGATAGGCAAACCCGCCGCCGCCCAGCATGAGCATACGGTCGATACCATGCCCGTAAGCATCACGCATTGCGTCCTCAGCCTCAAACACGTCGTCAAACGCGCGATAGTACGCAAAGACGGGCTCCGCCCAACGCTCGCCAACGTAGCTTGCGCTTTGGTAAACGCCGCCCTGCACCAATACACGGACTTCGTCGCCGCCCTCATCGTGCACGCGTTTCACACGCGCCAACCCATTGCGGGTTCGCGCAACCTGCAGACAGGCAGCACGAACAGCGACGGCGGCCGCACCAAGCGCCGCGGCTCCCAGAGCAACGCCGGCAACGACGCCGGCAGAAACACTCGGCTTGTTCATCTAGAGCTCCTTTTGCAGATAAAGGCCATGGTCATAAAATCCAAGATGGCGATAGTACTCACGTGTGCCAATCGCGCTAATCACGTTGACACGCGCATAACCCGCATCCCGGGCAATCTCGCAGGCACGCTCTACGAGCAAACGCCCCAACCCGTGATGCTGCGCCGCCTGGCCCTGATCGCCCACGCGTGCCGCCATGCCATACACGTGCACCTCGCGAATCATCGCCTCGTCCGGCATCGTCGGCAACTCGTCCGTATGTGCAGCAACGAACGAATGGTCGGGCAGCGACAACCGCAAAAAACCAGCAATCTTGCCCTCGGGCGTCACCCATTGCAAAAAACGCTCGCGCGTCACCGGCGTCTCGTACGCCACTTCCTCGTCAAGGGTCAGCTCATGCAAGTCGGCGCCCGCCGTGCTAATCTCGCGATAGCGGATCTCGCGCACCGTCGCGCCTTCCCCACAAGCCGCCAGGCGGTTCTCAACGAGCTGACGCAGGTTGGGCTTCTTGTTGCCCACCATGATATCGTCGGAGCTAAAGTCGCGAATCATGCGGCTGATGCGGCAGAACGCCGGCGTCACCACGATGTCATCGGCCAGCACATCGAGCAGCTCATCCTCGGTATAGGGGCGCCACTCGCCACGCTCATAGCAGCCCACCAGACGCGAGCCCTCGATGAGCGCACACGGGTAGACCTTGACCTCGTCGGGCATAAAGGCCCCTTCGGTCATAAAGCGCTCGTAGTCGCGCTTGTCCCCCTCGGGCGTAGCGCCCAGCAGATTAAGCATAAAATGCGCATGGATCTTAAAGCCAAACAATCGTGCAAGCGAAAACGCCCGCTCGATCTGAGCCACCGAAATGCGACGCTCGTTGATATCGAGCAGGTGCTGGTCGAGACTCTGGATACCCATCTGAATCTTGGTGCAACCCAGGCGGCGGATGAGCGTGAGGGCCTGCGGCGTTACGGCATCGGGGCGCGTCTCGATAACGAGCCCCACCACGCGATGCTTCGCCGTCTCGTTGATGCGCTGCTGGCACTCAAGCTCCTCCATCGTTGCCGTCTGCCACTCGGCAGCCTCGCCCCATGGCGTACCGGGGCCGTACAGACGACGCACTGCGCGGTTATAGCCACCAACGACAGCATCCACACGCCCCTGCTCGTCGGCAACGCCGGTAGCAAGCTCAGCCTCGTCTGTCGCAATGCCGGCAGCCCGATAGCGCTCGCGGCGCTCTGTTACCACCGGCGGCAGGGCATCGGCGGGAGCGTCATCGAGCAGGCGCCCCGCCTCGGCACGGCTGATGCCCGGACGCGCCAACATGGGGTTGGCCGCCACGCCGGCGACGGCATCGTCATTGAGCGCACGGAAAAGTTCCGACATAAACCACGTCTGATACCCTTGCGGATAGTCGCTCCAGGTGCCACCGAGCACGATGAGCTCTATCTTGTCGGTCGCATGCCCCATCTGCGAAAGCGCCGTCAAACGGGCACTCACCTGCAGATACGGGTCGAAGCAGTTTTGCTCCGCACGGGCACACGCCGGCTCGGCATGCAGATAGCTTTTAGGCATGCGCAGATCGTTGGGGCAAAACAGGCAATCGCCCGAGCACGGCCAGGGCTTGGTGATGACGGTAATGGTCGCCACGCCCGAAGCCGTGCGACGAGGCTTCATGCGCAGGACCTGCAGCAGTTGACGCTCCAATTCGGCATCGACATTCCACCCAGCCCAACGAGCCGGCTCCTCACGTTTTACCCGCTGGTAGAACGGCAGCAGACGGCGCTTGGCCAAATCGCGTTTGTCGGCGCCCTCACGGCGCGCCTCGGCATGTATCAGTTTGACGAGCGCTTTGTCGTCTACGGTCTCGCCGCGACGCAGAGCCTCGAGTATGTTCAAGATAATCTGTTCCATGCCCCCATTGTAAAGGCAAAGGCGCCGGAGCCCGTCACGGCTCCGGTGCCTCCATCAAACAGCGCAGCTATGGTTTATAGGTCTTCGATAACCGCCCGTCACTCTGAATCAAATGACATGTCGCCCGAACCAACCTCAAAACGATACGTGGCGGACTTATCGCCATTATCGAATTCAAGATTCAAAATGGTCTCGCCATCGTAGTCAAGCGGAAGGAAATCGCTCTCGAAGTCACCGCTACCCAGAGTAAGGCTCGCCTTAAAGCCCGTAGAGTTCGGAACCGTCATCTCCACATCGCCCGAGTCCACGCTTACGTCCATCGACTTCGCGGGGGCCTGGTAGAGCTCGAACGTCACATCGCCCGAACCGACCTCAACACTGAGCGCATCAGTCACGCTGCCCGTAAACTCTACATCTCCCGCACCCAGGAAAAGGTCAAAACCATCACAGATGACACCGACAATCTGCAGATCACCCGAGCCCACGTGCGCATTGATCCCCTTCAGATGTTCGGCAACACGGCGCGGCAGCTCGACCGTAATTGAACGATCGATTGCCTTATCGTCATCACTTCCAAACTGGGAAACCTTGAGCGTCGAGTCCTCGACGGATGCGATGTTCTGCGTCGCGGCCTTGGAGGCATCCATACCATTGGCAACGCGTCCCCGCTCGATAACGCGAGCCTTGTTGCCATCAACAACCTTGACGTCCACCGTAGCCGCATTGATATCGAAATCGAGGTAGCGAAATTGATCGGCATCAAAGGTCACACTCGAAAGCTGCTGAGGCTGAGCGGAATATTTACCGCCATCGTTCATAAAATCGTCGTCATCAACCACATCGTCCATACCGGACAAGCCGGGTATAACATCGTCGAGATCCTACGGGCCATCAAAATGAATCAAAGTCCGCGAAACGCCAAAAACAAGCCCGATAATCAGTACAAACGCTCCGATGCCAACGCCCAAGCGTACCTTGGATTCATGCGAAAGCTTCATCATTCATCACCCTCTTTGGCGATCGGCTCAGCGGTGGTCGCGGTAGCCATGTCAGCGTCAACCGAAGCGGAAACGTCCTTCCCCTTAGTCCTAGCGACCGCCGGCGCCGGACCAACCTGAATATCTCCACGCGCCCAATCACCATCGAGCGCACGCGCCACCCAGTGATAGATGGGAATCGTGAAGAAGATCAGCGCGGCAAAGGGGCCGGCACCAAACAGGAACATCAGCAAAAAGAACAGCAGCCAGCACACGGCCCAATACGGGAACGACTGGAACGGGCCCTTCACCGGAGTCGAGCCAACTGCGCCGCCACTCGTCGCCTGTGCCGTAGCGGCATTGGCGGCCTGCGCACTCCAGCTCGCCGCCTGCGCCGCCTTGGCCGCAGCATCACTCGCCTGCGTTGCCGCCTCGGTAGCGCGCGCCGCCGCCTCGTGGGTACGCGCACGCTCTGCTGCCTCGGCCTCGCGCTGACGGGCGCGGTCCTCGTTCTCAAACTCGATATCGTCCTCGATCTCATCGCTCGGATTGAGCAGCTCGTCCAGGCTCACGCCATAGAGCTTGGCGAGCGAGATCAGGTTCTCGGTATCGGGCGAGCTCTCCGCACGCTCCCATTTACTGACCGCCTGGCGCGACAGCCCCAGCTTTCGTGCCAGCCCTTCTTGGCTAAAGCCTTTGCTGCGGCGAAGGTCGGCGAGCCGCTGCGCAGTTTCTACATTCATGGTTCCTCCTATGTGATGCCAGCCGTGCCGCCGGACCGTTTTTGTTCTTAAGGCGCCTTGCACAGTTAAAAATCTATCCGCCACCGCCAAAAGCATGCCACCTATTCTAGTGAGATTTTTGACAACCGGCGGTTGCGGGCGCATATGAGCTGCGAAAATGTGTCCAAACAAAGCAATGACCCGTAGCTTGGTTGTCCCCGTTGCGGCGTTAACGGTAGTATGGTCGTACTGTTTATTCCGCACCGCCAACGGAGGGAGTCCCGCGCCGTGAACCGCGATTTCGCCTCATCGCTCATCCAGCTCAACAACACGTTCTATCGCGAGCACTCCGCCTCCTTCTCCGATACGCGCCAGGCCCCGTGGCCCGGCTGGGTGCGCACCATGGACATTGCGCTCGAACAGCTCGACGTCGCCACGATCGAGCATCCCGTCCGCGTCTTCGACCTCGCCTGCGGCAATATGCGATTCGAAAACTTTGCCGCCGGCGGCGCACTTGCCGCCAAGGGCGTCGACGGCGCAAACCCCTCGGCAGATGCCAGCTGCCCGTTTGAGTTCTATGGCGTCGACTCGTGTCAGGATTTGGCTATCGATGCACGTGGCCACGCCCTGCGCATTCCCAACCTGCACTTCCAGGAACTCGACGTGCTCGATGCCCTTATGAAGCTCAACCCCGCCGAGACGCCCGACGTGCTTTTCGACGCCCCGCTCGCCGACGTCTCGGTCTGCTTTGGCTTTATGCACCATGTGCCGTCGTGCGAGTACCGTGTACGCGTGCTCGACGCCCTGGTGCGCCAGACGCGCCCAGGCGGCATCATCGCCATCAGCTTTTGGGAGTTTATGAACGACGAGCGCATGGCGCGCAAGGCCGTTCGAGCCGAAGCCCGCGCCGAGCTCACCCCGCCGTTTGAGGGATACGATTCAGCGCAGTTTGAAGCCGGCGACCACCTCATTGGCTGGCAAAACGACCGTCACGCCTACCGTTATTGCCATCACTTTGATGATCAGCAGATCACCGACCTGGTGCGCGGCGTCCGTACGTTCTACAAGAGCGGCGAGGTCCCCGTGCGCGAGCTTGAGCGTTTCCATGCCGACGGTCGCAGCGGCGAGCTCAACCGCTATGTGATTCTTAAGCGCCTGTAGGCATTGACGACTCGTCGCCGAGCCGCACCGCAACTTTCGGGCACATTGCGCCCACCCTTTTTCAACCCATTGACGGAACGTGCAGCTATGCGTTCCATACTTATGACCAAGGAGCCTCATGGGAGCCGTCCACGTTCGCACGCCTAAGAACTTTGTGCTCGAGGAGCGCCTGGAGCGCTACGCCGATGCGATTGAGACGAACCCCGAGGCCTATGCCGGAGATTGGCGCAAGGCCTGTGCGCCAGCTGGCAGCAAGCCCTTCGAACACCTTCACCTTGATCTTGGCTGTGGCAAGGGAACGTACCTTGTAGAGCGCGCGGCCCACGAGCCAAACACCCTCTTTATCGGGATGGACCAGGAGCCCATCTGCATCGCCTATGCCGCACAGAAAATCTGCGAGCAGGAGCTATCCAACGCACTCGTCCTGCCCCGAGGCGCCGCATCGCTGCCGCAGCTGTTTGCCGCAGGCGAGCTCAATGCCATCACCATTAACTTTCCCACGCCGCAGCCCAAGGCCAAGTACGCCAAAAAACGACTCGTCCATGTCGACCATCTAATGCTCTATCGCTCGCTCTTTGCAGCCGACGCCACCGTCACGCTGCGCACCGACAGCAAGCCATTGCGCGACTACGCCCTGGGGCAGTTTGCCGCGGCCGGCTACGACACGCTTTGGGTAAGTGACGACGTACGCCGCGACCATCCCGAGCATCCCGAGACCGAATATGAATGCCGCACGCGCGAGATGGGCGCCGTCGTCTATGGCATTTGCGCCACACCCGGTGCGCAGCCAACCGACGAACAGCTCACGGCGGGCCGCATGCAGGAGCAAAGCCTTGCCTGCTACCTGCCCGATAACCTCGATGAGCTCACCTATGTACCCCTGGGCATGGAAGAGGCCGTCGAGAACTTTAGAAACCGTGCCCGGAAAGGCAAGAAGCGCCTGCCTCAGGAACGCTAGCACCGCACGCCCATTTCCTGCATTTTCTCGCGCGCTGCCGCTCCGCGCCGCCGCTACGCCATAATAGTTGGCGGACAATCGCGAGAGAAAGCAAACACATGGCACAGACCACGACAGATACCGCCGCCAGCACCGTCTCCGGCGCCGGCGCCGCCAGCTCATTCTCGGGCGGCACGGGAACCGAAGCCGAGTTTGGCTCGCTCGGCGCGCTCTCCCCCACCTGGTGGGAGCCCGAGGATGGCAGTGAGCCCGAGCCATGGCTCACGCCCGACCAGGCCTTCGAGCGTTTCTTTGAATGGACGAGCGATCGCGGTATTGAACTGTGGGATCACCAAGAAGAGGCCCTCATGGACCTGGCAGCCGGCGATCACGTCATCTTAGGCACACCGACCGGATCGGGTAAATCGCTCGTCGCGCTGGGTATGCTCTTTATGGGCATGGCGCAGGGTAAGCGTTGTTATTACACGGCCCCCATCAAGGCCCTGGTCAGCGAAAAGTTCTTCGACCTTGTGCAGGTGCTCGGCCGCGATAACGTCGGCATGATCACCGGCGACACGCATATCAACACCAAGGCGCCCGTCATCTGCTGCACGGCAGAGATCCTTGCCAACGACGCACTGCGCGAGGGCGGAGATGCCGACGTGGGCTGCGTGGCCATGGACGAGTTCCACTACTTTGCCGACCCCGACCGCGGTTGGGCCTGGCAGGTGCCGCTGCTCACCCTGCCCCACACGCAATTCATGCTCATGAGCGCCACGCTCGGCGATGTCACCGCGATCGCCGCCTCACTCGAGGAACACACCGGCGCCACCTGCGACTTGGTCATCGATGCCCCACGCCCCGTACCGCTGAGCTACGACTACGTGACGACCTCGCTCGAGGGCACGGTCGAGCTCGCGATGCGTCGCGGCGAGGCCCCACTCTACATCGTGCACTTTAGCCAGGATGCCGCCCTTGCGACGGCGCAATCCCTCGCCAACTTTGGCATTGCCAGCAAGGAGCAGCGCGAGGCTATTAAGGAAGCCGCCAAAGGCACGAGCTTCTCCACGGCTTTTGGCAAGATTCTCAAGCGCCTGCTCGGCTGCGGCGTCGGCGTGCACCATGCTGGCATGTTGCCGCGCTATCGTCTGCTGGTCGAGCGCTTGTCGCAGCAGGGCCTGCTGCCCGTCATCTGCGGCACCGATACGCTCGGCGTCGGCATCAACGTACCCATCCACACCGTGGTGCTCACCGCGCTCACCAAGTTCGATGGCTACAAGATGCGTCGTCTGCGCGCCCGCGAGTTCCATCAGATTGCCGGTCGCGCCGGCCGCTCAGGCTTTGACACCGAGGGCATGGTCATCGCCGAGGCCCCGGAGCACGAGATCGAGAACGCCAAGCTCATGGCCAAGGCGGGCGACGACCCCAAGAAGCTCCGCAAGATTAAAAAGAAGAAGGCCCCCGAGGGCTTTGTCACCTGGAACAAGCAGACCTTTGAGCGCCTGATCGAGACGCAGCCCGAAACGCTCAAGCCGCGCCTGCGCATCACGCACTCCATGGTGATTAGCGTGGTCGAGCAGGGCGGCGACGCCCGTGCCCGCGTACACGACCTCATCGAGACAAGCCTGCAGACCCCCGAGGAAAAGGCAAAGCTCGAGGTTCGTGCCGACGAAATCTTCGCCACGCTCATCGATTCCGGCGTCGTCGTTCGCACCGAGGTGCCGCCCGCACCCGACGCCCCGACTGACGCCGCACCAGACATCGACTATGCACTGACGGTCGATCTGCCCGAGGACTTTGCGCTCGATCAGCCGCTCTCGCCGTTTTTGCTTGCCGCGCTGGAGCTGCTCGACCCCGAGAGTGAGACCTATACCATGGACCTCATCTCGATGGTCGAGGCTACGCTCGAGGACCCCAAGCAGGTATTGCGCGCACAGGAGCGCGCCGCGCGCGACCGCGCGATGGCCGAAATGAAGGCCGACGGCGTCGAATATGAGGAACGCCTGGAGCGCATCCAGGATGTCACCTACGAAAAGCCGCTCGAGGACTTGCTCGATGCCGCCTTTGACAAGTACTGCCAGGAAGTGCCCTGGGCCAACGACTACCAGCTCTCTCCCAAGAGCGTCCTGCGCGATATGCTGGAAAGCGCGAGCGACTTTAAGGGTTACATTCAAAAGCTCGGCATCGCCCGCTCCGAGGGCATTTTGCTGCGCTACCTGGCAGAGGCCTACCGTTCGCTCGACCGCACCGTACCCATCGAGAAACGCGACGAGCGCCTGCGCGACATTATCTCGTGGCTGGGCTTTGTGGTGCGCTCGGTGGACTCGAGCCTGGTGGACGAGTGGGAGAACGCCGGCAACCCGGCAGCCCTCGACGCCGCGCCGCCACAGGGCATCGACGAGGTCGTAGCGGACCGCCGAGGCTGCACGCTGTTGGTGCGCAACGCACTCTTCCGCCGCGTGACCCTTGCAGCCCGCGGACACGTGCGCGACCTGGGCGAGCTCGACGAGGACTGGGGCATGAGCGAGATCCGCTGGCAAAAAGCACTCGACGCCTACCACGAGCAGCACGAGGAAATCCTCACCGACGGAGATGCCCGCAGTGCCGCGATGTTTTCCATCGATGAGTCCGACGAGAAGACCGCGCACGTATGGCACGTGCACCAGATCTTTGCCGACGAGGATGGCGACCACGACTTTGGCATCATGGGCGATGTCGATCTGGACGCCACGCAAGACGGCGGCGAGGTCATCTTCAAAAACTACCGCGTCGGCTTTATCGAGGACCTGCTCGAGGACTAGCCGGGCGCAATGGAACGAAACGAAGCGGGGCCGCTGGCAACATCGCCAGCGGCCCCGCTTTTGCACTATCCGCTATCCCCTACTCGGCATCCTCGACCTCATACGAATCTGCCTCGGCAGGTTCATCGCCCGCGTCTGTCGCACCCTCGCGTGCCTCGTCAAACGCCACCTTCATGGTCTTGTTGCCCCAGGTGAGCTTACGAATGGTAAGCTCATCGGCCTTGTTGTGGGCCAGACGCAGATTCTCGGTACTGCGACGCAGGTCATCCTTGGTCTTCTCGAGCTGCTTAATTGCAGCATCAATCTCCTTGATTGCCGACTCGAACTGCTTGCTCGCCAAGTTGTAATTGCGCGAGAAGCCGTCCTTGAACTTCTCCATCTTGGCTTCGAAGTTTGTGACGTCGATATTCTGCTGTTTGTACTCCGCCAGTTCCTGCTTATAGCGCAGCGAACCCATGGCAGCGTTGCGAAGAAGCGTGATCATGGGAATAAAGAACTGTGGGCGAATCACGTACATCTTCTCGTAGCGGTAGCTCACATCCACGATACCGGCGTTGTAAAGCTCGCTCTCGGGCTCGAGCAGCGTGCAGAGCACCGCGTACTCACAGCCTTTCTGGCGACGATCGTGATCGAGTTTCTTAAAGAAGTCCTCGTTTTTATGCTTGGTCGCGGTCTCGTCGTTCTCGTTTTTCATCTCGAACATAATCGAAATGACCTCGTTGCCGCTTGCGTCGCACTCGCGGAAGATAAAGTCGCCCTTGGTGCCCTCGGACGCATCGTTATCTTTCTCGAAGTACGCGTTAGGAAATGCCGTCATGCGCAGACGGTTAAACTCGGTCTCGCAGTGCTGCTCGAGCGACTCACCCACCATCTTGGTGGACAGGCGGACTTTCATGTCCTTAAGGCGCTCAATCTCTTCATCCTTGTAGCGAATCAGGTCATCGCTCGCGCGCTTGGCCTGCGCAAGCTCGAGCTCGTGTGCCGCCTTGGCCTGTTCCTCGCGCGAATCGCGCACCGCCAGCTCACTCGTCAGCTTGGCACGAGCCTCATCGCGCTCTCGTTCCGCCGCGGCGACCGCCTCCGATAGGTTCATTTTGGCCGTCAGCTCCTGTTCGCGCAGCTGCGCGCGCAGGGCCTCGGCCTCTTGCTCGGACTGAGCCTTTGCGGCGGAAAACTTCTCTTGTACCTTCGCGCGATAGTCGGCAAGCGTGCGCTCAGCCTCGCCGCGTGCGGCATCGAGTTCGCGCTGAGACTCTGCCGCAGCGGCGGCAAGGGCCATCTCCTGGGCCTTATCCGCAGCAGAGAGCTTTGCCTGTAGCTCAGCAATCTGAGCATCACGTGCAGCTAAATCGTTTTGAGCAGCATTGCGCGCCGCCGACTCGACGAGCTTGGCTTCGTCATCCTTGCGTCCCAGCTGCGCACGCAAATTGTCAATCTCGCGCTGAAGCTCGGCATTCTCCTTTTGAGCGTCGGCACGGGCCTCAGCCGCCGCGCGCTGGCTTGCACTCTCGCGCTCTGTGGCAGCGCCCTCAAGCTTGGCGCGCAACTCGGCAAGTTCGGCATCGCGCTTGGCAACCTCTTGTGCCAGCTCCTGAGCCGCAGCGTTTTTCTGCTCGGCAAGTTGAGCGTTGCGCTGAGACTCCACCTCCTGCAGGGCAGACGCCGAACGCGAACGCTCAAGCTCCAGCGCCTGCTCGCCCTCACGTCGAGCCGCCGCTACACGCTCATCAAGATCGCGCGAGAACTCGGCATCGCGCACCTGTTTGACGATATCCGCATAGCCGGACGCATCGACCTTAAAGACTTCGCCGCAATGCGGGCACTTGATCTCGTTCATAGCAGCTCCTCGATGGACGCAAATTTCAACCGCCTACACTCTACCGCGCCGCGCGGACAAAAAAGGCGCCGCCGCCAGAATGGCAACGGCGCCAGAACCACCACAAAGGCGCCTGTTCCCCTTTGTGGTGGTTTGGTTCCTTACAGGTCGCGATAGTCGATCAAGCGAAGATCAGGTTGAGACTCGAGCCAAGTGCGCAGCTCAGGATCGATCAGCGCATCGACTTCCTTGGTACGATCGGTCGTAAGCGAGCTATTCTCGAGAATAAAGCGGTCGAGATAGCCCGGATGGCATACGAAGACGACCGTCTCGCCATCGGCCATTTCGCGAACCGTCTGCATGATTGCCTCTTTGGGCTCGTAGTCCGGCTCCATCGAGCGCATTACCATGTGCAGGTCGGTATCTCCGCAACGCACCACCGCCGTGGGGTCGAAGCTCGCCTTTTGCTCCTTAAGGCCTAATTCCTGGGCAACTGCCGAGATCGCTCGGTTAAGGTTTTTGCTCATGACGGCATGGGCCTCAAAGTAATCGGGCTCGCGGCCCACAATCTCGACAAAACGGTCGTGCTGTGCGCGAATCTCAATACAGGCCTCGTCGAAGTCTATCAGCTCCTCACCGCGCTTAAAATGCTCACGGAAGGTACGGCTGCTATGGAACTCGCCGTTCTCGTTGAGCATGCTCGGGATGAGCGCCGGATTGGCACACGGCTTGCCCAAGCACACGTTGGTATGCTGGCCCACTGCAATGCCGGCATCCGCCACAAGCGACCACCCACGCTTTGCCTCGGGCATATTGGGCATAAGGCCCACCGAGCGCACCAGGCCCTCGTTGACGCTTCTGGCAATCCCCAGGTCAACGGCATACGAATAACCGATATCATCGGCACGAAGAAGCAATTGCTTCATAACGACTCCAATCCATGGAAAGGGGCACTTGGAGCATAGCCAAGTGCCCAGCCAATTCTCCTAGCTAAGTTGACACCTTAAGCCTTGACGGCAGCAGCATCTTCCTCGAGCTGCTCCTTGGTAAAGCCAAAGAGATACGTGACAGCAGCAGAAACAACAAAACCCACGACAAGGGAGACACAGCCCCAGAAGAAATTCGCGCTTCCGCCTCCCGCGTAGCCCGCAACAGCCGAGATGATACTTGCGTTGCCAATAACATAGACCTTACAGCCAGCAAGGGCAGTAACCAAGCCGCCTGCGAGACCACCGGCAACAAGGCCGCCAAACGTACGCAGGTACTTGAATCCGCAGCCATACAGTACGGGCTCGGTGACGCCGCCAATCAGTGCGGAAATAAAGAATCCCAGCATCTGACTCTTCTCGTCTTTTTCACGAATACGCAGAAATCCACCGAAGGCCATGCCCCAAGAGGCAGCGCAAGCAATTGTTGCACCGGCAAACACGCAGGCATCAAAACCATTCTGGACAAGCATCGCCATCCCAAGCGTAATAAGGACCTGATGCATGCCCGTCATAACCAGGAACTCCCAAAACGCCGCAATCAGCGCAATGGCGATAACGGTCGCAATTCCACCAGAATTGCCAAGCGAGAACATAAAGTTGCCCAAGCCATCGCCCAAAAAGGAGCCAATAGGAGCCAGTACGCACAGTGCAACAGGGACCATCACAAGCATGGTGAAGAATGGGTTGAATACCGTTGCGAGTGCATCGGGAACGTGCTTTTTAAAGAACTTCTCGACCTGCCACATCACCGGAACGCTCAAAACGATGGGAAGAACGGTAGAGGAATAGTTATTGAGCATTGCGGGAAGGCCATAGACGCTCGTCGTCGTTACACCAGTCTCTGCAGCAGCGCCGACCAAATCAATAAGGTCGGGGGCGATAAGCACGCCGCCAAGCATCATGCCAAGTTGAGGACTTGCACCGAGCTGCTTTGCCGCAGACCAGCCTAAGAAGATTGGCATAAAGTAGAACCCTGCGTTATACAGCCAGCTGTTAAACAGGTTATAGATCTCGCTGTCAGCCGACCAGATGTTGAGCATGGTCGGACCACAGATAGCAGCAATGGTACGGAACATTGCCGCCGCAAGCATAATAGGGATTAGCTGGACAACCGACTTTGACAGGTAATTCAAGACAGCCATGCCCGCGGTCTTAAGCGTCAGCGGCTCCTTGGCGCCGCCATCGAGGCTCTCGTCAATGGAGCCTTCGCCCTTAACGCCCAACGCAATGGCGGCGTCATAGACCTTCGGCACGTTCTGGCCGATGATGACCTGATATTGGCCGCCAGACCACTGGGCACCCAGGACGCCCTTGATCTTCTTAACTTCATCGTCATTGGGGATGGACTGATCCTTAAGGTTCAGACGCAGACGGGTCATGCAGTGCGTCGCGTTCGTCACATTGGAGGCGCCGCCGACGGCAGCAAGCACATCCTCGGCAATCTTCTTGTTATCGACAGCCATGTCGAATCCCTTCTCTTCCAACTAAAGGTCTGTGGGGTTCCACAGCGTCAAGACGCACGATTCCGCTCGCGCCTGCGCAGCGCGCGATGCCCGTTGGCAAGAGATTTGATTACATGTGATTCCCGGGTGGATCGACATGAAAAAAGCCCCGCGCACAACCGACAGAGACCCAACAATGGCCTCGGCAGAATCGGTAGTGCCTCTCGGAGCTGCGCCGTGAGTAACACCCAACACACGGCGAGTATATGCGGCAGATACGTTTACTGTGACTCAGATTACCGACAAACGGTAGAAAACGACCCGCGAACGGTCACTACGACGGAAATAAAACGCCAGAGACCCTATTTATTCAAGCTTGCAGGAGCCACGCGATTCACGTGCATGATCAGATAGACGAGCTCTTCTTGGGCCAATGGCTCGCCAAAGGTCTCTTGAATCAGGTCGTCGATACGATGAGCACAACGTGATGCCGCAGGATATTGCTCCACGAGCACGTCGTAAAGACCTGAGTTCTCGGTATCAATCGGCTCTTTCTTTGCCACGCGATCGAGCAGATAGCGCACATGAGTGGCGAAACGAGTAAAGGCAAACGACGAGCGATCGACCGTCACGCCCAACTCTTCTTGAATAATCGCAACCGTCATATCGAGGAGATGCTCCTCGTGCTGTTCTGCAAGCACGCGCCGCTCGCTCGGCTTAATCGCCGCATTGATAATCGACATGGCGATACCCGCGGCCTCACTCTGGGGCATGCGAACGGCAAAAGTTTTCTTAATGCCACGAACAGCCAGCTCGCCCAAGCGGTATTCAATGGGATGCAGCTGCTCCAGATCGCGCTTGAGCGGCAACGACACCACCATATGTTCGCGGGCGCGCTTAATAGCAAACTGGATATGATCTGCCAGCGTAATGGGCAGATTAGGACTCAATTCGTACGAAAGCTGTCCGGTCGCAATATCTGCCAGCTGAGCAGAAAACTCAAGCACCTCGGGGTCGACCTCGTCGATGAACGCCAGATACTTTGGATCGATGCCGTAAAAGGTACGCGTAATAACGTCAAGATCGACCTCGTGCGGTATGTCGCCAAAACCGATACCACGACCCAACGCGATAAGCTGGCGCCCCGCACCATCTTCGCAGATGGCAGCGTTGTGGTTAATGCGCTGGATAGCCCTCATGGAATCACCGTTCCTGCAAACACACGCCGTGTAGACCATCCACACGGCGCGTTCATTCTACCTGCACCTCGAATTACAGTCCAAAAAAGCCAAGGATTTGATCACGGCTTACGGGCCTGTACTCGTTGGCATCGAGACCGACATCGTAGCGAAAGATAGAGCGCTCACGATCGCGGTTGCGCGCGTTGGTGCGGTCTCCCCTGCTGTGGATATGCCCGTGCAGCATGATGGCGCCACGCGCCTTACCATTCCAGCTGAGCATGGGGTAATGGCTCATCACCAGACGATGGCCCTTGGCATAGCCGGGGGCAATCTCCAGATAATCACGCACGTCTTCCCAAATCTGCGGTGCGCCGGAATCTTCCCAGTCGCCGTCATGGTTGCCACGGATGAGTGTCACGTTCTGGCATTCGATGCGCTCGCGCAGGCGCACCGCCTCCGCCATGGGCAAGCGATACGTAAAGTCTCCCAGGATATAGAGGCGGTCGTCCGCCGCCACGCACTCATTGATGGCATCGACGACCTTACGGTTCATCTCCTCGACCGAATCAAACGGTCGATCCATGTCGTGCAGGATATTCGTGTCGCCCAGGTGCAGGTCAGCGGTAAACCACATCATCGTCTCTGTCCTCATTTCGCAACGCGTCTAACACGTGCCTAGTATACAGACGCTTTGGCGCTGCGGTTAGCCAAAGAGCCCGCCGAACAGGCCGCGGCGGTGCTTGCCCTTTTTATTCGTACCTTTGCCCTGGGCGTTCTTATCCTTTTGCTTTTTGCGATCCTGCTCCAGCTCATCGTCGTCGAGTAGCAGATCCCACTCAAACGGATCATCTGTCAAATCGAACAGGTCATCGTCGTCAAACATGGCGGCTTCCCTTACCGATTAGCGAGCATCCACCACATAGAGGCCAACGCGCACCTGATGCCACGGGCTGCGCTCGGGAGCTACCTGTTGCACGCGGGCCTCAAACACGTCCTCGTGGCCGTAATACATCATCAAGGACAGCGGGCCGACCTCGTTTCCCGGAACATAGCCAAGCTTGGTGTTGCCGTAATAGATCGCAACTGCCTCAGGGTCATGGGGATTATCGCGCTCGGCACGCAGCGTCAGCTTATCGCCCGCTTTAAGATCGCCCAGGACCAAGGCGCCATCGGCATACTGAAATCCTGCAATGTGAAATGACAGAAGAACACGTGAAGGTTCGTACATAGCAGCTCCTCTAACAGCCGGATAAATCGGCGCTTAACCGTACTGAGAAGCTTACGGGCCCGTGCGGACACAAATTCACCCGCTCGCACCTTTCACCCAGTTGCCGCAACGCTTGCGAGACAGAGCGCTTGCAGATAAGATAGAGGCACGGATGGCACCCGTTGCAGCGGGTCTTGCCAACTCCAGTGCACGTTTACATCGTGAGAAGTGGCCGTCTTCGCTTACGCGGGGGCGGCTATTTCATTCGGCCGATAAACAGGCCGAGTTCGATAGCCGCGATTAACAACGCCAGTAACGAAATAACATCGCTTACGTTCATACCAATTCCCTTCTAAAGGGAGTTGGCCCATCCGTACCCCATGGCAGTAGTCTAACGTAAATGGCAGGTAATAGGAACACTTGTTCGTATTACCTGCCATTTCCTAATGCACAAACATGCGCACGAATTTGTGCTTCCAGCTTGCGTAGGGCGCATACCGAAACGGCACGTCCAGCCACGTTGCCTTGTTCACGATGCTCTTCTTGTGGCTAAACGTATCGAAGCTCTCGCGGCCATGGTACTGGCCTATACCGCTCGCACCCATGCCGCCAAAGCCCATATGGCTCGTAGCCAAGTGCATGATCGTGTCGTTGACACAGCCGCCACCAAAAGGCACGTAACGCACAAAACGCTGCTGAACTGCGCGATCCTGGCTAAAGATATACAGGGCCAGCGGCGTCGGACGATCTGTGATAAACGTCTCGGCCTCATCCAGGTCATCAAACGTCAGCACCGGTAAGATCGGGCCGAAAATCTCCTCCTGCATCACGGCGTCATCGGGGGACACGCCGTCCAAAATCGTCGGCTCGATCTTGAGCGAAGCCTCGCGCGCGGTACCTCCAAGCACGACCTTATCGGGATCGATCAGCCCGCGCACGCGCGTAAAGTGCTTGGCGTTGACGATATGGCCGTAATTCTCGTTATCGAGTGGATGGTCGCCAAACATACGGCGGACCTCCTCCTTGATGAGGCCCAGCAGCTCGTCGTGCACGCGCGCATCGACCAGCAGGTAGTCGGGCGCCACGCAGGTCTGCCCCACGTTGAGCCATTTACCAAAGGCGATACGCTGCGCCGCAACCTTCAAGTTTGCCGTCGCATCCACGATGCAGGGGCTCTTGCCACCCAACTCAAGCGTCACGGGCGTAAGGTTTTTACTTGCGCGCTCCATGACGAGCTTGCCGACCGGAACGCTACCGGTAAAGAAGATCTTGTCCCAGCACTCATCGAGCAACGCTTCGTTTTCGGCGCGCCCGCCCTCGACAACCGTCACCAGGCGCGGATCAAATGCCTCTTCACAGATTTGCTTGAGCACCGCGCTCGATGCCGGAGCATAGGCGCTCGGCTTGATGACCACAGTATTGCCCGCGGCAAGGGCACCGGCGAGTGGCTCGAGCGTCAGCAAAAACGGGTAGTTCCACGGAGCCATGATGAGCGTGACGCCATAGGGCACGGCTTGCGTCTTGCACACACTAATGGCATTGGCGAGGTCGCAGGGGCGCAGGCGTGGGCGGCTCCATCGGGCCACATGCGCAATCTGATGGCGAATCTCGGAAAGCGACGTGCCGATCTCGCACATATACGCCTCGTCATGCGACTTTCCCAAATCGGTCTTGAGCGCATGGGCGATATCGCCCTCGTGCGCACGAACCGCATCGCGCAGGCGCACCAGTGCGCGGCGGCGAGCATCGACATCAAACGTAGCGCCCGTCTTAAAGTAGGTGCGCTGATCGCCGACGATGCGCGCAATTTCCTCGGTGTTCATGGACCCTCCTAGTTCTCGTCCTCAAACATACCACCCGCGACGACCTCGTACATACGCTCGAGCTCCAAACGGTCCATCAAAAGCGGAACGGGGTACAGCGGATTGGCCTCGGCATCGGCATGCGCCGCCATCTGCGGAATGTCGGAGCGGCGAATGCCCGAAACATATTTGGGAATGTCCAAGGCGGCGTTCATTCGATCGACCCAATCGATAAAGGCCTCGGCCGCCAGGCTGTCCTGCGCGTTAGCCGGCGCGATACCGGCCATGCGTGCGAGATCGGCGAGCTTAGGAGCAGCAGCTTCGCCATAGGCGCGAAGCATATGCGGCAGGATGATGGCGTTAGCCAAGCCGTGCGGAATCCCGTAACGCCCGCCCAAGCTGTGTGCGATGGCATGAACGTATCCAACATAGGAGCGCGTAAAGGCAACTCCCGCCTTATACGCCGCCGAAAGCATATTGCGGCGCGCACGCATGTTGTCGCCATGCTCATAGGCCTCCAGCAAATTGTCGCGGATGAGCTGCACCGCCTGTCGCGCCATCTTGCGCGTATAGGGCGTAGTGCTTCGCCCGATAAAGGCCTCGACGGCATGCGTCAGGGCGTCCATGCCCGTTTGCCCCGTAATGGAGGCGGGCAGGCCGCGCGTAAACTCGGGGTCGTGCACCGCAAAGCGCGGGATGAGCACAAAGTCGTTAATGGGGTACTTGTAGTGTGTCTCATCATCGGTAATTACCGCTGCAAGCGTGACCTCGCTTCCCGTGCCTGCCGTGGTGGGAACGGCGATGAGCAGCGGCAGGCGACGATGAATCCGCAGTAGGCCGCGCATCTTGTTGATGGGCTTGTTTGGCTGCGCGATACGTGCTCCCACGCCCTTGGCACAGTCCATGGCCGAGCCACCGCCAAAGCCGATAATGGCCCGGCAGTCGTTCTCGCGATACAGCGCCGCCGCTTCCTCCACATTCGAGACCGTGGGGTTCATACGCGTTTCGGCATAGACCGTAACGCCAATCCCCTGAGCCGTAAGCGCACGCTCGAGTGTTGCCGTGAGCCCCAAACGTGCAATACCAGGGTCTGTCACGATAAGGACCTTCTGGATCGAGCGCTTTTGAAGCACCGCGGGCACATCCTCGGCATGCTCCAAAATGCGTGGCTCGGTATAGGGCAGTACCGGCAATGCGATGCGAAAAACCGTTTGATACGTTCGACACCAGGCGCGGCGGGCTAGATGCATAAAGGAAACTCCTTCATTTGTTGATAGGTCAACATTTGCTCGCCCGATTGTACTCAGCAGAGATCGCAGACGGCCTCCCAATCGTTAATCAATCAACATCTTCATATCTCAAAATTGTTTTATTAAAAATCATTCCTAATAGGCTTCACATTTGGTTGCATTTATGGATAATAGAACTCGTCAAGACGCACGTCCGGAGAGGGCCCTTACGGGACCGGACGAGCGCACAATCGCCATCGATCGAAAGGATCGAATCATGAAGTTTGTTTGCCCCGTTTGCGGTTATGTGGAAGAGTTCGACGGCGACCAGCTGCCCGAGGACTTCAAGTGCCCCCAGTGCGGCGTTCCCGGTTCTCGTTTCCTGAAGCAGGAGGAGGGCCAGCTCGAGTGGGCTGCCGAGCACGTCGTGGGCGTCGCCAAGATGGAGGGCGTCTCCGAGGACATCGTTGCCGATCTGCGCGCCAACTTTGAGGGCGAGTGCTCCGAGGTCGGTATGTACCTGGCCATGGCTCGCGTCGCTCATCGCGAGGGCTATCCCGAGATCGGCCTGTACTGGGAGAAGGCTGCCCACGAGGAGGCCGAGCACGCCGCCAAGTTCGCTGAGCTCCTGGGCGAGGTCGTGACCGACTCCACCAAGAAGAACCTCGAGATGCGCGTTGAGGCCGAGAACGGCGCCACCGCCGGCAAGACTGATCTTGCCAAGCGCGCCAAGGCCGCTGGCCTCGATGCCATCCACGACACCGTGCACGAGATGGCTCGCGACGAGGCTCGCCACGGCAAGGCTTTCGCCGGCCTGCTCAAGCGCTACTTTGGCTAAGCCAGCCGCCTGAGAGACAATCTCTAGCTCGATAAGGCCCGGACCGCATGGTTCGGGCCTTTTTGTGTCTCGAGGACTCGTTAACGCCCTGAAATAGGACCGCCTTCGGCATCGGATTCTCGTCAAAAACTAAGTGAGTATACTTTTTGGAACTTGCCGAGCACACCATCCATATTGCTTTATAAAGCCGCAGGTAAATGACTTGTTGCAAAACGGCTTGGTCGCCAAAGTGCCAAAAGTCTACTCACTTAGAACCGCAGCCGTCCACGATCGAGTCTTTTTGTGCCTAACGGGCATCTTTCCGTCGATTACTCCCAATTTTGTCCAGTCAACGAATAGTTCAGACCGGAGTAATGCCTCAGCCCTTTGCTCATCCGGGCTTTTATCACGATATTTAGCATCGAGCATCCTGCATACGGCCTTAACGATCGCGCGGAATCTACCCTCATCGGATATCTGTCTGTGTGTCAGGAGAAGTACATCGTAGCCCATGGCCTGAAGCGCCGTCATGCGGTCTGCGTCACGCAAGCCATCCCCTGCGCGTCCGTGCGAGGCCTTTCCCTGACATTCAATGGCCACCTGTCGCCTGCCGTCCGGCGAAGAAAGAAGTAGGTCGATATATACGCGGGACTTTCCCACAATCGCTCGAGCACTTGTGCTTAACGTCACTTCGACATTGAGCTCTATGCCGCAAAAACCTTCGCCTCCCAGGGCTCGCGGCAGCCCGAGCAACAAATACGCCTCGACCTCAAAAGGCGACGCGGCACCCAATGGGACGAGTTGCGATACCGCCATAAATCTATTGCCGTAACGTATCCCGCAAACATCTGAACAAAAACGGTCAAGGTCTCTGCCCAAAACCAAAGCGTCTCGACGCCATAAATTTGAAGTGGCGCCGTCCTCGGACGGGCAGCGCGCCCAACCGAACGTTGTCGAAATCGCGCCCGAATCAATTGCACGCGTAAGCTCCGCCTCAAGTGCCACCGGCAGAGCGCACACCGCAAACAAGCCACACATCTCCGCCAACACAAAAAGAAGCTGAAGATCCGTCAGATGCCGCGACATGATGAATGCCGTCAGTAGAGGAGACGTAATCAAAAATCCATGTTCCGTTTCCAGCACGGATTCCCTGGGGAGCTCACCAAGGAACAGCCGCTGCCTAATGCTGGCAGAGCATGTCCGTTTGCTTCTCATCCGAACCAATGTATACAACGGAAAGCCGAGCGCAACCGCAGCCGTCGGGTTACGGGCGAGGTCATATCGCTGCCGGTCTTCTTCCGGTCGCGGAAGCGGCGGACACAAAGCGCGGACCTGAGGAGGCAAACGCAAGTACCTAAAAGCCGATATGTCACAAAGTAGATCTTTCATAGGCACAGGAAAACACGAATTTCAACCCAGCCCGTCTCGCATTGGCGCGAACGCACCAAAAATGGCACCGAACGGACTGTTAAGTTTTCAACAGCCCTCCCCAACTGGCCAAAAGCTTGCCAAAAGCTGGACGAAGCCCTGTTGAAAACCCCATTTTTTTCTTCTGCAGAAACTTTGCGTGGCAAGTGAGTAGACTTTTTTGAACATCCCGAGCAGGCCGGTCATCCTGCTTTTCAAAACCGCAGGTAGATAGCTTGTTACAAAACTGTCTGGTCGCCAAAGCGCCAAAAGTCTACTCACTTAGATTGCAGAGTGCCCCCCCATTAGCTGCAATTCCAAGGTATTAAGCACTTTTGAACTCAAATCGTCATACTGAACAAGAATTTGACTTGAGTTTTCAGGGACAGATGCGCCATCGGCACACCAATAACAGTCACCGATATCGATAAAAGGGATGCTCGAGCGCGTGAGAGCCTGCGCAAAAGAGCTTCCACCCGCTCCGCGCTCTGCAGCCACGGTGCAGTAAAGGCCCGCGTCTGCATGCTCAATCGAGACCTCCCCTGCCGGGAACGCTTTCCGTACAAGCGCCGCCAGGCCATCGCGCGCCTCGCGAGCGCGCACGCGCACGCGGTTCACGTGTCGCTCGTAATCACCCGATTCCAGCAAACGAGCCAAAGCGACCTGGTCAACAGAGCTCACCGATGAGGCGTAAAAACCAAGGTTGTGCCTAAACCGTTCCATCAGCTCATCGGGCAACACCATGTACGCTAGACGCAACGCCGATGAAAGGCTCTTCGAAAACGTGTTGGTATAGATAACCGACTGGGCGGCATCGATTGACGCGAGCGCGGGAATCGGCTTGCCGGCAAGGCGAAACTCGCAATCGAAGTCGTCTTCGATGAGATACCGGCCCGGCTGCTCGGCTGCCCAGCTGAGCAGCGCGTAGCGACGCGCAATGCTCGTCACAAGGCCGGTCGGATACTGATGGGACGGCATCAGGTGAAGGACATCGGCCCCGGTTTTCTGCAGAGCGCCCAAGTCCACGCCCTCATCATCCAACGGGATATGTCGAACTTTGCAGCCCATAGCCTGATAGATGCGCGTCAGGCGCAAATAGCCCGGATCCTCAACGGCATACACCTTGTCCGCGCCAAGCAACTGAACCAACATGGTATCGAGCAGCTGGGCGCCCGCGCCGATAACAATGTTGTTGGGGTCGACATTCATACCCCTTGTCCCGCGCAGATGATGAGCAATCGCGCGTCGTAGCCGAGCGGTGCCCTGTGCCGGTGCGGGTGAGAAGATTTCGCGCTCGTCTTCGGATGCCAGCGTCGCCCGCAGTGCGCTTTGCCAAAGCCGCGCCGCCTCCAAAGTGGAAGGAGAAAGTGCGTCGAATTGCTCGACCCGTCCATCAACATCATGTGCGTTAAGACCCGCAGGAGCGGAATCTCGATCAAACTCCGTCTCAGCCAAAGGCAAAACCGGTGCATCCGGAAGCTCACAAGCGTAGTAGCCACGACGCGGCTTTGAGCAAATATAGCCCTCGGCAAGTAACTGGCTATATGCATTCTCGATGGTAATGACACTGATTCCCAGATGGCTGGCAAAGGCACGCTTAGACGGAAGATGCTCCCCCGCCGCAATGCGTCCAGCAACGATATCATCTCGAATTTGCTGGTAAACATACTCATAGAGCGATGCTCCGCCGCGTTTTTCCAAATTGTAGTCAAGCATGAGCCTATCACCTGACCTTATTAAGTCATTCAATCTGGTATTAGTCTGACCTTGTCATTATCTCGAAATCTGAGTATTTCGCCATACCCAGCTCCCCGATAGGATGTTCCGTCAAGCAATGCACATGCCAACCAAGGGAGCAACCATGGCAGAACAGACCAGCAAGGCCGATCGCGTCAAACTCAATCGCGAGCTCGCGCAGATGCTCAAGGGCGGCGTCATCATGGACGTCACCACGCCCGAGCAGGCACGCATCGCCGAGGAGGCGGGCGCCTGCGCCGTCATGGCACTCGAGCGCATCCCGGCCGACATCCGCGCCGCAGGTGGTGTGTCGCGCATGAGCGACCCCAAGATGATCAAGGGCATCCAAGAGGCCGTCTCCATCCCTGTTATGGCCAAGTGCCGCATCGGTCACATTGTCGAGGCGCAGGTCCTGCAGGCCATCGAGATCGATTACATCGACGAGTCCGAGGTTCTCTCCCCTGCCGATGACGTCTATCACATCGACAAGACCCAGTTTGACGTGCCGTTTGTCTGCGGCGCCCGCGATCTGGGCGAGGCGCTGCGCCGTGTTGCCGAGGGCGCCACGATGATTCGCACCAAGGGCGAGCCGGGCACGGGCGACGTCGTCCAGGCTGTGCGTCACATGCGCAAAATCCAAAAGCAGATCCGCGACGTCGTTGCATTACGCGATGATGAGCTCTTTGAGGCAGCCAAGCAGCTGCAGGTTCCGGTCGAGCTGGTGCGCGAGGTCCATGCCACGGGAAAGCTTCCCGTCGTGAACTTTGCCGCCGGCGGCGTGGCAACCCCTGCCGACGCCGCGCTGATGATGCAGCTGGGTGCCGAGGGCGTCTTTGTCGGCTCGGGCATCTTTAAGAGTGGCGACCCCGCCAAGCGCGCCGCCGCCATCGTCAAGGCCGTGGCAAACTTTACCGATGCCAAGCTCATTGCCGAGCTTTCGGAGGACCTGGGCGAGGCCATGGTGGGCATCAACGCCGACGAAATCGAGATAATCATGGAGGAGCGTGGGCGCTAGTCCAGCAGAAAGGATCGCACATGAGCGATTATGCAGACCAGACGGTCGCCGTGCTGGCGGTCCAAGGCGCTTTTGCCGAGCACGAGGCAAGACTATCCGAGCTGGGCGCACGTTGTATTGAGCTGAGGCAGGCGGCCGATTTGAAGCAGGACTTTGGCCGTCTGGTACTTCCCGGCGGCGAGTCTACCGTTCAAGGCAAGCTGCTTGATGAGTTGGACATGCTCGAGGAGCTTCGTGCTCGTATCGTTGAAGGCATGCCCGTCCTGGGCACCTGCGCCGGCCTGATTCTGCTGGCTCACGACCTTGCCGCCCACGACGATAGGGGGACGCCGCGCCTGGCAACCATGGATGTGCTCGTTGAGCGTAATGCCTATGGCAGACAGCTCGGCAGTTTTCGCACCAAGGGGCAGGTAAGGGGCATCGACGGTGAAGTGCCGCTGACGTTTATCCGCGCGCCCCGCATCGTTGAGGTCCACGGCGACGCCAAGGCCTTAGCGAAAGTCGACGGTCGTATCGTCGCCGCCCGTCAGGGCAACCAGCTCGGTGTTACCTTTCACCCCGAGCTCGACGACGACACACGCCTCCACGAACTGTTCCTACAAATGTAGGCATCGAAATCAACAAACGAAACGAGAGTGGATAATCTCCCACCTTGAGCATGAATATGGGCTCATACCGGGAGATTATCCACTCTCATTTTTTGGTGCAAATGATCCCTTGGGGATGCCGATGTTTTGGTACCGACAGCGAAAACCCGCCAGAGCGAGCAAGGTGCCTTGAAACGAGGCGGCATTGA
>UQHY01000010.1:0-57161 GCA_900540975.1 uncultured Collinsella sp.
TCGCAGCCGTAGATATTTGCTCTGCCGGTGGCGATCTTCATTCGGGATACGGAATGCTAGTCAATCACGACAAAGTCGTGGGCGAGACGCGGCGGATGGTGTGTGGGTCGCTCTAGCCGGATGGCGGAGCCGTACACTAGACGATGGGCCACGAGCAGGCACCCCTGTTAAAGGCTCCGGACGTCGCGCTGGCGACCTTGAAACCGACCGCGCCGTCCTTGCTTATAAAGCAATATGCGCAGACATTGAGAACGTAGCCGTTGCTGTTCGTCACGCACGCCGGCATGTAGAGGTTGCCAGCTGGCCGCAGCTCCTCCGGGATGCGTTTGTCCACCTGCCAATATTCAGCATTCGACTGGCTGACGCTCCAATTGAGCATGCAGGTGCGCCCGATGCGCTGCACGTAGATGCAAGACGGCTTGCCCGGGGCTCCGTAAAGCATAATCCGGTCGCCGTGGGATACGGATTCCTAGCTCCCGAGTATCAGCCGCTCAACCACTTTCTGCGCGTCCTTGCAGATGCGCGGCCTCGGCACGATGTAGTGCTCGTAGGCCGTCCCGATATCGCTGTGCCCGAGCATCATGGCCACGGTCTCGATGCCGACCCCGCCCTCCACGGCGAGCGTCGCCCATGTGTGTCGGCACTCCGTCATCGAGGTCCAGGCGGCTCCGGCTTGGCGGCAAGCGGATTTGATGTGCCGCGCGATGGCGTCGGGCGACAGATCGCACAGCCAACCCGAGCGGCCTTTTCGCAGCGTGCGCAGGCGTTTGACCGCGAAGCGGGGGAGCCAGCAGGACCGCGCGGAGCGCTCGGTCTTCGGCGCCTCGATGACCTCATTGCCGCGCACGACTTGCCTCGAACGGCGGATGCGGACCTCGCCGGTGCGCAGGTCGATGTCCGACCACTTGAGGCCGCACGCCTCGCCGCGCCGCAGCCCGAGGGTTACCGAGCAGATCGCGACCGCCTCGCACTCGTGTCCCCACAGCGCGCGGAGGTAGGCGCGGACCTGGCTCGCCTCCATCGTGCGTGGTCGGTGCGCCGGCTTGTGCGGTAGCTCGACACCGGCGGCGGTGGGGTCGTACATCCGCACTCCGAGACGGCGGATGGCCCAGCGGATAACCTGCCGCAGGGTCTTGTATGCCTTTTCGGCGGCCCCAGGCAGCTCAAACGAATCAATCCAGCCCTGTACGCCCTCGGGCGTTATCGCCTCGAGTTCCAGCTCGCCCCAGCGAGGTAGGACGTGCAGCGCTAGCGCGCTCTCGTATCCGGCCAGGGTGCAGGCGCGCAGCCTGCCGCGCTTGTCGTCCATGTACCTCGAGGCGGCCTCTGCAACTTTCATCATGGTCTCCAATCCCGTAAATCCCAGACGCGTGGGCTCTCAAGGAGAGGATACGCGCGTGGGATTTCTGCCACGAGAGGTCGAGAGAAAGGAGTCTAAATGGCATTGATCGGGACCCTTGTCGGGCCCGCGGTGCGCCTGGCGACAGATGGGAGGGGTCTCCCGATTCTCGCGTCTGATGAGCCTGAGGTCCCCGAGGGCTTCAAGGCAGTCATGACGTATGAGCAGCAGGGCGGTTCCATCTACCAAGTATGGAGTGTCGTGCCAGACGGGGTGCGCGATGACGCGGTTCGGCTTGCCGCCATGTCCGCCGAGACTCTCGACGATGAGGACGCGCTGAAGGTACCCCAGCTCATCCGGCCGTGGTATGTGGGTGAGGCCTCGTATGCCGCCGGCGCGCGTGTGGCATATGGAGGCGACCTGTACAAGTGCCTGCAGACGCATGCGCCCCGTATCGGATCTGAGCCCGATACGGCCCCGGAGCTTTGGGAAAGAATCAACCATTAAGGAGAAAGATGTTTTACGGACAATTTGTATCTGGGTCTGTCTACCTGACCACGGACGGCTCCGGCCTGCCGATTCGCGAGACGGCGGAACCCAACCCCGGCGCCGGTTACCACACGGTGCTCTCCTATGAGCAGCATGACGGCGCCATCTGGCAGGTGTGGACTCTCGTTCCCGATGCCGGAACGCCCCAGGACGCCGCGCTCATGCTCGCGCAGATCCAGGCGGCCGCCCTCTCCGACGATGACGCGTTGAAGGTTCCGGCGCTCTATCCGCTCTACATGTGCGGCCACGTCTACGCGCAGGGCGACCGCGCGCTCTGGCAGGGCACGCTCTACAAGGCCATCTCGGGCCACACGGCGACTGCGGCTGATCCCGTTTCCGACCCCCAGCACTGGGCGAAGGTCGTTGCGTCCACGGCCGGCGGCGCTGACGTCCCCGAGTGGGTCGGCGGCAAGACGTACGCAAAGGGCGACCGAGTCACCAAGTACGGGTCTGTCTACGAGTCGCTGATTGACGGAAACACGCTTGAGCCCGGCGCTTTCGGGTCTGACAGCGCCTGGAGCATCGTGAGCAACGGCTAGGGGAGGGTCGCATGTCCAATATCATCATCCAGTTGACCGAGCCTCAGGTCTGGGCAATTGCCATCGCGTGCGCATTCATGGTCATGGACATCCTGACCGGCTTCATCGGCGCTGTCATCAACGGCAACGTCTCGAGCGCCAAGATGCGCGTCGGCCTCGGCCACAAGATCCTGCTCTGCTGCCTCATCGCGGTCGCAGTGATGATCGAGCTTGCCGGCACGCATATCGCCGGCCTCGGCTTCAGCGGCGTCTCCGTGACCGTCGTGTGCGCCTACATCATCATCATGGAGGTCGCCTCCATCCTCGAGAACGTGTGCGCTGCATACCCCGAGCTTCGCGACACCCCGCTCATGCGCATTTTCGACCATGACGTGGACGGTGAATAGCGTGGCCAAGCTGTTCGTCATCTGCGGGCACGGCGCCGGCGACCCCGGCTGCTGCGCCGGCGGGTACACCGAGGCCGAGCGCGTGCGTGCGCTCGGCAGGCGCATCAAGGAGCTTGGCGGCGATCAGGTGGTGCTTTGCGACACTTCGCGCAACTGGTATGCGGACGGCGGGCTGAACAGCCTCAAGGCTGACGGTCCCGTCGTTGAGCTGCATATGGATGCCAGCGGCCTCAAGACACCTCACGGTGCCCATGTGATCATCAGCTCGAAGTTCAGTCCGGACTCCTACGACAAGACGCTGTCGGCCAGGTTGTCAGCATTTATGCCGGGACGGGCGCAGAAGCTCGTCAAGCGATCCAACCTCGCTAACATCAACAGGGCCGCCGCGAGGGGCATCAACTACCGCCTCGCCGAGAACGGCTTCATCGACAACGGCGGCGATCTGCAGAAGTTCAATGAATACCTCGACGACCTGGCCCGAATCTACCTCGAGAGTTTCGGAATCAAGGCATCGAATTCCGCGCCCGTTCAGCAGGCGCCCGCGAAGCAGCCGACCCAGCATACGACTGAGACCAAGGGCTTCGGGGGCCGCTACCGCTGCACCGTCTTCAAGCTCAACGTGCGCTCGGCGCCGTCCCTCTCCGGGTCCGTGGTGGCCTCCTACAGCAGGGGGCAGACTGTCGTGCTCGACGACTGGTATAAGTCCGCGGACGGCTTTATCTGGGGACGCTACACCGGCGGCAGCGGGAAGCTCCGCTATATTGCCGTCGGACGCGCCACCGGAAAGCCCGAGGCAGATGACTACCTCGTCAAGGAGTGACATGAAGCTTAGCGAGAAGCTACTCGGCGTCGTCTACGCGGTCCTGGCGGTCATCGCCATGTTCGCGCTCATCGCCGTTGCCTGTTCGCTTGCGCATCCCAGCGATGCGAGCGCGACGGGTGTCGCCACTGTCATGGACCAGTCCGACGGACCACTCTACGATCTGCCGCAGAACGTGTCCTCATATATAGCCACCGAGCGCTCGACGAATCGAGCCTACATCGTGGTCGAGAGCGACCGCGGCATCGCCATCACGCCGTACCTCGACGTGGACGGCGATCAGGTGATTATCGACAGACCATAAGCACGAACCCCTTCCCGGTAATGCCGGGAAGGGGTTTTATGCATGGCCGCATATCCGTTAATAACCGTTCTCCAATGCAGTTTCAGTGCGTGCGGAGCTGGCGAGAGCATCGGTACCAGCAACTTTGCAGATGCAGCGCGTGCTAAAACGTCACGTTTGAGACTCTTAATCCCAAGGTCCAGGGTTCGACCCCCTGACGGCCCACCAAAGCATGTTAAAGCGACTGGCTTCGGCTGGTCGCTTTTTTCGTTGACCTCACATGGGGTCGAACCCGAAAGGGCGCGGAGCTGAGCTGTCTGCACCGTGATTCCCTTAGGGAAAACACGGCTCAAGCCCCGTAAGCGTGTTCTCCTTGGGGGAATCATACTTACGGGGCTCGATGCATGTTGAGAAATTGTGATCAAACTCAAAGTGTGAATCGATTCAGTCTGCTCGATAGTGCGAACCGAGGCTTTCAGTCCGTTTGCGCATGGCTTTGACCATCTCCGCAGCCAGCTGAATCTGCGACTTTAGGCGGGCGAGGGCAGCGATTTCGCTGTCATTGGCGTGCGGCTTATGCAGCGACGTCGCCTCGTCTTGTAGGCTTTCAAGCTCTTGAAGCGCCTCGGATAGGCCTGGTTCGGTCCTGTTGATCATGCAGTAGGTGCTCATTGTGTGTTTGAGGCAGCGGGTTAGGCGCTCGGCGACTGCTGTAGCGATGCCATGCTCGGGGAGGGCGACATCCACCGGTGCGTCAGTCTCGGGAGCGTCCAGTGCTGCTCGAGCCGCCGATGCGCCCGCGATACGCCCGAATACGATGCCATTGGCGCTCGACAGCCCTCCGATGCGGTCGGCGCCGTGCATGCCGCCTGTTGCCTCGCCACAGGCGTAGAGGCCCTCAACGCCCGTGTACGTGGTCTTGTCGATCTTGATACCGCCGTTAGCGGCGTGGGCATACATCGCCACACGTATCTCGTCGCTCGGAGCGATACCATGCTCGTCTTGTAGCCAAGTGGCAAATGTCTGCACGAACTCGGGGACATTCTCTCGCGGGAAGTCGTAGTGGAGCGCCAGGCCTTCGGCACCCGCTTGATCGATGGCAAGATCGATGGCGCGGGAAGCCAGGCGTGAAGTGAAGGGACCATATCCGGAGCGCTGTTCAAGCAAATCGTCCAGCTTGACGTCGGCGATATCGACCGGCTGGTCGAACTTGACGTAGCGCCAGGTCTTCTCGTTAAAGACAAGGTTGCGCTTAGGCTCAATGAAGCCGGGCATCATCTGCATGAACTCTATATTAGTAAGGGACGCACCGTGCGACCGCGCGATGGCTTGTGATGAGCTGAGCACGTCGGCGGAAGTGAGGCTGCGCTCGAATAGACCGCCGGTACCGCCGGCGGCGATGATAGTGGCCTTGGCTGTAAAGGTCACAATGCGCTCGTCCGTTTGGTTGAAGAGCACGGCGCCGGTAATCTTTCCGGTTGTGCTTTCAACAAGGTCTATAAGCTCGTGTCGGGGGAGCAGACGAATGCCAAGAGACTTGATCTGGGCCGCACACGCGTCTTCAAGAGGCTTTCGGGTCAGGCCGCGCCAATTGCGTGTCTTATGGTCAAAGCAGGGAATAAATTGCTTTTGCTGGGCGCTTTCGGCGCTTTGCGGACGCTGGAGTTCTACGCCCAGATCCTGTTCGAGCCAGTCAATCGCCTTGGGAATGCCGTGGACGAACGTCTGGACGAGTTCGGGGTCGGCAACGCCGCCACCGACGGTTTGGATGGTGTCGATAAGGTCTTGTTCGTCGTCTTTGTCGACGGGACCAATAAGCCCGAGGCCCCAGGTGCCCGGGAAGAAGCTCGATCCGCTCATGGTCTTGCCAGCGCATGCGATGGCAACGGTCGCGCCCGCGCGTGCTGCTTCTATGGCGGCGCAAAGGCCCGCGATGCCCGATCCGATTACCAGTACATCAGTTGATTCCATAGGATTCCTTTCTCGTTCGCGCATTGTCGCACGGGTGATCGGCAAAGGTATCGTGAAGACATAGGTATTCGGTAAAGGGCCAAAATGGAAGGTGGGCGTTACCGATGCTTTATCGCCCAACATAGTCTTCTCAATAAGTTGCGGTGAAATTGGGACTCACAAGGCTTCTGGAGCAGTCAGATGGCCTGTATTTACTCGCAACTGGTATACCGGGAGGACCGCTAAGAATTTGCGGTGGAATAGTTCCTGTTTGGAAGGATGGGGCGGCTGTTTAGGAACTATTTCACCGCAACTGAGGGAGGGACAAAAAAGGGCCACTACCCGGGTGGGTAGCGGCCCTAAAGCTCAACTACATGAGCATCGCGCGGGCGCGATTAGGCCTTGAGGGCCTCCTCGACGGCGACAGCGCAGGCAACGGTGGCACCGACCATGGGGTTGTTGCCCATGCCGATGAGACCCATCATGTCGACGTGCGCAGGCACGGAGGAAGAACCGGCGAACTGGGCGTCGGAGTGCATACGGCCCATGGTGTCGGTCATGCCGTAAGAGGCAGGGCCGGCGCCCATGTTGTCCGGGTGCAGGGTACGGCCAGTGCCGCCACCAGAAGCGACGGAGAAGTACTTCTTGCCAGCCTCGAGGCGCTCCTTCTTGTAGGTGCCAGCGACGGGGTGCTGGAAGCGCGTGGGGTTGGTGGAGTTACCGGTGATCGAGATGTCGACGTTCTCGTGCCACATGATGGCAACGCCCTCGCGGACGTCGTCGGCGCCGTAGCAGTTGACGGCGGCGCGGGGACCATCGGAGTAGGGGATGGTCTCGACGACCTTGAGCTCGCCCGTGAAGTAGTCGAACTGGGTCTTCACGTAGGTGAAGCCGTTGATGCGGGCGATGATCTGAGCGGCGTCCTTGCCCAGACCGTTGAGGATAACGCGCAGCGGCTTCTTGCGAGCCTTGTTGGCGTTCAGAGCCAGGCCGATAGCGCCCTCAGCGGCAGCGAAGGACTCGTGGCCAGCCAGGAAGGCGAAGCACTCGGTGTCGTCGGAGAGCAGCATGGCGCCCAGGTTGCCGTGGCCCAGACCGACCTTGCGGTCCTCGGCGACGGAGCCGGGAACGGTGAAGGCCTGGATGCCCTCGCCGATGATGGCAGCAGCCTCAGAAGCGGTCTTGGCGCCACGCTTGAAAGCGAGAGCGCAGCCGAGGGTGTAGGCCCACTCGGCGTTCTGGAAGGCGATGGACTGGGTGTTGTTGACGATCTCACGCGGGTTGAAGCCCTTGTCGGTGCAGATCTGCAGAGCTTCCTCGAGGGAGGCGATGCCGTTGTCGGCGAGGCACTTGTTGATCTTGTCAGCGCGGCGCTCGTAACCTTCGAACGTAACAGTCATAGTTATTTCCCTCCCTTTCTACTCGTGAACCGGGAACACGCTGGCGACGGAGTGAGTCTCCTCGTCGGTGCGCGGGTCGATGTACTTGGCAGCGTTCTCCCACTGACCATAGTGGCCCATAGCGCCAGCGATGGCCTCCTCGGGGGTCTTGCCGGCCTTGACGGCGTCGGTGAACTTGCCGAGGTTCAGGAACTCGAACGCGATGATCTCATTCTTGTCGTTGAGAGCCATGCGGGTGACGTAGCCCTGAGCGAGCTCGAGGTAACGAGCGCCCTTGGCCTTAGTGCCGAACATGGTGCCGACCTGGGAGCGAAGGCCCTTACCGAGGTCGTCGAGGGAGGCGCCTACGGGCAGGCCGCCCTCGGAGAACGCGGTCTGGCTGCGGCCGTAAACGATCTGCAGGAAGATCTCGCGCATAGCGACGTTGATGGCGTCGCAGACGAGGTCGGTGTTGAGGGCCTCGAGGATGGTCTTGCCGGGAAGGATCTCGGAAGCCATGGCGGCAGAGTGGGTCATGCCCGAGCAGCCGATGGTCTCAACGAGGGCCTCCTCGATGATGCCGTCCTTGACGTTCAGCGTGAGCTTGCAGGCGCCCTGCTGAGGTGCGCACCAACCCACACCGTGCGTAAGACCGGAGATGTCGGAAATCTCCTTAGCCTGGACCCACTTGCCCTCCTCGGGGATGGGTGCGGGGCCGTGGTATGCACCCTTGGCAACGGGGCACATGTTCTCCACTTCCTGTGAGTACTGCATGCCTCTCCTCTCTATCGTGTTGGCGTCCCGTCTGGGGGTCGTGGCTGGCGATTGCCGGGCGACCCTTCGAAAGGGACATGACATGCAGCCCCTATAATACCGCGAAATGCACGGAATATTCGGCGAACGGCTCAGTTTTCGTAGCGAGAAGCGCGGAACTTTCAATTGAAACGATTTAACTGAGAATAATTCATTAGAAGCGTGTGTCTTATATTTGTCGTTTTTGGTCAGCTTGCGGAAACCTCGCATTGTCCGACCTGCGCCGAAGTGCCGTTCGCCGGTTGTTTACTGCCATTTGCCGTGCGCGGATGCCATTTTACGTGTTTGTTTTGATAGTACGCTTCAATCGTGGTGTATTGGAAGGCGCAAGTTGTTGCCGCTGAAGGGGGTGCCGTGCAGCGCGTTTGGAGAACGGTCACCGGCTTTTACCATGTTTGTGCCCGTGGCACCGGAAAGCAGATCATCTTTGAGACCGATGACGACCGGTGGGAGTTTTTGGAGCTAATGCGCGACTGCTGCCGTGATGCCGGCGTGACGGTCGTGGCATGGTGCCTTATGAGCAACCATGTGCACCTGGTACTCGCGGATTATGAGGACGCGATGAGTGCAGCCATGCAGCGGCTGCTGTTGACGTATGCTCGTCGGTTCAATAAACGTATCGGGCGCGCGGGCTGTCTGTTTCAGGACCGTTTTGAGCGCCGCTCGCTCGATACCGACTGGCAGGTGATGGAGGCTATTCGCTCCGTTCACGCCGGTCCGCAGGAGGCGGGCATGAGTCTAATCGAGCGTTACCCCTGGAGCAGCTTTGCGGAGCATCTGCGCACTTACGACAGTGATGCGGCCGATGTCACGAGGGGATTTTCCGATCCTTCTTGCGTGCTTGAGCTTTTTGGTTCTGCCGAGGACTTTGCTGCCTATTCGCTTTCGACGCCCGACGGCGGTGAACCGTCGCTGCGCGATATGAAAGAGACGGAGTGGGAACGCCACGCCTTTGCCGACAAGTTGGCGAATAGCCTCGGGGTTTCACTCCGCGGGGTTAAAGCCGCACCGCAGGCGCAGCGCGATACCGTTATTGTTGGATTGCACGATGCCGGTTTCACGGTGCGTCAGATTGAGCGATATACGGGGATTGGCAAAAGCACCGTTTCTCGTATTGTGCGCGCTTATGCGCTGGTGGACGCGCAGGCCGAGGGCTCGAAATAAAGGTAGAAAAGAAAATGGCCGAATCGCGAAAGCTAAGCGATTCGGCCGACAGAATTCTTCAGATTTGAGACAACTATTACTGATTATTTTACCCCTCGAGCATGCCGTCGAGGGTGCGCCAGGCGAGCTCGGCGCACTTGACACGGGCGGGCATGTGCGAGATGTCCTGGAGCTGG
Organism: uncultured Collinsella sp.; assembly: GCA_900540975.1. Taxonomy (GTDB): domain Bacteria; phylum Actinomycetota; class Coriobacteriia; order Coriobacteriales; family Coriobacteriaceae; genus Collinsella. Next base: position 9,399 of record UQHY01000010.1, read on the forward strand.
GCGGCCTCGTCCAGGTCCTCCAGGTCCTCCTCGGAGAGCCGCTCGCCTCGGATCATTGCGAGGAAGAGCCCTGCCAGACGACGAGCCTCCTCGACCGTCTCTCCGGTGATGAGGTCGGCCATGATATCGGCACTGGCCTGGCTGATGGCGCAGCCATGACCGGTAAATGAGGCCTCCTCGATCACGCCGTTCTCGACACGCAGCTGCAAGGTGAGCTCGTCGCCGCAGCTGGGGTTGATGCCCTCGTGCTCGTGCGTGGGGGTATCCATCTCGTACTTATAGTCGGGGTGCGAGTTGTGCTCCATAAACGTGGTGGAGGTGTACAGATTACCCATTGAACGTGCTCCAAACGTGATGCAGTCCGGCGATGAACTTATCGATGTCGGCCTTGTCGTTGTAGAAGGCCACGCTGGCGCGGCAGCAGGCGAGGTTCTCGACTCCCAGCCAGGTAAGCAGCGGCTGCGCGCAGTGGTGACCGGCGCGGATGCAGACGCCGTCCATGTCCATGATGCTCGCGACGTCGTGCGGGTGGATACCCTTGACGTTAAAGCTCACGACGCCGTGGTGGTTGTCCCAGTAGATCGAGCCGATGATCTGGACAAAGTCGAGCTGCATGAGCTCGCCCATCAGGTAGTGGACGAGTGCCTGCTCGCGGGCCTGGATGTTTTCGTAGCCCACCGTGTTGACGAGGTAGTCGAGGGCGGCGCCTGTGGCGAAGATGCCGGCGGCATCCTGCGTGCCGGCCTCGAACTTCTCGGGGACGGGCGCCCAGACGGCGTCCTGCTCGGTGACCGAATCGATCATCTCGCCGCCGGTGAGCATGGGCGGCATGGCGTTGAGCAGGTCCATCTTGCCCCACAGCACGCCGATGCCCATGGGGCCCATGGCCTTGTGCGCGCTAAAGGCAAAGAAGTCGGCGCCCAGATCGGCCACGTTGACCGGCATGTGCGGCAGCGACTGCGCACCGTCGACGACCAGATAGCCGCCGTACTTGTGCACGAGCTTGCCGAGGTTCTTGACCGGATTCTCAACGCCCAGCACGTTAGAGACCTGACCCACGGCCAAGATCTTGGTCTTGGGGCCCACCTTGGACAGAACTTCCTCGGTCGTTAGCTGGCCGGTCTTGGTGGGGTAGAGGTAGACGAGCTTGGCGCCGGTCTCGCGGCAGACCTGCTGCCACGGGATCAGGTTGGAGTGGTGCTCCATGATGGTGATGACGACCTCGTCGCCCGGCTCCAGCACCGTGGGCGCAAAGCTCTTGGCGACCAGGTTGAGCGACTCGCTCGTGTTGCGGGTGAAGACGACCTCGTTGGCCTGGGGGGCGCCGATGACATCGGCGATCTGCTGGCGCACCTTCGCGATAGCCTCGGTGGCCTCGACGGACAGCGAGTACAGGCCGCGCAGGGGGTTGGCGTTCATGCGCTGGTAGAAGTCGCGCTCGGCGTCGAGCACGCAGGCGGGGCGCTGTGCGGTAGCGGCGCTATCGAGGAAGGCGATCTCGGGGTGCTGCTGGAACAGCGGGAACTGCGCCTTGTAGGGATTGGTCTCGATGTCGACGGTAGGCCAGCCGCGCGAGGCCTCGTCGCTGGCGTCGAGCTCCATGGGCTCGGGGGCAGTACAGGTATCGCATTTAACGTGCTCGGTGTCGATCATGCGAGCTCCTCCTCAAAGTTGTCGATTAGGTTGTTGCCCAAGCGAACGACGGCGGCGCGGGTGCGCTCGTCGATGGCGGAAAGCGCGGCGTCCTCCAGCTTGGCGCGGATGAACAGGTCCTCGGCGGCGTTTTGGTCAAGGCCGCGGCAGGCGAGGTAGAACAGCTGCTCGTCGCGGACGTGACCGATGGTGGCGCCGTGGTTGCCGGCGACGTCGTCCTCGTCGCAGAGGATGACGGGAACGGTCTTGTTGTCGACGCCCTTGTTGGCCAAGAGCACCGTCTCGCGCTCGGTGCCGACGGCACCCTTGCAGCCGTGCACGAGGTCGATGGTGCCGCGGTAGACCTTCTTTGACGTGCCAGTCAGCACGCCGTTGGCGTCGATCTCGCACTCGGTCTTGCGGCCGCGGTGGCGCAGCTCGTAGTTAAAGTCACGCACCTGTTCGCGGGCACCCAGGTAATCGGTATCGATGGTCACCTTGGCGGTGTCGCCCAGCAGGTCGCCGGCAAGGCCGGTGGCGCTGGCGCCGGCACCCAGAACGGTGTGCTGCACGTTGACGCGCGCGCCCTCGTCCAGGAACAGACCGGTGTCGTCGAGCGCGATCCAGCTGTCATCGAGCGTCTGCGTGCAGGTTACGTTGACGGTGGCGTACTCGTGAGCGCACACGCGCAGCACGGAGCCCACGACGCCTTGGCCGTTGACGGGGGAGTCCAGGGCGATCTGCAGGTCGAGCGTTGCCTGCGGACGGGCGACGACATCGATAGCGGCGATGGCCGCGGCGGCGTCGACACCGCTCACGCGCACGGTAACCGTGGCGCGTCCGTACGCGGGCACATCGATGACGACGCGCTTGGTGGCGTGATCGGCCAGATAGGTGTAGGCGGCCTCGCCCATGCCGGTCTCGAAGGCCTCAGCGGGGGAGAGCTCCTCCTCGAGCTTGATAGCGCCGGCCTGGTAGACGGAGGTGGCGGGCACGTCGAGCTCGGTCTCGGGCGTGATGCGGGCGCGGTCGACGGCGTCGCCGGGGGCGGAGGCACGGCGCTCGGGGAAGCGCTCGGCCATGGCGTCCATGGCGGTATCGAAGGCGTCGGCCGAGCCGGCAAACTGCTCGTCCAGGCCCTCGACCTCAACGGCCTCGGCGGGAGCGGCGGCAAGTTCGTCCGAAAGCTCGAGCTTGGTCTGGTTCATCTTGAGCCAGCCCCAAGTGGCGGCCGGCATAGCGTTGACCTGCTCGAGCGTGGTAGCAGCGGTGTTGGTTTCCTGTTTCATTATCCGATCGCTCCTTCCATCTCGAGCTTGATCAGGTTGTTCATCTCGACGGCGTACTCAAGCGGCAGCTCCTTGGAGACCGGGTTGGCAAAGCCGTTGACGATCATGGTGCGGGCCTCTTCCTCCGATATGCCGCGGCTCATCAGGTAGAACACCTTGTCGTCGCCGATGCGGCCGATGGTGGCCTCGTGGCCGATGTCGACGTTCTTGGCGCGGATGTCCATGGCGGGGATGGTATCGGAGCGGCTCTGGTCGTCGAGCATCAGCGACTGGCAGCTCACGGTTGCTTTGGAACCTTCGGCCTTGGGCGTGGCCACGATGGAGCTGCGGAAGGTCTGGATACCGCCGCTCTTAGAGATGCCCTTGGTCTCGACGGTTGCCGAGGTATCGGGCGCGTTGAGCACGACCTTGCAGCCGGTATCGAGGTTCTGGCCGGCACCGGCAAAGGTGATGCCGGTAAAGCTCGAGCGGGCGCGGCGGCCGTTGAGCACACTCATGGGGTAGAGGTAGCCCACGTGACTGCCGAAGGAGCCGCTGATCCACTCGATGTCGCCGTCCTCGTCCACGCGCGCACGCTTGGTGTTGAGGTTGTACATGTTCTTGGACCAGTTCTCGATGGTCGAGTAGCGCAGGTGCGCGCGCTTGCCCACAAAGAGCTCCACAGCGCCGGCGTGGAGGTTGGCCACGTTGTATTTGGGCGCGGAGCAGCCCTCGATAAAGTGCAGGTCGGCATCGTCCTCGACGATGATGAGCGTGTGCTCAAACTGGCCGGCGCCCTTGGCGTTGAGACGGAAGTAGCTCTGCAGCGGAAAATCGAGCTTGGTGCCCTTGGGCACGTAGACAAACGAGCCGCCCGACCACACGGCACCGTGCAGGGCCGCAAACTTGTGGTCGGTGGGCGGGATGAGCGTCATAAACTTCTCGTGGATGAGCGGCTCCCACTGCGGATCGTGCAGGGCCTCCTCGATGCCGGAGTAGACGATGCCCATCTTGGACGCGGTGTCCTGCATGTTGTGGTAGACGAGCTCGGAGTCGTACTGCGCGCCGACGCCCGCCAGGTAGCTGCGCTCGGCATCGGGGATACCCAGGCGCTCAAAGGTGTTCTTGATGTCGTCGGGCACCGACTCCCAGTCGTGCTTTTGGTCGGTGTTGGGTTTGACGTAGGTGACGATGTTGTCCATGTCTAGGCCTTCGATGGAGGGGCCCCACATCGGATCGGGGAAGCGGTTGAAAATCTCGAGGGACTTGAGGCGCAGGTCGAGCATCCACTGCGGCTCGTCTTTCTTGGCGCTGATCTCGCGCACGATGTCGGGCGTGATGCCGGCGTCGAGGCGCTCGAATCCCTCCTCGCCATAGGTGAAGTCGTAGAGGCTGCGGTCGATGTCCGCGACCTCGGTGCGGTTCTTGGTCATTGCGTCGCCCCTTTACGCCTGCTGCTCGGCAGCGGCGGTCTCGGCCTGGGCGCGCTGCTCGGCGGCCTCGCGCTCGAAGGTCTCAAAACCGTTCTTGTCGATCCAGGGGATCAGCGAAGCGTCGTCCTCGCGCACGATGTGGCCCTTGACCATAACGTGGACGCGGTCGACATCAAGGTGCTCCAGGATGCGCGTGTTGTGCGTGATGATGAGCATGGAGCCGTCGCAGCTCTTGCGGTAGGCGTCCATGCCGTGGCTGACGGTGGAAAGCGCGTCGACGTCCAGACCCGAGTCGGTCTCGTCCAAGATGGCGAGCTTGGGCTGCAGCAGCAGAAGCTGGAGCATCTCGACCTTCTTCTTCTCGCCGCCCGAGAAGCCCACGCCCAGCTCACGGTTGAGATAGGCGGTATCCATATTGAGCTCGGCCGCGAGTTCCTTGACGCGACGGCGGAACTCCTTGCCCTTCATCTCCAGGCCGGGGCGTCCGGCGATGCTGGCGCGCAAAAAGCTCGACAGCGGCACACCCGGGATCTCGACCGGGGCCTGGAAGCTCAGGAATAGGCCGGCGCGGGAGCGCTTGTCGGTGGTGAGCTCGGTGATGTCCTGGCCGTCAAAGACGATGCGGCCGTCGTTGACGGTATAGACGGGGTCGCCCATGACTAGGTGGCCCAGGGTGGATTTGCCGGCGCCGTTGGGGCCCATCAGCACGTGGGTCTCGCCGGCGGCGACGTTGAGGTTGACGTTGTGGAGGATGGTCTTTTCGTCCACGGAGGCGGTCAGACCTTCGATGGAAAGCAGTGGATTTGCGCTCATGCTGTCCCTCTCTGTATATGGTGTACTCATAGGTGTACTAAACCCTAGGAATCTTCTCGGAATAAAGTTACTATGGGTTCGGCGTTAGTCAAGGGAAAACCCGACTAATCCACTCGACTTTTCTAGATGTGGGACAAATTTATCGGTTATGTTTGTCCCCAGCGTTATGGAAGGGTAGGTATGCTCATTTCTTCCAAGGGCCGCTATGCCCTCCGATTGATGATCTATATCGCAGCGCTTGGCGACGCCGAGGGCAAGATTGCCCTGCGCGAGGTCGCCGACCGCGAGCATATCTCGCAAAAGTATTTGGAGCAGCTGGTGCGTCCGCTTATGAAGGCTGGCCTGCTTAAGAGCGTGCGCGGCAAGGGCGGCGGCTACATGATGGCCAAGGACCCGGCTGAGGTGCGCGCCGGCGACATCTTGCGTGCCGTCGAGGGCAGCACGGCTCCGGTGGCGTGCGATGGCATCGACAACAGCTGCACCCGCAGCGACTTGTGCTCAACGGTCAAGTTCTGGCGCGGTCTGGACGATGTGATCGAAAAGTACGTCGACGGTGTGACGCTGGCAGACCTGGCCACCGTCCCCGAGATCAACTTTGACATTAAGCTGTAAGGGCTGCAAATGACATCTCTCGATAAGGTGTACAAGCAAATCGAAGTTTTTGCTCGGGAATGTGACACCGAGAAGGTTGTGCTGTTTGGTTCTCGCGCTCGAGGTGACAGTTTGCCTAAGAGCGATATTGACATCGCCGTAGCAGGTTGTCGGGATTTCGGCCGTTTCTCATATTTGATCGAGGAGCGTCTTGATACTCTTTTAGATGTAGATGTCGTCAATCTCGACGAGTCCTTATCGCAGCAATTGCTCGATGAAATTGCCAGGGATGGTGTGATTCTGTATGAAAAAATATGAGAACTTTGCCAGCGCCTTGGTGAATCTTGAGGATGCGCCCAATCAGGATCTCAACAATGATTTTGTTCAGAGTGGATTGATTAATAAGTTCAATCTTCAATTTGAACTGAGCTGGAAGCTCCTTAAGCGTCTGCTCGAGTATGAGGGTGCCACGCTTGCCGCGTCGGGGTCTCCTCGTGCCATCTTGAAGGAGTCCTACCGATTCTACGACTTTATTGATGAGGCAGCCTGGCTAGATATGCTCAGAGACCGCAATACGAACGTCCATATCTACGACAACAAGCTCGCTCAAGATTTGATTCAGCGCATTTTGAACGTCTATATCCCTGCTTTCTGCCAGTTGAGGGACGGGCTGATGGAACGTTACGGCGAGCTTCTGTTGGCGCCTGACGACCAGTTTGTTTAATTCCTTAAGATTTCGCGGAGGGTTGTTGCCGTTTACCGAGGGGTTGTTGTGCAACAACGGGCGAGCTGCAATACTTAGGTTCATCTTTGCAAACTGCACTTTAACTACACCAATGCAGGGAGGATCTTATGCAGCCCAAGCATTCCGCGATTGTGGCGGGCCTGACGTTGGCGCTTTCGTTTGGCGCCGTTGCCGCGCCTGTGACTGCTGTTGCCGAGGAGCCCACGCCGGGCGTTGCCTCGGATGCCACCGATATCGATAAGGGCCTTTACACCCAGCAGTCCTTCTCGGGCGTGCTGAGGTCGGTCCAGGGCGTCTCGTTTGTCAACGTGACTGACGAGATGAAGTATTTCACTAAATACGAGAGCCACGGTAACTATAACCAGGGCTTTTCGTATGGTGACGGTTATAACGCGCTGGGCTATTATCAGTTCGATCGCCGCTGGTCGCTCATCCCGTTTATGAAGCAGGCCTACAACTACGATTCTGCAAAGTACGGCATGCTTAAGTCCGCGATCGATCGTGGCAGCGAGATTTCCAACGCGAACAACCCCATGTATGCGAACGGTCAGCTTACCGAGCTGGGCCGTATTGCGCAGGAGGCCTTCCAGGGCGCTTATAACACCGACCCTTCTGAGTTTTCGGCTCTGCAGGATGCGTATGCGTACAACTCGTACTATGCGGTGACCGAGGCGTGGCTCAAGAGTGCTCTCGGCATTGATATCTCCGGTCGTGCCGATTGCGTCAAGGGCATGGTGTGGAGCATCACCAACATGTGCGGCACCGGTGGTTGCAGGGACTTCTTCCGTTGGGCGAATCTTTCCAACGATATGACCGACCGTGAGTTTGTGACGGCGCTCTCCAACAGCGTGGTCAATAACGTGGCGACTAAGTATGCAAGCCTGCCTCAGTACCACGAGGGCTGGAAGAACCGCTACCGCAATGAGCTCAAGGATTGTCTGGTCTATATTGCCGAGGACGAGAAGAACGAAGCGGCTGATAGGAATGAAGCTGCTGATAAGAACGAAGCTGCTGATAAGAAGCCTGAGGAATCGGAGCCTCCGTCGACGCCCGATTCCAGCCAGACTCCTGAGGGGTCTAAGCCCGCAGAGAAGCCCGATACTAATAACAATGAGAGCAATGGAGGCGAGACGAATAAGCCTGCTACCGGTACCGGCAGCAACAACACCGGCTCTCCCGAGTCCTCCAACGGCTCGACCGGCAATGACTCCTCTAAACCTTCCAACGGTTTGAGCGATTCCTCTGCCGGAGCCGGCTCTGGCTCTAACGATGGGTCTGGCTCCAATAGCTCTAAGGACGATTCGAATAAGGGGGCGGATGCGCCCGTCACCCCGACGAACAAGAAGCCCTCTGTTTCCGAAGTGTTTGGCTCCACGCTGGGGTCTTTGATGGCTGGTCCAAGCGGCAACTCGTCTTCTAACAAGAACAATGTCGGTCAGAACTCCGTGACGAAAACCGACGCCACGCAGGCCGACTCTAAGGACAATAAATCCGAGGGCAAATCCGAAAAGTCCAAAACGGATAAGGGTTCTGGTTTTGAGGAGAAGAAGGACAACTCCGAGGAGAAGGACAACAAGTCCGACGGTGCCGAGAACAATAACAACGGCGCCGATATCGCTGGAGGCAACAAGGAAAATACCGGTGTCAACAAAGATGGTGCCGGCGACAACAAAGATAACAATGGCGGCGGTAAGAACGATTCTGGCTCCGGCAATAGTAACGCTGGCAACAATGGTGGCATCATGCCCAAGACGGGCGACCTTATCGTGATGGCGAGTCTTGCCAGTGCAAGTTTGGCCACGCTGGGTGCCACGTCTATTGTGAGCGGCAAGCATAAGCTCGATCAGCAAAAGAAGGCTGCTGGGGAGAACGGTTCCGAGGAGTAGTCTTTCGGTTGCCCGACAACTAAAGATTCGCAATGGGGGCCGGTGCGGTTGCATCGGGCCCCATTTTGTTGCACAACGATTTGTTATGCCCCCTCAAGGCCTATGTTCCTACCGTTGCCCGATGCCTTCGCGCGGATCCAGCGTTGCACTTGAACTGCTCGCTACAATGGGCTTCGTGCTGCGTTTTAGGGAGAAGTTACGGTGTCTGAACAGGAGTATTGCAACAGTGCCGATACTTTTGGTGTACGGCTTGTCAACCATGTCGATGATGCGGTCTTGCCGGTCGGTGTGCATGATTTTGCCGATGCCATCGGTCGTTGCATGCTGATCGACAAGACCATGTTTATTGCCGATGTGTTGGACTGCGATGCGTCCGTTGTGGTGTGCTGTCGACCCGAGGGTTTTGGCAAGAGCATGAACTTGTCGATGCTCAAAGCTTTTCTGGAGCGTCCCGCGGTCGGTCGCGCTGGTCAGAGTTTGTTTGCCGATGCTCAGATTTGGGATGCGGACGGCGGACGCTATCGGGACGAGTGCGCTTGCTATCCGGTGATATCGCTGGACTTTTCTGGTACTGCGAGGCGTGGCGCCGCTGTTGCCGGCGTCGTGCGTGATGCTCTTTCGGGCGAATGCGCTCGCTTGTTGCCACTCTTGGAAGCTCCGGATTTAGCTCGAGACAAGGTGCGTCACATCGAACGCGTTGCGCGTGGCGTGGCGAGCGAGGACGAGGTTGCCTCGGTGCTTGGCGTGCTCATTGAGCTGCTGGAGACGGCCTGTGATGAGCAGGTTGTATTGCTCGTTGATGGGTACGACGCGGCGTGGTTGGGCCGTGCGAGCGCGAGGGGTGCTTCCGGCGCCAATCCGGCAGAGCTATTCGATCGCGTGCTGTTTGACGCCATTGCCGCTGCAGGCGATTCGTTGCGGCTGGCGTGTCTGATGGGGGAGCGTCCCGGCCCTGCCGAAGCGGCGCTTTCTTTGCGCAGCTGCTCGTATTGTCTGACGACGCCGCTGTCGGCGTGGTGCGACCGTTGGTTCGGCTTTTCGGATGCCGAGGTCGAGGCTCTGTTGAATCATGCTGGACGTGAGGAATATCTGGATGATGCGCGCGAATGGCTCGAGGGATATCGGTTTGGCATGGCCTATTGCTCGAGTCCGGCGCGTGTGATCGGCTTTCTGGACCGAGGCTGCACGGCACCTGCGCGTGCCGACCTGTATGGGTATGCCGATTGCCTGAGTAGGGTAGTTGCCAGGTGGAATCTCGACCGCCTTTCGGTCTTGTTCGATTTGCTCGAGGCCCATGGGTGCGTTGAGGTCCCGCTTTGTTTGGGCGCTGTGGGGCCAGAGGCCTCGTCTGACGACGACCTGTGGACGGAGCTGTACCTGTCCGGTTTCCTGACGACGGATATGACCGAAGAGCCGGAGCATGATAGTCGTCTCCGCGCTCTGCGGCTGCCCAATAACGAGCTTCGCCAGGCCTTGCGGCTGGTGATTATTGAGTGGTTTGAATGCGCTGCCGAAGACATTCGAGACGTCGATGCGTTTCGCGACGGGTTGTGCCGTGTCGACGAGGATGCGGTGAGGCAGGCGCTAGACCGCATCCTGGGAGATGCGGGAATCGGTTCGACCGACCCAGATGCGCCGCTGCCATATCACCTGCTCTTGCAAGGACTCTGCTTTGGATTGCCGGGCTATGCCAATCCCGCCTCGAGGCGAAAGTGTGGCACGGATCGCTGGGACATCCAGGTCTTTCCTACGGGCGCCGTGCTCGACGTGGCAGACACAATCGGTATGCTCGATGAGCGTCCGCTGATAACGATCAATATGATGTATGACCCCGATGTGGATGCGGTGGGGTTGGAATTGCTGGCCGTGCAGTCGTTACTCGACATAGAGCGCGACGGCATCGACGAAATCCGTGTGCCACGACCAGGTGTCGGCCGCGTGCGCTGGGGCTTTGGCTTTGACGGGCAGCACGTGTCCGTAGTGTGCCAGCGGCTTTAAGTAGCGGGGCGTGTTCGGCTTCTGTTACTCCGCGTCCTCCAGGGGCGGCATGGGCTTCCAGTCGGGATCCTTGATGATTTTGCGGGCGTCCTTCATGCCGCGGCGCAGCGCCGGAATGCCGGTCTTAAAGCACTTATCGACCGCAGCCAGGCGAATGAACTCCTTGCAGAAGGTCGCGGCGTTGCCCAGGCGGAACAGGATGGGGCGGTAGTCACCGTAGATCTGCATATAGCGAGCGAGGAAGCCTCGATTGCGCATGATGTAGTAGCGGTTGGTGTCGCTCGTGGAGTTGAGCTGTCGTTTGCCGGCGATGTCCCAGTTAGAGACGGCGCGGGCGCGTTTGAGCACCACGTCGGCAACTACAGCGGCGGGGAAGTGCTGGCTGGCGACATAGCCGTAGCAGGCGTCGTCGCCGTAGATGAAGAAGCGAGCGTCGGGCAGGCCGATCTTGTCGACTACGCGACGCGAGAACAGGCCGCCCTCAAAGCACAGCTGGTTCATGGCGCGGTAGCCCTCGGGGCCCAGGTCCCACTTAGCGATGGGGTTGGGGATACCAAGCGAAAGGATGAGCTGGTACTGCCAAAAGAACGCGCCGCCGTCAAAGTCCAGACGCGAACCCTGGATGACGTCGTAGCGGTCCGTCCACTTGGCCAGGCGCTCGATGCCCTCCGGGATTACGAGCACGTCGTCGTCCATGACCCAGAACCATTGGGCGCCCAGGTCGTAGGCGCATTTGGTGCCGGCTGAGAAACCACCCGCGCCGCCGCCGTTTTCGAGCTGGGGCGCGTAGATAACGCGGTCGGTGCCACCCTTTGCGTCGGGCTGGTTGGCGTCGATGCCCCACAGGTTGGCCAAGCGCTCGTTAAATGCGGTGCACATGGCCTCGGTCTCGCGCGAATTCTCGTTATCGACGATCACGATGCGCCAAGGCGTTGCCGTGAGCTCGGTCATGGAGTCGAACAGGTTGGCCAGGAGCTCCTGGCGCTTATAGGTGACGACAACAATGGCGAGCTTGTCGATGGGGGCGGGAAGGGTGGAAGTCATGAGGAATATATCCTTTCACGCGCGGCGGGCGAGCGCTGCGCGGAAGCTATCGAATGCGTCCGTAAGACGGCACCTATTGTAAAGGGTCGCTGCGCCATGTTGGCAAGGTTTGGATAAAACGCAGGAACCTGCCATGGGCGAGGTGACTGCTATACGTAACATTGATGTGCTTATTGCTGCTTGAGAGTACGAGCGTTTCAGCGACCGCGATTAAGCGTAGCGCCTCGATGGATATGTTGTGTTCGGCTTTGGGCCGCATGGCGTCCTTTCGTATCGGTTTGCCTCTGCGGGCTCCATAGATTATATAAACGTCCGCGGGCGGGACGACCCTTTGATACCATTAACGGCAGGTAATTCCTAAGGAGCACATTTGTCTACTAATTCCTCTGGCAGCCCCGTCCTGTCGCTGCTTATTCCCATCTACAACGTTGAGCGCTACCTGCGCGAGTGCCTCGATTCCGCTGTGGCGCAGACGCTCGAGGACATCGAGATCATCTGTATCAACGACGGCTCTACCGACAACTCGCCGGCGATTATCCGCGAGTACATGGAGCGCGACGCGCGTGTGAAGATGATCGACAAGGCCAACAGCGGCTACGGCGACTCGATGAACCGCGGGCTCGATATGGCGCGCGGCAAGTACGTGGGCATTCTGGAGTCCGATGACTTTATGGCGCCCGACGCGCTGGAGAAACTTGTGGCGGCAGCCGAGCACAATGGTGCCGACTTTGCGAAGGCGAATTTTGACTTTTACTGGTCCAAGCCCGAGGAGCGCCGCTTGCTGCACGAGATGTTTAAGCCCAAGGACTGCGGCAAGCCGGTGCACCCGAGCGACACGACGCAGTTCTTTAAGCAAAAGCCGTCGATTTGGTCGGCCGTTTACCGCCACGATTTTCTTGAGCGCAACGGCATTAAGTTCCTGCCGACTCCGGGAGCATCCTTTCAGGACACGTCGTTTGCCTTTAAGGTGATTGCGTGCGCCGATAAGGCCGTTTACCTGCACGATGCCGTGCTTTCGTATCGTCAGGACAACGAGAGCTCCTCGGTCAATTCTTCGGCCAAGGTCTTTTGCGTCAATGCCGAGTATGCCGAGATTGAGCGTTGGATCAGAGAGGAATATGCCCGCGACCACGCAAGTGATTACGTCGCGCGCATGCTCAAGTTCAATCAGCTCATTAAGTACGATTCGTATATGTGGAACTATGTGCGCTTGGCGCCTAAGTTCTATAAAGAGTTCCTGGTGCAGATGGCCAAGGAGTTCCAAGCGGCCTTGGACGCCGGGGAGTTTTTGCTGGACGATCTGAAGCCGTGGAAGCGTGCGAATCTCGCTGCCATCCTCAAAGATCCTGAGGGCTGGGTTGACGAGCATCCGCACTTTGCAACGGATGGAGCCTTGGGACGCGCCAAATACTACGCATCGGTTGGAGGCCCCGGCGTACTTGCCGCCTTCCTCATCGAATCGCTGAGGGGGTAGGTCGGTATGGGAGAAGCCACGAGCCCCAAAGCGACCATTGTCGTTCCCGTATACAACTCTGCAAACTCAGTTCAGCGATGTCTCGATTCGCTGCTGGCCCAGTTTGAGCGCTCGATTCAGGTTGTCTGCGTCAACGACGGTTCGGTTGACGATTCGCTGGGCGTTTTGCGTCAAATTGCGCAGGCCGACGACCGTGTGCTGGTGATTGACCAGGAAAACGCGGGCGTCTCGTGCGCTCGAAATGCCGGAATCGATGCCGCCAAGGGCGAGGTGGTTTTCTTTGTAGACGCCGACGATTACATCCACGCCCGAACGGTGGAGCGCGTGCTGCAGGCCATGGAGTCGTCGGATGCCGAGGTCGCCGTATTCGGTGGTGTCTGCGAGCCGTCCGACGCCGCACCCAAGCGTGTCCAGCAACTCATGAGCCCCAAAGCTGGCACCTTTGGCGCACGAGATCCCCAGTTGCTGTTCCACGCAAACGCACAGCCCTATGCGTGCCGCGCGGCTTTTTCGCGCGAGCTGCTCAATCGCGAAGGTGTTCGCTTTGCTCCCGGCTTGGCCTTGGGCGAGGATGTCGTATTCCAATTTGCGGCCTATGCGCTTGCCCGCAAGACCGTTGTCATGCCGGACAAGTTCTACCACTACGTGATGGAGAACGACTCGGCAACGCACGAGTTCAACAGTGCCGATGCTCGCGCCAAAAAGCTTGACGCTCATATGAGTATGCTCGAGGAAGTTTTGGAGGACTGGGCGGCCTACAGCCTTTTGGACCTGTGCCCCGGCGAGCTGGTCACTTGGTTCTTGGACCTTATCGTGTTTGACTTGGCGCATCTGGACGCCGATGGTTTCCGTCGTGTGGCCGGTCGCGTCAATATGGATTTCACGACGTTTTTGGGAACGGAGTGGGCGGATATGCCTGCTAAGGGCGCCGTTCGCCGTGTTGCCCATAAGTTCGTTGCGGCGACCTCGGGCGTTTCGATGGCAGACGCCACACTGTTCTATCTTTCGACCCGTGGTTTCAAGGCCTGCCTGGAGCGCTTTATCTAATTCTGGGCGCCGCTGCGCGCCGTTGCTTCGCTGCTAAAATAACCCTGTTACACGCTATTCAACAGGAGGTTCTCTTGCAGAACTCTGATACCCCTAAAGTTTCGCTGCTTGTTCCCATCTGCAATGTTGAGCGCTACCTGCGCGAGTGCCTCGATTCTGCCGTTGCGCAGACGCTCAAGGACATCGAGGTCATCTGCATCAACGACGGTTCTACCGATAGTTCGCCGGATATCATCCGCGAGTACATGGAGCGCGATGCGCGCGTCAAGATGATCGACAAGGCTAACAGCGGCTACGGCGATTCGATGAACCGTGGCCTGGAGATGGCGCGCGGTGAGTACGTGGGCATCCTTGAGTCCGATGACTTTATGTTTGAGGACTCGCTTCAAAAGCTGGTTGCCAAGGCAGATGCCGAGCACGCTGATGTGGTTAAAGGTGATTTCTATCTGTATTGGTCCACGCCCAGCGAGCGCCGCGAGCTGTTTGGAATTATCGACGAGTATATGACGGGTGCGGCGTATCGCCCCGTCGATCGCCCGGGTATCTTCTACCGCAAGCCTTCCATTTGGTCTGCCATCTATCGGCGCGAGTTTCTCAACGCCAACCAGATCCGGTTCCTTCCCACGCCGGGTGCCTCGTATCAGGATGCGGGTTTTAACTTTAAGGTCTGGGCAAGCGCCGAGCGTGCTGCGTTTATTGCGGATCCCATTTTGTGCTATCGCCAGGATAACGAGAAGAGCTCTGTTAATTCGCCCAACAAGGTGTTTTGCGTGTGCGACGAATATGCCGAGATGCAGCGCTTTTTGGACGAGCGTCCCGAGCTCAAGGCTCAGCTCCAGGGCATTTTAATGCGCATGAAGGTCGATACGTACCGTTGGAATGACGAGCGTTTGGTCGATGAGTTGCGCGAGCAGTTTTGGGAGATGGCATCTCCCGAGCTCAAGGCCGATTGGGATGCCGGTCGCTTCGACCTGTCGCTCTTCGATCCGCGTGGCGAGACCGACTTGCGCCTGATGGTCAAGTCTCCCCGTGCCTATATCGATTCGCGCTTTGACTTTAAAAAGCCGGGCAAGCTCAATACGTTTAAGCATTACTTTAAGATTGGCGGCCTGCCGCTGGTCTGGCGCGTGCTGACGTATCAGCGCACCTACGGCGACAACCCACACCCCGATGACGTTCCGGCCGCACAGTAGGAGCGAGTGACTATGGCTAACCCCAAGATTTCCGTTGTCGTTCCCATCTATAAGGTGGAGGAGTGCCTGGCCTGGTGCCTGGACTCCCTGCTTGCGCAGGATATGCCCGATTGGGAGGGCGTGCTGGTCAACGATGGCTCGCCGGACGGTTCGCGCGATATTGCGGCTGCCTATTGCGAAAAGGACGCGCGCTTTACGCTGGTCGATAAGCCAAACGGCGGCTTGTCGAGTGCGCGTAATGCAGGCATCGCCGCGTCCACGGCACCTATCGTCGCGTTCTTGGATTCCGATGACCGCTTTACACCCGATGCGTGCCGCGTGATCGTCGATGCCTTTGAGCGCGAGGACTGCGACGTTTTGACCTTTGGCGCGAACCCGTATCCGCTGGAGGCGGGGTATCCGTGGCTTAACTATGTTCTGAGCCCGCGCGATGTGTCGTTTGTGGGCTATAGCTCTGACCTGCTGTTTAAGGAAGCGTCTCGCCCCTTTGCATGGCGCACCGCCTGCAAGCGTGAGTTTTTGCTGGGCAACGGGATCGTGTTCGACGAAACCGTTAAGTATGGCGAGGACCAGGTCTTCGATTTTGCCGTGTACGGTCGTTCGCATAAGACCGCGCTTATCTCGAACAAGCTGTATGACTACCGCGTGGCGCGCAAGGGTTCGCTCATGGACACCATGCGCTACGACGACGAGACACGTCTGCTGGAGCACGTGAAGATTTACTCCGCGGTGCTGGCTGACTGGCAGCGCGACGGTCTCGATGCTCAGCACGCCGATGACCTGGCATATTTCCTGTGCGATCTTGTGCTGTACGATGCGCTCAGGCTTCTGGGTACGGGCTGCGGCAAGGTGTTTGCTGCCGTTGCCACAGCGCTTGCCGGTTCTGCCGTGAGCAGCGATGCTGCGCTCGCACAATGCGCTCCTTCTGTTGCTGCTATGGTGCGTGCGGCGCTTATCAGCAAGGCCCCCAATGCCCGTGGGTGCAAAAAGCTCATGTTCGATTACGACGTCTTGAGGTTTGGGCGTCTGGGTGCCTGCAAACGCATGGCAGCGAACGCCCTGGGAAAGCGAGAAGTGTAGATGAGTATCAAGCGTTTGGCACTTTGCCGCAGTCAGGGCCGTCTGTTTGTGCTGCTTCGTTTTGCCGGTCAGGATGTCGCCGCGCTTATTGAGCGGGAGGGCTCTCAGGCGTTTGCCCATGCGACTACGAGCGGTTCTTGTGTGCCGTCGCTGGTGCTCCCGGTCGATCATGGCCGTGTGCTGGCGCTTTGCCCTTCCGTTTCCGATTACGAGCGCGAGCTCGCCGTCTTGGTGCTTCCGTTTTTGGATGGTTCCTCAATCGACGCTGCATTTGTGTCCGGTGGCCAAAAGCTTGGCTCCATTCGCCTCGATAGCCGCGTGGCCAAGCTGGAATCCAAGATTAACTACAAAGCAAAGCCTGCGATGTGTGCGCTTATCCGCGATGCGCAGCGTGGCGAACACTGCGGCCGCTACGAGATCGATGCCATTCGCTATTTGCCGGCAGACGTCGGCGCGGTGTGGCGCTATGAGGTTACCTGGGCTGGAGACCCCCAGTGCGCACCTGAGCTCCAGATTTTCGATACGCACATGAATGCCATTGGTGTCACCGTGCATGTGTTTGAATCGCAGGTCGATGTGCCGCAGCGCAACGGTTGCCGCGTCAATAAAACGTATCTGAGCGTAGAGGTGCCTCAGGATATACGAGATTTTGTCGCGATTGTGAGCGATCCCACAGAGCAGATCCAGAGCGGGTTTTGCGCCATGGATGGTCGCCTGTACAACGGCATGTTCGATGACAGTTGGAACCGCATGAAGGACGCGCGTGCAGACGACGCAGCTTATCGACGTTGGTTTGAGCAACATCGCGCAAAGCCGGGCGATTTGGCGTGCCAACGTGTCGCTTCGGCGGCCTTTGCCTATAGGCCGCTCGTGGGCATTGTGGTGCCGTGCTACAAGACTGATCGGGTCTACCTGCGCGAGCTGCTGGACTCGGTGCTAGCCCAGAGCTATGACAACTGGGAATTGCTGCTTATGGACGCCTCGCCCGAATGGGACGCGGTGGCCGACCTTGCGGTGGACGCCAATGACGAGCGCGTTCGTCGCATTGGGCTGCCCGGCAACGGCGGCATCGTGGTCAACACCAACGCGGGTATTGAGCAAGCGACGGGCGACTACATCGCGTTCTTGGACCACGATGACATCCTGGAACCGGACGCGTTATTCCACTATGTTGCCACGCTGAACAAGGCTGCCGAGGGCGAGCGTCCCCAGGTCCTGTTCTGTGACGAGGACATGTTTCAGAAAACGGGGGAGTGGGGTCAGCCGGTCTTTAAGACCAAGCTCAACGCCGACCTGCTCTATAGCCATAACTGCGTGACGCATTTCCTGATGGTGGAGAAGGCACTCGTCGATCGCATTGGCACGTCCCCAGAAGACGTTGCGGGCGCCCAGGATTACGACCTGACGCTTCGCTGCCTTGCAGCTGGCGTGCGCTTTGAGCACGTTGCGCATGTGCTGTATCACTGGCGTGTGCATCCGGGATCGACCGCCGATGGCTCTGCCGATAGCAAGCCGTATGCTATTGAAGCCGGGCGCCTTGCGCTTCAGCGCCACTTTAACGCGCTGGGCATCTGCGGAACGGTCGAGGAGACCGAGACGCCGTTTGTCTATCGCATGCGTTATGCACTGCCGGAGCCTACGCCGCTGGTGAGCATTGTGATTCCCACCAAGGACCACGTTGAGACGCTCGACGCCTGCGTGATGTCGATCGCTCAGAAGGCAACGTATGCCAACTTCGAGATCGTCTTGGTGGAGAACAACAGCGAAGCCCCGGAGACGTTTGCGTATTACGAAACCCTGCCGGAACGCGTGGCTGCGGCATCCGAAGGCAAGGGTATCGCGCGCGTTGTGTACTGGCCGGGTGAGTTCAATTACTCCCAGATCATTAACTTTGGCGTGGAGCATGCCAAGGGCGACTATCTGCTGCTGCTCAACAACGATACCGAGGTCATAAGCCCCGATTTTATCGAAGAGATGATGGGCTATCTGCAGCGTCCCGATGCGGGCGTGGTGGGCGCCAAACTCTATTTTGCCGATCATCTGGTACAACATGCCGGCATTTTGGTTGGCGTGCGTGGCGCACTTGCTCATGCCAACCAGGACTTCTCCGCAAAGCGCGAGGGTTATCTTGCCCGTGCCGTGCGCCCGGGCAACTTCAGCGCCGTGACGGGCGCCTGTCAGATGGTCCGCCGCGACGTATTTGAGCGCGTCGGCGGCTACAACGAGGAATTCGCCGTTGGCTTTAACGACGCAGACTTTTGCCTGCGCGTATGGGAGGCGGGCTACCGCACCATCTTTACGCCCTATGCCGAGCTATACCACTACGAGTTCACCTCGCGCGGCAGGGAAGAGGCTAACGAGGAAAAGCTGCGCCGCTGGAAACGCGAGCAAGCTCTGTTCATGCAACGCTGGCCGGAGCTCTCCCTCGATGGTGACCCGTGGCTCGGACCGAACCTATCCTCCGACAGTGAGTACTTCTCGTTTTAGTGCGAAGTAATGCCAAGTTCCGGCAAAGTATCCTCAAGAGCTGCAAGGGCGGTGGGGTTCAAGTACTCCCCGTTCAAGCAGCTCTTGTCATATCGAAAACGTGTGTCAGGATTTTTCAGGTGGCCGTATTAAATTGGTTCGCTTATGTGCTCGGTTTGACTCAGAAGCTATTTAGCGTAACGGTTGAGGTGTGGCGACTCATATTTAAATTGCAGTCACAAAGACACCTTTTATCGATTTCCCGTTGAAATACTGAATTGATAGTTTAAAAATAACTTAAGAGAGCCTTAAATCTCGGAGAAAGGATGTCGTATGAAAAACCTTCGAGAAAGATGGCACGGACTAACAGTGCTGGGGGTTGTTGCATTTGCCGCTGCCTGCATGACGGTTGCCCCGGCGCCCTCATTTGCTGATATTGCTGGCGGTGGCGGAGGCGGTGGACCGATTACGGAATGGTGTTCCGACGGTCGTCCGAAGACTGGACTCGTTCGGTGCGAGGACGGCAGCCTTCGCTATTTCGATCCCGAAACTGGCGCCATGGTCACGAACCAGTGGCATAACGAATACGAAGCTGTCTGGTACTATTTTGGCGCTGACGGGACCGCGGTGTCGGGCTGGCAGTCTATCGGTGGGGACAAGTATTACTTCTATCCCGAAAGCCATGATATGGCATACGGCCGAGTTCAGATTGACGGCAAGAACTACTTCCTGAACACCCCTGGTGCCAACGCCGATGGCCGCATGCAGCATAGTGGCTGGTTCTACGACTCCATCTACGGAAAGTGGTCCTATGCGACCTCTGACGGTGAGCTATTGACCGGTTGGCATAATCTCGGCGGGGCTTGGTACTATTTCAACGAATCTGGGGTCATGCTGACTGGCTGGATCAACGATTCGGGTACCTGGTACTACACTAATGCCTCCGGTGCGATGGTCACTGGCTGGCTCAACATCGGCGGTACGTGGTTCTACCTCGACGGCTCGGGCGCCATGGTCGCTAACAGCTGGCGCAGCCTCGGCGGCTCCTGGTACTGGTTCGACGACTCCGGTGCAATGGCCACTGGCTGGTTCTTGGCAGGCGGCTCTTGGTACTATGCGAGCGGTTCGGGCGCCATGGCAACCGGCTGGCTCAGCAATGGCGGCACGTGGTATTGGCTCGGAGGTTCGGGCGCTATGGCCTCTAACTCTTGGGCTAACGTTGGTGGAGTTTGGTACTGGTTCGACGATTCCGGCGCGATGGCCACCGGCTGGCGTCAGGTCGGCGGCGCCTGGTACTACTTTAGCGGTTCCGGCGCTATGGCCCACGACGCCTGGGTCGGCGACTACTACCTCCAGTCTTCCGGTGCCATGGCTACGAATGCCTGGGTTGGCTCCTACTATGTCGGCGAGGACGGCAAGTGGATTCCGGGCTACGGTTTAGTTTGGTACAAGAGCGGTAGCCATGTTTACCATACGCATAAGTGCCGTACCGTTGGCAAGGACGCAAAGGGCTATTCGCAGATCTCTATCCAGGAGGCCCAGAGGCGTGGCGCTTCACGAGAGTGCAAAAACTGCCAGCAAATTGGCTAGTACATTACTGAGCTAGTTTTGATTGAGGCCCCGTTGCCCTGAGGTGACGGGGCCACTGCGTGATTGGATACTGTGCTGCTATGAAGAAATGGTCATTCGGGGTGCTGGTCTTTTCGGGCCTTGTTTCTTTGGGGCTCCTTTTGGGTTCGCCCTCGATGTTATACGCCCTTGATTTGAATAACACTGACGAAGGTCCCGCATCTAACGTTGCTATTGCTTCTGTCGAGTCAGGCGTTGATGTTCAGCGCGAATCGACCTTCGCTGTCGAGCAGAACTCTCAGATGGATAATGAGATCCCTTCTGAGGTTTCGAATCAAATTGTTTGACATCAGGGGTGGATATCACCCGAAGAAGGGGCTGGTTTTTGGCGTTGGGGCTTGTCCGACGGAACGATCGCTGTTTCTTCTTGGAGACATATAAACGGTAGCTGGTACTGGTTCGACGACGAAGGTCGAATGGCTCAGGATGGATTGGTCCAAGTCGGGGGTGCGACTTATGGATTCTCCTCTTCGGGTGCAATGCGTGTCGGCTGGTACCTAGATTCTACGGGCTCCACTTTTGCTTGGCGTTATTTCTCCAGTTCTGGCGCCATGGTAAAAGGCTGGCTTTCAGACGGCAACAACTGGTATTGGCTGGATGATGAAGGCAAGATGGTCCACGACTCGATGCTGCAGATCGGGGGAGCTACGTATGGATTCTCCTCTTCTGGCGCAATGCTTATCGGATGGCATCTTGATGCTTCCGTCTGGCATTATTTTTCCGGCTCTGGCGCCCTGGTAAAGGGCTGGCTCTCGGATGGGGGCCGTTGGTATTGGCTTGATCCTGCGGACGGTTCTATGGCCACCGGGTTGAATGCATGCAATGGAACCCCTTATATCTTTAACGGATCGGGGGCCATGCTCTCCTCCCAGTGGGCGCTTATTGACAACAACTGGTATTACGCTGACTCCAACGGCTTGCTGCATGGAGGCTGGTTACTTCTAGGGAATTCTTGGTATTACCTGGATCCAGGAAGCCATATTATGCTCACGGGCTTTGTGCAAGTGAGTACATCCTCCTATTTCCTTACGAGTTCAGGTGCCATGGCAACAGGCTGGGCACTTGCTGATAATACTTGGTACTACGCCGCATCAAGCGGAGCAATTCAACGAGGGCGATGGATAAAGTCCGGAAGCGCCTGGTATTACCTTGATGAGGTGTCCGGCGCAATGCGTACTGGTGAATATACGGTAGGCGACACGCGCTATTATTCTTATGATTCTGGTGCGATGGCATCTTCGTGCTGGATCAACTTGAGCGACGGTATGTCATGGGCGAATTCGTCTGGAGCACTGAGCGAGCCGTTGCCTACTTCATCTGATGGATCTCCCGTAATCGCCGATCGTGCCGACTTGTCTTCATTGCCAGGTGCAATTCATATTGGAGACGCAGTTTTCTATGCGGACGCAAACGGTGTCGTTAATGTGGCATCTGGTTGGATTATGTCGAATGTCGCTTCTGATGAAAACGGTAATACTTGGTACTACGCATCTTCCAATGGTGTCCTTAAGTCTGGTTGGCAATATGTCAACGGTGCGTGGTATTGGATGGACCCTTCCACATTCAAGATGAAAACTGGATGGCTTAATGACGGCGGTACGTGGTACTGGCTCCAGCCTTCGGGTGCCATGTTTGCTAATGGGTGGCTGAAAATCGATGGCGTTGACTACTACTTCAATGCAAGCGGTGCATGGTTGAATACGTCTGGTTCTGTTTTGGGGGTCAATAGGTCCAGCCTGGTCAATTGGCTTATGAGCCACGAAAACGACGGCTATTACCGTGGAACACGCTATGATACGCATCTTAGCCAAGAATCATGCATGTATCCAAAGGGTGATCCTCGTTGGGACGGGTATACCGGTATGAACTGCGGCGGATTTGTATCGCATGCATATATGAAGGCGGGCGGTAATTTAGCTCCCATTGCCGCTGAGCAGAGCCATTCGCCTTGGAGTGGGGGTCCCGGAAGGGGCGGCTGCGTTAACGCGTATCGTTGGTATGGCTACGCTATCGATACATGCGCGAACGTGACTTATTTCAACTCTATTGATGAGTTGTTGCGTAGTGGTTTGGCTCGTAAGGGGGATATTGTATTTTTCAATCCTTACAATCCATATGCGGACGATAGTCATATCGGTTTTTTCTGGGGCAATTCGCCGAGCGAAAACTTGTTTTGGCATAGTGACGGTTATGGAAACCGTATTTCTGGTTTGACTGCTTTGGGTCCATCGAAAGTAATATTGATTCGTTAGAATTCCGAGTTGTAGGGGACTCTCTGGGCCCCCTGCCTTTTTGACATCTAGTTTGAAAGCTAACTGATGTCGGCATTCTTTGGGCAAAGAGTAGGGACCAGGAGTCCTTGGTTTCACCTTGCTGGGAAGTTCTTGTTTACATTGTGGTATTGCGTGCAGTTATTTGTCGTCCTAGATGGCGCCTTGTCCAGTTGGATGTTCGGAAATCTTTCACAGCCATGCTGTAAGCTAGACGCAAACAAGAACGAATGACGAGGTTTACATGAGCAAACATCTTAAGTTATTTTCGGCATTGTTGGTGCTGATGGTCCTTGCGCCCATTTCTGTGTTTGTTTTTCCCTCGAACGCGGAAGCTGCGCGGTCCCTAGTTGAGAATTCCTGGCGTTATGAGGATGGACAATTGGTCGCAGAGGATGCTTCTTCCGAAGAAGATGGAATAGCCTTATTGTCCATGGACATTCTTCCCGATGGGGCTACGGCGCAGGGCATCGATGTCAGTGAGCATCAAGGACGTATTGACTGGAATGCTGTTAAGGCTTCTGGTATCGATTTCGCTATACTGCGTGTTGGATTTGGCGCTCCATCTTGGGGCGGTCGAGTTGACTATCAATTTAATCGAAATATTTCTGAGTGCGAGCGACTCGGAATTCCTTACGGCGTCTATATCTATTCATATGCTTTTGATAATCAACAGGCAGCCGATGAGGCGTCCATGGTGATTGACTGCCTATCGGGGCGCAATCCTAGGCTACCGGTGTATTACGATCTTGAGGACAAGACAATTATTGCAGATGGTCGTCAATCCGGAATTGCATCTAGAGCTCAGATATTCTGTAATAAGATTTCTAGTGCTGGATATAAGCCAGGCATTTATGCAAACCTAAATTGGTTTAACAATATATTGACCGACCCTGTATTTAAGAGCGGTTCTTGGGATCATTGGATTGCTCAATACAACTCCCAATGTCACTATACCGGCAGTTACAGCTTTTGGCAGTATACAAGCCGCGGAAAAGTTTCTGGTATTAGCGGAAACGTTGATATGAATTACGCGTATGTTGATGTCTCTCTTTATTACTGGCAGTTAAAAGAGGGCACTTGGTATTACGCAACCTCTGACGGCAAAGCGTATACCGGATGGTTGTGCCAGGGTGGCACCTGGTACTGGCTCGAGCCCGACGTGGGCGGTGCCATGGCTACCGGCCTTCACGAGTGCAACGGCTCCCTGTACTGGTTTAATTCGTCCGGCGCGATGGCGACCGGGTGGGTCCTCGACGGCGGGACCTGGTACTACGCGACTGGCTCCGGCGCGCTGGCGCGCGGCCCCGTATCCGTCGGCGGCGTGCCCTACTGCTTCGACGCCCGGACGGGTGCCATGCTGACGGGCTACCAGACGGACGCGCAGGGCGTCCGCCGCTACTTCGTCAGCTGCGGCCCCCTTAACGGCTGGGGCCTCGTCGACGGCTCCTGGTACTGGTTCGCTGACGGTATCGCCTCGACCGGCTGGCTTTACACCGGCGGTTCCTGGTACTGGCTCGAGCCCGACGCGGGCGGCGCCATGGCGACGGGCCTCCATTCGTGCCACGGCTCCGCGTACTGGTTCAATGACTCCGGCGCGATGGCGACCGGATGGGTCCTCGACGGCGGCACCTGGTACTACGCGACGGGCTCCGGCGCCCTCGCCTCCGGCTGGCTCAGCCTAAACGGTGCGTGGTACTGGCTCGATCCCTCGACGCACGCCATGGCCACGGGCGTTCAAACTATCGGATCATGTGAATACATATTTAATAGTACCGGCAAGATGATGGCTAATTGCTGGTCAAACGGTGATGGGTCTTGGATGTATCATTCGTCATCCAGCGGCGCAATTGACCTTAAAGGCATCATGACCGATTCGGGAATCCAGCTGATTGACGACGACGGTAATGCCAGAACTGGTTGGATTGAGAGTCAGGGTGCTCGATATTATTGTTTTGCTAGTGGAGTAATTCTGACTGGGTGGCAGCAAATTGCTGGGTCTTGGTATTACTTTAACCCGGATGGTCGAATGGCGACCGGCTGGCTTAACGATGGCAGCAACTGGTACTGGCTGGATTCCGCTTCTGGCGCGATGAAAACGGGATGGCTTTCCCTTGGGGGCACATGGTATTACCTTGATGTCGCACGTGGGGGAGTAATGTTGAGTAACGGTTGGTATTGGATCGGCTCTACTGACTACAAGTTCAGTTCATCCGGCGCAATGGTTGGCGCTTGGGTCGATGTCCCGTGCTATTCGCAGTACCCGGAACTTCCTACTGGCTGTGAGTCGGTTGCCCTTACAAACTTGCTTAACTACTATGGTTTCGGTTTAGGTAAGACGATTATTGCGGATTACTATTTGCCCAAGGGAAGCAATGGCAATTTTGTTACCGCTTTTGATGGCAATCCAAGGCGTAGCAGCGGGGGTCTCATGGGATGCGTCGCACCTGCGATTACTATTGCTGGTAATAACTTTCTGCGTGCTGCTGGAAGTGGCAAGCAGGCAAAAGACGTTTCTTTCTCGTCAATTTCTTCCATTAAGAACAGGCTGACCTGTGGTCAACCTGTTGAGATGTGGAATACCGAATGGGGAAGTTGGCCAGGAGGCCGTTATGCTGCGCGTTGGTATAACGGGCATTCCTATGGTCTGTGGGGCGGTAATCATGCCGTAGTCCTTAAAGGCTATGATGACGAGCAGGGAATTGTCTATCTTTCGGATTCGATTAACGGCAATGTTACGCGAAATGCCCAAGTGTTCTTCGGCACGTGGCAACAGATGGATAGCCAGGCCGTGGTAATTGAATAGCCATGATGCTAAAAGGGGAGAGCTCGACGAGCTCTCCCCTTTTGCTACTTTGTTAATCTAGCTACGCCGTCTTCTTACGTCCAAATAGTTCGTCCCAGTTACTGGCTGCCAAAACTGTTCCGCATACAATTACAACGCAGCAGATTACGGATGCCATGTCGGGAATTGTTCCAAGTAAGATCAGGCCAAAGACCACTGACCATGCCGAATAGGAGATATTCAGAGCCATCGCACGCGCTGCTCCGATTGCCGCAATGCCCTTGTAATAGAACAGATAGGATGCAGTTCCTGCGAGTCCGGCGAGTGCAATAATCAATGTGGGCATGCTTGGGATAGCGCCCAACGTGAAATGCCATGCTCCGAAGAGGGGGAGTACGAGCGCTCCATAAACAAGCGCACTTGTAGTTTCGCGGATTTGCAAAGCTGTTTCGTCATCAACGGCATCATCTTTCATTCCCCATGCGCACAGCACCGCTTCGGATCCCCATCCAATAACGGCAAGCACCGCGCCGAGTAAGCCGAGGGGGGCATTTGCAATCTCGCTCGATCCGGCCGATAGATAGCCCATCGTCATTACACCGCAAAGAGCAACGAGAAGGGAAAGAATCTGGCCTTTGCCCATTTTCTCCTTCAGCAGTACGAAGGAAAGGAATGCTCCGACTGCGGGATAGAAGGCGGAGATGATTGCCGTGTAGGCAGCTCCGATGTTATTAATTGCCAATACGTAGCCGGTCATTCCGATAGGTCCACCGAGTAGGGCGCCGGCGATGACGACCTTGCCCGAACGAGTTTTAAGTGCAGCGAGCGTGTCTTTTAGTCTGCCTCGGACTCCCATGTAGCCAAAGAGCCAAATTGCACAGAAGGCATCATGGAGAAAGGATCCCGCAATGGAGGCGCATGCAAGCGCTTCCGCCGATCCAATATAGGGCGGAAGCGCCAAGCCGATTCCAAGAATTACTGTATCAAGGCCCCAAAGAAGACCGCTAAAAAAGCCGAATTGCATCGTTACTCACCTTTCCGATAGATCTCCAGTGCCTTTTTGAGGTATTTGGCACCGTAATTGAAGTAGATATAGAGCCATTCGCCCACGAAGTCGCCTTCGGCTTCTTTCAGAAGAGACCAGAGGTACCAGCACCATCCTGCAAGGGCAATGTGCGCATAGTTATGCGCAATTTCGTTGTTTGTTGCCTTGCGCCCAAAATATGCATCAAGCGCGCGGTCGACTTCATCTTCGGAAAGCTCACAGCAGACACTGCACGTTCCAAAATCGTTCGCGTAATCGCTCATGCCAGCATATTCCCAGTCAATGAGATAGTACTTGTCGTTTTCATCGATAAGGAAATTGAGGTAAAAGAAGTCATTGTGACAAAGGCATTTTGGCGCATTGTCGGCCTGAACAAAGTGCTCCAATTCATCGATTTCGGCGGCCATTTCCCTGTAGCCTGGAATGTCGATGGGACCTTTTTCCAGAAGAAGTGATTCGTAGCGCTTCGCTTCGAGGTAGAAGTCAAATTCGGTTTCGACATTTGCACCGCTCTCGTGAAGCGAACGACACATCTGCATCATTCGATTCATTTGGGCAGCATCGTGCGGATCAGGCTGCTTTGCGTTGGGTACAAACTTCGAAATTTTCCAACCGCGCTTTGGGTCCTCATGAATGAACGTATCGTCAAGGCCGAGTTCCTTGGCCTTTTTAAGTGCGGCTACTTCTCCATTTCTGTTAATAAGCAGTTCGGTTCCGACTCCCGGATGGCGGTAAACGTACTCTCCATCATTGGTTCTAAAGTGGCACGATAGATTCGTAAGGCCTTGTTTAAGGGGATAAACGTCGTGAATCTCTGATTTGGAACAGCCGAGCACTTGCTCGATGTTATCGAAAATGTCGGAGTCAACGTTTTCGATAAAATGCGGATCAAAGACACGCAGCTCATCAAGAGAATCGAATTCGTTAATCTCGCCCTCAGGATACTATTTGATCACCATATCGAGCTCCTTGATGTGCTCGATATATAGATCTTCCCAAAGCTTGTCCGTTGTTTCGGGCTTGTTATATTCCGTTTCAAGAATCTGCTTAAATGCAAGTGAGAAGGCTTTATCAAAGTAGACATGTCCGAGCATATACCAAGCATCGGAACCGCCAATCGTAACATTGGTGATTCTATCCATTGCTCCCGTTTGAATGCACCATTCTTTGGTGGCGCCTTCAGCATATTGAGCAGAATAAAATGCTTTCCAAACATATGCTTCAAACGGATTGTTTAGAAGGTAATCATCGCTTGAGCAAATGTAGGTGTTGCCAAGCCGCTCTTTTACGCACATAAGCGATGCGTGGTTATTTTTGGATGCGTATTCGTTGTTGACGACAATCGAAACGCCGAACTTGCTTTCAAGATAGAAGAAATACTCTTTTTTATAGCCGACAACGACGGTGATATTGCTGATACCCGCGTCTTGCAGCTGCCTAATCTGACGCTCAATGAGAATCTCACCACGTACTTTTAAAAGGCCTTTGGGCTTTTCATACGAAATAGGAGCAAAGCGGCTCGAAAGCCCCGCAGCTAATATCACTGCGTTTTCAACCTTATAGGGGTGAAGTGCTTCGTAACCATTGTCGGTTAGGCTGTCCGATTCGAGAAGGCCCTCATTCGTAAGCTCTTTATTTGCTGCGTTTACTGATCCAAGTGAAAGGCCGGTGCGCTCGGCGACTTCTCGCTGGCTGGCATATGGGTTCTTTAAGTATTCGTATAGAACTGTAAAGTTACGCTTGGTCAGTTCCACTGCAGGCCTCCAATTAAGATGTTCATTGCTTAGGGAAAGAATAGAATGATTGAACGTTATGTTCAATTTAATATATTAATCTACATAGACTGAACAGACAGTAACGAAAATCAATCTTGGAATGTGGATTAAAATAAATAAATGAGATATCTGGGAGGGTCGCTTATGTATCGATTCGAAAAGAAGGCCACGCTTGTTTGTGCTGCTGCGTCATTAATCACTGCTTGCTGCTTGCCCCTGAGTGCGAATGTCGCGTTTGCACAGGATTCCGTTGAGGCTCAGAGTATTGAGTCAAAAGCGGTTTTTTCTTCTGTGGTTTCCGATGATTTGCAACCTGATAATTCTTCCGTCATAAAAGATGGCTGGCAACGAGACGAGTCGTCTGGAGTTTGGTATTACGGAAAAAACGGTAAACACCAAACTGGCTGGCTGCAAAGCGGGGGCTATTGGTATTGGCTTGATCCAGCCAATGATGGTGCAATGCAGACAGGTTATTTCAATGTGACCGATGCTGGCGGATCGACTGCTTCGTTTTATGCGAATGACGGCAATGCCGCAACGCCTTTTGGCGCGCTATATCAGAACTGCTGGCTACGTAACTCAGATGGAAATTGGTTTTATGCCAATGCTGGAGGCGATTTAGCTGCTGGTTGGTTTTATCAAGACGGCACATGGTATTACCTGGATCCTGCCACCCATATAATGCAGGTTGGTTTTGTCGACCTCGGGAGCGGGAAATACTATTTAGATGCCACTGGTGCTATGAAAACCGGCTGGATTCTCGTTGACGGGAATTGGTACTGGGCTTATTCATCGGGTGCCCTTGCTTCGTCATGGCAAACGATAGGTGGGGCTCGCTATTATTTTGACCCACAGACGTTCATCATGTTTAAGGGTCGTCAAAAGATTGATGGAAGAACCTACATTTTTGGTGACTATGGCCTCGCAAATGGATGGTACAAAGACGGAGCAGATTGGTATTACTGCTCTAACGGTATTGCGGCCACTGGCTGGAAACTCGTTAACGGCGCTTGGTATTATCTCGACCCAGCCTCCGATGGTAAGATGTCCGTTGGGTGTTTAGACCTTGGCAATGCAGCTTATTATTTAAAGCCTAACGGGGCTATGGCTGTTGGTTGGGCTCAGGTCGAGGACGGCTGGTATTTCGCCTCCCAATCTGGTGCACTTATTTCTGGCTGGTATAAAGAGGGCACGAGCTGGTATTACCTGGACCCTGTTAGCCATCTCATGAAAACGGGCTTATTTGAGGTGGGCGGCAACGATTGTTTTGCAAACCAGAGCGGCAGGCTTGTGGTTTCAAGCTGGGTTACCGTTAATGACGGCGTTCAAAGATACGCTAATGATAATGGATATCTTTGCAAGGATGTGATTCGCGAAAACGGCACTATCCTAAAAACCGCTGGAGCTGATGGTTGGCAGATTGCGTCCGGCTGGGTTAATGTCGCAAATCTTAGGTTTTACGCTGAGCCCGGAACGGGTGCCATTCATCTTGGATGGCTGCAGATTGACGGCGATTGGTATTGGCTTGATGCCGATTCTGGCGTGATGAGGACCGGATGGGTTTTTACTGGCGGTGCATGGTATTACCTAAACGCTGACGGAAAAATGGCAACTGGTTGGAAATGCTTGAATGGAACATGGTATTACCTTGAGTCCAATGGCAGCATGCATGTTGGCTGGCTTAAAGATTCGTGTAAGTGGTATTGGTTAGACGGCAGCGGCGCTATGGCAACGGGCGCAAGGACCATCGATGGCGTTCGTCGAGTTTTCTGGAGCGATGACCAGTGCGACAAAGTTGGCTGGCAAAATCCATCCCAGTATCCTCAGGTCAGTTCTTGGACTGTTCAGCTGCCTAGCTATTGCACCGGATACTTTACCTATGTGACCCCTTCTCGCATCTCTGTCGAGGCAACGCGGGAAGATTGCGTGAACGCCTTTATCCAGCGCGCCTATGAGTATATTGGTACGCAATATATTGAGCCTTGGTCTACCGCTCCCGGTGGAGCTGTTGATTGCTCTGGTTTTGTCTTGCAGTGCCTTTATGCTACTGGCATGGATATGGGTGTTTACAACCCTTATAACCATCGCTGGGATCCAAGCCAAACCTACAATTCCATGAATTGGTATCGAAGTAATATCTTTATGCCCGTGAGTGCGAACTCAATTCAGCGTGGCGATGTGATTTATTATCGCGGGCATATCGCAATTGCACTTGGCGGCGGTATGATGATTGACTCCTGGCCTCATCAGGGCGTCGGAATTCATTCCATTAGCGCAAGGGGAAATGTGATCGGCGCAGCCCGTCCGTTTATTTAATTGATTTGCTGCAAGCCGGTCGATATCGGTTGGGGGCCTGAAATGAATGCTCGGATTGAACATCGAATTTGTTGGCGAGTAATTGGCTTGATGCTATTTTCCGCCTTGCTCTCAGTTTCCGTCCCCGCATTTTCTTGCACTGCCTATGCCGTGGAAGAGGGGGCGGATAACGGTGTCGTAGAGCGCGACTCGACAGGAGGGTCGGGAGCATTTGTCGGTGGCGGTTGCTCTCAAGACTCCAGTGATTGTGCCGGCAAAACAACGGAAGATTCGAGCCTACAGGTTGTCGAAAGTCAAGACCTGTCGACGACAGAAAAACTATCTGGATGGCAATGGAACGGTTTGTCCTGGTACTACTATCTAGACGGCTGTCGTTTGACCGGAATGCAGAATATTGACGACTCGTTGTACTACTTGGACCCCGCTCGTGACGGCGCAATGAGCTGCGGCTGGATTTTTACTGAAAATAAGTGGTATTACGCGGGTCCATCAGGCGCTTTGGCAAGTGGTTGGCAGTTTATCGGAGGCCAATGGTACTGGTTTGACTCCCTTGACAGCTGTTCTATGGCTACTGGTCGACGTGTTATTGATGGGCACCCTTATCTTCTTGGAACCTATGGACTGATTAATGGTTGGTGCCTTGATAACGGTTTATGGTATTGGGGTAACAATGGTGAAGTCTTAACCGGCTGGTTTCAAACTAGCAATAATTGGTATTGGCTTGATCCCGCCAATGATGGTGTTATGTCTAGAGGAATCGTTTCTGTCGGTTCGTCTCTTTACTATTTATCGGATTCCGGCGCAATGGCTGTTGGTTGGGCGTTTGATGGGACGGACTGGTATTACGCTGACGGTTCCGGCGCACTTGCATCGGGCTGGCGTTTGGTGAACGGCGTTTGGTATTGGCTCGATGTCGCAAATGACAATAGAATGGCTACCGGCTTTTATGTCATCGGATCCAACCGGTATCATTTTTCTTCAACGGGAGCGTTGTCACTTGGCTGGTTTATGAGCAATGGAGACTGGTATTACGCTGAGCCTTCTCAAGCGTCGGGCACTATAAAGACTGAATGGCTGAAGGACGGTGGTCAATACTATTATCTCGATCCTGCCGCCGACGGTAAAATGCTTCTTGATCATTTTTCTGTAAATGGGAAAAGCTATTATGCAAAAGCTTCAGGCGCTGTTGCTTGTCGTGAATGGGTAGATGTCCAGGACTCGGTTCAGGATGAGCCATCTAAGGCTTTTGCTGGTTCTGATTGCTCATTGTGTGGAGCATTGCGTAATGGAAAACTGTTTACATCAAACGGCGATGGCGAATTGGTCGAAGCTCACGGGTTTGTGATGCTTGGAGGCTGTAAGTTCTATGCTGATCCAACCGATGGCTCCCCCTGCGCTGGATGGAAGAACGTTAACGGAAAATGGTACTTTTTTGATGAGACCGCTGGCTATGCACGATCTGGCTGGCTGTACAAGGATGGCTCCTGGTTCTATTTAGATCCGTCCACTTATGCTATGAAAACCGGTTGGGTTGCCGTTAACGGATCTTGGTATTACTTGAATTCGTCTGGTTATATGCAGACAGGATGGCTCAATCTGGGCGGCACCTGGTATTGGCTTGATGCTAGTGGAGCTATGGCTACTGGCTGGCGCGTTGTGGACGGATCCTGGAATTTCTTTATGGCTAACGGCGCGTGGGTGTCAGACTATATGGATGCTAAGGCTCAAAGTTATTCAAGCAATACAAATTGGCTGATACTTGTCGATACGTCACGTTGCGTTACGAGTATTTACACTGGATCCTGGAATAACTGGTCCTTAAACCGTCGATATGTATGTTCGACGGGAAAAGCTAGCACGCCTACGGTGATAGGGGAGTATCAAGTCTACGGTAAGGGATACTCCTTTGGGCATGGATATACTTGCTATTACTACACGCAGTTCTATGGTGATTACTTATTCCATTCCTCACCCTACTACGTCAACAGCAACCGCGTGATGGATCCCACGATGGGCGTTCCATCCTCTGCTGGATGCGTACGCCTTGAGATTCAGAATGCAAAATGGATTTACGATAACATTCCTTATGGAACAAAGGTTGTTACTTATTGATATTAGGCACTCGTTTTAAGAGACAGGGATAAATACTCTATTTTTAAAAGAGTTTCTTTTAACTGAGGGTGCTTTGATAATCTTTAGCAATGAATTTGGGAGGATTTTTGGAAATAGAAATGGGAAATGATATTGGCGTATGCGTACTTCTCTCAGCTTATAAACCCGATCTTAAGTTTTTCGCGGAACAACTTGATTCGATAGATAAACAAACGTTTCCGCTTACGCTTCTAGTTAGAAATGACTGCCCTGAATCGGATTCATTAGAGCGGTTTATCCAAGCGCATATAACGAAAAACGCCTATCGGTATTATCACGGTGATAATAATCTCGGTTATGTCAAATCGTTCGAGGCGCTGCTCTCCTTGGCGGAAGGGGATTACGTAGTACTTTGCGATCAGGATGATATTTGGGAGCCTAATAGAGTTGAAGTTTCGCTCAACCATATGCTAGAAGAAGGCTCAATTCTAGATGTTTGTGATAGATCGGTAATTGACGAAAACGGAAATATTCTGGTAAAGAGTTATAGGAAAGCTCATCCTAATTCGCCGGAAGTAAATTGGTGCTCTGGAGAGGATATTACTGTACAGGCCGCAAGCGTATGTTACGGCATTGGTATGGCTCTCATGTTAGATGCGAGTGCGGCGAAGTCGATGATTCCCTTTCCGGAATCGACTGCACATGACTTGTGGTTGACATTGGGTTGCAGTGAACTGGGGAAGTGCAGCTTTACTATGACTCCTTTGGTTAAGTATCGTCGACATGGTGGTAACGAAACTGGATTCCTTGCAGGTGTTTCTTCAAAAGATGATTGGTATTCGACAAGAGTTAAAAACAGGGTTGATACTGCTAGGCGATTTGCCGATAGATTTCCCGATTCACCGCATCTAAAGGAAATATTGGGGTTCGCTGAAGCAAGGGAGCGGCGCTCCATAATTGGTTTACTTAAATACCGACGAGCTTGCCCGTCTATCGCTAAAGCAGATATCATTATACGTCTTGTGCCGAATTGGCTGTTTATTTTGATTTTAAAAGAACTTAAAGCTGCGAGATAGCTCCGTATCCTCATTTCGACAGGTTTAGAAGGGCGCTTATATTTGTGATGGCCACAGAGAAGACTCTTTCGATTAAACATAATATGTTCTGGAATACCGTCGGTTCGTTGACTAATTTAGGCTGTCAGTGGCTTATCACCATTTTGGTCGTTCGGCTGTCTGATGGATATAGTGCTGCAGGCATTTATTCGCTGGCTATGTCTATTTTCAACATGTTTTCTCAATTAGCCCAATACAGGATGTACACGGTGCAAATTGCAGATGTTGAAAGGAAAAACTCTGCTGGTGAATACCTGACTTTTCGTTTCTTTACTACTTTTATAGCGTTTGCAATGTTAGCCGTCTATTCCATTGCAACGTGTCGTATTGGTACGGTGCCCGCTATTCTTCTGTATGCTCTCTATAAAACCGCTGGCTTAGTCATTGATGTCATGCATGCTAATGATCAGGTTGGTCATAGGATGGACTATATTGGGAAATCCCTCATAATGCAGGGCATCGGCTCTCTCCTTTCATTCATTCTTGTCTTTGGATTTTTTAATAGCCTCGAAGGTGCACTGTTGCTTATGACGGTAGTGACAATAGGCATCGGAGTTATTTACGATTATCCAAGATCAAATCGGATTTCTGCAATCAAGCTTGGAATTAGCCGAGCGAAGGTCAGAGCCTTACTATGTAGCTGTTTGCCCATCGTTCTGGGCGGCATTGCTGCTTCTGCGGCGCCGAATATTCCCAGGCAGTATTTATCTTATTCATTCGGAGATTCTGCTCTGGGTATTTATGCATCAGTTGCTGCACCTGTGGCAATTATCCAAATGGGTGCGACCTATATTTATAATCCTTTATTAGGTTATCTAGTAGAGCGTTACCATTCTAGAGAAAAGTCCTTTTTTTCGCTCATAGGTAAAATACTTGCTGGCATCTTTTTTGTCGGTGTCATATCTTCAGTTGCCCTTTTCTTTTTCGGTAAATTATTGCTGTCACTGTTTTATGGCGCTGGAATAGCTAAACATACCGATCTCCTTCAGCCTATGTTGGCTTGTGCCTTTTTGACTGGCATCGCTTGGTTTGTCAACGATTTGTTGGTTTCTCTTGATAATTACCGAGGGGTATTTGTTGGCAGCATGCTGTCCTTAATTAGTGCTGTCGCTGTTATGGCTCCTGCGCAAATGCTGTTTGGCTTAAATGGCCCTACTGTATCGGCGCTTATATCCAATGCCATTTGCCTTATTTATCAGTCTTCTGTTTTGGGGAAACAGACGCAACAATGGTTCGGGGAAAAGAGATAGGCCGATGATGTCTAAAGCTCACGCGCTATTAAAGCTTCAAAACACTGAATTGGATATCCTTCAGGTTGTTGCCGCATTCTGCTCTAAGCACGGCATCAGGTGGTGGCTTGACGGTGGAACATGTTTAGGAGCAATGCGTCATAGGGGGTTTATCCCTTGGGATGATGATATAGATATCGGAATGATGCGTTCAGATTATGACCGCTTTTGCTCTTTAGCCGAGGGTGGGTTACCGGAAGGATATTCGCTCCATACATCGCGGAATACTACTGGCTATGCTGCGATGTTTGCTAAGGTGTATCGCGATGGAACTCGCTTCGAGAATCAAGAGGCTCGAGAGGCTTCCAGTTCGATGGGCATTTTTGTCGACATCTTTCCATATGACCAGCTCTATACAGATAAACGCCTTCGTGCAAAGCAAGTCCGAACTGCATCAATTGCACAGAAAAGAGCTTATTTATATCATTCTTCTTCCATTGTTGTCCCTCATAAAGGGTTCCTTGGTCAACTCGAGCAAATTGGTTGTTCTGCTATGCACGTGGTGGAACAACTGGTTTCTCGAGGCGCATGCTCTTACCAGGATTTGTTCGATTCCTGTATTGCCGACTCAAATACGGGTGAGGTCTCTGATTACTGTCTGACGTTAAGCTGGCCGAATATGGCGCCAGTGCCTATTTCAGAGATTTTCCCTCTGAGCAGCGCGGTTTTCGAAGGCAGTGAATTCCCTGTTCCTCGTATGACGGATAAATATCTTACAACGATGTATGGCGATTGGAAAAAAATACCGTCACCGGATAATCGACATACCCATCTTCCGCTCTTGCTCGACTTTGGAGATGGGGAAGTCTGGACGGCACAGAATTAAGGATATGACATCTATATCAGATGAGGTTATGTGATGAGCTCCTCTATTTGTATTTTCACTCACCATTATCACCCGCAACTTAGTGGAATTGGTAATTTTGTCGATGGTCTCGCTCACGCCTTGACTGCACGCGGCGATAGGGTGGTTATCGTTACTAATGATTCGATGCGCGTGGGAGTCGGTCATTCAGTCGAAAACGGCCTGGAGGTAATTCGTCTTCCTTGCATTCCGTTACTTGATGGAAGACTTCCTCTTCCCAAAAAAACCAGTGATTATTACCGACTCCTGCAAACCCTTGATGATTATGAGTGGAATGGTGTTCTGATAAACACGAGACTTTTCCCTCTCTCGCTCGAAGGGCTGAGGTTTGCTGCGGATCATAGTGCTAAGGCTGTCGTTCTCGACCACGGCTCAGCGTATCTTTCCTTCAATCAGCCACTCCTTGATTTTTTTGTGCGCCGATATGAGGATTGGATTACGGATCGCGTAAAGACGTTTGACCCTGATTTCTATGGGATTTCTTCTAAAAGTGTTGAATGGCTTCAGCACTTTAATATCACTGCAAAGGGCGTCATTTCAAACTCAATCAATGCCTCATTCTATAGGAGTTTTTCTTCGGGGAGAGATTTCCGATCTGAATTAGGTATCCCTCAGTCATCTTTGGTTGTAGCTTTTGTCGGGCGGCTTATTCCTGAAAAGGGAATTAATTCAATTATTGAGGCGGCTCGCACAAAAGATATTACCAAGCGTGATATTTGTTTTGTTCTTGCAGGGGATGGTCCGCTGGCTAATGAGGTCAAGGAAGCCTGTTCGTCTAACTTGTTTTGGCTTGGGAGATGTAACACAGAGGATATTTCTTCCTTACTTCAGCAAGCAGATGTGCTTTGTCTTCCAACTCGTTCCGAAGGCTTTTCAACGGTACTTCTTGAAGCTTCAGCCTGCGGAACGCCTGCAGTGGTAACAGATGTGGGCGGGGCACGCGAGCTTATCTTAGATGATAGCTACGGCACAATAATTCGGTCCATGGCATCTGATGAGGTGGTTTCGGCATTATGCAGGCTTTTTGATGATCGAGAGCTGCTTTCTC
Source organism: uncultured Collinsella sp. (assembly GCA_900540975.1). Taxonomy (GTDB): domain Bacteria; phylum Actinomycetota; class Coriobacteriia; order Coriobacteriales; family Coriobacteriaceae; genus Collinsella. The sequence goes on from UQHY01000010.1 coordinate 46,297, forward strand.
TTCAGTCTCGAAACTCTAGGGCGCTTGTTGAAAGTCGATATAACTGGGATGCCACTGCTATGGATGTCGAGAAGGCGTTTTGTATTTGCTAAGTGATACTTGGCTGGCTTTTGTTCGGATGAAGTTGATAATCAAGGGCTTTTGTTCGGCTTTTGCGTGAAGTTGGATATAAGTGCCGATTTTGGTATTGTCGATTCCTCCTATTTCATGAATATTTGCTCGCTTGAGCACCGCTGAATATCAAGAAGCACGCCGCTGTTATTGCGCCTGGCTTTGGGGCCGACATGGGTCTCGGCGCCTATTTATTGCTAGCGTCCGGCGTCGCGTCGCTGCTGCATGTTGGCCTCGCCTGTATCAACCCAGACCGCGTTTCTTTAAGCTAGTGCCAAAGATTAAGGCTATCGTTGGGATGGGGGGGGGATAGTTGGAGCAGTTTTGTCCGATTAGAATGGCGTCGAAGTCTTATGCACCGCGCAATTGGGCGAGAGCCGCAGCGGATTTGTATCTCGCGATGGCAGATGGGGGCTCCAGGTGAACGTCAGCTGTATGCCAGCCGTGCAAACTAAATATCCAAGCTTGAGATGTAACTTCGCGATGGTTAGTCCGAATGCTGTAAACTTTATTCATTACTAGACAGTGCGTTGGACTGTAAGGGCCGCATTTTCTTCGAGCGTCGCTAAGGGCCAACTATTATTTGGAATGGATGAAACTCGATTGTCATTTGCTTTAACAAAAGATTCAAAAGGATATCCGCGTGTTCTGGTAATTATTCCCGCTTATAACGAGCAGGAATGCATTCTCAATACCGTTGCTTCTATTAAGGCTGCTGGATATGACTATGTCGTAATTAACGACGGCTCACAGGATGGGACACTTAGGCTTTGTCGAGAGCATGATGTCAACATATTGGATCTCCCACAGAACCTTGGTATCGGTGGGGCGGTCCAGGCGGGGCATAAGTATGCTCAGAGATTTGGCTATGATATTGACATTCAGGTTGACGGCGATGGCCAACATGATCCTTCTTATATACCTGAGCTTGTTAAGCTGATTGAGGGTGGGGCGAGTCTGGCGATAGGCTCTCGATTCTTGGTCGAGACCGACGGTTTCCAATCAACCTTTATGCGTCGTGTTGGAATCAGGTGGCTCTCTTTTTTGCTTAAGTTGCTTACAGGTAAGGCGGTCACCGATCCCACTTCTGGCTTTAGAGCCTGCAATAAAGACGCCATCGACTTATTCTGCAAGAGCTATCCTGATGATTATCCGGAGCCGGAATCGATAGCTTTGGCTATGAAGCTTGGTCTCCCCGTTATGGAGGCACCTGTAAAGATGAATGAGCGCCAGGGCGGGCGTTCATCCATTGGGGTCCTCTCTTCCGTCTACTACATGATTAAAGTTACGCTTGCTATTGTCCTTGTGTGTTGGATCCATAGGGGAGACCAATAATGAATTTTTTTCTAAGGATTGGGGCAGCCATCTTTTTTGGTGGGTTCCTCGTTTATGTTCTTCGACTCGTATCCAAAGGAAAGATGCTTCTTAAGTATTCTTTGCTTTGGATTTTAATGTGCATGGCGGCCTTGCTTTGTGATTTATTCCCTCAGCTTATTTTTTATTGCTCCACGGCTATTGGTTTTGTTAACCCGGCCAATTTCCTCTTCCTGGGTGCAATTGTGCTGTTGCTTGCAATCTCTCTATCCCTTAGCGTTGCGGTGAGCCGTCATGTTTTGGCAATCAAAAGCCTTACACAAAGGATTGCCTTGCTCGAAAAAGAGCTTGAGAATCGGTTGGATTATTATGACTGAGCTTGATACAATTATTTGATTCAGTTTACTTTTAGTTCTTCAATGTTGCTAGTTGAGGAAAGTGGAAATCTGCCTTATACAAACGTTGCTTATACCCTTTGCTGAGGTCTGGATCGGTACCAAATCCGATGATTCTCATCGCGGGTTGCCATTTGCTTGTCAATGGAGGCGATATCCCTGCTCCGGCTGCAATGTTGTTTCAGCTGTTATGTCGTGGTCGAATAGTTTTGTATTAATAATGTAGAACAGATAATAGAATCAGCCGGAGGACTCCATTACAAAAGAGCGTAATTCCATTATCGAGCCATTTAGGTTAATTTCGATGTGGTGTGTAGTTACGCATCATTTTGTAATGCATAATGCAGATGATGTATCGGTTTTTGCTAGCCCTTTAACCCGTTAAATTTATTAGGATGATATCACTGGCCTGGTGGCTGAACTACTACCACACTACCGCTACGCCCCAGTGGGGCTGGGTTTTAAATACGCCTTTGGAATGATATTGCTTTGGCTATCTTGCGGAAAACAATCTCGAAGAAGAGTGGGCTCCTTGACGTAGGTCGCGTCGAGCCAGACGTAGGGCACTGGCGAGCCCTCGAGCGGCCTTCCGTACAGATCCTCGATGCCTGGTCCAGGCTCGAGGCGATGGCGCTCACCTGGTCCTTCGAGAGCCTGGAGACGCCTATCTTCTCGGCTACCCTCTGCACCTTGCGGGTGCTCGTGCCGGTGGCGTACATCTCGGCGACGGCGGCAACGAGGGCGCGGTCCACGCGCCGGTGGCGCTCGATCACGTCGTCCGGGAAGAAGCTGCCGGAGCGGAGCTTCGGGATGCGCAGCGTCAGCGTGCCGGCGCAGGTGCGAGCGACCTCTCGCGGTAGCCGTTTCGGCTGTTCGCCCCGCCACCGCTCAGCTGGTCGGCCTCGGCGTCCATCGCGGCGTTCACGACCTGTTTGGCGAGTCTGGGGAGCAGCTCCCGCATGTCGATGGCGCCGTCGCTGAAACGGGGCATGGCGAGTATGTCCGGCGCCGGGTCTGACAAGATTTACATAGCGATCTTCGTCCTTTCCCGGAACCTGTTGTTGTGGTGATTTCTGGTTCCGGGACGAAGGCCGTTTTTCGTTAAACGGGCACTAAGGGGTCACCCTTGCACCAACATTTTCGGCGCGATCCATGAGATTGAATTCCGCCATTCTTTTTGGATGCCAATGTGCTTGCTAGTATACTGATACCAGTATTTTTAATTGCGTTCTATTAGTTTCTCGATTATAAGGATTTTTATGACAAGTTCCATAAGATGTAAGCCTTTATTTGTTTTGTTTGCCGTTTTTTTCGCATTCTATTCAGTCTATTGGTATCTAAATAATCCGAGATTACTTGTACTGCTTACAATTACCATCTCGTTGATTCTAATTCTTGGCCTTTGCGCTGCATATGCTAAGGTGTACCATCGTCTTAAAAGTGAATGGGTATTCTTGGCGCTGCTTATAGCATTTCTAATTATTTTTATCTTTATCTTTCCTCCGTTTACGGTTCCGGATGAAGGCCATCATTTTTTTTCAACTTATTGGATGGTTGATAGTCTTCCATTCAATGCGCATGTGACAAATGATGGTGGTTTTCTAGTACGGGATATCGATCTTTCCCTTTATAAGGGTCGCCAGAGTAACGCCATTGACTCCTCTTCATTTGATTCGATTATTCAGAATTATGCTCTGTTTGAGAATGGGAAGTGGACTCCATTCAATGAGTTCTCATTTAGCGTCAGTAGTGAGAACGTTTCTGCGAAAATAGGATCTATCGTTGGGCTGCAAATCGGTCTGTTTTTCGGACTTGGTGCCTATCCTGCGTTCTATATGGGGCGCATTGGTTCGGCTCTGGTTTTTTGCTTTTGTGCGTTCCAGGCATACAGGATTGCACCTAAGGGCAAATCGGTTATTGTTTTTGTTTCGCTTCTGCCTATGACGCTTCACTTGGCTGCTTCATACTCTTATGATTCAGGAATTATTGCGTACTCGCTTTTAGTATTCGCTTGTCTAATGCGCGGTTTTTTTGGAGAGCAGAAATCAATAGGTTGTAAAGAAATCGTCATTTATTTAATTATTTCGGCGTTTTTGGCTCCGTGTAAGGTTGTTTATTCTGGGATGATATTACTTGGTTTGCTTGTGCCCCTTTCGCAGTTCCAAGATGTGAAAGTCGGACGTATCGGTAAGTGCATACTGATCTTTGCTGTTATAGCCTCCGTTCTAGTGCTGCGCATAGCATCAATGAGTACATTGGTGTCTCAGTCTTCAGATGCCTCTCGTGGCCAAGAGATCGGGCGGTTTTATTCGCTCAGTGACATCATCATGCATCCAAAGAATAGCTTCGAGGTCTTTTTTAGGACATTAGATTCCCTAGGAGATTTCTATTGGGGATCCACCTTAGGTTATTCGCTTGGATGGCTCCAGAAAAACTTGCAGTTTCCAGCCTTTTTTATGATTCCTTATTTGTTGTTTGGGTTTATTTGTTGTTTGGATTCCGAAGATGAGCCCTCTTTTCTCAGCCCCATTTGTTCCATTCTGTTTATTATCGCTTTTGCTTTGGCTGCCCTTGGTTCCATTGTATCTATGTGGTTGGGCTGGACGTTCAATTACGAGAATGTAATACAGGGTGTTCAAGGACGATATTTTCTTCCTGTTCTACCAGCTTTGTTGTTTGGGTCGAGAACGCGCTTGTTTAAATTCAACTCATCTTCGCTTTCTGTCGTCTCTTTTGGCATGTGCGTGATGAATTGTTTATATCTTATTCGTTTTATTAGTATTGCATCCTGTGTGTAGGCCTTTGCGTAATGCTCTCGGGTTTTTTCTGCTATCTAACAGTCTAGATAACAGGCGATGATTCGGACGCCGCAGGGTCCCCGAAAGCTATGCTTTTCCAAGCCAAGCAGAGACTTTGACCGAGCGCTGGGTTGGCATGCGAGAGGCCAACATGAGGCCGTGCCGCGGGGCGGACCGCAGGTAGCAAAACGGCACCGGAGCCCATGTCGGGCCCGGTGCCCAAGCGCGATATCGACGGCGCAGTTTCGCGATATTCAACAGCGCCCAAATGAGTAAATACTCATTATCTATAAATGATAATAACGATTCGCGGGTTCCCCGACGGTGAAGTTTGGATTCATATGAGGATCGCCTTTGACGTAATACTTAGCCCATCGATAATTCATGTACGCGACCTCTTTGTGGAAGCGAATCTGCTTCTCCGTATTGTTTTCAACGCCTCTAGAAATCGACTCGTAGTGATAGAGCTCGACTTCGGGTGTGTATACAATTAGGTCGTTGATCTCGCGTAGCTTTAAGCAAAAGTCAACGTCATTAAATGCAACTTGAAGCTCTTCCGTGAAACCTCCGACTTTCTCATATTCATCACGCTTGGTCATTATGCAAGCTGCGGTGACGGCGCTGAAGTCTTGTTGTGCATCGTTGAGTGCAAAGTAGCCCCAGTTATCCCTTGGCATGCTTTGGCAAAGATGTCCTGCCACGCCACCAGTGACGCATAAGCCCGCGTGCTGGATGGTGTTGTCGGGATAGTAGAGTTTTGCACCAACTGCGCCAACATCCTCACGTGCGCAGATGCCAAGCATAGTCTCAATCCAATTGGGCGTAATTACCTCAGTATCGTTATTCAACAGCAAGAGATAGTCGCCCTTGGCGTGAGCAACGCCAAAGTTCATGAGCTTGGAGAAATTGAATTCGTGCTTCCAAGTTACAAGACGAACGATGTCAGGATATTTTGCTTGCAACTTATCGTAATAATCGAACGTCTCCTTTTCTGTGCTGTTGTTTTCGATTATGACAAGCTCGAAATTGTCGTACGTTGATTTCTCAACAATTGACTTAATGCAGTTGTCCAGAATGTTGGCGTGGTCTTTAGTTGGAATGATAATTGACACGAGTGGATGGGAATCTGGCACAGCGTAGGTTACTTTATATGTAAAGGGACGACGCGCTTGTTCGACCTTCGCATTGAGCCCAAGCCTGTCCAAATGACTCTGGACCGCTTTGATACCTGCGATAGTGGCATACGGCTTGCTATCGGCATTTGCTGCGGTGGAGGTCTCGCTTAGGCGCCAGTGATATAGAACCTTTGCAACATGATGAACTTTCCTTGCCTTTTCCACGGCGTGGAGAGTCAGATTATGATCCTGTGCTCCATCGAACTCTTTCGTGTTCGGTTCTAGAGTGTCAAGCAGAGACTTACGGATGGTAAGCATATGGCAGATATAGTTATTGTTTCTGAGCAGATCGATATTGAAATCCGGCTTAAAGAACGGCTGCGCTAGCATTCCATCGGGCATGAGTTTATCTTCATCACAATAAAGAAGATCGACGTCATCATTGTTTTCAATTGCCTCGGCATATGAGAACAACAAGTCCGGTTCAAGAATATCGTCATGGTCAAAGAAGCTAACGAAATCACCCGAAGCGATGGCAACGCCGGCGTTTGTGTTTTCGGAAATGCCCTTATTCTCGGTAAGGTTAATTGATTTAATTCTGTTGTCGTGGGCCGTCTCCTGCTCAACGCGAGCCTTTAGTTCCTGATTGTCAGGACTTGCATTAACTAGGATGAGCTCCCAGTTTGCATAAGACTGGTTTTTTACGGATTCGGCCATATCGTTAAAGAACGAAATGGGTGTGTTGTATAGAGGGACAATAATGCTGAACTTCGGAGCGCTGTTGAAGACGATTTTTCTCTGCTTCTCCAGAGCGCCGATAGTTGCCTTATGATCCGTGAACCATTCGGGGTATTCAGGGTCAAACTGCGCATGGGTAAAGAGAAAGTTGGTCTCCTCAAGAAGCAAGCCTAGCTTATCGGGTGTTAAGCAGTCGAATGCACTGAATGATGGGTGATTTTGATCGTCAATAATAAAGTAGTAACGATCGAACGCCTTTGGCATTCGAATTGAGAGCTGCGTTTCAAGCTGCTTTTTCTCAGACGTAAATCCAACGCTTGTTACATTCGAGCCGAAATTGACGATGCTCAAATTAACTTCATTAAGGGTTCGATCGAAACAACGAAGTTTGATTTGCGAGTCGCTACGATAAGGAGTTCTCACCGTGCACCTAAGGATATAGTCGCTTGAATCTTCGATGCACTGCCAGAAATCAATCGTTGCCATGTCAAACTCTGAAACGTCATCGTAGTTTCGGAGTTTGCTGCACATGTCAGGTTTAATTTTGTAGTTAAGGCGCGACTCCCATTTGATGTTCTTGCAATTGAGCGAAAGGGAGTCGCTGCTCAGGGTGCGACCGTCTTGGCCGATTTCGCTAAACTCAATTTTGATGGTGCGAGCATCGGGATCGGGGACTACAAGGACGTATGAGTTCGAGTCACAACTATTGTCCCGGAATTTTAGGAGGGATAAAGGCGAGCGGCGGTTATCGTCTGTAGCCGCCTGGGCTGTTACGCTGGAGCCTTTATGGATGCCTTCAATCTTAAGCTGCTGGTAGATTTTCCAGTTTCCTCTGCATACTCCGGTTGTTTCGACTCGCATTGTTTGCCTTTCGTTTGTTGGACACTGCTCATTGTACTTTTTCATTTGTTGCCTCGCTAGAAATGCAGAAAGAGTTGCGTGTTTCTGCTGTCCGATTTAAATAAGAAGACGGGGAGGTTGCTGCCGGTGCGTATAATTTAATTAACTATGCATCTGTAATCAGCGGCTTTTGCTCAACGATTGTCAATCGAGAGGATTTTTATGAAAGGCATCATCCTCGCCGGCGGGTCCGGCACCCGCCTATACCCGCTCACGCTCGTGACCTCCAAGCAGCTGCTGCCGGTCTACGACAAGCCCATGATCTATTACCCGCTGTCCACCCTCATGCTGGCGGGCATCCGGGACATCCTGGTCATCTCCACGCCGACCGACCTGCCCAACTTCGAGCGCCTGCTCGGTGACGGCTCGCGCTACGGCGTCAACCTCTCCTACGCCGAGCAGCCGAGCCCCGACGGCCTGGCCCAGGCCTTCACCATCGGCGAGGAGTTCATCGCCGGCGAGCCTTGCGCGCTGGTGCTCGGCGACAACATCTTCTACGGCAACGGCCTCAGCCGCCACCTGAAGAAGGCCGTCGAGAACGCGCAGTCGGGCCGCGCCACGGTCTTCGGCTACCACGTGGACGACCCCGAGCGCTTCGGCGTCGTGGAGTTCGACGGCGAGGGCAGGGCCGTCTCCATCGAGGAGAAGCCCGAGCGCCCCAAGAGCTCCTACGCCGTCACCGGCCTGTACTTCTACCCGGGCGACGTCGCCGCCAAGGCGCATGAGGTTAAGCCCTCCGCGCGCGGCGAGCTGGAGATCACCACGCTCAACCAGATGTACCTGGAGGAGGGGACGCTCTCCGTGGTGACCCTGGGCCGCGGCTACGCGTGGCTCGACACCGGCACCATGGAGAGCCTGCACGAGGCCGCGGAGTTCGTCCGCGCCGTGGAGCACTCCCAGGATCTCCCCGTGTCCGTGCCCGAGGAGATTGCCTGGGAGAACGGCTGGATCACGACCGCCGAGCTGGAGGAGGCCGCCAAGGCCTACGGCAAGTCGGTCTACGGCCAGCACCTGAAGAAGGTCGCCGCCGGCGAGATCGTCAACAGCCCGCGCGAGTACTAGCGCAAGCTTGTTTTCTTTCAGGGGTCACCGTTTATCTGGTGGCCCCTTTCGTTATGATTACGTTGATCATAAAGACAATATGATTGGGAGTGGATGTGTTAAGCGTCTACTTTGGCGATATGCCAGAAGCGATTTACAACACAGCGACATATTTCAAAAACTCTTACCGGTCTTCTTGGATTACGGATCCCTATGCAGTCTCGATAATTAAAGATGTCGATCGATCGGTTGTTGTCTCCGAAAACGTCATCGAAAGCCCTGTGCTTGGATCCATCTCCCCACTCCAGCTTTCTGGTGGCGTGAAAACGCTGCTGCTTATGAGATTTGATCGTAAGCATATTTTTAACGCTTCTACCTGTGGTGACAACTGTGCCAAGTGGATTCTCGACATGGCGAAAGACCGCAAGCTCGTTGTGAATCTCTATCATGTGATGGACTTTGGCCGCGAGGATTTTAAAATCAAAGTCGTGAACAGCGGCCGAATCGTTCATAACATGGCCGAATTGATTCACGAGTCGATTCCGTATCTGTAGGTGCTGCTTATGAACGGTTCGCATCTTGTTAAGATTTCCCGCCGTAGGGGAACCAAGTACACATTTACCATCAAGCGGAACATCACTATTGTGCGTGGCGATAGCGGCACGGGTAAGACGACGCTGTTTGACATGGTCGCAGACTACATGCGAATGGGCGAGCAGTCGGGCGTTTCCTTGCAATGCGATTGTCCCTGTGTCGCCCTGACCGATTATGATTGGCGAAACCAGCTTTCGTCCGTTCATGACTCGATTGTATTTGTCGATGAGGGCTTAAAAGAGATCCATTCTGATGAGTTTGCCCATCATGTGCTGTATTCCTCGAATTATTTCGTGCTGATCTCAAGGGCTGATTTCCCCAATCTTCCGTATAGCGTGGATGAGATTTACAAGATTAAGACGAGCGGAAAATACCATTCTTTCGTCCCTGTTTATCAAGATCGCGGGAATCATCGTTATGCTATTTCCCGGTCGGCGCCAAAACAGGACTTTTCTATCCTTCTATGTGAGGACAGTAAGTCTGGTTTCCAGTTCTTTAAACGGCATTTTGCTGACAGTGAGCTTACCTGTACTTCGGCCATGACGAACAGCGCGATTTTGGGCTGGCTGGATCAGCATCTCGACGATCGCGTGTTTGTTGTCGCGGACGGGGCGGCATTTGGGTGCTATGCGGACCGCGTCCTTAAGCTGCAAGACATTCACCGCGATACTGTTACGGTTTGTCTTCCCGAGTCGTTCGAATGGCTTCTGCTGAGCTCCGGCGTAATTTCAGGGCTAGATGCCAAAGCAGTTCTGCAAGAGCCGGAAGCGTTTGCAGACAGTGAGAAGTTTAAAAGCTGGGAGGACTTCTTCTATAAGTACTTACGCGATAAAACTGGGAATTCGGTCTTCCGGTACGACAAAGACTGCATTCCGGAGGCGTTTTGTAGGGGAAGTAATTCTGCGAAGGTTATGGCTCTTATCGCGTGCCGAAATGTCCGATAGTTTTGTTGAATAGTGTCGCGGCATCACTTCCTGCGGCATACTAAAGAAGCTGTACATGCTTCAGATTGGATTTTCATGTCTGAGATTTTTGAACCTAAGAACATCATCGTCACGGGCGGCTGCGGCTTCATCGGCAGCAACTTCGTGCACTACGTGGTCAACAACCACCCCGGGGTGCACGTCACCGTCCTGGACAAGCTGACCTACGCCGGCAACCCCGAGAACATCGCGGGCCTGCCCTCCGACCGCGTGGAGCTCGTCGTGGGCGACATCTGCGACGCGGAGCTCCTGGACCGCATCGTCCCGGGCCACGACGCCATCGTGCACTACGCCGCGGAGTCCCACAACGACAACTCCATCGCCGACCCCGAGCCCTTCCTGCGCACGAACGTCGAGGGCACCTTCCGCCTGCTGGAGGCCGTCCGCAAGTACGGCATCCGCTACCACCACGTCTCCACCGACGAGGTCTACGGCGACCTGGCGCTCGACGACCCGGCCAAGTTTACCGAGGAGACGCCGTACCACCCGAGCAGCCCGTACTCGAGCACCAAGGCGTCCTCTGACATGCTGGTCCGCGCCTGGACCCGCACCTACGGCCTGCGCACCACGATCTCCAACTGCTCCAACAACTACGGCCCCTACCAGCACGTGGAGAAGTTCATCCCCAGGCAGATCACGAACATCGTCGACGGCGTGCGCCCCAAGCTCTACGGCCGCGGCGAGAACGTCCGCGACTGGATCCACACCGAGGACCACTCCTCGGCCGTCTGGGACATCCTCACCAAGGGCCGCATGGGGGAGACCTACCTCATCGGCGCCGACGGCGAGAGGGACAACATCACGGTCCTGCGCATGATCCTGGAGGCGATGGGGAAGGACCCCGAGGACTTCGACTGGGTCGCCGACCGCCCCGGC
>UQHY01000011.1:0-55126 GCA_900540975.1 uncultured Collinsella sp.
TACGGTGACGCGGGCGGCAGTCGAGCCGTTCTTGAGCGTGTACTGCGAAGCGGCAGCCCACGTCTGCTGCTTGCCCTTGGCGTCGACGCCAATAACCGAGCACGTCGCTGTGACCTCGGGGCTGTTTTGACCACTCGTGCCCACGACCGTCAACGTTGCCGAGACATCCTGGTTGGCAAGCTTGGCATACGTGGCATTGTCGGGATAGCGCTCAGCATAGCGAGCGTACTTCTCACTCGTCAGGCGCGAGGAAACGACAACCTTCGTGTTGTACTGCGGCTGCGTGACCTTGAGATTCTCTGCGGAGACAATAGAGCTGTTGCTCGACTTAAACAGACGCCAATCCTGCCCGGACATCGCGTCATAGCCAGGCAGATCCTCCGGAACAATACCAAGGGACGTCGAATCGGTCGTCGTCTTGTTGTAGCTCCAGGCAAGGTTGCCGTCGGCATCGAGATACGCCTTCTGGAACGCGTGCATGTCCGCCGAAACGGCATTGGCGTCCTGGCCATTCAGAATGGCGGCAGCATAGCCGGCCTTCGCCTTTTCCATAAGAGAAAGCTCGGCATCGAGCTCGCCCTGGTCCTGCGGAGAAATCGCAAAGTCGAGGGTCTTGCTTGCCGTGACCTCGGCGTTGGACTTATCGGTCACCGTAAGGGTGATCTTGGTCTTCGCTGCCTCTTTGCCAGGCAGTGGCTGATAGACCGTGCCCTTGTAGCCGTTGAACGTGATGTCATCGGTGCTGGCGGAGTACTCGACCTTGTAGTACTTGCCGTCGATATTAAGCGTGCTCGTGCGCGGCATCTGCAGATCGGCGGTCAGGCCATCCTTGTTAGCGACCGCGTCGGTGCCGGAGTACTTGATATTGTCGTAGGTAAAGGCCGCATCGACCTTCTCCTGCAGCGCCTTCTTGTCGGCGGCGACCTTCTCGGGATCACCCTTGACCGTCACGGTGAAGTCGTGCGCGCCCTTAACGTCAGACGGGCCACCGCTCACAAACGAAACGGTCGCGGTCAGCGTTACGGTGCGATCGCTCGAAAAGCGCGTCACCTTGCCGGTGTAGTCGTCCCAGCCATAACCGGACGGCCAAATGACATCGCCGTCGGAGCTCTTCCATTCAACCTCGAACTTGCTCTTGGAGCCTGCGCGGTACGGAAGCGTGAGATTCGACGTGACGGACTCGGCCGAATCGCCCGAAGCGTAGCCTATGGCAATTTGCTCGGCAGCATCGTCGAGCATCTGCTGAACGCGGGCTTCGTCCCAAGCAACCTGCACTGTCTTGCTGGGCTGATAGTATTCGGTTTCGTCGCCACGCGACAGCTCAAACACGACCTCGGCGCTACGCAGACCGTCGATGTTGTAACCGGTGTAGTCGTTGGGGTCAATGAAGAAGAAGGTCACATCGCCGTTGGTCTTATCCTGAGCGTCGGAGATACCGACCGTGGCTTTGTCATCCTCTGCATTAAAGGCAACGCCGCCCTCGGAGACCTTGACGTCAATATCGGTAAATCCCAGATCGGCAAGCTGCGCCTTCAGCGCGTCATTGACGTTGCCGCCCTTAGCGCTGTAATCAACGGCGATCTGTTTATTGGCATCGTTGAGCTTTTGGACTGCGGCCTCAAGAGAGCCTGCGGCGATCACGGGATTGGCAGAGACAAGCTCGACCGTCGAGCTGCCGCTCGTGGCGACAGCCTTCAGATACTTGCCCGCGGCAGAAGCCGAAACCGTTGCCGTGGCGCCCGACATGTCGGGCAGAAGTGTCCAGTCGGCCGCAGAGGCCTTCGCGTCGTCAGCCGCGTACCAGACAACAGTCGCTTGATCGGTGACGTCGATACCGTTGGTGGTCGAGCCGTCAGCGCGCTTAGCCTGCGCCGTCGCCTTCACGCTATCGCCCGAGACGAGATGGATCGAATCGCTATTGATCTGCGGCGTAGTGGTCACGCGCAGCAGGTTATACTCCCCCGCCGCGGTAACGCTATCGGAAGAAACCCACTCAACCGTGTTATCGAGAGCGCTCGCCGTAACTTTAATGCGCTTGCCAACAAGCGCGTCCGAAATGGTCAGGCTGCCATCGGTCGTATCGATGCCGTCGGTGAGCTCGGTCCAATCGGCATCGCCCTCGCCCTTGGCGTACCACGCCATGGTCAACTCGGCATCGTCGGGCACGTCCTTCGTCGAGCCCGACCAGCTGCCCGGAACCTGCACGCTCGGCGTGATCTTTGAGCCCACACTCAGCGTAACGTTCTTATCGGCAAGTTCGATGCCCGCCAGCTTGTACTGACCCTTGAGCGTCACGGGGCCGAGCGGGACAACGGACTGCGTACCGTACGAGCTCTTCTTCTGCGTGCTGAAAACGGTATTTTCGCTCGTCACATTCACGCGCAGGTACTTGCCGGCATAGACGGCGTCAACGGTATAGGTAGCCTTGGTAGCACCGGGGATATCGGTGTAAGCGGAGTCGTAGCTCGAGCTGGTATTTGCATACTGCCACTGATAGGTCACATTGTCGGTACGTTCGATATAACTGTAGTTCGAGCCGTCCTTTTTGCGTACCTTGGTCTTGAGCGTATCGCCCACGTGCACGCCATTGGTGGCGGGAGAGCCCTCAAACTGTACGTCGTAAAGCTCAACTTGGCCAGCGACGGACACAGGACCCGCCGCATAGTACGGCTTCTTCTCGCCCTAAACCGCACTTGCCCGCCGGTTCATAGTACGGCTTCTGCTCGCCATAGCCGCCATTGGCCTTAGCCACGACGTAGTAGCCCTTAAGGGCGGCGGTCGCCGTCAAGGTGCTGCCGGTCTCGCCCTCGATAGGCGTGTTGCACGAGCTCGCGTATCTCGAGGTGCCCTTATACCACTGCCACGTGACATGCGAATCGGTGGTAACGTCGGTGGAACCCACCTTGGCGGTCGCCGTAATCGTGGAGCCAACCTCGACTTTGCCCGAAGTCGGGCTCATAGTCACGCTCGTGACATTAATTGAACCGGCGGCAGCAACGAGAGCACCCGTCGAGTTGGTCAAGCTCGAAGAGCCGATCTTCGAAGACACCTTGCACTTGAGGTACTTGCCGCCCAAAGCGTCGGTAAGCTCGAGGGTCTCACCCGTGGCGCCCGCAATGTCGGTATACGTGCCACTCTTGGTGTCAGAGCACTGCCACTGATAGTTGAGCTTGCTCGCGTCGACGAATGCGCCGTACGCGCCGCCCTTCTCCTTGGCGCGGGCCTTAGCGGTATCCCCCACCGCAAAGACACTCGTGTTGTCCTTGGTGTTGATGATGGACACGGCCGAAATCTCGACCGCACCGGCCTGTTTGACCTTGCTGGAAGTGGTCTTGCTCACCGTGTTGACGCCGGCAGTGGCCTCGACCTTAATGTACTTGCCCTCGAGGTCATCGGTTACCGTGAGGGAAGCGCCCGTCGCGCCCTCGATCTTGGTGAAGCCCGAGGACTGCGAGGTGGATGCGGACCACGTGTAGGTAACCTTGGCGTCGGAGCCCGCGGGGCTCGACCAATCCTTGTACGGAGTCGCCGTAAGGGTATCGCCTATGCTCGGCGTGTCGCTACTGAGCTTGACGCTGCTAAGCTCCATCTGCCCGGCGCCCAACACGGGACCGGGGATGAAGTTGGCATTGATGCCCGAGCCATCAGAGACGGACGGACCGTAGTAGTCCTTACCGTCCGCGGTCACCTTGCAGATGAAGTATTTGCCTTCCATCGCGGCGGTGACGGTGAGCGACTGCTCGTGGCCTACGACCTCGGTGTAGTCGGCGACATTGCTGCTGGCCCTGGTCGTGCCGGCGAGCCAGGTGTAAGTCCAGGTGCCAGGATTGGAGACGGAATAAGCCGAACTGTAGTAGTCGTCCTCATCCTTATCGTACATATTGGCCCAGAGCGTATCACCCGCATTGAGCGCGCCGGACTTCGTGGAATACGAGTAGTTCTCATCCTTGGTGTCCTGGATGCAGACCCTGGCCACGCTGGAAAGCGTCGTGGCAGAAGCGGCAGCGGCCTTCGGCTCGCCCTGCTCCGAAGCGACAGCAGGCATCGCGGTGGAACTGCCGGAATCAGCCGCATCACCTGCGGCGTCATCGCCCTTCGCGGCGCCCGAAGTCGTACCCTGACCGGCAGCAGCGTCACTGGTACCCGTGCCGTCCTCCACGGCAGCATCGTTCGCACCGGTATCGGCGGCAGCAGTGCCCTCATAGGCCGCCGCGCCCTCGCCGCCCGTTGCGGCCTGAGCCACGGCCTCGGCAATGCCCTCGGCGCCCTCGGCCCAAAGTTGCGCCGGCGTGGTGCCAAAAGCCATGGCAAAAGCCAGGAACGCCACCAGACCGCGCTTGGCTACGCCACGGGCAATCGCTCCATGACGACGCCACGAGGCGCGCTGGCACTCGTCCTCAAACATATCCATTTGTCTCCTACTGTCTGCACTGGGAGCATTGCCCAGCGGCTGCCCCACATCATCGCGCATATTGCGCTTGAGTACCCCCATCGGGGTCCCCCTTCCCTCCAGAGCCCAACGCGTACCGGCGGCATGCGCCGCGCCCGCGTGCAAGATGGGAGGCGATCCGACTTAACCTTACCGACCCGGGCGCGCCGTCCGATCTGCGACGTGACCATCCCGGGCCAAGAGGAATTACGGTTACTGGTACAGCCGGGGACTTGCACCCCGATTCTCCCAAACGCGCAGGAAAACCGCGCATTCGTGCGTCTCCGCACCACCATCTAGGCCATCGATTATTACTGTCAGTATGGTATCACGCAAAAGGGCCCCACACACAGGCGAAGCCCAAGGTAAAAGCTATGGTTTGCGATAGAAAAGGGTGGGGATGGAGTGCCGAGCAAAATAACCCGTTTCCCCGACCCCGGGAAATCGCTAACGCTTGCCGCCGTGGCTGTTGCGCCAAATCTCGCGGCCCAGCATCAGCGCCAGCACCAGCGCACTCACGTAGCCCATAAAGCCGATGACCGGGATACCAAACACAACCGGCTCGATGCGCGCGTAGTACACCACCGACGAGCCGATAAACAGACCGGCGATCACAATTGCCATCGACATGCGGTCGATAATTCCACCCAGCTGCCGCAGCGCCTTATCGCTGCTCATAATCTGCGTGTTCACCTTAAGCTGGCCGCGCGTGAGCATGCGCGACGCCAAGCCCAGATACTCGGCCGCCTCGAGCGAGCCTTTTGCCGCGCGATAGCTGCTCGCGGCAAGATCGCGCCCCATTTCGCGGACGCGCGCATAGGTGCTCTTCTCGTTTTTGATGTGCGTCTGGATGATCTGGATCATGTTGACGTTGGGCATGTACTCGGTCAGCAGGCCCTCGAGCGTCACCATGCCGCGCGCGAACATCGTCACCACGCTCGGCAGCTCAACGTCGTTTTTGCGCGCCAGGTTTAGCAGCGAGGTCAAAAACTCGCCGATATCCAGGTCCTTAAGATCGAGGCCCGCAAAGTCGGCGACGATAAAGTCCAAATCGGACAAAAAGGCCGAATGGTCGAGCTCGGCCGAGTCGCCGCGCGTCACGGCAAAGCGCATAAGCGAATCCTTGAGCTTGGGCACGTCGCCCTCGGCCACGGCAAAAATCATATCCTTGACGATACCGCGGTCGTGGCTCGACATGCGCCCGACCATGCCCAGGTCAATAAAGTAGACGATGCCGTCCTTGAGGATGATGTTTCCCGCATGCGGGTCGGCATGGAAAAAGCCGTCGTCGAGCACCTGCGTCGAATAGTCCTCGACAATCGCCGAACCGATCTTTTCCAGGTCATAGGCCTCGGCCACCAGGCGCTCGGGATCGGCAATCGAGATGCCGTCGATGTAGTCCATGACCACCACGTGCTCGGTGCAAAGGTCCAGGTAGGACTTGGGGCACGACACGCCATGCACGCTTTTGTGGAAGTCGTAGAAATCGTTGAGGTTTTTGGCCTCGGCCAAAAAGTTGGTCTCCTCGCGAAACGAGGTCCACAGCTCTTCGACCACGCCGTGCAGGTCAACAAACTGGTCGGTGTTGACGAACTTGGAAACGATACGCACCACCGAGCGGATGATGTCGATGTCCTGCGCCATGACCTGCTGCGCGCCAGGGCGCTGCACCTTAACGGCCACGTCCTCGCCCGTCACCAAGCGGGCGCGGTGCACCTGCGCGAGCGACGCGCTACCGAGCGGGTTGGGGTCGATCGCGTCGAACATCTGCCCCAAGCGCTGGCCGTATTCCTCTTCCAGACAGCGGAGCACTACCTCATACGGCACCGGCTCTACGTCGGAGCGCAGGCGACGCAGCTCGTCGCAAAACCGCTGCGGCAAAATCTCGGACCGGTTGGCCAGAATCTGCCCCATCTTGACAAACATGGGGCCGAGCTCTTCGAGCAGGCGGCGCAGGCGCACCGGCGTGAGGTTGTCCCAGACGCGGTACTTCTTGATTAGGCGAACGATCTGACCGATGCGTTCGCGGCGGCCCGCCGGCGTGAGCTGGTATTCCTCGTCCGGCGCCATCGCGTCGGGCTCCTCGGGCACCATATCGACAGCGCGCGGCTTCTTGCGAGCGCCCGAGACGGCGGCCTCAACCTCATCGACAACCGACGTCTCGTCACCCAAGGGATCTTGATTGTTGTAATCGGTGGTGGAATCTGCCATCTGCGCTGCTACTCGGCCTCTTCGGCGTCCTCTGCGTCGTCGGGCTCAACAGACTCGACGGGCACCGAGGTCACGTTGTCCTCGACCGAATCGACGATGTCGCGCACATGGGCCAAAAAGGCCGTGCGCTCGGGGGCGGTCATAACGCGGACGCGGGCCAGAATGAGCTCATCGAGCACGCGCTGTGCCGCGGTCTCGCCCTGCATGCCCAGGCGCTCGGTGAGGTCGGAAATGGTGCCGCCGGCCTGCTCGAACATGTCGGACACGCTGCGGGCGATATCGGGGGTGCCGGCGTCCTTGCGCACCTGCTCGCCCTTAGTATTGAGGTCGTCAAGGACCTTCTTGCCGCCCTCGACGGCAACGGCAGCGGCGCCGAAGCCCACGTTGATGGCACCGTTAACAAGCTGATCGAATTTCATAACCATGGTTGGCTCCAATCGTGAACAACTGCATTGGCGTTCTTGTACCCAAGATTGGGCGAACGACACAAAATCGTTTTATCGCCGGGATAGAAATCGAGCGGGGCAAATCCTTTGACGGCGTTTGTCCCGCTCGCTCGTTGCAAGGTTATCTTTACCTTACGTTGTCGTTCATCGCGAAGGAGTTCTTCATGGCACAGCTCGTGGTGTAGAGTACCTTGCCCAACAGAGCATCGGTCTCCACGCGCACGAGCTCGGCAAAGGCCTCGTTGGCGCAGGCGAGCTCGGCAGGCACCTCGGCCTCGGGCAGGGCGGCAACGGAGGCGTCAACGTCGTGAATCTGCTTGTGGCCCATGCCGCCGATCTTCTCCTGATAATCCTCGACGGCGCGACCGCACTCATGGAAGCGAACATCGGCCAAGGCACCGATCAGGCGATTTGCCCAATAGAAATTCTCGGACGTCACGCGAGCCTGCGTGTCGGCATAGTACTCGGGCATGGTCTCGACATTAGCGTACAGCGGCACGAGCGCGTTAAACGAGTTGGAGCCAAACGCCATCCACTGTACGGCGCGATACGCCGGCTGTGCATAGGGGCGCAGCTGCAGCACGGCGAGCTGGCTGTTGCGGTTGATGCCGATGGGACGATAGGCGCCGCGCGTGGCGGGCGTGCCCTTGCTGCCGTAGCAGTCGTACTCCGTGCCCTGGTAGTGGCTCGAAAGCACGTACTTGATGTCCTCGATGGTCACCTTGCGCTCGGGCACGCGACTCCAGGGGATGTCGTCGCTCTCGGGCGTGTAGTCGGCGTCGGGACCGTCCCACACATCGCTGGGATTGAGGCAGCGCTGCATGTACCAGGCGCGCGGCGTGTTGTAGACGTGGTCGCTGTCGCTGTGCGAGCCAAAGGCCTCGCGCGGGTTAAAGACCGCGGCCGGGCCGTCGCCCTCGACGCCCAACGTCAGGTCCAGATGCCACTCGGCCATCCAGGAGCGCAGGTCGGCGGAGCACATGTGGTCGGCCTGGGCGCCCTCGGCGTCATCCAGGTCAAAGCTATCGATACCCAGCTGGTTGGGCATGGTCACATAGGCGTCATCGGGCACGCGCTTGGCGATCCAGTGGTGGCCGCCAATGGTCTCGAGCCACCAGATCTCGTCAACGTCGCTAAAGGCGATGCCGTTGTTCTCGTAGGTGCCGTAGCGCTCGAGCAGGTCGCCCAGGATACGCACGCCGTCGCGGGCGGACTTGGCATACGACAGCACCAGGGTCACCATGTCCTCCTCGCCCAAACCACCGGGCTGCGCCGGAACATAGCCGTCCTCGCCCTCGTTGCCCTTGGCGGGCACGTAGTCCACGAGCGGATCGGCGCCGCGGACACGCTCGTTGGTGGTGAGCGTCTCGGTCGCGGACATGCCAACATTGAGCTCGTTGAAGCCGGCCTCGGCCCAAATGCCATGGCCCGGGACAACGTCGGGGACGCTTGTGTAACGCATGGGATTGTCGGGCAGCTCAACGGTCAGGTGGCTCAGGACGCTCGTGTAGACACGCGGCTGCTCGTCGGGGTGCACCACGCGCATGCGCTTGGGCTCAAACACCCCGTTGGACGAGTCCTCGTTGCGGGCAACCAGCGTCGACCCGTCGTAGCTTGCGTTTTTACCGACCAGAATCGTTGTGCACGGCATGCGCATCCTCCTTGAGCGAAGAAATCAAACGGCAACAGTGTATCGCTTCGACGCAAAAAGGGCGAAACAGCCGCCCCGGCAACCCCTGTGGTCAAAAACGACTATTTCGATGCGCGCTCCGCCGCCTCGATCACGTGCTTGGCGAGAATCGCGGTGGTCACAGCCCCCACGCCGCCCGGCACCGGAGTAATTGCGCCAACGATCGGTTCCGCAGCATCAAAATCGACGTCCCCGACCAGCTTGCCAGCGGCCTCGTCCCAGTTAATGCCCACATCGATGATTGTCTGGCCATCGCGAACCGCATCCGTGCCAATCGTGCGCGCACGTCCAACGGCCGCAACCACAATATCAGCTGCACGGCACTCGGCAGCCAAGTCGCGCGTATGCGTATGGCACGTCGTCACCGTGGCATTGCGAGCCGTAAGCATGGCGGCAACGGGACGACCAATCACCAGCGACCGACCGACGACCGCGACCTTGGCCCCATCCAACTCAACGCCGTAATGATCCAGCAACGCCAACACGGCCTCGGCCGTGCAGGGAGCAAAGCCCTCGCCACGACCCGAAAGCGTGGTAAGCAGCGAGGCCGGCGTCATGGAGTCAACATCCTTGGCGGGATCGAGTGCCGCGGTAACTGCATCCTCGTCAAGCCCAGCGGGCAACGGGCGAAACATCAGGCAACCGTGAACAGCGGGATCGGCATTGATGTCCTTAATAGCCGCCAGCAGCTCATCCTGCGAAACATCGACAGGAAGCAAAACGCGGCGAGCCTCGATGCCAACCTTCTCGCAGCGCTTGAGGGCGCCGCGCTCGTAGGATAGATCGTCCTCGCGCTCGCCCACACGAACGATGGCCAGTGTCGGAACAACGCCGCGCTCGCGCAGGGCGGCGCAACGAGCGGCAAGTTCCTCGGTCAAAGCACGGGCAACGGAAGCACCCTTGAGCAGCTCGGCCATGGCTATCCCCTCTTCCTGGCGGCGTCGGCGGCGCGGCGCGCCAGCGCATCGGCGCGCGGCAGCCACGTATCCAGCAGCTCATCGCACGCCGCCTCGAGCTCCTCGGCGCGCGCCCGGTCTTTCATAGACGTGGTATTGGCAAAGAGCGTCAAACTCGCGCCCTGCATGGCGGCGCGGCAGAACACGGCGCCGCAGGCCACATCGGACAACAGCTGGCGCGAACCCTTGTCGGCCATGTCCTCGAGCAGCGCCAGCGCGCGCCCGCAGGCATCCATGATCCGATACGGTGGCATGGCCGCCACGTGCAACGCGTCCTGAATCGCAGCCGGTCGAGCCGGGTCCTCGCGCGGAATACCGTATGCCGCAGACACCTGGCCGTACGCACGAACGTCCTCGGCGACCAGGTCCACAAGTTCCTGTGCCAACTCGTCTGCCTGGGCAAATGCGCGCGTCAGATCGTCTGCGCGATCAGCAAGCGCGGGATTGGTTGCCCCGTAGCGAGCGACCATCCCGCACAGCGAAGCTCCCAGCGCGCCCACAAAGGCGCTTGCGCTACCGCCGCCGGGAACAGGCTCGCGCGCGGCAAGCGCCTGGGCAAACTCGCGACAGGTTTTATCCATCATCTCTTGGCTCATACGTATGCACCTTCAAGTCATATAGATCGGTCGGGCGGCAACTGCCGACCAACCGCATCAAACACGTAATGATGCTAAGTCTAGCCCATAAGCACATGAGCGTCAGCACACCTGGCCATCGCGGATTTCTATGACGAACGATAGGCGTCGGCGCCGCAAACATGGGACACATGGCCCACCTTTCGAGACTCCCGAACGGCACAAACTGGGGCATATCTATAAGTAAGGAACCCGTTGGGGCACGGCCGCGCAACGGCCACAAGCGATGAACGGAGGCATAAGCCGCACAGTGCACAGAGACATCCGCCGCCAGCGCAATCAGTACCCCAACAGCATGCGGCGCCGTGATGTCATCGGCAGACAAGGAGGACGCCACCATGAAGAAAAAGACCCTATCGATCCTTTCCCTGTGCATCGCCCTCTTTGCCGCGTTTGCCCTTGTCGGCTGCGGCGGGAGCGCATCGGGCGTGGGCGGCAGTACCTCAAAGAGCGAAGGCAAGGAAAAGGCCCCCGTCGCCGAAAAGACTGACTTTATCTGGTTTAAGGTCGAGATGCCCGAGAGCGTTGGCGTAAGCGACTCCGCTGGCAAGAATGCCGACAGGGTCCAGCTCACCTTCCCCGAAGACGAGAACGGTTCGGCCGATCGCTTTATCCCCGTTTGGAAAAAAGCGCTGACGGCAGAGGAATCCCACGCCGACCAGGCAGAAAAGAAAGGTGATACGTTCCAGTGGAAGGATGGCGGGTCCGTCGAGTATAACGGCAGGACGTGGCTCGTCGGAACGTACGAGGACAACAGCGGCGTCTCAACCCTCCTCTTTACCGACGTTGAGCCGGGAAGCGTCTACGTCCTCATCTCGAACTTCGATCTGCATAAGAAAGAAGCCGAGGCGCTCCTCAACTCCATCGAGTTCCCCGATGACATGGCGAAGGCAGTTGCCGAGGCACGCGAAGTCGAGATTTCGAGCATCGAGATCAAGCATTAGGGGCTCGCACGCAGCATCGCATGCGCAGTCATTAAATGATCGGACGCCCAGCCAGGGGAGGATCGGATCGGCCGGCCCTCCCCTCTTTTGCGCCCGGACATATTGCCACTTGCCGGCGCAAATCCGGCCCTCAGAATGGGACACATGGCCCACCCTTACGAGCCGCTCGCGCGTACAGTAAAGGCAGGTAATCCATGGACGGTTACAGATCGAGGAGGACACGACCATGAAAAAGAAGGCCTTTGCGATTCTCACCCTCTGCATCAGTCTCTTTGCCGCAGTTGCCTTGGTGGGTTGCGGTGGCAGCGGCGGCGCTACCGGCAGCGGCGGTGGCGGTGGAGCGGAAAAGCCAGCCGTGGATATGAGGACCGACTTCATTTGGTTTAAGGTCGAAGTCCCCGAGGGCGTCGAAATCACGGACGTCGCAGGCGATACCGCCGACAGGGCCCAGTTTAAGTTCACCGAGAGCGAGCATGCCAGCGACCGCTTCATCCCCGTCTTCGATCCTGACAAGAAGGCCGATGAACTGTTTGACTACGAGGCAAAGTGGAAGGCCAACTCCGGATGGACCGAGAGCGATCCCGTTAAGTACAACGGCAAGACCTGGCGCAGCGCCTACTTTACGCACTCGGGCGGCGTGACGACCGAGTACTTCACCGACGTTGACGGCGGCAGCGTGTACGTGCGCATCGACAACGTCGAGGAACACAAGGACGCCGTCGAGACCATGATGGAGTCTCTGGAATTTGCCGACGACATCGCCAAGGCCAAGACCGAGGCCATGGACGTTAAGCTCGAGGATATCGAGATTAAACGCTAAGCGACTGGCGAGCGCAGCGGGAAACACGGGCGCAGCGTAAACAAGCGACGGTATCCCAGCGCTTCGTACCAAGGGAGGGCCGGTAAACCGACCCTCCTTTTCTTATGCCGGTAGCCGACGAACGCGAGGACGCCGGACGCCGGAACCGCCCCAAATGTGGCAACAGTACGAACACGACAAACACCCCAACACGTCCACCCGCCGATTTATTGCGCCGCGCAGACAATTAAACCGGCGTCTTTAAACATCTGGGCAGTATAGTGACCAAAACTATCGCATAACCGCACTCTGCGAATGGAGAAGTTATGACCGAACACCACGCCATTAGCCGTCGAGCATTCACGTTGGGCCTAGGACTCGCAGCATTGTCGCCATTTGTAAGCCTGCCCGAAACCGCGGGATTGGGCCTTCCCGTGCGCGCGGCATTTGCAGAAGACGCACCCACACCGGCGGCCACCCTCGACAAGTTCGTCATTCGCCTTCGCCCCGCGGGCTATTTTCGCACCGCGAGCGTCAACGAAGACGGCAACGTCATCGGCAACGTCTGCCACCTGTTTAATGACGGCACGTCCAGCAAGCTCATCCTTGAGCACGTAGAGACCGATACAGATAATAGAAATTGGTATGCCATCCGCACCCTGCTCAATTTCGAAGAGCACAAGAAGACGGGCTACAGCATTTGGTCGGTCGATGGCGACTCGGACAAAGATGGAAAGGTCATCCACGTATGGAGTGGCGAGCATGACGGCAAGCCCAGTCGCTCTTTTGCGTTCGACCGCCAGTCAAACGGAACCTACATCATCCGAGACCGCACAAACGAGAAAAAAGACATTAATTACCTGGCCATAGAAAAGGACGGCAAAGACCAAGACAACAACAAGATCTGCCACAAGAGGAAGAGTATTCCGTGGGAGCTCGAACTTGTCGGTTACGACAAGGGCGAGATCAATACCACGGTTAGAAGTATCGACTGGATCAAGTATAGCAGCTACGTCGACGGACCATGCTGGATGAAATACGTCGACGGCAACAAATACCTCGACGAGCTGAGCATCCCGGGCACGCATGATTCAAGCACCTGCAGCGTCGACAACGACACCGAGCCCCAAACCTCGCTTGCAAAGTGCCAGCAGGATTACATCCCCACGCAGCTGCTCGAAGGCATTCGCTATTTTGATATCCGACTTGGAAAGAACAACGAGAACGGCGACCCCGGCATCGACCATGGAATATGCTACCTGCTCAAAAAAGACGGGGGCTTTATACATCTCTCCGATGTCATCGGTTACTTCAAAACATTTTTGAACGAAAACCCGTCAGAAGCGCTCATCATGCTGGTGTCACGAGGCAACGACGAAGCCACCGACGACAGTGTTACGACGGCTTTCGCCAATGTTATGGACAATAACTCCGATCTGTTCTATACGTCGAGCCATGTCCCCACACTGAACGAGGTGCGCGGAAAGATCGTCCTGCTGCGTCGATTTAAACTCGCCGGCGACAGCGTAGACGGCCACACGTGGGGCCTCGACCTCACCGAATGGGACGACAAAATCAAGGCGCATTCCGGAAAGTCCATGTGCCTCGTGAAATACGAGCAAGGCTTTGAGGCTGCGGGCAATACGGGCGACAAAGAGCCCTATAGCACAACGGTATATGCCCAAGACCATTACAACTGCACGGGGTCCAGTAAAATCGACTGGGTCGATATGGCCCTGAAGGCGGCGGCCGAGTTCAAGCGCAGCACCGTAGATATCACCGCCGCGGACGGGACAACGGTGCAGGCAACGGAGCGCTGCTGGTTTATCAACTACACGAGCTGCACGCAAAACAACCCTTTTACCGCAGCGCGAGTGGTCGACGAGCATCTGTACAAGAGCCCGTACATCAATCCCAGCGGCACCGGGGATACAAAGTCAGATTACCTCAAGCACATTGGCATCATCGCATCCGACTTTGTTGATGCGGCGCTGGGCCGGAGCATCTATCAGCGCAATTACGATACGGAGCACAAGCAGACGGCTTCGTACTATCTCCCGTACTATCTCCCGACCCGCATGCGCATGACGTACGGCGACTCGCTGAGCGATGCCTCGCTCCAGGATGGCAAGACCGTTGGCGAGGGTCATTTCCGCCTTGCCGACAGCAGCAAAGCGCTCAACGCGACAGCTTCGGGCGATGCGTTTGACATCAAATATGTGGATGTCGACGCCCTGGGCAACGAGACCGTTACGGGGCTGCAGGGCTCTGTGCCCATCGATATCGATCGACGCGCGCTGACGCCCCATTTTGAGGGACTCGAAGGCCTTAAGGCCGGCGAAGACGTGCGCGCCAAGATTGCGGCATCACTCGAGGGCAAGCTCGAAACCGATGCCTGCACGGCCCAGCTCGAGTTTGCGCACGACGCGAACGGCGCTCCGGGCACGGCAATGGCCGAGGGCGAAACATTTGCCGCAGGGACGTACTGGGTGCGCGCGAAAGGCCTTTTGGGCGACGCGGAACAAAACTACATACTCGCCAGCGATGGAGCCGTAAGCTTTACCGTAGCGGCCTCGGGCAGTGCAGGCGGCACGGACGGTGGCACGGGTTCCAACGCAGGCAGCGCCGACAAGAACGGCAAGGGCAACAAGAGCAAGGGCTCGGGCGGAAAACTCGCCGGCACGGGCGACGGCTCTGGCATCGCCGCCGGGCTCGCCGCTGCCGCCGTGGCGACGACAGTCGCCGGCGCAGCAATGCTTGCCAGTGACCGCGAAAACGCTGGGGACGACAACGAATAGGCAAGCCCGCCTTTTAGACACATCGACTCAATCGGGGGCGCAGGACACCGTTCTGTGCCCCCGATTTTTACCTCGGCCCGAACGCCGACGTCGGCTACATCACCATGTTCAGCGCGTTCACAAATTCCTGGGCCTGGGAGCGGCTGCTCAGGCTAAAGACACAGGCAGTCAACAGCCTGTTGCGCAGAAAAACGTCGCGACCCTTGATCCTGCTGACCCCCGTGATGTCCTTAAGGTAGACAATCTCGGTGTGCTTGCCGCCGAAAGTGCCCTTCTTGAGCACCTCGATGCGGTTAGGGTAGATCTTGACGTCTTTAAACCCGCCCGAACCTTTGTCCTGGAACAGCAAAGTGTTGTTGTCCATGCGTGTCACTCCCATGGGGTTCGCTAAAACTGCCTCTATGGTCACATTTTGACCACCGCAAACCCTTTTCGCGGTCGTGCGCAGAGCACCAAAATCGTGTCCGCACGAGCAAATAAACTAATACCGCAAGGAATATAAGCCGTTATGCAAGGATGGCGAAGTAAAACAAGGGATTAGCAATGGCTAAGATTTAAGTCTAAAAAACCCTTAGGAAGTGCTAATATATAGTTATTGAAAGAGGCTGAGATGCAGAGACGCGAATTGATCCGTATCCTCGAAGAAGCCGGCTTCATCTCGAAAGGAGGCACCAATCACGAGAAGTTCGTCAAAGGAGATAAACTCGTGCTCGTGAAACGCCACCGAGAGATTGAGGATCAAATTGCCAAAAGAATCCTAAGGCAGGCAGGACTTCGATAGCTCATCCTCATCACATTTCGCATCGCTTTTTAAAGGAGGTCTTACATGGTTTACGTATGGGAATTCGAGTTCTTTGATTCGGACGGCGTTGTCGACGCTGTGCCATGTGGCTCGCTGGGCGGAGGTGGAACGTTCGGATCCGACCTAAACGACGCTGTCGAAAGCGCCGCTGATTTTCTCGCATGCATGGTCGATGACCACCTAATGGGCGGCGTCGACCTGCCTGCGCCGGACTTTGGCCACGAGCCGCAGCACGGTGGCAAGATTATCGCCGTGGCCGTCAGTCGCGAACTCGGCGACATCCCCGCCGTCACCGCAGCGGATGCTGCGCGTATGCTCGGTGTTAGCTCAGCACGGGTATCGCAGCTGATAAATGCTGGGCTGTTGGATTCTTGGAAGGACGGCACCAAGCGCATGGTGTCCAAAGCTTCCATCGAGGCACGACTCGCCGACGCTCCAAAGGCAGGGCGCCCAAAAGAGGTCCCTATTGCCGTGTAAAGGAACGCCAGGGCATATCGTTTTGACATATCGGCCATTGAGTTCTCTCGATTCGCGACGCAGTGCGTCGCGAATCGAGAGAAACCGTCTCAACCCCAATGATTCGGTTAGGTCCGCACACGCTTGCGCAATGAACAAGCAAAGCATGTTTGCCGTCGGGCTCCCCCAATTCGGATCGCACTGCGTTCCGAATTGAACCTGACACGCTGCCGCAGGTTATCACGAATTCCCGACAGAGCATAAAAGGAGCTTTCCATGACAGACAGACCGAAAACAACACTGCGCGACTGCATCTATGGGTTTGCCGTCGGCGACGCGCTGGGCGTTCCTTACGAGTTTAGGCCCCGCGGCACGCTCAAATGCACGGACATGATCGGCTACGGCGCGCATGGGCAGCCCGCCGGCACCTGGAGCGATGACACGTCCATGACGCTTGCTACCTGTGACTCGATTAGGAAGCTCGGGCACATCGACACCGCAGACATGCGCGACAAGTTCGTAAGCTGGATTGCGCGTGGCGAGTATACGATCGACGGCGTTTTCGATTATGGCGGCACAACCGCCCGTGCCTTGCACACCGGCAAAGGAGGTTCCAGCGAGCGCGACAACGGCAACGGTTCGCTCATGCGCATCGCTCCCCTAGCGTTCACCGATGCGACAGACGAAGAGATCAGCGAGGTCTCCGCGATTACGCACGCCCACAGAACGTCGACCGACGCATGCATCATATTTGTCGAGCTGATGAGGGATGTGATGAACGACGCGCTCCCCTCGTGGGCACTCCATCTGAAAGGCATGCCTGAGCAGGAGATCAAGTCAGGTGGCTTCGTGCGCGACACGCTTAAGGCAGCCACCTGGTGCTTCGTCAACACTAACTGCTACGAAGATTGCGTGCTTGCCGCCGTCAACCTAGGCGACGACACCGACACCACCGCAGCCGTCGCAGGCGCCCTCGCCGGCACGGCCTACGGTATCGACGCAATTCCGCAGGAGTGGATCGATACCCTGCGCGGTAAAGAGTTGATAGAGCAGTGTTTGTTTTAGGACACGCCTTCAACGAAGACAATGTCAGTCAACACAAATGATTAAGGGACCGCATAAATGATGATTACAGAATGCGCCGTCATGGGTCCGTTCGTCACAGAGCAAAGTACCGTGGGACCGTACACCGTGTTGGTATTCGAATCCCCGCTGCCGCAGAAAAGGGCCGGTTGCCCCGGCCCTTTAGACATTAGCACCTGCGTTGCCCGCGCTTCCAAAGTTGACCGACTGAGGAGCGGGTTCCGCGGCACACCTTGATTTTGCCCGGTGGGGCGGCTCTTTTGCAGCCGTCCCACCGTTTATTTAGATCTACCACGACGGACAGCTCGCACTACTGCGCACTGTCCCGTACCGTTCCCCTACTTCCCAAAGATCGCAGCGAGCAAGCCCTTGCGTTTGGGCTTTTCTTCTCGGTAGGAACCCTCGGCAACCGCTGCCACCTGGCGCGGTTGCTCGCCGCCTCCCTTACGCACGATCTGGTAGAGGAAGGGCGATTTAACGTATTTGACCTCGATGGGCGTGGCGTGCACGGTACTTTCGTTCGATAGATGCAGGCTCGGGTTGAGCGGCGCCACCACATGCGTCTCACGCTTGTCGCTAAACACCACCGCGGCCGCGCGGCCCGTCTGGCCGTTTACGGCAATGCGCACCTGCTCGCCATCGCGGCTGTCCGTCGCTGGGCGATCGACAAAGTAGACCGGTACCATCACCAGGCCGTCCTTATGCTTGCGAGCCTTGCGCGCCCAGGTGCGGATGCTCTTTTTATTGAGCCCCAGTACCGCCTCGGCATCGTTGCCGGCAATGTCGAGCGCCAGCTTATCAATGACCACCTGGTCCTTGGTAGACGCATCGACGGAGACAACGCGGAAGTCACCTTCCTGCATGGCCGGGTCAAACGGCCCAACCTTGGCAAAGTCCCATGGCTCCAGAATGCCCATAAGGCGAACGTCCAGGTAGTTTGCCCGCGGATACGCCCAGTCGAGCACCTCGTAGTACACCAGGGTCTCCTTGCTCAGCCCCTTGCCCGGGAAGGACGCCATCATGCGCAGGTCCGCGAGCGCCATGGGGAAGTAGAAGAGCATCATGTCATTTTGAATCGCGTCTTCCACGTCGTGCCCGGCAAAGGCGTCGGGGTACTGGCGCACCAGCTGCAGCGCGTTGGCACGCGCCTGCTGCGGCGAGATTTCGCAGGGAATACCCTGCTCAGGCACATACTCGGCACCCACGCCCATGGTCAGGCGCTTGCTAAAGGTACCGGGCTTGAGAAGGTCGGCGACGCCGATCTTATTTCCGCAGGACGGGCACTCAAACACGCGCTGAGTGGACTCGCCTTCAAAGGACGCGCCGCAGAAGGGGCAGGGAATGCTCACGTGCGTGGCTTCTTGGAACTCCTGCGCCGTGCCGCGGTCCTCCCACAGCAGATGCTCCAGAACCGACTGATTGCGCCAGTGTGAATTAAAGAAATACCAGTCCGGGTCCTCCGGGCGCTCGAGCTGCGACACATGGGTGAGCTTAAGTAGCCCATCGACAACCGTCAGCGGCGTATGGCGAATGCCCAGGGCGCTCTTGGGCTCCCCCGCATCGGCCTGCCACGGAACGACCGTGCCGCAATAGGCGCACTCAAAGCTGCGTTTAGCCTGGTGTGAGTACATAGGGCCGCCGCAGTTTTGGCATTTAATGGCAAACATCTCGTCCATGGATACGTCCTCCTTTGCACAGGGGCTGTCGACATTAAGTATGTCGGGTAGGCAGGCACATGCCCATACCCATGTGGCCCAAAATGGAGCACCTGGTCGGACAAGAAGGGCCGCTCGTTAGCTCCAGCAGACCATTGCTGCATTTTCTGAGCATCGGCGCACGGTGCGCTCATGCGAGCTACACTATTCCCTTAAACGAGGATGCGAGGAGATACGCCATGCTATTTGTAAATCGGCTGGTACATACGCTTGTTCCCAGCAGTGTGGACGAGCCGGTCGATACGATTTGCCGCACCAACGCAGGCTTTGCCGCAAGTCTCATCTGCATTGGCCTCAACATTACCCTGTGCCTAGCCAAGGGCATCGCGGGCCTGCTCGCCGGCTCCGTCTCGCTTATCGCCGATGCCTTCAACAACCTCTCCGATGCGTCGAGCAACATTGTGAGCCTGCTCGGATTCCGCCTTGCCAGTCGCCCGGCTGACGAAGGTCACCCCTATGGCCACGGCCGCTACGAATACCTCGCCGGCCTGTTTGTCGCCGTCCTCGTTTGTGCCGTCGGCATCAACCTGGTGCTCGAGTCCGTTACCAAGATCATCAAGCCCTCCCCCACCGCTTACACACTCGTTTCCCTTGCGGCACTGGCTACATCCATGCTCGTCAAGTTCTGGATGGCGGCGTTCAACCGCACGCTGGGCAACCGCATCGACTCGGAGACGCTCATCGCCACGGCGCAGGATTCCAAAAACGACGTCATTGCCTCGGGCTCGGTCTTGGTGGCAGCGCTTATTTCGCAAACGACAGGCTTTGATCTCGATGGCTGGGCGGGCCTGGGCGTGGGCATCTTCATTTGCATCAGCGGCATGGGCCTGGTGCGCGACGCCATCAGCCCGTTGCTGGGGCAAGCGCCCGACCCCAAGCTCGTTCAAGCGATTCGCGACAGGATCATGTCATACCCCCAGGTCCTGGGCACGCACGACCTCATGGTGCACGACTACGGCCCCGGCCGCCAGTTTGCCAGCGCACACGTGGAAATGCCCGGCGAGGGCGATGCCTTTGAGCACCACGAGATTCTGGACACCATCGAACACGACATCAAACGCCAGATGGGCATCGGTATCACGCTGCACTGTGACCCCATAGCCACCACCGGTGACGACCTGCGCGGCTGGGTCAAGCGCGGCGTAGCGCAGATCGACCCCACGCTTTCCATCCACGACCTTCACGAACACGACGGGTTCGTTTCGTTTGACCTGGTGCGTCCCGACGGCTTTGACATATCCGACGAGGAGCTGCTTGAGCTCGTCACGCGCATCGTGCACGAGCGCCGGCCCGATGCGTCATGCGTCGTCACGTTTGACTCGGGCTTTAGCTCGCCCGACCGTCCGGCAGAGCAACTGTAACCGACAGCAAAACGGGACGCAGGACTGCCGACCAACGCGCCTATGCGCCCGGTCACGCGATCCTGCGTCCCGTTTTTGTTTGCACTGCTAAGGCTCTAGCCGCTCGACCGCTAGTTTCCCTGTGCGCCCGAAATGCCGTTTTGTAGGGCGTTCCAGGCATCCGTCGCCATGTCTCCCAAGTTCTGCGCGGTATCGCCCAGGTTTTGTGTCGTATCGCCCAGCTCTTGCGCCTTGTCTCCCAATTCCTGCGCCTTGTTGCTCAGGTCCTCCAGCATGTTGGAGCTCGAGCTGTCGGTGCCGCTTTGGCCGTCGGACGAGTTGCCCGAGCTGTTCTTGTGCGTGAGTTGAATTTCAAGGTTACCGTTGTCGTTATAGTAGGCAGATGTGACGACCCAGTTGGCATCGACGACGGGCGTTGAGCCATCATCAGTCAGGACCACGGCATTCGAAAGATCGGCACCGCGCGACTTGAGGAGCTTCTTGGCGTTGGACCAGTACTGCCCCGGGATATCGCTCAGATCGACGGTGCTAGACGAGGCGGACTCGGTTTGCTCGGCAGTGGTATCGGCCGTTGAACTCCCTCGCCTGTTGAGCATGCCCGACACGATGGCAAACACAATCGAGAGGGCAAAGAAGATCGCCAGCACAATGAGGATCTTCTTGATCACACTCGACGAACGCGACGGCGCCTCTTCCTCGTCCTCACCATACTGCGGAATCGACTTGGGGTACTCGCGATAGGGCTGGCGTGCATACGGATCGCGCGACTCATAACGTGGCTGGGACTGCGCCGTGCGCGGCATATACGTCGTCTGCTGAGGCTGCGGAATGGGATTTTGCGGCAGGTTGTTATAAGCATCTGTCGCCGCATTGCCATACGAGTCCTGCGGTGCATAATCAAACGGGTCCCGTGGTGTATCGCCATAGCCCATAACCCGTGTGGGTTCGGCAGAAGGCTGCGTCGCGGCGGGGTCGGTATAACCGGGGTTGGGAACAACGCGGGTCGCATCGGCGCTATCGTCAGCCTGCGCGGAACCATATCCGCCCATCACGGTCGTCTTGTCCTGGTCCATGCAACGTTTCCTTTCCGTCGCCTGTAAGCATCAAGTTATCCATGCATTCTACCCGCGCAAAAGCCTATGATGGGCAAAGGCCGTCGGTATCTACAAGACATGCGCGTGCCTAAGGATCAAAAAGCCCCGCCGGGCCTTGGTAGGCGCGACGGGGCGGACAAGCGGCTATGAGCAGCAGGCTTAGAACAGGCCGGTGATGTTGCCGTCGTTATCGACGTCGATGTTCTCGGCCGCGGGGACCTTGGGCAGGCCCGGCATGGTCAGAACGCTGCCGGTCAGCGCGACCACAAAGTGGGCACCGGCGGAAACCTTGAGCTCGCGCACGGTGATGCGGAAGCCCTCGGGAGCGCCCAGCGCCTTGGCGTTGTCGCTAAAGCTGTACTGCGTCTTGGCGACGCATACCGGCAGGTTGCCAAAGCCGTTCTCGCGCAGCTCGGCGAGCTGGCGCTTGGCAGCCGGCGTAAAGTCGACGCCGTCGGCGCGGTAAACCTTGGTGGCGACGGCCTCGAGGGCGTCGGCCACATCGGCGCCGTCCTCGTAGGCAAACTTGAGCTCGCTCGGCTGCTCAATCAGGCGCATGACCTCATCGGCCAGCTCGAGCGCGCCCTCGCCGCCCTTGGCCCAGACCTCGGAAAGCTTAACGTTGACGCCGAGCTTCTGGCACTCGGACTCGATGAGCTCGAGTTCGGCCTCGGTGTCCGTCGGGAAGCGGTTGATGGCGACCACGCAGGGAAGACCATAGACGCTCTGGATATTGTCGACGTGGCGCAGCAAGTTGGGCATGCCGGCCTTGAGGGCCTCGAGGTTCTCGTCGTTAAGGTTGGCCTTGGCAACGCCGCCGTTGTACTTAAGCGCGCGGGCGGTGGCGACAATCACGACGGCGCTGGGGCGGACGCCCGTCATGCGGCACTTGATGTCGAGGAACTTCTCGGCACCCAAATCGGCGCCGAAACCGGCCTCGGTAATGGCGACATCGCCAAAGCGCATAGCCATGCGCGTAGCCATGATGGAGTTGCAGCCGTGGGCGATGTTGGCGAAGGGGCCGCCGTGGACAAACGCGGGCGTACCCTCAAGCGTCTGCACCAGGTTGGGCTTGAGCGCATCCTTAAGCAGCGCAGCCATGGCGCCCTGAGCCTTGAGGTCGCGGGCGCGGACGGGCTCGCCGGCAAAGCTGTAGCCGACGACGATCTCGCCCAGGCGCTCCTTGAGGTCATTGATACTCGTGGACAGGCACAGGATCGCCATGACCTCGGAGGCAACGGTGATATCGAAGCCGTCCTCGCGCGGCACGCCCTGAGCCTTGCCGCCAATGCCGTCGATAACGTGGCGCAGCTGGCGGTCGTTCATGTCGACGACGCGCTTCCAGGTGATGCGCTTAACATCGATACCGAGCTGGTTGCCTTGCTGAATATGGTTGTCGAGCATGGCAGCCAGCAGGTTATTGGCGGCGCCAATAGCATGGAAGTCGCCGGTAAAGTGCAGGTTGATATCCTCCATGGGGATGACCTGAGCCCAGCCGCCGCCGGCGGCGCCGCCCTTTACGCCAAAGACGGGACCGAGCGAAGGCTCGCGCAGGGCCACGGCGCTCTTGACGCCGCGACGGCGCAGGCCATCGGCCAGACCGATGGTCGTGGTGGTCTTGCCCTCGCCGGCGGGCGTGGGGTTGATGGCGGTCACGAGGACGAGCTTGGCCTGGTGATCGGTCGGCTCGTTGAGCAGTGAATAGTCGACCTTAGCCTTGTCGAAGCCGTACGGAATCAGGTGCTTCACGTCGACGCCGGCGTTCTTAGCCACCTCGGTAATGGGCAGCGGTGTGACGGAACGTGCGATTTCGATGTCAGTAGGCATGGGCGGTCCTTTCGTTACCGGATGAGAAAAAGACCAATTCAGCATAGCACGGGCGCGCAATAGTAAAGCACCCGTAACCGATGAATGGCGATATGTTTATCCAATGCCCAGCGATAGCCTACAGACCGGCCAAAACGGACCCGTCTCTAAACGGCTGGCTCGATACCCAAGTGCTCAAAGGTGCGCAAGGTTGCCTGGCGGCCCTGGGGCGTGCGAATCATCAAGCCGCACTGCAGCAGATAGGGCTCATAGACATCCTCGAGCGTACCCGGGTCCTCGCCCACCGCGCTGGCAAGGGTCGTCAGGCCCACGGCACGACCGGAGAACGTCTTGGCAAGCGTCTCCAAGATGCGAATATCCATCCAGTCCAGACCAAGCTCGTCAATCTCGAAGAACTCGAGCGCCTGACGGCAGATATCAAGCTCGATAGGACCGTTGCCGCGCACCTGCGCATAGTCGCGCACGCGTTTGAGCAGACGGTTGGCCAGGCGCGGCGTGCCACGCGAGCGCGAGCCGATCTCGAGCGCGCTCGCGTGGTCGATCGTCACGCCCAAGATGGTCGCCGAGCGCGTCACGATCTGGGCGAGCTCCTCGACCGTGTAGTAGTCCAGGCGATATGAAATGCCAAAGCGATCGCGCAGCGGGCCGGTCAACATACCCGAGCGGGTCGTTGCCGCCACCAGCGTAAACTTGGGGATATCCAGGCGAATCGAGCGAGCGGCCGGACCTTTACCGATCACGATATCGAGCGCAAAGTCCTCCATCGCGGGATACAGGACCTCCTCGACCGAACGATTCAGACGGTGAATCTCGTCGATAAACAGCACGTCACCTGGCTGCAAGTTGGTAAGGATAGCCGCCAGGTCGCCGGTACGCGCGATGGCCGGGCCGCTCGTCGTCTTGATCTGAGCGCCCAGCTCGTTGGCGATAACCGTGGCCAACGTGGTCTTGCCCAGGCCCGGAGGGCCCGAGAAAATCACGTGGTCGAGCGTCTCGCCACGGCTCTGCGCCGCCTCGATCAGCACGCGAAGGCTCTGCTTGATATGCTCCTGACCGCAGTAGTCGTCCAGGCGCTGGGGACGCAGGGTACGGTCGACATCGAGGTCTTCGGGCGTCAGCTCCGAGCCCACCATGCGCTCACCGTGCGCCATGGATGCCGCCGGCGAGCTGCCGGGCGCCGCCCACAGGTCCTGAGAGTCATCGGCTTCCCACATCACGCATCCATTCCGAGTCGCTTAAGCGCCGCGCCGAGCAAATCCTCGACACGCATATCCTGCCCATCATACCCGCTCAGGGCAACCTCGGTCTCCTGCGGGCTAAAGCCCATGGAAAGGAGCGCCGCGCGGGCGTCATCGATCGCCGAGGGAGCGGCAGCGGGAACCGGCATCGCAACCTGACCGGGGATTACGTCGACCGGAACAAAGCCCTTGTCCTTGGCAAAGGTACTCTTGAGCTCCAAGATAAGGCGCTGGGCGGTCTTTTTGCCCACACCGGGAACCTTGGCCATGCCCTTGTCGTCCTCGGCCATCACCAGGGAATACAGCTGCCCCACGGTATAGGTGGAGAGCACGGCGAGCGCCAAGCGCGGGCCAACGCCCGAGACGGAAACGAGCCGATCGAACATCGTGCGCTCGTCCTTGGAGGCAAAGCCAAAAAGCGTCATGGCGTCCTCGCGCACCTGCATGCGGGTATAGAGGCGAACCTCACCGCCGGGCGTAGGCAGCGTGGCGGCAGTGCTGCCCGAAATACCGAGCTCAAAGCCCACGCCCGATACATCGACGACGGCCGAGCTCATCGTGGCCTCGACAAGCGTTCCATGGAGCTGAGAGATCATCAGTATCCGGTTCCTCTCTGTTGATAGAACTCGCCGCCGGTAAGCGCCCGGGTGCGGCTTAGGTTAACGTGACAGATGGCGCAGGCCAGGGCATCGGCGGCATGGTCTGGGTGAGGATCGTGATCGAGCTGCGTGAGCGTGCGCACCATGTAGGCAACCTGCCGTTTATCCGCAGCGCCCGTGCCCACCACGGCTTGCTTGATCTGCATGGGCGTGTATTCGCCAATCTCGAGCGCGCACTCCGAAAGCGCCACGAGCGCAGCACCGCGGGCATGCGCCGTGGGGATGGCCGAGCGGACGTTGGCGCCAAAGTAAATGCTCTCGATGGCAGCGGTATCGGGACGGTAGCGTTCGACGACGCCCTTGAGGTCGCGGGCGATATGCGACAGGCGCACCGCGAGCGGGCTGCCCGCGCTGGTCTCGATACAACCGTAGGCACGGCAGCGAACCTCGCCACGCCGCTCCTCGATAATCCCCCAGCCCGTATGGGCCAAACCAGGGTCGATACCCAAGATAACCAAGCCGACCTCCCCTCGCCACAAGCACAGCGCAAGGCAAGGCCCCGCGCATCATTCACGAACGTCTGTTCTAGAATAACACAACGCCAGCCCCATACGTCAGCCGAGATTGAATTGTAGGTTGAGCATACGCAAGCGAGCGCCCGCCAGAGCGAGCAAGGTGCCTTGAAAGAGGAGGGCATTGACCTGGCGGTCATGCCCGACGATTGAAAGGCAGATTGCCGCTCTGGCGGGCGCGCAGCGACCTAGTTTTGAGAGAAGAATGGGAATTGCCTCGGATCCACCGGCGGATGCGGCATCGGACCTCCCTGGGGCCCACCCTGCGGTCCGCCCTGGCCGCCCATCATCTTGTCGATGGCGTCCTGGACCTCGCCCTCAAACCGCTTCATACCCTCGTGCAGACGACGCTGACCGTCCTCGGAGCGCAGCTCTTCCATCTGCTCGGGTGAAATACCCAACAGCTCGCCCAATAAGCCCATCATCTCGCCGCGCATACGGTCACTCGTATCGTCGTCGGCAAAGCGACGCACCTCGGCGCGCGCCAGCGAATCAACCGTCATGCGCTCCTTACCGTTGAGCCCCAGATCGGACCACGCAAGCATGTACGGCCAGGCGCGCTCGGCAAACGAACGGGCCGAAACGATCGGCGCCGTCGGTAGCATGCGGCGGGCGGCCTCACCCTGGCGCACGAGCATCAGCAGCAGCGAGCAGGCCTCGGGCTTGGCGGCGGCCATCGGGATGTCGTCAAAGGGACGCTTGCGGTCCACGTGCGACTCGAGCGCACCATCGACCTCGCCCGGCTCAAGCCCGCCCAGCAGCTGCGCCGCGCGATCGAGCATATCAACCGGGCCGGCGAGCGTCGAGAGCGCCTGCGCCAGCACGCGATCCATGCAATCCTCCACCGCGTTGAGTGTCACGAGCTCTTGGGGCACCACGGCCGAGGCACGGTTGCGCACGCGTGCAACAAACTCGAGCGTCGACAGATACACGTCACCAAAGGGCGCAAAGTCGCCCTGATAGCCGCCGGACAGCGC
Source organism: uncultured Collinsella sp. (assembly GCA_900540975.1). Lineage (GTDB taxonomy): Bacteria > Actinomycetota > Coriobacteriia > Coriobacteriales > Coriobacteriaceae > Collinsella. Next base: position 26,633 of record UQHY01000011.1, read on the forward strand.
GGGCGCCGCCAGTGCGTACTCAGTCTTGGAAAGCGGGCTCAACGCCATGGCGCCCAGCTCGAGCGCCGTATCCTCGAGCATCAGGCCCAGCGCACGCGAACGCAGGCGTTCGGCATCGCCCGCCGACACGTCGCGGTCGAGCACGCGCGCCGCATCCGGCGCATCGCGCTCGACGGTGCGAATGTGCAGGCGCTCGGCGATTGAGCGAACAGCGGAACAGCGGGCAGCCTCGGACTCCTCCTGCGCCGGCGTAAAGATGCGGTTGCGCCCCAGCACCAGGCCAATCACATTACGCGGGCCCAGAGCGTCGACGGCAAGCGCCGCCAACAGGGACGACGGCAAATCGCCCTCGAGCGCCACCACGGCACGCGACGCACCGCGGGCGCGGGCATTGTCGCGCACGGCAAGCACCAGCGCCTGCCACAGCCACTCCTCGGAGCGAAACTGGGGCAGCTCATGGTCCTCCAGGGCATCGAGCATCACGCCGCGCTGAATCTCCTGAACCAGCAGGCTCTCCTCAAAGCACGGCGCCTGGGCCACCACGCGACCGCAATCGTCGAGCACAAACGACCCGCCGGTATACACCGACTCGTCATAGGCGCCGACCGGAGCCACGCAGGCAAACCATACGCTGCGCTTGGAGGCGATCTTGCGGTAAGCACCGCTGCGCACGGCGGCGACGGCGGCGGTCTCGCGATCGGTCATGTCAAACGCATTAAACTGGAAATAGGCAATGAGGTCGACACCGGTCGGCAGCATCTCGAGCTCGCGATCCAGGTCAAACACCACGGCGATGCGCACGCCGTCCACGTCAAACACCGGCGGTGCCCAACGTGTGTCGTTGTTCTCACCGCGCTGCAGGGCAATACTTGCGCGCGCAGGCACCACGCGACCATCCTTAAGCATCATATAGTCAAGCAGGGGCTGGCCCTCAAACGAAACCGCAGCGGGCACGATGCAGATCATATCGAGCTCTTGGATGCGCTCGGCAACGCCCGTCAGGCCCGTCAGCATATCGTGCTCAAAATCGGCAGCGCCCACCAGGCTGCCCGGCATGGCACCCATAAAGAGCGGAGCCGGAACGCACAGCACGCGCGCGCCGCGCTCATGAGCCAGGCGAGCCTGGTCCTCGATGCGGCCGCAAATGCCCTCGATGTCACCCAGGCGCATATCGATCTGTGCAAGTGCGAGCTTCATGGCCCAGCCCTTTCCGTCGTAAATCGTCGTTGTCGTAGTAAAAGCGCCGGCCGCATAATGCAGCCGGCGCTCGCATGTGCATATGCTAGCTATGATACCCCGAGCGGGGGCGCGCTCCTAGAACGTCGCGGACCACAGCCCATGCAGGTTGCAGTAGGCATAGACGGTACCGGTCTTGGAGCCGCCAGCGAAAAACGTCGTGGGCTTCATGCCGGGCTCGAGGTAATGGACCTCCAGGCGCCCCTCGGCCTCAAGCGCGATCCACTCGATGTAGTGCTCGGGCAGCATGGGGTGCTCCGTCGAGCCCACGCGTGCGCGAATGACGTGGCCGTCGCGCTCGATCTCGACAACAGGCACGTGCTTCTCGTGCGCCGCGTCCTCGGTGTTCGCCGTCAGCTCCGTGCAGCCGGCAGGGGTCGCAACGCCGTCGCCAAGGGCGGCAACGAGCTTGCCATCGGAGTCCTTAAAGAATTTCGCCATGATGTTCTCCTTTGCTGATGTGCCAATGTACTTGACGCTTCTTATGCCCAAAGAGCGCCGAACCATCCATGGCATTGCAAATGAACACATAACGGGGAGGCAAGCGGTCGGGCCAGGACGAACCGGTGACCCGGCCCGACCCGGCAGCCCCATCCCGCGCGCAGCTAGCGACCGTCGCCGCCGAGCAGCGCCAGAACATCCTCGCGCGTGAACAGCGCCGATGAGATGCCGTCGCCGCCGAGCACGCTGTTGACCAGATCGCGTTTGGACTCCTGCATCTGCATGATGCGCTCCTCGATCGTGTCCTTGGCGATGAGCTTGTACACGGTCACGGTGTGCTGCTGGCCAATGCGGTGGGCGCGGTCGGTCGCCTGGTCCTGCGCCGCCACGTTCCACCACGGTTCGTAGTGGATGACCACGTCGGCAGCCGTCAAATTAAGGCCCACGCCGCCCGCCTTGAGCGAAATCAAGAACACCGGCACCTCGCCCGCCTGGAACTGCGCAACCATCTTGGCGCGACTCTCCTTAGACGATGCGCCCGTAAGCTTAAGAAAGGCGATATCCTCCTTGACCAGGCGCTTGCCAATGATATCGAGCATGCCCGTAAACTGGCTGAACAGCAAGATGCGGTGACCGCCGTCAAGCGCGCCGTGAACGAGCTCCATGCACGTATCGAGCTTGGCGCTTCCCGCCTTGTAGTCCGCATAGTGTAGACGCGGGTCGCAGCAGATCTGGCGCAGCTTGGTGAGCTCGGCGAGCACCTTGAGCTTGTTTTTCTTAAACTCGGATGCCTCGCGGTGCTGCACTTGCTGGGCAATGCGGTCCTGGTTGGCCAGGTAAAGCTTGCGCTGCTCTCCGGTAAGCTGCGCTATCACCGTATCCTCGATTTTCTCGGGCAGGTCGACCACCACCTCTTCCTTGACGCGACGCAGCACAAACGGTGACACGAGCACCTGCAGACGAGCGGCGCTGTCACCCTCGGCGTGCTCGACCGGGCTTTCGAAGCGCTTGGCAAATGAGTCGCGCGTGCCCAGAAGACCCGGCATCAAAAAGTCGAAGATACTCCAGAGCTCGGACAGGCGGTTTTCGATGGGCGTGCCCGTCAAGGCAAAGCGTACGCCGGCCGGCAGGCGCTTGGCGGCGCGCGCCACCTGGGTGAGCGGGTTTTTAATGTACTGGGCCTCGTCGAGCACCACACGGGCAAAGTCCCGCTCGATGTATTCGTCGATGTCGCGGCGCATGAGATCATACGACGTCACGACCACGTTGTGCTCGGCCACGCCAGCGATCTGCACACGGCGTTGAGCCTTGGCGCCCACAATGGCGCACACATCAAGCGAGGGGGCAAAGCGCTCCAACTCGGCAGCCCAGTTGTACACGAGCGACGCGGGGCATACCACGAGCGTGGGCTTGGCGTCCCCCGCCTCCACGCGCGCCAGAATGTGCGCGATCATCTGCAGCGTTTTGCCCAGGCCCATATCGTCGGCCAAGATGCCGCCAAGGCCCAGATGCTCGAGCGAGCCGAGCCACTGGTAGCCGTCAATCTGGTAGCCACGCAGCGTGGCCTTGAGCGAGGCGGGCACCGTAAAGTCCATCTTACCGAGCGTGTCCAGGCGCTCGACGGTGCGGCGGAATGCGGCATCACGATCGGCCTCGAGCGCCGGCGTGCGCTCGAGCATGCTATCGACAAAAAGGGTACTCGACGCGGGAAGCGACACGCCGTCGAGCAGGTCGGCAGCATCGACCCCCAGGTCCTCGGCAAGGCCAAACGCAGCGCGGGCACCTTCATCCAGGCGAACGATGTCGCCGGACGTAAGGCGAGCGAACGTCTGGTGGCGCTTGTACGAGTCCAGATAGATGGCAAGGTCGCCCGCCGAAAGCCCGCTCGCACCCAGCTCGACGTCGAGCAAGTTACTCTTGACGGTGGCGCGCACCGAGAGCTTGGGCGCAGGGCGGACCGAAATCTGGCGCAGGCGGTCGCTGAGCATGACCTCTCCAAGCTCGGACAGGGCAGACAGGCCCTCGGTCAGCAAGTGGAACAGGCTCTCGTCATCGCGCTCCTCAAACGCCAGGCCGCCCTCGCGGAAATCAAAGTACAGGGCAGCCGTGTCCATAACGCGAAACTCCGCCAGCGTATCGCGGGGCGGAACGCCGGGGCGTTGCTCTTCGAAAGGACTGCCCGGAGCACCAAGACTAAAGAGATCTGCCGACCAATCGCCGTAGGCCACCGTAATCTTGCAGGTCACAAGGCCATCGTCGACGCCAATCGCCATGGCAAAACTCGGCTCGGGCGCCACGGCGTCAAGTACGGCGGGAGCGGTCAGGTCGGTGTAGTCGCGCAAGATCGGCAGCGCCATGCGGCAGAACTCGCCCACCTGGTCGGCGGCGATATGGACCGGCATGCGGCAGGGCAACAAGTGCGATAGGAACGGCGCCGCATGCTGGGCAAACGCCGTGTCGGTACGGCGCGCGCGGCGCGTATCGACCAGATAGGCTGCGTCGCCTGCGACAAAGCAGTACGTATCGGCCGGCAGGCGCAAGTCGTAGCTGCCTCCCGCCGCCGGTGCAATCTTGGCGGCAAGGAGCGGCGGGCGCTTAGCCGGGACTTCGCCCTCCCCCTGCGGCGACGGCTCGACTGCCACCTCGTAGGCGCGATGCGTCGTCGTTCCCCGCGACCAAGCAGGCTCAAAGGACATGGTCCTGCCGCGCAGCAGGTCCAGCACGGACACGATGGAATGCTCGGATACCGGCAACTGACGCTCGGCGACAAAACCGTTGCGGACAAAGTCATACGACGCCGAGCGCGAGCTCGTAATATCGCCTAGGTAGGCGACCGTCATTGCGATAAAGTCGAGCAGCTTTGTCGACACGTCATCGAAAGCCTCGGGCACATGGGCAAACGTAAGCTTCTTGCCATAGGAGAACGTACCGCCGCGCACATAGGCATCGGCCATGCCGTCGATATCCTTAACCACGTAGGACACCGAACCGCTACGAATGCGAAACTCGAGCGCCCAGTTAAAACGATCGGCAAACAGCGGATTGTAGTACGGCACCAGCGAGGGCTCCAGCACCGCTTTGGGCGCATCGGGGTCAATGGTGCTGGCGAGCTTGCGACGCATGACCGCGAGCTCGTCCATGCGCGCGTCCGAAAGATCGGAAAGCGCCGCCACAAGGCTCGGGCTCGTGGGGACGGGCGCCGGGAAGGGAAAGTTGGGGTTGACCGCAGATGCGGTGGGCGCGGGGCGCGTGGGCTGCTTGGACTGTGCGGGCGGTACTGTAAACGTGCGGACCGGCGTGCGCAAACCCTCGACGGGCTCGGCGCCACTGGCATCCAGATACGCCAGCGCCGTGGCGATGGCGTGCTTGCACATGCCGGAATAGCGGAAGGCGGCGGGGCAATCGCAGTCGTAGTCGATCACCTCGTGCTCGTCCATGTCGAGCGCCACGTGCGTCTTGTACAGGTCGCCGCGCGAGCCGCGCACCGAGCCCTCGATGTTCACGTTTTTGGAGAAGCGCGAGCCGGAGTCCTCAAACGACAGCACGGCACCGTTGAGCATGAGCGAACGCCCCTTCATAAAGGTGCCGCTCAACGCCGCCTCTTTGCGAAGCGCCTGCACAAACGTCCCCTGTGCCATCACTTCCTCCAATCTCGCGCGGACCAGCAAGGTCGCCCTTAGATCACCGTCACGCGACCCTGGTTACCCACGATGGCTTTTGCCTCTGCCAACAGCGGAATCGAGCGTGCGTTGACCTTGGCCGGCACCTCGGCACGCAGCACACGCCCGTCCACCTGCTCGATAAAGATCTCCACGCGGTCGCCGCCCGGGTTGGCGGTAAGCACCGTGGCAAGACGCGCCATATTGCCCTGGCTAAAGCGGCTGTTGGGCACCATGACCTCAAACACCTTGGGCTTGTTGTTCTCCTCATTAAGCTCCAGTGGCACGATCTCCTGCGCGATGATCTGATCGCCGCGGTCCGAGCGCTCAAGCTTGCCCTTAATGCGCACAAACGCATCGGACAGCTGCGCGCCGGTCTCGGGATCGACCTCGCCGTACAGGTACCCCTCGGCCTCCTTGTAGGTCTTGGGGAACACCACGACCGTGGCCTCACCTTCCATGTCCTCGAGCTGCACGATGCCCATGGGGTCGCCGTTTTTGGTCACGCGCTTGGACACGCTCGAGACCATACCGGCCCACCACAGCGCCTTGCCCTCGGGAATCTCCTGGTTGATGGTACCGCCCGTGGGGTTTTGCACCTCGTAACCGGTGTCGATCTGCGAGAACGAGAAGTCGCGCGCCTTGGCTAGCGCATACTCAAACGGGCGCAACGGGTGGTCCGAGACATAGATGCCCAGAACCTCCTTCTCCTGGCTCAGCTTAAGGTGGCGGTCCCACTCCTGGCCGTCCGGATCGGGCACGCTCACCTCAAAGCCCGAGCCCTCAACGTCACCGAACATATCGAAGAACGACGTCTGGCCGCTCGCGCGATCCTTTTGGCGCTTCACGGCGGCATCGATGATGTTCTCGGGGTTGTTCTTATCCACAAAGTGCATCATCTGGCGACGCGGATACCCCGTGGAGTCGAAGGCGCCTGCCTTGATGAGCGATTCGATCACGCGACGGTTGGCCTGGCTCGAGTCCACGCGCTCGACAAAGTCGTGCAGCGTCTTAAACGGGCCGCCCGCCTCACGCTCGGCGATAATCGCCTGCGCCACGCCAGTGCCCACGCCGCGGATGCCGGCCAGACCAAAGCGCACGCCCTCCTTGGTAGCCGTGAACTCGGTACCGGACTCGTTGACATCTGGCGACAGCACGGGGATGCCGTCGTGGCGGCACGCCGAGACGTAATGAACGATCTTGTCGGTCTTGCCCGTGTAGGACGTCAGAACGGCCGCCATGTACTCGTGCGGATAGTGCGCCTTGAGCCACGCCGTCTGCATAACCAGGATGGCGTAGCCGGCGGAGTGCGACTTGTTAAAGGCGTAAGACGCGAACTCGAGAACATCGTCCCAAATCTTCTGGGCGACCTCGCGCGTGTAGTTGTTCTTGATAGCACCGTTCATCCAGTGGTCGTAGGTGGTCTCGTCCGAGCCATCCTCCCAGTGGAGCACCGTCGACGTGAGCAGCTTGATCTTTTTCTTAGCCACGGGCTTACGGATACGCGAGTCCGATTCGCCCTTGGAGAAGCCGCACATCTCGACGGAGATGAGCATAACCTGCTCCTGGTAGACCATGGTGCCGTAGGTTTCGCCCAGGATGTCGTCCAGGCGGTCGTCGTAGGAGACGGCCGGCTCCTTGCCGTTCATACGGTTGATGTAGGACGAAACCATGCCGGCGCCCAGCGGGCCCGGGCGGTACAGAGCGATCAATGCCACGACGTGCTTGTATTCGGTGGGTTTCATGTTCTTGATCGTGGCCGTCATGCCGGCGGACTCGACCTGGAAGACGCCGGCGGTGTGGCCGGAGCCCATGAGCTTAAAGATCTCGGGATCGTCAAAGGGAATCTCTTCCTCTTTGATGTCGATGCCGAAGTTCTTCTTGATGTTTGCCTTAGCCTTGGAGATAACCGTCAGCGTGCGCAGGCCCAGGAAGTCCATCTTGAGCAGGCCCATGTCGGCAACGGTATGGCCCTCGTACTGGGTAATCTCGACGCCGCCCTTGGTGTCGAGCTTGGTGGGCACATGCTCGTTGACGGGGTCGCGGCAGATCAGAACGGCGCACGCGTGCACGCCCTCGCCACGGGTGAGGCCCTCAATCGAGAGCGCCGTGTCGATGATGCGGCGGGCGTCGTCGTCCTTTTTATAGGCCTCGGCAAAGTCGGGGTTAAACAGATCCTCTTTGCCGGGTTGTTTTTCGAGCACCTGCTTGAGCTTGACCTTGGGGTCGCTCGAGACCATCTTGGACAGGCGCTGGCCCATGTAGACCGGGTAGTCCAGGACGCGCGCGGCGTCGTTGATGGCCTGCTTGGCCTTAATGGTCGAGTAGGTGATGACGTGGGTGACCTTCTCGGGGCCGTAGAGCTGGCGAACGTGCTCCACGACCTCGAGGCGCCGCTCATCGTCGAAGTCCATATCGATATCGGGCATCTCGGTACGCTGCGGGGACAGGAACCTCTCGAACATCAGGCCGTTCTCGAGCGGGTCAAACGCGGTGATGTTCATGGCGTAGGCGACGATAGCGCCGGCGGCCGAGCCACGGCCGGGGCCGACGCCGATGCCGTTGTCCTTAGCCCATTGCACGTACTCGGCGACGATCAAAAAGTAGGCGGCAAAGCCCTTGTCGCAGATGACCTTGTATTCGTACTCAAAGCGCTCTTTGATGTTGACGCCGCCGATCTCGCGCGTGGCCCAGTCGTCACCGTAGTGCTGGCGCAGGCCCTTCTCGCACTCGCGGCGGAACTGGCTCTCGTGCGTCTCGCCGGGATCGAGCAACGGGAAGCGCGGCAGGATGATGGAGTCCCAGTCCAGTTCCACGTAGCACTTGTCGGCAATCTCGAGCGTGTTGTCACAGGCCTCGGGGCAATACGGGAACATCGCCCGCATCTCCTCCTCGGTCTTCATATAAAACTCCGAGCCGGTCATGCGCATGCGGTTGGGGTCGTCGACCTTGGCGTTCATGCCGATGCACATGATGACGTCCTGCACGGGCGCGTCCTCGCGGCGCAGGTAGTGAAAGTCGTTGGTAGCGATGACCTTGACGCCCACCTGTTTGGCGATGTCGATGAGCGTACGGTCCATCTGCTCGTCGGTCAGGCCATTATCGGTGGTAATGCCGTGTTCCTGAATCTCGATATAGAAGTCGCCGGGATCGAAGGTGTCGCGGAAGGTTTCGGCCCACTTGATGGCGCCTTCCATGTCGCCGCGGTCGATGTATTTGGGGATGATGCCCGCGATGCAGGCGCTCGTGCAGATCATGCCCTTGGCGTGGCGGCGCAGGTTGTCGAGCGTCACGCGCGGCTTGTAGTAAAAGCCCTGCACGGCGGCCTCGGAAACCGTCTGCATCAGGTTGACATAGCCCTCCTGGTCCTTGGCCAGAAGAATCATGTGGTAGAGCTCGGGCTTGTGGTCGCGGGCAAGGGTCTCGTCCGGCGTAAAGTAGACCTCGCAGCCAAAGATGGGTTTGATGACCAGGGGCGGCTTGAGCTCGTCGATATTGCCCTTCTCGTCCCACATGGCCATGTCCTTCACATACTGGGCATGCTCGCGCGGGTTTTCCTCGGGATCGGGCTCCACCAGCTCGTCACGACGGTCCTTTTCCAAGAAGGCCTTGTCGTGGCTCCAGGTTTTGTACTCGGGCGTGTTGTGGTTGACGGCGTCGCAGGCCAGCGCCAGGTCGGGCACGCCATACATGTAGCCGTGGTCGGTAATGGCCACGGCGGGCATGCCCAGCTCAACGGCACGGTTGACCATATCCTGGATACGGGTTGCGCCGTCGAGCATGGAAAAGACAGTGTGGTTGTGCAAATGGACGAATGCCATGTGATGAGCTCCGATGCGGGTTCGTGTTCTGACTGAACGATTTTACCGCACGGCGCGGACGGCACCCGAACCTAGCCAAACCCACACGGCTCCTCTTGCAGTTGCGGTGGAATAGTTCCCGCTTGGGCCACCTGGGCCGCAATGCAGGAACTATTCCACCGCAAGTTATCTGAGGACTAGAAGTTGTAGGTGACTACTTGGGGCTCGGCGGGTTCGACGAAGATGGTTGGATCCGGCTGCTCCACGCGGACGAACTTGACGGTCACGGCCTCAAAGCCCGCCTTGTGCAGAACATCAGCGTAGACGCGCGCCTGCAGGGCGTGCTTCTCGAGCAGCTGGTCGGGCGTCTCATCCGGCGTGCCGCCCGTCTTGTAGTCGATGACCAGTGCGCGTGACGGATCGGCCGGGTTCGTCGCCAAAGCGTCGATGGCGCCTTCGGCATATGCACCGTAGCGAGCGATGTCCTCGTCCTCGCAGCCCAGCGAAAAGAACGGCACCTCGGCACGAACGCACGGCCACGCGAGCAGGTCAGCACGAACAGCCGACTTGAGCCAGCGATTCAGGGCGACATCGAAGCGCTCGAGCTGCTCCGGCGTCAGGCGCCACAGGCGCGCCAGCGCATCGGCGCGCGCAGCGGGCAGCGCATCGGCACCCATCTCGATGAGCCACTGGCAAGCGGCGTGGAACGCCGAGCCCAGCGCCATGGGGTTGCCGGCGGGCTCAACGGCGGCCACGTCTGCATCCGTCATCTCCGAGCCATCCGACTCCGCATCATCGCCGGCCTCGTCTATGGGCACGTGTGCCTCGGCGGCACGATCTTCCGTCTCGGCATGGAGCGCCGCGGCGATTGACGAGTAGCTATACGAATCACGCATCGGATACGGACAGATGCCCATGCGCACGCCCACTGCCTGGGGATACACAAGCTCAAACGAATCGGGCTTGGGGTCGGCAGGACCGGGCACGGTTGAGCGCGCAGCATTATCGGCGGCATCGGCATCGCCGCGAACAATCTTGGCGATGACATCCAGCGAAGCGTTGGCCTCAAACGTCTGCTCGCCAAACGTAAAGTCCGCCAGCGAGATAAGCTCGTAGTCGCCCGGCTTGGAGTTGTCGAACACCAAACGGTCGCTATCGAGCTGCGGCATGTCCAGACTGTCGGCCGGCAGGATGCGGCGCAGCACGTCGTAGGTCAGATCGATCTCGACGTCGAAGGTCGGCGCCGTCACCTTGCCACGGCTCACGCCGGCATCCATCGCCAAGATCACCAGCTCGCGCGCACGCGTCATGGCGACATAGAGCAGACGAGCCCGCTCTTCGAGCGAAAGTTGCAGGTCGTCGTTGCGCAGGCGGGCAAATGCCTCGGCGGGAGAGCCCGTCGCGCATACGTCCTCCATAAGCTCTGGCGGCAACCACAGCGACGTGCCCTTGCCCTTAAACGCGTGTTCAAACTGCTTTTTGACGTCATCGCCCTTCACGAACGTACCGTCCGCGAGTTTAACGCCGTCGAAGCGTGCCGGCAGCGCCACGACCTGCGCTCCGCCCTCGACGCGACCCATCTGCGCCGCACCGGACGGCTTGCGCACGCCAAAACACTCGGCAACCGCCACGACCGGATACTCCAGACCCTTGGACGCATGCACGGTCATGATGCGTACCGCGCCGTCACCCTCCTCGTTGAGCGCGCCCGGGGCCTCCTTGCCCGCCAAGAAGCGGTCGAAGGCGAGCGCGATGGAGCGCGGAGAATTGCCGAGCTCGGCCTCTGCCTCGGCCACGGCGTCGAGCGCCTTGAGCACGTTGGCGGCAATGGCCTTCCCCTCGGGGCCGCGCTGCGCCAGGCGCACGAACCAGCCGGAGGCATTGACCGCGTCGCGCGCGATGGCGGCGAACGAATCACGTCCCACGCGACGAAGCGCGTAGCGCAGCACCTCGCGGGCACGCGTCACGAGCGGCAGGTTCTGCAAACCCGGCACATCGGAATCGCTCATGATGCCCGCATCGATGTTGCGACGCGACGTCTCGCCCGTCTGCTCGTCGAGCTTGGTCGCCAGCACTAGGAACTCCTGGGCGCCGAGTGCAAACATCGGCGAGGCCAGCAGTGGCATGAGACCCTGCGCCGTATCGGCCGGATTGGCAAGCGCGCACACCAGGGCACGCACCGTTTGGACCTCGGCAGCCTGGGCAAAGACCGAACCTCCCGCGATAACGCAGTCGAGTCCCTGGTCGCGGAAAGCCTGCGCGTAGACGTCGGCATTAGTCATACGGCCCAGCAACAACACCATGCTGCCCTGGGGCTGGCCCGCTTTAACGAGCGCTTGGAACCGCTCCGCAATCGCACGGGCTTTCGCCTGCGTTCGTTCCTGGGTGCTGCCGCCGGCAACGAGCAGCGCCTGGCGGCGCGAAGCCTTTGCCTTGAGCTTGTCCTCGCGATCGTCACTCGGCTCAAGATCCAAGAACCCCTGCATCAAACCACCGGTATCGCCGTCAAAGACGCGCGCTACGTAACGCAGCACCTCGTCATGACTGCGGAAGTTGCGCACGAGTTTAACGAGCTCGCCAGCAGGGGCGTCGGCCACGGCAGTCGCCTCGGGCGCAGCAGAGGAGCCCACCTTGCGCTCTTGGCGACGGAACACCTCGACCTCGGCGCCTCGGAAGCGGTAGATCGACTGCTGTGCATCGCCCACGGTGCACAGCGCGCGCTCGCCCGCACCCGTCAGATAGCGAATCAGATCGACCTGCATCTGGTCGGTATCCTGGAACTCGTCGATCATGACCATCTTAAAGCGGCCCTCATAGGCAGCTCGAATAGCCGGGTAGTCGCGCAGCGCCTCGTACGCTATGCGCAGCAGGTCGTTGTTATCGAGCGCGGACTGGCCGGCCTTGAGCGCACGGTACTCCGCCTCTACGGCACGGGCGAGCCCCACCAGCGCATCGAGCGCCGAACCGCCGCAGGCAAGCACGATATTGATAAACGCATCAGCCGCCTCGGCCTTGAGTAGCTCCACCTGCTCCTTAGGAAACGCCTTGCTCGCGCGCGGCATGCTGCACGACATCATGAGTCGCGCCGCATCCTCCATGGTTTTGCCGCTCGCCTCAAACGCGTCGATGGCGTCGAGTGCCGCCTGCGCTTTCTCGGTCGTGGCCTTGCTTGCGCCCAGCGCCGCACGATAGGCATCGGCAAGCGCCGAGGTGTCGGCCTGGCCGCGCGCCACGCACACATCGTCCATGCCGCCCGGCAGCTGGCTCGATAGCTCCAACAGGTCGCGCACCAGGCCTTTGATGGTGGTACCGGCGCCAAACGGCCCGCCCTCGCCCGCCATGGGATACCAAGCGTAGAGGGCCATAAGCGAGGCGGCAAGCTCGGGCGCGGCATCGGGCGCCGTCGCGCGCCCCAGCACATGCTCGACAGCCTGATCCATAAGCTCATCGGTATCGGTGAGCACCGTGAACTCAGGATCGATGCCCAGCTCCAGCGCGTGCGCGCGCAGGATACGCGAGCACATGCCGTGGATGGTCGAGATCCAAGCGTCGTCGACCGTCAGGGCCTCCTCGTCCATGCCCTCTTCGATAAGCGCACGGCGCACGCGGTCGCGAATCTCGGCCGCGGCGTCTTTGGTAAAGGTAATGGCGAGCACCTGGTCCAGATGCTCGACAAACGGACCGGATTCGGGCGAGAGCGCATAGACGATGCGGCGCGTGAGGGTAAAGGTCTTGCCCGAGCCGGCACCCGCCGAGACAAACAGCGGGCGGTCGAGCGTTTTGACGACTTGCAGCTGTTGCGGCATCAAGGTCGAAAGATCCATGGTCTACACGTCCCTCCTTACAAACGTTCCTTCGTGGTTATACGAGCAGCGCGCATGCGCGGCCTGAGCCGACGTTGGGTCGACAGCGGCAACGTTGCCCGCCTCGAGCTCGCGCAGGCGCTCGGCAATGCCGGTCTCCACGCGGTCGAGCAGCGCATCGAAGTCCATGTTGCCGCCCTCGCCCGGAAAGCCCTTCTTGAGGCCCGGAATGCGGCCGTCGCCGCGCTCTTCCTCGAGCAACTCGGCACTTGCGGCACCACGCAGTGCGGGCTTGCCGCCCTTGGTCGAAAAATAGAGCGCCGCACGGGCATCTAGACCCAGCGCCCGGCGCATGGCCTGCGCGTAGATGAGTGTCTGGGTATGGGGCGGCAGCCAGCGCGGATCGTCGATGGGGGCCTCGCCCGACTCCTCGTCGCGCACCGTGGGGTCGGCGAGCTTAAACTCCTCGACACCCGAACGATGCTTGTAGTCAATCACCACAGCGCGGTTCTCGGCGTCCACATCCACGCGGTCGATGCGCCCGCCGAGCGGCCAGCCGGCATACTCGACCTGGAGCTCGTTGAACGCAAACTCCAGGTAGCGCGGCGCGAAGGGCGCGAGCGCCTCGGACTCGTAGGCGAGCACGCCCTCCAGTTGCGGCAAGATCTCGGCCACCTGACGCTCCTCCACTGGAGAGAGCGGCACCAGCGGGCCCTCGGTACCGCGCTTGCCGGCGTGCTCGGCCAGGGTCTCGGCAAAGACCTCGTGCAGCAGCTCCTTCGCGCGCGGCAGATTCATGGGCGTCACGCGCTCCATGCCCTCCTGCGGAAGACGTGCATGCAAGTGCTCCAGCACGTCATGGACAAAGTTGCCCTTCTCCATGTTGCCAAAGCCCGCATCGATGGACTGAGGTTTGACGCGATACGAGACGAACCAGCACAGCGGGCAGGTGGAATAGGCCTCAATCTGCGAGGCGGACGTCAGGCGCGGCACGAGTGGCGCGTCCTCGCCCTCGCCATCGCGACGACGCAGGACCAAATACGGCACGGCCTCGGCGCTCAGATGCTGAGGGGCTTCACAGGTCACGCGCTCGCGCTTGAGACCTTCGCCTGCCGCGGGATCGAAGTCCCTTACGATATCGCCCTCACCCACGCACTTCGCTTTGTCGGTGCCAGCGACCTTAGCGTTGCCAGTGGCCTTAGCGTCGTCAGCGGCCTTGTCGGTGTCAGTGGCCTTAGCGTCGTCAGCGGCCTTAGCATCGTCAGCGGCCTTGGCGTGCGCACGCAACTCGGTCCACACGGCAGCCGGATAGCACTCGCGCGCCTGGCGATCGTGCGTCACGCGGGCAAGCGCAACCGGGCCACGTGCCGCCTGCATCGCGTGGCCAAAGCGCGCGCGCAGCAGGGCCGCGGGCTCAAGCGTCATACCCTCGCGACCAAGGCTCGCCGTCAGCGTGGCCAGCGGCCCCTCCTCGTGCGAGAGCGGATAGCTGTCCAGATCGACATCGGCAAACAGCACGGCATCGTAGCTGCCGGGGCGCAGAGCCGCCGCATCGGCAAGCGAAGCAAAGCGAGCCTGGGCACGTGGTACACGGTCAACCTCGTGGGTCTCGTAATCGTAGGCGGCGCTACGCTTGTCCACCTTGGTGCGAATGCCATCGAGCACGGGCACGGTCGCGGCCTGCGACACGTCGAGCGCGCGGGCGCCATTCATAAGGATCTCGATGGCGTGGCGCAGCAGGGCCACCTCCGCCTGGCGACGGGCTTGGCCATCCAAGCTGCCCAGCGAGCGATCGGGCAACGCCTCGGCGACGGCAAGCATGGCCTTAAGCGCCGTCACGGGCTTGTCACGCCACAGCGCCTGGAACACGTCCGAAACCACACACGGTACGTTCTTAAACCAGTTGTCGTCGCTCGCCGCCCTGCGCGCGCCCCTCACCTGGCCCTGGACGCTCTGAAGCAGACTCTTAACGCCCGCGGTAGTCTTGCTACGCGAGAGACGCATATTCTTATCGAAGGTACGGGCATTGACGGCATCAGCGCCCGAAAGCGGGCTGTAAATCCAGTCGGTAAGCTCCGGCGCGGGCCACCACTCGGTCTTTGACGCCGCGCCCTCATCGGCGGCCTTCATGCGCTCGATCAGGCCGGCAAGCGCCGCAAACTGCCTGCCCGCAATGGACTGGGAAAACGCCGTGAACTCAACTGTCTCGGCAGCGATATGATGAGCTGCCAGACGAGAGGCGAGCTCACCGAACAGCTGGGGTGCCCGGGCAGAAACGACGAGCACGCGCACGGGGTCGGTGGGCGTTGCAGTGGCTTTATCGGCCTTGGACTCCTTGTACGCTTTCACCAACTTATCGATGGCGTCCGCATAGACATGAGCACGGGCATGGGGGCCGGCGACCTCAATAAAGGCAGGCTGAGCGGCGGTCCCGCAAGCGGCATCAGACGCGACGGCGTCCTCCCCCAGCGGCGCGACCTCAAACAGCACACCGCGGGCATCAAATGCCACGGCAAGCTCCTCGCGCATCGCCGCCTGCTCGCGGGCAAGCAGCACGACGACCTCTCCCCCATTGTTCGCCACGGCAGACAGCAGCTCGAGCAGGCCGTGCGTAAACGACGTGACACCGCGCACGCATACGGCGCGGGTGCACGCCGGCAGGTTATCGGCCAGGGCACCGGCCATAATGTCGGCCGCCTCGCAGGGCTCGACCATATCTCGACGATCCAAACCGCCCGCGTAGGCGCGCAAAAGCTCGAACACGCGAGCCTCGGCATCGCTTTTTGGCTCAGGCTGGCAATTGTTGCCACGGCATCGCTCGGCCGTCGTCCCCGCCACACCCGGCAGCACGTCGCGGGCCATGCGCGCGAGCATGCGCACCGTGCCCTGGCTGCGCGAAAGTGGCTGCAGGTCGGCATCGTCGAGACGCGTGACCATGTCCGAGAACAGCATCTGGCGCTGCAGGTTGTCGACGAAACCGCGCCCGTCGCCCAAAAGCTCCCAAAGCGAGCGAAGCCACGATGTAGGCGTCTTGTAGTCGATACCCAGCGAAACGCCGGCTTCCGCCGCATCATGACGGCACAGGTCGAGCTCGGCAAACGTAGGTGCCAGCAACACGGCACGCCCGTGGCGGGCAATAAGGTCGGCAAGCAACGCCGACTCGGCATCGCTCAAATCCGTGCCGGCATTGGTGGTATAGATTTGAACAGGCATGGTCCTCCGCTCAAACTGTTCGCAATAATCAATGCATCCATCCTACCCGCCCAAGCGGACAGATTTGCCCCACACCAACAGATTTCCTCCGTCCCCAGGGGATCAAAAAACCGCCCCCGGAGGAGCGGTTTTGCACAATTCGTTTTTGGCGCGGCCTACTCGCCATCCTCCAGTTTAATGAGGATCTTGCGGTAGCCACCGTACTCGCCGTTGAGTGCCTTGGACACACGGCTCACCGTGGTGGACGAAGCGCCGGTACGCGCCTGAACCTCAACATAGGGCTCGCCCTCGTCCAGGTAACGCGCGACCTGCAGACGCTGCGATAGATCACAAATCTCGCGCGGCGTGCAGATATCGGTCAAGAACGCTTGGATATCTTTCTCGTCGTCCAAAAGGCTAAATGCGTGGACCAGCTGCTTGACATCAGGCTTGTCAAACATGTTCTCGATATTCATCGATCACCGCCAAACCCGCCAAAAGGCATCGAAGTTGATACTGACATCGGACATCGTTCGCCCGTTCTATGCAATAGGGCAACGCCTGTGGCTTTTGCCCGTAGCAGTGTAGCACACCACCAAACTAAAGCGACAAGACTCTCTGCCAGCGGCGCGTTTTCTAGGACGAACGCCGTTTTGAAACCGAATACGCACGCAAGCTCCATGAATATCTGAGACAATGGGCGCCCAAACAGGGCCGTGCCCGCGCATCTATCCGAGTTGCAAAGGCACGTGCCTCTCACGCCTCTTTGCCACGTCTTGCGCAAGAAAGGATTTCCACCATGCGCTTTATGCTTAACTGGCTCTTTACCTCAATCGCCATCGCGATCGCAACGTTTCTCGTCCCCGGCATTCAGCCCTTCGGCATAGCCGACGCCTGGGTGTGTTTTGCCTTCGTGGGACTGTTCCTCAACATCGTCGACTCGCTCGTCAAGCCGTTCCTGACGGTCATCTCGCTGCCGCTCACTATTATCACGCTTGGTATTTTTCAGCTCGTAGTCAACAGCTTTATGCTCGAGCTGGCCAGCTACCTGTCGGTCAATCTGCTGGGCGCGGGTATCTCCATTGCCAGCTTTGGATCGGCCTTTATGGGCAGCATCCTGGTATCCATCATGCGCAGCATTCTCGACAGCGTCGCCAGGAACTAAAGCGACCGGATTCGGACCGCCACAACACACCTAAAGAAGGCCGCCCATCACAACGATGGACGGCCTTGTCATTTGCCAAACCTCAGAGGGCAAGAAAATCTACCATTTCAACCCCGTCCCCTAATGGCAGGTGGGGCTAGATGACGTAGTCGTAGCCCTCGTTGGGGGCGACGAGCGCATCGAGCGTCACGCCGTCGAGATAGTCGTTGATGAGCTTGTCCAGGTTCTTCCACACGTCGAGCGTGGGGCACTCATCCGAACGCGAACAGCCCTTGCAGTCGCCGTCCAGGCATGCGACCGGTGCCAGGCTGCCTTCGGTCAGGCGCAAGATCTCGCCCACCGTGTACTGCTCGGGCGGGCGCGTGAGCACGTAGCCGCCGCCCTTGCCGCGCATGCCCGAGAGCATATTGGCGCGGACGAGCGTAGCCAAAATGTTCTCCAGATATTTCTCAGAAATCCCCTGACGCGCGGCGATCTCTTTGAGGGGAATGCGGCCTGCCGCCTGGTGCTCGGCCAGGTCGACCATAACGCGCAGGGCATATCTGCCCTTTGTGGAAACCAACATATATATTGCTGCCTTTCGGTCTTTTAATTCGTAGAAATTCTAGCCGAAAAATTGGTTTTGAAAATACCTATTCCCGTCAAGCTGGTTAATCGACTCGCAATAATCTTCTATTTCCTATTGCGTTACTAGGCTTTACTGTCTACTATGCTTGCCAACAGCAAAAAGAACAACCCATAAAGTTTGTGGGTTTGCTGCTACACACACCGTGAACCCACACGGTATCCAGCCATTTGAACACTTTGGAGGTTCACCATGAGCAATGTTTATACGTCCATCGATCAGCTTATCGGCCACACCCCGCTTCTGGAGCTCACTCACTTTGAGGCCGATGAGGACCTCAAGGCCCGCGTGCTCGTCAAGCTGGAATACTTCAACCCCGCCGGGTCCGTCAAAGACCGCGTCGCCAAGAACATGATCGACGAGGCCGAGAAGGCCGGCAAGCTCGTGCGCGGCGGCGACTACACCATCATCGAGCCCACGAGCGGCAATACCGGCGTCGGCATCGCCTCGGTGGCGGCGGCTCGCGGCTACAAGGTGATCATCACCATGCCCGAGACCATGTCCGTCGAGCGCCGCAAGCTTATGCAGGCATACGGCGCACAGCTCGTGCTCACCGACGGATCCAAGGGCATGAAGGGCGCCATCGCCAAGGCCGAGGAGCTGCAAAAGGAGACGCCCAACAGCATTATCGCCGGCCAGTTTGTAAACCCCGCCAACCCCGCCATCCACAAGGCCACGACCGGCCCCGAGATCTGGGATGACACCGACGGCAAGGTCGACATCTTCGTCGCCGGCGTCGGCACCGGCGGTACCGTGACCGGCGTGGGCGAGTTCCTCAAGGAGCAGAACCCCGACATTAAGGTTGTCGCCGTCGAGCCCGCCACCTCCCCGGTGCTCTCCAAGGGCCAGGCCGGCCCGCACAAAATTCAGGGTATCGGTGCCGGCTTTGTGCCCGACGTCCTCGACACCCAGATCTACGACGAGATCATCCCCGTCGAGAACGACGACGCCTTTGCCACCGGCCGCGCCGTGGGCCACAAGGAGGGCGTGCTCGTGGGCATTTCGTCCGGCGCCGCCGTGTGGGCCGCGCTACAGCTGGCCAAGCGCCCCGAGAACGAAGGCAAGACCATCGTGGCGCTGCTCGCCGATACCGGTGAGCGCTACCTGTCCACGGCACTCTTCCAGGACTAGGGCCTCGTCCATAGGTTGAGCCTGGGGACGAGCCGGTCTCCTCTCTCCCGGCAGTCTGAGCCCATCCCATCAGGGTGTCCCACGAGACGTCCGAACTTGCTACAATGTCTGCGGCGCGGAACCAGCCTCCCGCGCCGCTTTTCTTTTTTGGCCACATGCCACCAAGGAGAACCTCCCCATGCACAACAAGCGCGTGCTCGTCGCCATGAGCGGCGGCGTCGATTCCAGCGTGACCGCGTACCTGCTCAAGCGCCAGGGATACGAATGCGTCGGCGCCACCATGCGCCTCACCTGCCCCGCGCCCGACCCTGCCACGGGCATGAGCAAAGTCGACCGCGACATCGCCGATGCAAAAGCCGTCGCCGAGCGTCTGGGGATACCCCACCATGTGCTCGACCTGCAGCAGACCTTCGACCGCAGCGTGATCGAGCGCTTTGTGAACGCCTACCAGGAAGGACTGACGCCCAATCCGTGCATTATCTGCAACCGCCACATTAAGTTTGGCGCGCTGCTCGATGCGGCACTCGATATGGGCTGTGACTTCATCGCCACGGGCCACTATGCCAAAACGAGCCAGACGCCCGACGGCACCTGGCAGCTGCATCGCGGCGAGGACCCCAAAAAGGACCAGAGCTACTTTTTGTATTCGCTTACGCAGGAGCGCCTGGCACACACGATCTTTCCGCTGGCAGGCCTAGACAAAGAGCGCGACGTGCGCCGCATTGCCGCCGAACAGGGCTTTACCAACGCCCAGAAGGCCGAAAGCGAGGACATCTGCTTTATTCCAGACGGTGACTACGCGGGCTATATCGAGCGCCGCTGCGGACATCCCGCTGCACCGGGCGACATCGTATGGCGCGACGGAAGCGTGGTTGGGCGCCATAACGGCGCGCTGCGCTACACCATCGGCCAGCGCAAGGGCCTGGGCGTCGCGATGGCGCATCCCGTGTATGTGACGGGCGTCGACGCCGCCAACAACACCGTGCATCTGGGCGAGGCCGAGGACCTGACCGCCGCTGCCCTCACGGCCGATGAGTGGATCTGGAGCGCGCCGGACGCACGCATGGAGGCGGAGCTCGACGCCGGCGGCATTCGCGTAGGTGCCAAATACCGCTACCGTCAGAAAGACCAGGCAGCGACCCTTACGCGTGATGAAGACGGGCAAATGCTGCTAACTTTTGACAAGCCGCAACGAGCCATCGCCCCCGGCCAGGCCGTCGTCGTCTATCGCGGCGACATCGTCCTCGGCGGCGGCACCGTGACCGGCGCACTTAAGTAGCCGCAGGTTTATCGCTGCACGTGTCGAAGCACCTCAACAGCGGCACCAACCTCGATTACGCGACGCTCGAGGCCGCGGCAAATGGCCTCGAGTCGACCCTCCGCCGTCGCCCATTCGCTCTGCGAAAGAATCTCGATCGCCTCATCAACAAATCCGTTGAGCCGCGATGGATCGAACCAATCGAGCGAGTCCGCAAGCGCCAGCTGGACGGAAGGGTCGGGCCCAAACGGCTTAGCGGAAAACCCAAACTCCCCAGCTGCGAGCACGGCAGTTGGTACGTTGTACCACAGGCAGTTGCCGCTATCGAACAGCGGAGCAGGTTTTATCTCCAGGGTGTCGACATTGCGGATGATGCCGAAGTTTCGCCAATGGCGGTCGCTGTTGGCCAAAAGGGCATCGCAGACAATCATCTGCGACATAGACCTTCTCACAGCGGCCTCATCGACACCATGCTTGCCGAGGTAGCAACAGTATCGATCGTATGTCGAGTTTCCCCGCTGGCTACCAAGTGCGCCCTTAACGTAAACAGCCGGAACGTATTCCTCGCGGCCGTCAAGAAAATCCTCGCACAGGCACACGGGGCCATTGAACATCCGCTCAACCGTATAGGGAACAAACTCGCCCTCCGACAGCAAGCGACGATGTAGAGCCGTTGCAACCGCCTCGTTAAAGGGACGCTGATCGTCCATCCCGCAACCTTTAGCCAAAACGCGAATGCCGTTTCGGATCATCCACGATTTAGGGAGCTCGCCCTCGGACGTGTTGTCCGGATTTTTAAGACCGATGCCGTCCAGCCAACCCGAACGCTCTTCGGGCGCCGATCGCTCAAAATCATTCTCGAAGTAATTGAGGTTTTGCCATTCGAGCCCGTCGCATTCTGCCGGTCGCAGCCAATAGCAATCCGAAAGCGAGAGGCCCAGGCACTGAACCGGAACCTCGATACCACTGGCAATTCCCAGTTCACGATAGCGCGAGACGAGTCCGGGGCGGACGTCAGGCACCGACCGATGGCCCCACCACACGTTGAGCTCCCGCTTATTCACCGTTGGAGAAGAGCTCGAGCACGTGCCGAACGGCATTCGTTGCGCATCGAGGACCTCGGCGATTTCGAAGGGAAACTCGCGCGTCGGATCAAACGAAACACGCGCAACCTCGTAATCGGCGGACATCAGCGTAAACTTGCGCCCCACATCGGCCGCAGGACGGCGTCCACGTTTGCGGACCTTTTGATAAGCGACCGCAGAATTGTACTCGACCATCTTCCGGCCGCCCACAATATCGCACACAAGCGTCCCCGATGCGGCAAGTTGCGATATGCGGGCTTTCGTAACGCCCAACAGGCGGGCGGCATCACCCATAGACAAGTACTCAAACGTATCCATACACCGCATCACCTCGTTAAGCAATTAACACGTTTAAGTTAATAGATTACATACATCATAATACTAAACATCCTAAAGCGAAAAAAGGCCCGAGAAATCGGGCCTTAGCGATCGGTCAGCCGAGTCGCAAGCTGCTCCCCTAGCGTTGTACGTAGGCGCGAACCAGCTCGTAGGTGTTGCGCACGCCGTCCATGTGGCTGCGCTCGTAGTTGTGGCTCGCGTACACGCCGGGGCCGATCAGACCATGGCGAATGTCGTAGCCGGCCGAGAGCGTGGCCTCGACGTCCGAACCGTAATGCGGGTACACATCGATGGCGTAGTCAAGTTCAAGCTCGCGCGCGATATTGGACAGCGTGGTTACCAGGTCGTAGTTGTACGGACCGCCCGAATCCTTGGCGCAAATCGACACCATGCGCTCGGTGCAGCCCAGGTCGTCGCCCACGCAGCCCATGTCCACGCTGATCATCTCGCGCGTGTCGGCCGGCACAAAGGCACCGCCGTGGCCGACCTCCTCGTACACCGTAAAGAGCAGCGAAACCTTGCGCGAAAGGGTCAACTCGCCGTCGGCGACAGCGCGGGCCAAACCCAGCAGAATCGACGCGGACAGCTTGTCGTCAAGGAAGCGACTCTTGATGTAGCCGCTCTCCGTCACCGTGGTGCGCGGGTCCATAGCGATGATGTCGCCCGTCTGAATGCCCAGCTCAAGCACGTCATCCTTGCTGTCAACGTTCTCGTCGAGCAGGATTTCCATGTTCTTCTCGATGGTCTTGACCGGCTCATCGGCCACATGCGCCGAAGGCTCGGTATTGAGGACCACACCCGTGTACACATTGCCGTCACGCGTGTAGACGGTGCAGTTCTCGCCATCGGCCGTAGACCACTGGTGTCCACCAAGCGTCGTGGGACGCAGGCGGCCATTGTCCTTAATGGAGCGCACCATGGCGCCCAGGGTATCGACATGGCTCGCCAACACGAGCGGCTCACCCTCACCACCAAGCCCAACGAGCACATTGCCCTTATTGGAGCGCTCGGGCCCAAAGCCCATATCGCGCAACGTCTCCATCAGATAATCAGTCGCCGCACGGGTATAGCCTGTAGGCGAAGCAATAGAAGTCAGCGCCTTCAACTGGTCAGTAATATAGGAGAGCGTAGAATCCATCTTGGACACCAAAGTCACCCTTTCATATCGAATTAAACCCACAGCAACGATACCACCGCGAACCATCTTTTTACCTAGCGAGATGACCCATCGAGCTCTTCAGAACTGCGCCCGCCACGATAACGAGCCGTCGGGCCCCTGCCCGTTAGCCCCACAATCTTTCCGCAGGACGGAGGAAGCCCCCGCCGCACGAAGTGCGCAGCGGGGGCTTCCGACATGTCCGAGGACGATTGTGGGGCTAACGGGCAGGGGCCCGCCGAACCAAGTTAGGCAGCCGGGCAGATCTTCTTGAAGAGCTCGATGACGTCGTCGAGCGTCGCCTCGCGCGGGTTACCCGGGAAGCAGGCGTCGGCCATGGCGTCCTTGGCCAGGACCTCGATCTCGTCAGCCTTCATAGCCTCGCAGACGTGCGGGATGTTCACGTCGGCGGAAAGCTGCTTGACGGCGGCGATGGCAGCATCGGCGGCCTCGTCGGTGCTCATGCCCGTGGTGTCAACGCCCATGGCGACGGCGACCTTGGCCAGGCGCTCGGCGCAAACCGGCTTGTTGAACTCCATGGCAATCGGCAGCAGCATGGCGCAGGCGACGCCGTGCGGGGTGTCGTAGTGAGCGGACAGGGTGTGAGCCATGGCGTGGTCGATGCCCAGGCCAACGTTGGAGAAGCCCATGCCGGCGACATACTGGCCAAGAGCCATGCCCTCGCGGCCGGAGCCGGGCTGACCGGACTTGGCCTCGGCGACGGAGTCGCGCAGGTTCTCGCTGATCAGCTTGATAGCCTCAAAGTGGAACATGTCGGAAAGCTCCCAAGCGCCCTTGGTGGTGTAGCCCTCGATGGCGTGGGTCAGAGCGTCCATGCCAGTGGAAGCGGTCAGGCCGGCGGGCATGGAAGCCATCATGTCGGGGTCGACGACGGCGACCTCGGGGGCGTCGTTGGTGTCGACGCACACGAACTTGCGGACCTTCTCGGGGTCGGTGATGACGTAGTTGATGGTCACCTCGGCAGCGGTACCGGCGGTCGTCGGCACGGCGATGGTGAACACGGCGTGGTTCTTGGTGGGAGCAACGCCCTCGAGGCTGCGGACATCGGCGAACTCGGGGTTGTTGATGATGATGCCAATGGCCTTGGCGGTGTCCATGGAGGAGCCGCCACCGATGGTCACGATAGCGTCAGCCTCGGCGGCCTTGAAGGCCTCGACGCCGTCCTTGACGTTCTGGATGGTGGGGTTGGGCTTGATCTCGGAGTAGAGGCTCCAAGCGATGCCGGCAGCGTCGAGCTCGTCGGTCACCTTAGCGGTAACGCCAAACTTGACCAGATCGGGGTCGGAGCAGACGAAGATCTTCTTGTAGCCGCGACGTTGGAGCTCGCCGGGGATCTCCTTGATGGCGCCGGAACCATGATAAGAGATGGTATTGAGAACGAAACGATTAGCCATTGATAGCCTCCCATCGTGTGTGGGGCATCCATTACGCCCCACGCTATAAGTCCCATCCTAACGCTTTTGAAACAAAAAAACGCGTGAGAACGTCAAAAGTGTTAAAGCGTTTCAACGGAATAACGGAGCCCTAGTCCTTCCCTCCCGACAGCAGCGAAGGCTAGATTATAGGAGCATTCGCCCAAAGAATACGACCGACTCAGTCTATAAATTGTTTCTGTTTTAGCAATATATGTTTGACAATACGTTTATAAATGGATACCTTATAGTAAACATCTTAGTTCACTAAAATAACATTAGTGAAATGAAAGAGGCGGTAGAGATGTTAGTTCTACCCATAAAGACCCTCTTGGGCCACTACATTTATGATGCCAATCGAAACGAGATACTTGCAGTAAGCAAAGATCTCTTCAATTACATCTCAGAAGTCCAAGCAGGCGAAGTTTGCCCCGACTCCTATAAATCAGACCAAGAATTCCAGTTACCACAATCATGTGGCTACTGCTGCGATTCGCCATTGCAGGATGTCGCTTATCCATCAATTGACCTTTTGAAAGTTAAGCTGGAAAGAAATTTACGGATGATAACCCTTCAGCTGACTCAATCTTGCAACTTCCGATGTGATTACTGTATCTATTCCGAAAACTCCTTATACAACAGAACCCACAGTCATAACTCTATGTCTGTTTCGACGGCCAAACATGCAATCGAATTCTTTAAGATGCACTCGATTGACAACCCAAACCCGGTCGTAGCATTTTATGGAGGAGAACCTCTCCTTCGATTTAGTGAAATTAAGCTAATTACTTAATATGCAGAACAGGTATTTGAAGGAAAACACATCTCATTTCGAATTACAACCAATTGCTCTCTTTTATCTGAAGATATGATTAAATTCTTCTTCGATTCTGGGCATGAATTCTACTTGCTAATCAGTCTTGACGGGCCGCAGCAAATCCATGATAAGTCTAGGCATTACGCTAATGGTGAGTCCTCATACCAAGCAGTTATAGACAATGTTCATATGATTTTAGACAACCATCCTGAACGCAACAAATATATTCATTTTAATGCCGTAGTCGACACGAACAACATCTATAAAACAGTCTCTTCCTTTATAAATGATAAGGATATCGAGGCTTGCGATGTTCAATTCAACTACTTGGAACGCAACGGACGTATCGCCCCCTACAATGACAAGTTCTCAAGTCAACTGAATTACGCCTTATTTAAAGCAAGAATTATGGACGAGCGCAAGATCGAAAAAGGAAACCGCAGCGATAGGCTCGCTTCATATACGCTTGCAAGCATCAACCAAAACATTAAGCGATTTGCACCTTCGAACATCCCAACAAAAGCTATACCCGGTGGTCCATGCGAGCCAGGAGTTACGCGTCTATTTGTGACAACAGCAGGAGCGCTTCTTCCTTGCGAAAGGGTCAGCGAAACAACCAAGGACATGTATATCGGTACATTGGATTCAGGATTTGATTTAGGTCAAATTGAAAAGATGATCAATGTTTCAAAGCTGACCAGCGATTCATGTAAAAAATGTTGGGCATTTCAGCTGTGCACTCAATGCATTAAAAGCGCAGATTGCAAAGGAGTAATTAGCCCTGATTACAAGCGAACAGCATGCGACAACTCAAAACGAATTGCCTTTGATCGACTTAATCAGAAAATACTTCGCTTTGAGCTTCATAGACACGAAGTGTCCATTACAACGGCTCTTAAAAGGGACAAGCGATAAAAATCATGAAGACAATTGGACTTATATCTTTCACGAGAGCTGACTATCCTCTTCTAATTGGATTGCTCGGAATTGGCTACAAAATTCGGGTATCAACACCATGCGGCATTCTACCGGACGGCGTAGATGTTGCCAACCTTGTTAATTGCAAAGAAATTGGCATAAGAAATCGAATTAACTATGTAACGACAATCGATGAATCAGACCTGGTTGTCGTTTTATCGACGAAAGAAAGCGCCGCAGGACTCATAGAATTTAGTAAACACGCTGAAACCTATGCACATTCTGTAAATAAGAAGGTTGTCAGCCAACTCGCCACTGAACAAATTGAGTCTAGCAAAAGCGACATGCAGGAATTAGCCCTGATACCAAAATTGTTGTCGGGAATCTATATACACCCGCCGATTCAACAATTACGTTTAGTAGCATCGTTAGCGAGATGAGAAAGCACCATCCCAATCTATGCGCTTTGAGCTTCAATCCTTTAAATGAAATCTGGGGCTGCAACACCCTTAGTTTTGATGGTGGCCAATCCGCCGTCATCAAAATGAATGAGCAGATCAACCTCATCATTGAGAATGATAAATCCGACCTAGCTCTATTAGAAACGCCCAATGTGCTTATGAAATACGACGACCACATTTTCGGAGATTACGGATTAGGATCGATTGCTGCATGTCGAGCTTTCTGCCCTGACTTGGCCATTATCAATATCCCATACACGATAGCCGACTACGACATAATGCTTGGGCTCATACCCATAATTGAAACGCTTACGCAAGCAGAGAAAGTTCAATTTGAAATTACAAACGAAGTACTTGACGCCACTGAAGGGTTGGAGACGCATAGATTTCAAATAAGCTATTCATCTAGCGATAAAGCAATTCAAGCAGCAAGAGAACTTCGACTAAGAGGAATGCCCTGTTTCTCAGCCAGCTTAGATCCAGAAGAATCATTACTATGCTGCAAAACAATCGAGAACGAGTTGTTTGATTTCGATATTGGGGTGCTGAAATGACAGCGTATCGTAAAGATGAAACCATCTACGCAGAAATCGAAAAAGCGATAAGCAATATTAGAGATTTGGATTTGAATCAATTTGACCAAAATCTAAGAAATCAGCAATTGACCGACCCGCCATTCAACTTGTCCTCATCAGATTTAGTTCGACTGCTTATTTATCTTGAAAGCAGGTTTTCTGTTTACGTTGAGTACTCGTCGATTGAAAACCTAGGGTTCAACAGTGTTGAGGAGGTGAAGAAGGTAATAGAACAGTCAGAAACAATCGAACAATGGGAGGCAAATCATGAGAAGTATTCGTCCATTTAACATGCATGCAGTAAAAAGCGCCATTCATTTTATTAGAAATTGCCCATGCGGTTATTGCAGCTGCATGTACTGCAACATACTGCGCAATTCTCCGCACGAGGCAGAAGTCGGTTCCAATTCGATCGAGGCGATGACGCGTGGTGGCTACTGGTCCTAAATCGAGCAAGACGGCTACAAACGAATATCGAATCTCAATTGAGGGTAACCCTTATCCGCATGATCTAGTTCTCATCAACCCAGCTGGAGACAACCTCAATATCAAAAGACATGGGTTCACGGGTCCACTAGGACAGCTATTGAGCCTAAAATATACCGTTTATGACGATGCAAATAAAAAACTCTTTACTGTCGTCGACGGTGGTTTTAGTAACATGCCCAGGGTTGCGCTCATCATCGAACACAAGGAAGTTGCGGTGTTCGATTATGGCCTAAACAGACTTGAGATGAAGTGCATAACGAACATACCGAATTACACAATAAAAGGTAACTTCCTATTTGGAGATTACGATATATTCAGCCAACGGGAAGTGAAGCTATCTTCAGTTATCGTCCTTCAATGTGATAAACGATCGTGCTTTAGCATACAGGTTTTGGATAAAGCCGAATTAGCCGCCGCAATTGGAATACCCACAGCCATTGCCCTTCTGAGGGCTCGGATTGAAGAGCATCTCGAATAAATCGCAAAAAGCAGTTCGTAGCAACGTTCAGGAGCTAGATAGTTTTTTCTGGCTCCTGAAACTGTATTACATAGTCCGCAAATTGTTCGAAACCATGTCCATGATCCGCAATGATGACGATTCGCTCTTTCATCTCCTGCGCAACAACCACCTTCAAAAAGGATATCGAAGCATTATCTAAATTGTTGCAAGGCTCATCCAAAATAACAATAGAATAACTGCTCAGAAAGGCCCTACAAAGTAATAGAGAAGCCAGTTCTCCGCCAGACAAATTGTGTCCCCTAGCTCCAATGATGGGATTTGATTCAAATAATTTATCGAGGCTAAAACCCCTCAAAAGATAGATGAGTTTTTCAGAGTCAATATCTACAAGACCATTGTTAGCGCCGGGCGATTTTAGCCGCTAATAGTCAAACGATTTTGACCAATCCCG
>UQHY01000012.1:0-53225 GCA_900540975.1 uncultured Collinsella sp.
AAGTTTCATGGCTGGAAGGGCTGCCTCTTTTTGCCGGGCGACCAGCCGCTCGTGAGTTCGGATTCCTTTGAGGCACTCGCCGGTGCTTTTAAGGCCAACGGCGGTGTCGCGCCCGTGCGTCTTGCCCTGAACGGTGAACCGGCCTCTCCGGCGCTGTTCCCTGCGAGTCTCTTTCCCGACCTTATGGGGCTTAAGGGCAATGATGGCGGATCGTCGCTGCTGCGCGGCCGCGTCGATGTCCAGTTGGTCGAGGCGCGCGCATGCGAGCTGTGGGATGTCGACACCGCCAAGGACCAGCGTCGCGTCTCGGAGCACGTTGCGGCCTGCTACGCGCCTCACTAGCAGAAAGGACGCCAGGGTAGCGCCGGCTACTTGAGGCTGGTGGCGACGATGGGGCGGCCGAGCGCGGCCTCAAAGCGATCTGCCATCGTTGGGTCGGCAAGCGTGTCGACTTGGTTGAGCATGATGCGGGCATTGTTGAGTTCCAGCGCCTGCATCTCGGCATTGAGCACTTGGGCGACGCGCTCGGGCGTGGCGATGTCGGTGAGCTCGCAGCCGCAGCGCTCGCAGAAGAGCTCGGGGCGGTGGACGGCTTCGTTGATGGGCTTGCCGAATCCCGAGGCGCCGACGATCCAGGCGATGTCGGCTGTGCCAGAGGGAATTACCGGCTCCCAGGCGGCGGGGGCCTTGAGCGGGAGCCGCTTGCTGCCGTCTGCCTCGGCCAGGACGTAGTCAAAGCGCTGCGCCAGCTGGTCGAGCGGCTCGGCGGGGGAGGAGAGCTTGCCTGTCTCCGGGTCCAAAACACCCGCCTGGCAGATACTTCCGCGGCTCACGCCCGCGCATGCCTCGCAGGTGCAGCCTGGGGCGTGTAAGGCACCTGGCTTCCAGGGCGCGGCGTCCAGGCGACGGTTCGACCCGTCCCATGGCACGCCGGCGACGGGAAACATATGCGTGGTGGTGCAGAGGAGCACGCGGCCGCCGGCGCGCATAAGCTCAAGGCCGAGCGTCTTTAGCAGGGTCGACTTGCCACCGCTGCCGATGATCGCGGTGATGCCCGGCTCAATCTTGAGCGTGGAGGCAAGGCCCCCGTTAATCGTTCCCATCTGTTCACCGCCGTATAATGCTGTGATAAGAAATAATCATTAGCGTAGCGGCAGAACCGCTTTTGCTCTGATAAACCGTAGCACAGGGAGGTGCCCCGGGAATGCTCGTTTATGTTCGCGGCGCCGGCGATATCGCCACGGGCGTGGCTGCTCGTCTGGTGCGCGCCGGCGTGTCGGTCGTCATGGCCGATATCGCGGTCCCCACGTGCATCCGTCGCACGATCAGTTTTTGCGAGGCCATTCGCTTGGGCGAGGTCGAGGTCGAGGGCATTCGCGCCCGGTTGGCGCAGACGCCGGCCGAGGCGCTTGAGATTACCGAGGAGGGGGATGTCGCCGTGGTGGTGGACCCCCAGGCACAGATGCTCGGCGAACTTAAGCCCGCTGCCGTGGTCGACGCGATTCTGGCCAAGCGCAACTTGGACACCACGCGCGATATGGCGCCTGCCGTCATCGCCGTGGGGCCGGGCTTTACCGCGCCGGTCGATTGCGATGCCGCGGTCGAGACTATGCGCGGGCATTTTTTGGGCCGCGTGATTACCCAGGGCTCGCCCCAGCCCAATACGGGCGTGCCGGGTGTCATCGCCGGCTATGGCAAGGAGCGCGTTATCCACAGCCCCGCCGCCGGTGTGTTTAGGTCCGACCATGCGATCGGCGACATCGTGAGCGCCGGCGAGTGCGTTGGGTATGCGGGTGATACGCCCATGTTCACGACGATTGACGGCTGCTTGCGCGGCCTTTTGGCAGATGGCGTCCAGGTCGCCGAGGGCTTTAAGTGCGCCGATGTCGACCCGCGCGGCGACGCCAGCTACATCAACTATATTTCGGACAAGGCGACATCGGTCGGCGGCGGCGTACTCGAGGCGCTCGCCATGCTCACCGACGTTTTTAGGGGATAGGAAGCGACGATGGAAAAGCTCGATGTGGTGAATGCTGCGCTTGGCGCTCTGAAGGCTGGTAAGACGTGTGAGCTCGTGGTCGTGGCCGGCACGGCGGGGTCGTCGCCGCGCGGCGTGGGCGCCTGGATGGCCGTCTTTGCCGACGGTAGCCAAGCGGGTACCATCGGCGGCGGCAAGATTGAGCTCTTTGCGCTGAACGAGGCGCGCGAGCTGCTGGCCGCGGGGCAGTCGCGCCTGGTCCGCTACACCATGGGCGGCGAGAACTCAGATACCGGCATGATCTGCGGCGGAGCCATCTGCCTGTGCTATCTGCACCTGGACGCGACCCGGGCGCCGTTGTTCCAGTCGGTTGCCGACGTCTTGGCGTATCGACGCATCGGCGACTTCGTCATCGACTTTGAGCCGTTTATCGCAAGCGCGCTCGAAGGCGACGCTGCCGAATACCATGGCGAGGAATCGCGCCGCACCATAATGGGCTGCCCCGAGCTTTCGCTGGTGGAGGAGGGGAGTAAGGTCACCCACACCAACGCGGCCTCCGAGATTCCCGCGGCGCACATCGAAACGCTCTGCCCCGAGGGCCTGACCTATATCTTTGGCTGCGGCCACGTGGGCGCTGCGACGGCGCGGGTGCTCACGGCGGCGGGCTTTGCCGTCGTGGCTTGCGACGACCGCCCCGGCACGCTGACCCCCGATTGGGTGTCCGGTGTCTACGACCGTCGTCTGGTCGACTACAAGAACCTGGACGAGCTGTGCCCCATCGGCCCGCGCGACTTGGTGGTCGTGGCCACGGCGGGTCATAAGTCCGATATCGATGTGGTGATTCAGGCCATGCGCGCCAAGCCAGCCTATCTGGGTTGCCTGGGCTCGCGTCGCAAGACGGCCTTTGTGCGGGCCCGCTTGGAACAGGAGGGCTTTACGCAGGAGCAGATCGACGGGCTGCACCTGCCGATCGGCGTTGCCATCGAGGCAGAGGATCCCGAGGAGATCGCCATCTCCATCGCCGCCGAAATGATTCACCTGCGCCGCACCAAGCTCGTCCCCCGCAAGCGCTAGCCGCATCCCCATCAATAAGTTGCGGTGAAATACGGACTGTTTAAGCCAGTTAAGCCGTCAACAGTCCCTATTTCACCGCAACTGCTGTTTGACTCCGGGGGATGCAGGATTGCGGGTCAAAATGCTACCTGTGCCATATGCCCTATAATGTCCGCCCGTTGGGCGGCATGGGGCCGCTGCCTGGGGTATGGGAGGCACAAATGGCAGAGTCGGCAGCAGGGGACTCCCTGTTCGAGCGTACGGGAAAAGTATCGTTTGTGCAGGTATTGCCCCATGCGTTGCAGCATGTTCTGGCTGCGTTCGCGGGCATCGTCACGCCTGCCATCATCATCGCGTCGGTCTGCGGCTTTACCCCTCAAGAGGAAGCCGCCGTCATTCAGGCATCGCTGGTTCTCTCGGCGCTCGACATTTTCCTTCAACAGTTCCCCATAAAAGGCGTTGTTGGTTCGGGCCTGCCCATCGTGATGGGCGCGAGCTTTACCTTCGTGCCGGCACTCAAGGCGGTCGGCCTTGAGCTCGGCTTCGAGGCCGTGCTGGGCGCTCAAGTTATCGGCGGCGCGCTCGTCGTGCTTTTCGGCCTGCTGTTTAAGCGCGTAAGCTTTCTGTTTCCGGCCCCGGTGCTCGGCACCGTCATCTTTGTGATCGGCCTGTCTCTGTGCCCGGTCGCCGTGGCTTCTATGGCGGGCGGGGAGAGTGCTGCCGATTTTGGCAGCGTCACCAACTGGGCCGTCGCGCTCGTGACGTTTGTCGTCACCTTTATGGCCGGCAACTATGGCAAGGGCGCGCTCAAGTTGGGCAGTATCCTGGCCGGCATCTGCGCGGGCTTTGTTTTGGCTGCGGTGCTGGGCATGGTCGATTTCTCGGCCATCGCGACCGCCAGCTGGTTTGCTCCGCCGGCACTTGGCGCCCATCGTCTGGTGTTCGATCCGGCAGCATGTGCCGTGGTAGGCGTCGTCGCCATCGTCAACGCCGTGCAGGTTATGGGAGAGTTTGCCGCCGTGTCCTCTGCTGCGCTCGATACCCCCGCGACCGATAGTCAGATCTCGGGCGGATTGATCGCCAATGGCCTCGTCGGTATGCTCTCGGGCTTTTTGGGCGGCGTCCCCACGGCAACCTTTGGCCAGAATGTGGGTATCATCGCCGAGAACAAGGTCGTCAACCGTATGGTCTTTACGCTCGCGGCTGCCATCTTGCTCATCGCGGGCCTACTGCCCAAGTGCGCGGCGGTGCTCACGTCCATTCCGCAGCCGGTTATCGGCGGCGCCACCATTGGCGTGTTCGCGACCATCGGCATGAATGGCGTGGTCATGTTTGCCCGCCACGGCCTGTCTCAGCGCGACACTACGCTCATGGGTCTCTCCATCGCCTTTGGCACGGGCATTGAGCGCACAGCCGGTGCGCTTGCCGGCGCTGGATTCCCCGCATGGGTTGACACCGTCTTTGGCGGATCCTCCATTGCCGTCGCCGCACTTGTCGCCATCGTCCTCAACCTGGTTCTGCCCCGCCAAAAATAACGTCCCATATATGAGTTGCGGTGAAATACGGACTGTTTAAGCTTGTTAAGCCGTCAAACAGTCCCTATTTCACCGCAACTGCCATTTTCCTCCGTCCCCAAGGGATCAATATGTGCGGGGGAGTTGTGGAGTTGTGCAGGCAGACGAGGTTTTTCTGGAAATACGCACCCAATACGCGTATAGTACCGATTGTTTTGTCGGCTCCTGCTGCGTCGAGTCCAAACCGCGAAATGCCATGAGCGGCGCGGATGCAGCCAGGAGGCACGAGGACAACCCATCGTGGCCACGCCCCGTGCTTAAAACCCCAAGAAGGAGTGAACAATGGCAGAAGAGAAGTATGTGCCGCGTCTGAAGACCAAGTACAACAACGAGGTCAAGCAGCAGCTTCAGGACAAGTTCCAGTACGAGAACGTCATGATGATCCCCAAGTTTGAGAAGATCGTCGTGAACATGGGTGTCGGCGAGGCCGCTACCGATTCCAAGGCCATCGACGGTGCCGTGCGCGACCTGCGCGCCATCACCGGCCAGCAGCCGATGATCACCCGTGCCCGCAAGTCCATCGCTACCTTCCGCCTGCGCGCTGGTATGCCGATCGGCTGCAAGGTTACCCTGCGTGGCGACCGTATGTGGGAGTTCTTCGATCGTCTGACCTCCGTCGCGATCCCCCGTATCCGCGACTTCCGCGGCATCTCCGCCAAGAGCTTCGACGGCCGTGGTAACTTCTCCATGGGCGTCACCGAGCAGCTCATCTTCCCCGAGATCGACTTCGACTCCGTCGATCACCAGCGTGGTATGGACATCACTTTCGTGACCACCGCCAACACCGATGAGGAGGCCAAGGCCCTTCTGGACGCCTTCGGTTTCCCGTTCAAGAAATAGGTTCACCTGCCCTATAAGCGCCGTTCCCACAAGGGGGCGGCGCTTGGGGCGAACAATACTCTATGTGAGGAGGATATAAGTGGCTAAGACATCGATGATCGTCAAGTGCAATCGCAAGCAGAAATTCTCTACTCGTGAGTACACGCGCTGCCAGCGCTGCGGCCGTCCGCACTCTGTGTACCGCAAGTTCGGCCTGTGCCGTGTCTGCTTCCGTGAGCTTGCACTCAAGGGCGAGCTTCCCGGCGTTAAGAAGGCCAGCTGGTAAGTCACTACCAGCGTTTCAAGCATCCGTTTGGAACAGGGAAAACGCGCTAAATAGGCTTTGCCGTTAAGGGCGGCGAAGAACCAAGAGCACGTGTTCATCAAGAACGAAGGAGAATCTGTATGAACCTTACAGACCCGATCGCAGATATGCTTACGCGCATCCGTAACGCTAACTCTGTGAACAAGGCCACGGTCTCCATGCCGAGCAGCAAGAAGCTCGTCGAGATCGCTCGTGTTCTGCACGAGGAGGGCTACATCGAGGGCTACGATGTCGAGGACACCGTTCCCCAGAAGACTCTGCACATCACGCTTAAGTATGGTCCCAAGAAGGCTAAGGTCATCAACGGCATCCGCCGCATTTCCAAGCCGGGCCTGCGTAAGTACACCGGCGTTGCCGACATGCCCCGCGTCCGCGGCGGCCTTGGTACCGCCATTATTTCCACCAGCCATGGCGTCATGACCGACCGCGATGCTCGCAAGCACAACGTCGGCGGCGAGATCATCGCTTACGTCTGGTAATTCGCTCGGTAGGTAGAAGGAAAGGAGATCACCGTGTCTCGTATCGGTAATAAGCCTGTCCAGATTCCCGCCGGAGTCGAAGTGGCAGTCAACGGCAACAACGTTGTCGTCAAGGGCCCCAAGGGCCAGCTCGAGCTCGATGTCTTTGAGAAGCTCACCATCAACGTCGAGGACAACGTCCTCACCGTTTCCCGTCCCGACGACGAGCGTGAGACCCGTGCCCGCCACGGCCTCACCCGCGCCCTCATCCACAACATGGTTGTTGGCGTTTCCGAGGGCTTCGAGAAGAAGCTCGAGCTCGCCGGCGTCGGTTACCGCGTGCAGCAGAAGGGCAAGAACCTCGAGTTCTCCCTGGGCTTCTCGCACCCCGTGATCGTCGAGGCTCCCGAGGGCATCACCTTCGAGGTTCCCGACAACACCCACGTGAACGTCAAGGGTATCAACAAGCAGCAGGTCGGTCAGATCGCCGCTGAGATCCGCGGCCATCGTCCTCCCGAGCCTTACAAGGGCAAGGGTATCCACTATGTTGGCGAGCACATCCGCCGCAAGCTGGGTAAGGCCGCCAAGTAGTCGTAACCGACTCACTCGCATAAGACCAGCACCCCGTTAGGTGCTGGCAAGATCAACCTTTTTAGGAGTTTACGTATGAACAAGCATAAGGCGAAGCTGGAAGGCCTCAAGCGTCGTCAGCGTCGTGTTCGCGGCAAGGTCTCGGGTACCGCCGAGCGTCCGCGTCTTCGCGTGACCCGTACTAACGCCAACATCTATGCCCAGATCATCGACGACAGCAAGGGCTCCAGCCTGACGCTCGTCTCTGCCTCGACCCTCGAGGCCGAGTTCAAGGGCACCCACACCTCGAACAAGGAGGCTGCGGAGAAGGTCGGTCAGCTCGTTGGCAAGCGTGCCATCGAGGCCGGCATCACCAAGGTCGCTTTCGATCGTGGTGGCCGTATCTACCATGGCCGCGTCAAGGCCCTCGCCGACGGTGCTCGTGCCGCCGGTCTCGAGTTCTAGGAGGTATGTAGCACATGGCTCGTAATCAGAAGCAGCAGCGCGAGGCCTCCGAGTTCGAGGAGCGCGTCGTTTACATCAACCGCGTGTCGAAGACCGTCAAGGGTGGTCGTCGCATGAGCCTCGTCGCTCTCGTCGTCGTTGGCGACGGCAAGGGCAACGTCGGCGTTGGCATGGGCAAGTCCGCTGAGGTGCCCATGGCCATCTCCAAGGCGTCTCTCGATGCCAAGAAGAACATGTTTCACGTGCCGGTGACCGAGCAGGGCACCATTCCGCACGAGGTTCTCGGTCACTTTGGTGCCGGCCGCATCATCATCAAGCCCGCTGTCGAGGGTACCGGCGTTATCGCCGGCGGCGCTGTGCGTCCCCTCTTCGAGCTTGCTGGCATCAAGAACGTCCTGTCCAAGTCCCTCGGTACCGACAACGGCCTCAACATCATCAAGGCTGCCGTCGAGGGCCTCAAGGAGCTCTCCAGCCCTGAGGACGTCGCGGCTCGCCGTGGCCTGACGGTCTCCGAGATGTTCGTCGGTAAGGAGAACTAAGCATGGCTGACACCATCAAGATCAAGCAGGTCCGCAGCACCAATGGTTGCAAGCAGGACCAGGTCCGTACTGTCCGTGCCCTCGGTCTCCACAGGATCCGCGAGGTTCGCGAGATTGCTGACAACGAGTCCGTCCGCGGCATGATCTTCAAGGTCAAGCACCTTGTCGAGCTTGTAGAGGAGTAGCAAATGCAGCTTCACGATCTTACTCCCGCGCCCGGTTCCACCAAGAACCGCAAGCGCGTCGGCCGTGGCAATTCTTCGGGTCACGGCACCACTTCTGGCCGCGGTCAGAAGGGCCAGGGTTCCCGCTCTGGCGGCACCAAGGGTGCCGGCTTCGAGGGTGGCCAGACTCCGCTGGCTATGCGCCTGCCCAAGCTTCCGGGCTTCCGCAACCCCCGTCGTATCGAGTACACCGCCGTTAACGTTGAGCGTCTCGAGCGCAAGTTCGAGGACGGCGCTGTGATCGACGGTGCCGCTCTTAAGGCCGCTCGCATCACCAAGAGCGAGTTCGAGCCCGTCAAGGTGCTCGGCAATGGTGAGCTCACCAAGAAGTTCACGGTCAAGGTCGATAAGGTCAGCGCTTCTGCGCAGGCCAAGATCGAGGCCGCCGGCGGAAAGGTCGAGCTGCCGTGCTAAATGGTCTTAAGAATGCTTTCCGCATCAAAGAATTGCGCGAAAAGATTCTTTTTACCATAGCTATGCTCGTCGTGTACCGCATTGGTGCGCACGTTCCTGTGCCCGGCATTCCCTTCCAGGGGATGCTGGGCCTTTTCTCGACCGATAACAATTCGGTCGCCGCAGGTGCTATGGCCCTCCTGAATCTTTTCTCTGGTGGCGCGTTGAGCTATGTTTCGGTGTTCTCCCTGGGCATCATGCCTTACATCACCAGCTCGATCATCCTCCAGATGCTCCAGGCCGTTGTGCCTTCCCTGCATGAGCTTGCCCGCGAGGGCGAGGTCGGTCAGACCAAGATTACGCAGTATTCGCGTTACCTCACCCTGGCTCTGGCAATCCTCAACTCCGTGGGTTACCTCTTCCTCTTTAAGAGCTTCGGCATCAGCTTTACTGGCGCCGGCGCTCCCGAGATCATCTTCGACCTCATGATCGTCGGCACGCTCACCGCGGGCGCCATGCTGATCATGTGGATTGGTGAGCTCATCACCCAGCGCGGTATCGGCAATGGCATGTCGCTGATCATCTTCGCGAACATCATGGCCGGCCTGCCGCAGGCGATCTTCTCCAGCACCGAGGGCAATGCCGGTGGCATCATCACCATGGTGATCATCTGCGCCATCATCTTGCTGGTTATCCCGCTGATTGTTTTCCTTGAGCGCGGCCAGCGCCGCATTCCGGTCTCCTACGCTAAGCGCGTCGTGGGCCGTCGCATGATGGGTGGCCAGACCACCTACCTGCCCATCAAGGTCAACACCGCGGGTGTCGTGCCGATCATCTTTGCTTCGGCGCTGCTGTACTTCCCGGCCCAGATTGCCGTGTTCTTCCCCGGCATCGGCTGGATCCAGGCAGTTGCCTCTGCGCTTTCAACCGGTTGGCTCAACTGGGTGCTTAACGTTGTCCTCATCGTATTCTTCGCGTACTTCTACACCTCCATGGTGTTCAACCCCGATGACACGGCCGACAACCTTAAGAAGCAGGGCGGCTTTATTCCGGGCGTCCGTCCGGGTAGGGCTACCGCGGCCTACATCAAGAACGCGCTCAACAAGATCACGCTTCCCAGCGCTGTCTTTTTGGCGCTCATCGCCATCGTGCCTTCGATCATCTTCTCCTTCACGGGTAACCATCTGATCCAGGCGTTTGGCGGCACGTCCATCCTCATCATGGTCGGCGTCGTGCTCGACACGGTCGATAAGCTCGAAGGCCAGATCAAGATGTATGATTACGATGGATTCTTTAAATAGGCTAGAGGAGGATTGCTCATGAACCTCGTATTGCTCGGAGCTCCGGGTGCCGGTAAGGGCACCGTCGCACAGGAGCTCGTCGCCGAGTTTGGCGTCGCTCACATTTCCACGGGCGACCTGCTGCGTGCTGCCGTCAAGGGTGGCACCGAGCTTGGTATTCAGGCTAAGAAGTACATGGACGCTGGCGAGCTCGTTCCCGACCAGCTCGTGATCGACCTTGTCAAGGAGCGCCTTGCCGCCGATGACGCCCAGCAGGGCTTCATCCTCGATGGCTTCCCGCGCAACACCGCCCAGGCCGTGACGCTCGATTCCGAGCTCTCCGCCATGGGTCGCGAGATCGACTGCGCCCTTCTGGTCGATGTGGCCCCCGACGTCATCATCGATCGTCTGTCTTCGCGTCGCACCTGCCGCGCCTGCGGTTACACCGGCACCGCTGCCGATGTTACCTGCCCCAAGTGCGGCGGTGAGATGTATCAGCGCGACGACGACAAGCCCGAGACCATCAAGAACCGTCTCGACGTCTACGAGAAGTCCACGAGCCCGCTCGTCGACTACTATCGTGGCCAGGGTCTGCTCAAGTCGGTCGACGGTGACCAGGCTCGCGAGACCGTGTACGGGGATGTCAAAGAGGCTCTCGGTCTATGATCAAGATTAAATCTGCAACGCAAATTGAGCAGATGAAGAAGGCAGGAGCGCTATCTAAGATGGCGCTCCGCCACGTTGGAGCCATGGTTCGCCCCGGCGTGTCGACCTTCGAGCTCGATCAGCTCGCGGAGCAGATTATCCGCATGCATGGCGGCACCCCGGCCTTTAAGGGTTACGGCGGCTTCCCGGGGACCATTTGCGCATCGATCAACGATGCCGTGGTTCACGGTATTCCCAACCCCGATATGATCCTGCGCGATGGCGATATCATCTCCATCGATACGGGAGCTGTCGTTGACGGTTGGGTCGGCGATAACGCTTGGACGTTTTTCGTCGGCACCCCCACCCCCGAGGCCAAGGCCCTGTGCGAGGTTACGCGCGATTGCCTAAAGGCTGCCATCGAGCAGGCTGTTCCCGGTAACCATATCGGGGACGTCGGGTATGCCGTTCAGTCCCTCGCCGAGTCTCACGGTTACGGCGTGCTTCGCGATTACGTGGGGCATGGCATTGGCCGCGTGATGCACGAGGACCCCAACGTTCCTAACTATGGAAAGAAGGGGAGGGGCGTTCGCCTCCAGGCTGGTATGGTCATCGCCATCGAGCCGATGGTTACGATGGGTTCCAATCATGTGAGCACGGGCTCCGATGGTTGGATCGTTACGACCAACGACCACCTGCCCGCCGCGCACTACGAGAACACCGTCGCCATTACCAATGACGGCCCGGTGATTCTTACCACGGATGCCCAAGGTGCTTGGTGCTCCCTCCAAGGCGGAGAAATGTAACAAGTTCCACTTAGATGTGGAGCCATTACGAAGATATTACGATACGTGCATGCGTATTGTAGAATACTCAATCGCTGTCGTTTTCTAGAGAAAGATGATTGCTTGTGAAGAAGGAAGACGCAATTGAGCTCGAGGGTACGGTAAAGGAACCGCTGCCCAACGCCATGTTTAAGGTCGAGCTCGAGAACGGTCATTCGGTTCTGTGCAACATTTCTGGCAAGATCCGAATGAATTACATCCGCATTCTCCCCGGTGACAGGGTTGTCGTGGAGCTTTCCCCGTACGACCTGACCCGCGGTCGCATCACCTATCGCTATAAATAGCGACACGCATACATGCTCTTTTCCGACTGCAGGCTTAGCTCAACCTACGGTCGGTTTGCGTGTGAAGACCAGCCATAGTTTTAAACGCCTGCGGCTGGGCGAGTAGATAGTAGGGAAGTAGTTTGAGCGCTACCGAAAGGAAGAACGATGAAGGTACGTCCTTCGGTCAAGAAGATGTGCGATAAGTGCAAAATCATTAGGCGCCACGGCAAGGTCCTCGTCATTTGCGAGAACCCCCGTCATAAGCAGCGTCAGGGTTAAGAGAGGAGACTACGTTGGCCCGTATTAATGGTGTCGACCTCCCGCGTGAGAAGCGCGTTGAGATCGGTCTGACCTACATTTACGGCATCGGCCGCACCACTGCGACGAAGATTTGCGTCGAGTGCAACGTTAACGTGGACACGCGCGTTAAGGACCTCACCGAGGATGAGGTTAACGCCATCCGCGATTATATCGATAAGAATCAGATCATGGTTGAGGGCGACCTCCGCCGTGAGCGCAACCAGAACGTCAAGCGCCTTATGGACATCGGCTGCAACCGCGGCCTTCGTCACCGCAAGGGCCTCCCGGTCCGCGGCCAGCGCACCCACACTAACGCTCGTACCCGCAAGGGCCCGAAGCGTCAGATCGGTGCTAAGAAGAAGAAATAAGGAGCGCTAGATAGATGGCTACTGCTAAGAAGAACGTTCGCGCTGCCCGTCTGAAGCGCGCGGACCGTAAGAACATTTCCGTGGGCCAGGCTCACATTCGTTCTACGTTCAACAACACGATCGTTTCGATCACCGATCCCCAGGGCAACGTCATTTCCTGGAAGTCGGCTGGCCAGGTGGGCTTCAAGGGCTCCCGTAAGTCCACGCCGTTCGCTGCCCAGATGGCTGCCGAGGCTGCTGCCAAGCAGGCCATGGAGCACGGTATGAAGAAGGTTTCCGTCTTCGTCAAGGGCCCTGGCTCCGGTCGTGAGACCGCCATCCGCTCCCTCCAGGCTGCTGGCCTCGAGGTCTCGAGCATCCAGGACAAGACCCCCATTCCGCACAACGGCTGCCGCCCCAAGAAGCGTCGCCGCGTGTAACTGAAAGGATCGTATCAATATGGCAATCGACAGGACTCCTGTTCTTAAGCGCTGCCGTCAGCTCGGGATCGATCCCGCTGAGCTCGGTTACAGCAGCAAGAAGGAATCTATCCGTCAGCCCAAGCGCCGTCGCAAGGAATCTGAGTACGGCATGCAGCTGCGTGAGAAGCAGAAGGTCAAGTTCATCTATGGCGTTCTGGAGAAGCAGTTCCACGGCTACTTCAACAAGGCCCGTAAGATGAACGGCGTCACCGGTGAGAACCTCATGATCATCCTTGAGTCTCGCCTCGACAACGTCGTCTTCCGTCTTGGCTTCGCCCGCACCCGCAAAGAGGCTCGTCAGTCCGTCCGTCACGGTCACTTCACCGTGAACGGCAAGCGCGTGGACATCCCGTCCTACCGCGTTAAGGCCGGCGACGTCGTCGCTGTCGGCGAGAAGTTCCGTGACCTCCTCCCCATCAAGGAGGCCCTGATTTCCTCCGAGCGCTTTGAGGTCCCTGGCTGGCTCGAGGTCGATATCGAGAAGCTGTCTGGTAACGTGCTCGCTCTGCCGACGCGTGAGCAGATCAGCGGTGATATCAACGAGCAGCTCATCGTCGAGCTCTACTCTAAGTAGTCCATCCGGGCTGCTGAGGCTGGAGGTAATACATGTCAGAATTCATTAGGCCTCAGGTTCAGGTCGAAGAGATCAACGAGACCTCTGCTCGTGTCTCCGTCGAGCCGCTCGAGCGTGGCTACGGCGATACGCTGGGTAACTCGCTTCGTCGTGTTCTTCTGTCCTCGCTCGAGGGTGCCGCCGTCGAGGCCATTCAGATCGATGGTGCGCAGCACGAGTTCATGACCATCCCTAACATGGTCGAGGATGTCACCGATATCGTCCTGAATGTCAAGGGTCTTGTCTTCAGGGCTCTCGGCACGACCGACGAGGCGACCGCCACCATCTCGGTTGACGGCCCCTGCGAGGTCACCGGTGCGGACTTCTTTATTCCGTCCGAGTTTGAGCTGGTCAACCCCGAGCAGCACATTGCTACGCTCACCGAGGGTGGCCATCTCACCATGAGCATGCGCATCGGCTATGGCCGCGGCTATGTCTCTGGCGAGGCTAACAAGCGTGACAACGATCCCATCGGTGTGATCAACGTCGACTCGCTGTACTCGCCGGTGTCACGTTGCGCCAAGCTCGTTGAGGCTTGCCGTGTCGGCCAGCATACCGACTACGACCGCCTTGTCCTCGAGATCGAGACCAACGGTTCCATCGCTCCGCGCGACGCCGTGGTCCAGGCTGCCAATATCATCAACCAGCATATGGCCGCCTTTATGAACCTTGCCGAGACCCCCGAGGTCGAGGAGGAGGCTTCGATCTTCGCTCCCGAGGTCACCAACGACAACGCCGAGCTGGACAAGCAGATCGAGGATCTGGACCTTTCCGTCCGTTCCTACAACTGCCTTAAGCGCGCCAGCATTCACTCGGT
Source organism: uncultured Collinsella sp. (assembly GCA_900540975.1). Lineage (GTDB taxonomy): Bacteria > Actinomycetota > Coriobacteriia > Coriobacteriales > Coriobacteriaceae > Collinsella. Next base: position 13,994 of record UQHY01000012.1, read on the forward strand.
CCGTCAGCTCGTTGAGTTCTCGGAGAACGATCTGCTCAACATCCGTAACTTCGGTGTTAAGTCGATCGAGGAAGTGAAGGACAAGCTTGAGTCCATGGGCCTGAGCCTGAAGGCTTAATGCTTCGCATATTTGAGGAGAAACTAGACCATGCGTCACAACGTTAAGAAGGGCCTGAAGCTCGGCACCGATGCGAGCCACACCAAGGCCATGAAGAAGAGCCTTGCTAAGGCCCTCTTCGAGAACGACCGCATCAAGACCACCGAGACCCGCGCTAAGGCGCTGCGTTCGGTCGTCGACCCGATCATCACCTGGGCCAAGAAGGGCGACCTGCACTCTCGTCGTCTGGCTATCGCCAAGCTCGGCGATAAGCAGCTCGTTGCCGAGATCTTCGACAAGGCTGCTCAGGGCATGTGGCAGGACCGCAACGGCGGTTACACCCGCATTATGAAGCTCGGTAACCGTAAGGGCGATAACGCTCCTATCGTTATCATGGAGCTCGTCACCGAGCCTTGCACGCCTAAGGCCAAGAAGGCTGCTCCGGCCCCCAAGAAGGCCGCTGCTCCCAAGAAGGTCGAGGCCGTCGAGGAGGCTCCTGCTGAGGAGACCGCTGAGTAGACATTCTGTCTGCATAGGCTATATTCGAGGGGTACGTTCGCGTACCCCTCTTTTTTTGTCGCAATACCGTTGCTAGTTTGTTGGGAGCGCCCATGACTGCGCCGTCTGATTTCAATTCGACCCCCGAGCTCTACGCCACCCTTGTATTTCGCGTGGCCTACGATGGCTCCTCCTATAGCGGATTTGCCGAGCAGCCGGGCCAGACGACGGTTGCAGGCGAGCTGCGCCGTGCAATCGAGACGTTGCTGCGCCGCCCAATCGATCTGACGTGCGCGGGGCGTACCGATGCCGGAGTTCATGCGGTGGCCCAATACATCAGCGTGCCTGTAACGGACGCTGAGCTCGCTTTGACGCGCCGTAGGTGGCTGAGGGCTATGGATGCCCTCCTGGGCAAAGATATCGCCATAAACGAGGTCTACAAGGCTCGTAAGGGCTTTTCTGCACGTTTTGACGCGCGCTCTCGCACTTACACCTATCGCATTGCCGACCGTGATGCGCGGCCCGTGCTGTCACGCGGTGCCGTGTGGTGGCATCGCTATCCCCTCGACGTCGATGCGATGGCGGCCGCCTGCCCTGCGCTTTTGGGCGAGCAGGACTTTAAGAGCTTTTGCAAGGTCGCCTCTGCCGTGGGCAAACCTACGCACCGCTGCGTAATGCGTGCCGAGTTTGACCATGAGGTCGCCTTTGGCGAGGACATCCTCACGTTTACCATCGAGGGCAATGCGTTTTTGCATTCGATGGTGCGAACCATTGTGGGCACTCTTGTCGAGATCGGCATGCATCGCCGCGATCCCGAGTGGATGCGCGAGGTAATTGATGCCTGCGATCGCTCCGCTGCCGGTCCTACGGCGCCCGCATGCGGTCTTACCTTTATGGGCGTGGACTACGACCCCACCGAGCTTGTGGTGCTCGATTAGGGAAGTGGCTGCCTGACGGCGATCTTTGTGTGCAGTGCCTGTGAGCGGGGCGTGTGCAACATCTGTTCTTGACGTGCATCGCGGCGGACGACCGCCCGCATTAATTGACGGGGTGTACCATGAACGACAGTTTGTTACTAGCTGTCGAGAGGACGGAAAACTTGGTTCGACGTGGTTCGCATCCGCGACTTTCGGTGATCCTGATTGTTGAGGGTTCGCCCAGTTATGCGATGCGCGCTCTCGAGAGCGTCCAGAACCAAGACCTCTACGATTTGCAAATTGTCGTCGTTTGCCGTGGCGTGGTAGCTGGTGTGCGCCATTCGCTCGAAGTTGCTGCCGATAGAGACATTCATATTGATTTGATTGATGTTGAGGACCCAGCGCCTGGTGCCTGCCTGCGTGCCGGCTTTGCGGCTTCGCGCGGCTCCCAGATCATTGCGATGAATGCCAATGAGTGGTTTGCGCCGCAGTCCCTTTCGCAGATGGTCGATAGTTCGTGCGACGCTTCGGCTGACATCGTGTTTCCCTCCGTATCGCTCGACCGCTACGATGTTCACCGCGAGCGTCATTCCCGAGTTTTGGACGCGACACCCGTTTCTGAAGATGAGGACCGGGCGGCTTGCCTGACCCAATTGGTTTCCTATGGTTTAATCCGACAGACCTCTGGCGTGCTGTATGATCGCGCCCTTTTTGAGGCGTGCCTTGCGCATGGCGATGCGTTTCACACGGTGTCTTTTTTGACGTTCGCGCTTTCGCAGGCAAAGCGCGTTTCGGGATGTGGCCGTGCCCGTTTTCATGCAGTGGCGCCGTCGATTACGGAGACGTTTGACCCCACGATGTTTGCCAGGCTTTCTGATGATATCGGGGCGCTCGACAGGCTTGCCGACTCGCTTGCCGTCGCGGGCGGTGGCGATCAGTTGAAGCTGGTCTGCCAGCGGTATTACTACGCCGGCCTGGTTGCCTGCATCGAAAATTTGTGTCTGAGCCCCCATGGTGTATCTTCAATAGAGCGTTCGGCCCGTTTGCATGATATGCTCGAAGCGCAGCGTACCCGTCAGATGGTTGCGGCTCTTAAAGGCAATCATCGGGGCCTAGGTCTGCTCTATGGTTCGATAGCTAGTGCCAAGCCTATGCGATGTGCGTTGTATACGCATCTGGCGGCTTTTTTCAATCGTTCGGGCGTCCGGACTGTCTAGTAGCGTGATTTTCGAAATTAATTGCATGGAATTGTTTCGAAATGCGTTCTTATTCACTAAAACCCTCAAATAGCGCTAAACTATTCAATTACTAAGTGATTGTCTCCGCCATCTTTTGGAGTGAGGTTTTGTATGGCCAAAAAACGCAATGGGCGCCAGGATGCCATCAGAGATATTGTTCGCAATAAGGACGTACGTACGCAGCGCGTTTTGGTAGACGAGCTTCGCGCCATGGGTTTCGATTGCACGCAGGCGACCGTTTCGCGCGATATCGCGGACATGGGACTGCGTAAGCTCCCCGAGGGCATCTATGTCCTTGCCGAGGACCTGCATCTGCAGCGCATGGTTTCCGAGTTGGTTACCGGCGTACTGCGCACCGATAATCTGGTTATGATCAAGGCGCAGCCCGGTACGGCTTCTGGTATTGCCGCGGCTGTCGATGCCGCGGAGCTGCCCGACGTGCTTGGCTCGCTTGCCGGCAACGACACGATCTTGGTCATTGCGCAGACGGCCGAGGACGGAGAGCGTCTTGAGGCGCTCATCAACAAGCTGAGTAACTCTCACAAGTAGGGGATGCGTGGCACTGCTGCTGTGCCGATTGTTGCTATAGGTAATTGCCGAGGGCGTTGACGAAAGTCAGCGCCCTTTTGCATGCCGGCACCCGTTGCCCTATCGGTCTTGCAGCCGGGACCGTCGTGGCATCTTGTGGCATCTGCTGAAATAAAGAAGCGCCCGAGCAGCGTACGTGCTGCTCGGGCGCCTTGGTGTCAGATGCCGCTTTGCGTCTACTGGCCCGTAGAGGGGTCGGGCGTGGGCGTAGGGTCGGGTGTAGGCGTCGGCGTGCCACCGTCGCCACCCGTGCCGCCATCGCCACCCGTGCCACCGTCGCCACCTGTCGTGCCGCTATCGCCGGTGGTGTTGCCACCCGGGGTTTCAGTGGTCGTGGTTGTCGTTGTGGTTGTGGTGGTCGTGGTCTCTTCCTCTTCTTTTCCCTCGTCTTTATCCTCTTCGTCTTTCTTTTTGTTGTTTGTGCCGTAGAACTTCCAGACGTTATTGTTCTTGTACGTGGGAGCCGTTCCGGTCGGGAATTCCTCGCGCTCGGTGCCCGCAAGAACGGTGTTCATGAACTTCTTAAAGACGGGCAGGTTGGTGCTGTCGCCCAGCAGGTCCGAACCGTACTTTTGGATGGGAATCTCGCCTGCGGAATAACCGGTCCACAGGGCGCATGCCAGCTGCGGCGTGAAGCCGCAGAACCACAGGTTGGTGGTGTTGTCAGTGGTGCCCGTCTTGCCGGCATAGGGCTGGTTGACGCTCAGCGCGCCGGCGGCACCCGTGCCGCTACCCTGCATGACGCCGGATAGAACGTCGGTAACCGCGGCAGCCTCGCCTTCGGTGAGCACCTGCGTGGGATTGTCGGTGTGCTGGTACAGAACCGAGCCGGTACGCGAGTCGATCTCGGTAATGGCGATGGGCTGACGGTAGTAGCCACCGTTGGCAAACGTTGCGTAGGCCGATGCCATCTCGAGCGGTGAGATGGACCCGGTGCCGAGCGTCATGACGGGAACGTCCTCGATATTGTCCTTGGCGGGATCGATGCCGAGCTTTTTGACGAGCGACATGATCTTGTCATTGCCGATGGCTTCGGCCACCTGAATGTAGCCGGTGTTGGATGAGTATGCCGTTGCCTGCTTAAGCGTGATGTTGCCATAGCTCTGGTTGCCGTAGTTTTGCACCTCGGTCGTGGTGCCCTTGGCCTTGAGCGGCGAGTTGCAGTTGAGGGTGACGTTGGGGTTCATACCGTTTTGGATGGCAGTTGCCAGCGTAAAGGCCTTAAACGTGGAGCCCACGGGGCGCTTTGCCGTAGCGTGGTTCACGTGATTCTCGTCGGCGTTGTAGTCGTAGCCGCCCACCATGCACTTGATGTAGCCGGTCTTGGGGTCAACGACGACCATGCCCATGTCCAGGCCGTCGAGCGAAAGCGTGTCGAGCTGCGAGCGCACGGCCTCCTCGGCCACCTGCTGCATGGTGGGGTCGATGGTGGTCTTGACGGTCAGACCGCCCTTAAAGAGCACGTCGGTGGAGAACTCCTGCTCAAGCAGCTGCTTAACGTAGGCGACAAAGTAGGGCTGAGAGTACACATCGACGCCACTGCCCGAAATCTCGGTCACGTTAAGCGTGATGGGCTCAGCCTGCGCGGCATCGTGCTCTTCCTGCGTGATGTGGCCCAGACGCAGCATGTTGTCCAGAACCTTGTTGCGGCGGGACAGCGCCAAGTCGGGATTAACCGTGGGGTCGTACTGCGAGGGCGAGTTGGGAAGGCCGATGAGCAGCGCGGCCTCGCTCAGGGTGAGGTCGGCGGCGGTTTTGGACAGATAGGTCTCAGCGGCGGCCTCGATGCCATATGCTCCATGGCCGTAGTAGATGGTGTTGAGGTACATCATGAGGATCTCGTCTTTGGAGTACATATCCTCCATCTTGATGGCGATATAGGCCTCGCGCACCTTACGCTCGATGGTCGAGTCGAATTGTTCCTCCTGCAAGATGGTGTTGCGAACCAGCTGCTGGGTGATGGTCGATGCGCCCTCGTGGCCGCCGGTGAGGGTTGCCACCGATGCGCGTGCAATGCCCCAGAGGTCGATGCCGCCATGCTCGTAGAAGCGCTCGTCCTCAACGTCAACGGTGCCCTGCAGCACGTACGGGGACACTTGGTCCTTGGTGATGGACTTGCGGTTTTGCGTATAGAAGCTGGCGATCTTGTTGCCGTTGCAGTCAACAATTTCGGTAGGCTCGCTGACCAGATAGGCGTTGGCGTCGGTGTAGTCGGGCAGGTCGGACAGCCAGCGGTTGACGTTGCCGATCATGCCGATGCCAAATGCTACGCCCGCGATGAGCAAAAAGCCCAAAAGCGAGAGCAGGATGACGGGCAGGGCGTGCGTCTTAGAGCGACCGTGTCCCTGTCGTTGGCGAGGACCCATATATTGACCTCCAAGTATGTCGTGCCAGGCGGCGGGTATGCGTCGGGCAGGATGGACATAAGTTATTACACGATAAACCAATCGGGCCGCGCGAGGCCTCGTGTATGCTGGTTGACGGCAATTAACAGAGTGATTGCATACCTTGGTAAGGAGTTTGCCGATGGCGATTTGGGCGACGGAATCGAGCGAACAATGCGAAAGCGAGTTGGCGGCGGCTGAAGTGGCGCTGCCCGAACTGCTGGCGCCTGCTGGCGGGCTCGACCAGATGCTCGCGGCGATTGCGGCGGGTGCCGATGCCATCTATGCGGGGCTGGACGGATTCAACGCTCGAGTGAGCGCGCATGGCTTTAACGATGATGAGTTCGCGCGCGGTTGTGCCGTGGCCCATGCCCATAGCGTGCGTGTGTACGTGACGCTCAACGTATTCGTGTTCGATGATGAGCTTGCCGACGCCGTGGCGTTGGGGGCGCATGCGCACGCGTTGGGTGCCGATGCGTTGATTGTGGCCGATGCCGGGCTGGCTTGCGCGCTACGTGCGGCGATTTCGGGGGTCGAGATTCACCTGTCCACTCAGGCGGGCGCTCATAGCGAGGGTGCCGTGCAGTTGGCTGCCAAGGAGTTGGGCGTTGAGCGCGTGACGACTGCGCGCGAGCTGAGCGTTGCAGAGATTGAGACGCTTTGCGCTACTGGCGTGCCCATCGAGGTGTTCTGTCACGGCGCTATTTGCATTGGATACTCGGGTGCGTGCGGGTTCTCTGCCCTTCGACGTGGCCGCTCTGCGATGCGCGGCGACTGCACGCAACCGTGCCGTCTATCCTATGACTTGGTGGACGAGGCGGGGCAGAGTGTTGTCGCTGTCGAAGGGGATCGCCTGCTTTGTCCGCGTGACTATCTGGGCATCGCGCATCTGCCCGAGCTTGTTGCCGCCGGCGTGGCATCGCTCAAGATCGAGGGCCGCATGAAGAATCCCGACTACGTCTTTAACGTGGTGAGGGTGTGGCGTCGGGCGCTCGATATGCTGCGCGACGGCACATGGGATGCCGATGCGGTGCCGGCGCTTGAGCGCGAGCTGGGAAGGTCGTTCAACCGCGGCTTTACCGATGCGTATCTGCGGGGTCGTTCGGGCGCCGAGCTCATGAGCTTTGAGCGCGCGATCAACCAGGGTGTGCGCGTGGGCCACTTGGTGGCGGTGGGTCACGAAGAGGTGACGGTTGAGCTTGATGCCGCCGTGGCGGCGGGCGATACGCTCGAGATCCGATTTTACCCGGGTGCCGACGCGCGTCCCGATGTGCCCAAGCGCTGGCCACAGGTGCCTTGCCCCGTGGATGCCGCTGCGGGAGAGCGCATCGTCGTGCATTGCAAACGCAAGGTGGACGCGGGCTGCGAGGTCTATCTGATTCGCAGTGCCGGCGTGCTGGGGCAGACGGCAACGGTGTTGGAGCGCATGCGGGTCGAGGCAGATGCAGTCGCGCCTGCTGAGCAGTCCGTTGAGGTGCTGCCGTTTGAGGGCGTTCTGGCAGATGGCGATGTACCGACGGAGTTGGCGGGACCGACGGAGCCGGCAAAGCATGAGGCTTTTGCTCGTATGGTCTTTGCCTGGGAGCTGATGGATTTGGATCCGCGCGATGAGCGGGATCTGTCCGATGCGACGGTGGTGCTCGACGAAGTGTGCCGCGCAGGCGATATCGAGCGGACTCGAGCGCTTATGCAACGTGCCGGGCGTATTGTTTGCCGCAACCTGGGGCAGGTGGCGATGGCCCGCGAGCTGGGCACGACGTTTGACGTGGCGGCGCCGGTGTTCTGCGCCAATCGGGCCACGCTTGCCTGGCTGCGCGGGCTTGGCGCGAGGTGGGTATACTTGCCTGCCGAGTTGCTCAGCAATGACAGGGAGCGTATTGCCGAGCTGGCTGCTGAACCCGGCGTCTTGGGTCCGTTCGACGCCGACTGTCCCGAGCTTATGGTGTGCGAGCACTGCCTGCTGACCGCCGAGGGCGTCTGTGCCACCGATGCGACGGGGCAGGTCCGTTGCCGCGACTGCTTGCGTCGTCGGCAGGTGCGATATCTGGTCGAGCGTGACGGTACGCGTCTGCCAGTTGCCATCGACGCATGCGGCAGGACGAGGATTTTCCTGTCGTAGATGCTGCGTCGCGTCAGTTTGTTATCATAAGAGAGTTTATGGACTTCCAGCACCGCCGTTTTCGGCGAGGGTGCTATAGCAAAAGGAGGATACCCAATGCTGTCTGTTGACGAGCAAATGCGTATCATCACCTCGGGCGCCGCGCAGATCGTTCCCGAGGCCGACCTTCGCAAGAAGCTTGAGAAGGGCGAGCCCCTCAACATCAAGCTCGGCGTCGACCCCACCAGCCCCGACCTGCACTTGGGCCACGCCGTGCCGCTGCGCAAGATGCGTCAGTTCCAGGACCTGGGCCACAACGTCACCCTCATCATCGGCAACGGTACCGCGTTGATTGGCGACCCTTCGGGCAAGAATTCCACCCGTCCGCAGCTTTCGCAGGAGCAGATCGAGGCCAATGCCGAGACCTACGTGAGCCAGGCCATGAAGATCCTGGATCCCGAGAAGACCACCATCGTGCACAACGGTGACTGGATCTTGTCGATGGATCTGGCCGGTCTGCTGCAGGTGTGCTCCAAGTTCACCGTCGCCCGTATTCTCGAGCGCGACGACTTTACCAAGCGCTACCAGTCTCAGACGCCGATCGCCCTGCATGAGTTCCTGTATCCCGTGATGCAGGCTTTCGACTCCGTGCAGATCAAGGCCGACGTGGAGATGGGCGGCACCGACCAGCTCTTCAACCTGCTTGCCGGCCGTGAGCTCATGGAGAAGATGGGCATGGAGCCACAGATCGCGCTCACCATGCCGCTGCTCGAGGGCACCGATGGCGTCCGTAAGATGTCCAAGTCCTACGGTAACTACATCGGCCTGACCGACGCGCCCAAGGATATGTTCGGCAAGACCATGTCCATCCCCGACGAGATGATCGGCAAGTACTACCGCCTGGCGAGCTCGCTCACCCCGGCCGAGGTCGACAAGATCGACGCTGCCCTGGCCGACGGCTCCGCCGATCCCTATGAGCTCAAGCGCGCTCTGGGCCGCGACCTGTGCGACACCTACCACGGCGCCGGTGCAGGCGACGAGGCTCAGGCCGAGTTCGACCGCGTGTTCAAGGAGGGCCAGCTCGCCGACTTCCCCGAGAAGCACATTGAGCTGACTGTTAACGACGAGGGCCAGATCTACCTCGCCGGCCTGCTCAAGGACCTGGGCCTTTCGGCCAGCGCCGGCCAGGCCCGTCGCGACATCGACGGCGGCGGCGTCAAGATCAACGGCAAGGCCGTGGCTCCCAAGAGCTACAACATCGACCCCAGCGCCCTCAAGCTGGGCGACACCCTCTCCGTGGGCAAGCGCAAGGGCTTTAAGTTGATTTAGTTACGCGGTTTTACCAAACCGCGTAACGACTCGACGCTGCAAACCCGCCAGAGCGGCAATCTGCCTTTCAACTTCGGCGGCATGACCAGAAGGTCAATGCCGCCTCGTTTCAAGGCACCTTGCTCGCTCTGGCGGGTTTTCGCTGTCGTTGCCAAAACAGCGGCGTTTTTGTTGTCGGGACGGCAGTTAGTAGTTGTTGGGTAGTCGTTGGGGACGTTCTTGAATGACTAGTCGTTTAAGAACGTCCCCAACGACTACCCAAAGCAGCCTGTCCCCATTGCGCCAAGCGGCGTGTGCCGTTAAGCGGGGAGGCGTATTGCTGACCCATCGTTTGGGCATACAATGGCTATTGGTTTGCTGCGGTGAAGGCCTGTCCGCTCCGCAGCTTTTTTCTACGGTTAAAGGAGTATGTATGTCCGTTGAGGTCATGAGATCTGTGATCGAGGCCGCCGAGGGTCGTGTGCCCGTTGACACGCTGTTTGCCAACGCACAGATTGTCGATGTGTACGGCCAGCGCGTGGCGCCCGGTAGCGTTGCCGTCAAGGATGGCGTGATCGTCGGTGTGCTCTACGATGGTCGCGACGATGCCGCCGGTACGTATGAGGCTGCCGAGGTCATCGATTGCCAGGGCCGCTATCTTGCCCCCGGTTTTATTGACGGACACTTGCATATCGAGTCTTCGAACATCCGCCCTGCCGAGTATGCGCGCATGGCGGCGACGCGCGGTACCACCACTGCCATTGCCGACAGCCACGAGATCGCCAACGTTTCCGGCCTGGACGGCCTGCGCTTTATGATCGAGGACGGCCGTCGCGCGCCCATTTCCATCAAGTACATGATGCCCTCGTGCGTGCCCGCGCTGCCCGATGAGCAAGCAGGCGCTGTGATTACCGCCGCTGACATGCAGGCGTTTTTTGCCGAGCATCCGGGCGATGTCTTTGGCCTGGGCGAGATGATGAACCTGCCGGGCGTCTTTATGGCCGATCCCGAGACCTGCGCTCGAATCGACGCTGCCAACCAGACGCCGTCCAAGCAGGTTGACGGTCACGCGCCGCTCGTTGCCGGCAAGGACCTCAACGCCTATGCCGCAGCAGGTATTATCGCTGACCATGAGTCGACGATTCCCGAGGAGGCACTCGACAAGCTGTCTCGCGGCATGTACGTGATGCTGCGCGAAGGTACGTGCAGCCATGACCTGGCCAACCTGTCGCCGATGCTGCTGGAGAATCCTGCCCGTGCCCGCCGTTGCTGCTTTGCGACCGACGACTGCGCTCCTTCCGATGCGCTTGCGTCCGGCATGATCGACAACGCCTGCCGCGTGGCGATTGAGGCCGGTATCGACCCGGTGGTCGCTATCTCCATGGCGTCCCTTTCCACGGCTGAGGCGTTTGGCCTGGATCACGGCTGCCGCGACCCGCACGAACTGCGTGGCGCCATCGCCCCGGGCAAGCGTGCCGACCTGCTGGTGCTCAATGACCTGACGTTCACCACGGCTCCGCATCGCGTATACGCCGCCGGTGCTCTGGTGGCGCAGGACGGCACCTTTGTGGGCGAGATCGCACCCGAGATGGCCGAGGTCGCAGCCCTTGCCGACGAGCTGCGCGCGTCCGTTAAGCTGCCGAAGCTTTCGCTCGACGTATTCGACTATGCCTTTAAGCCGGGCGAGGCCGTGATTGACGTGGTGCCGGGTAAGGCCATCACGGGTATGGCTCGCCCCGAGAGCGCCGAGGGCCTGCGTCGCATTATGCTGATCGAGCGCCACGGCCGCGGTGTGTCGCTGCAGGCCGAGGGCGCCGACGGTGATGGTCCTGCGGGCCTGGGCCTTGTCGGCAAGCATATCGGTCGCGGCTGGGTGCGTGGCTTCACCATCACCGGTGGCGCCATTGCCTCCACGATCGGCCACGACTCGCACAACGTGTGCGTCGTGGGTGATAACGCTGCCGATATGATGGCTGCTGTTGAGGCTGTGGGCCAGGGTGGTCACGTGCTGGTGCGCAACGGCGAGGTCGTGGCGCGCATTCCGCTGGCGCTCGGCGGTCTGATGAGCGAAGGCACGGCCGAGGATGTCGCCGCGCAGCACGACGACTTTATGGTCAAGGCGCGCGCCATGGGCATCGAGCCGCCGCTCGACCCCATCATGGGCATCATCTTCCTGCCCCTGCCGGTTATCCCGACGCTCCGCATCCGCCCCGAGGGCATGTTCGACGTCACAACCTTCACCTACGCCGACTAGTCATCGGGGACGTTCTTAAACGTCTAGTCGCCTGCGACACTCTTTGACGTGTTGCCTGGCGCTGCGAATGTGGGACCCCTGGTGCGCGTGAGCTATTTGCCAGGTCCTTGTAACGTTTACGCCCGCGGAGTCTTATTTGAGCCCCCTTTGGGTACGTTGGAATCGGATACACGTTCGATTCCAACAAGCCCGAAGGGAGCTTTTCTATGTTTAAACTGATTGCATCCGATATGGACGGCACGCTGCTTGACGAAAACGGCCAGGTGCCTCCCGAGACCTACGAACTGATTCTGGCGCTACACGAGCGTGGCGTGCATTTTGCCGTATCGTCAGGTCGTCGCTACGATCGCCTGTGCGAGTTCTTTGCGCCCGTTCGCGACAAGATGGACTTTGTCGCCGCTAACGGTGCCCAGGTCTACGCCGACGGCAAAATGGTAGACCGTGAGGTGTATTCGCACCTGGCGATTCGAAGGCTCGCCCAGGCTGTCGCGACGTTTCCCAATCTGCATCTTGCGCTTTTTGACCGAACCAAGTCCTTCCTGCTCGATGACGAGTGCAAGTTCGTGCGTGAGGTCGATAAGGACCTTCCCAATGCCGAGCGCATTTGGGAGCTGCCCGATCCCAGTGTAAATATCATCAAGGCGAGTATCTTTTGCGATGACGGTGCCGTTATGGACAGCGCCTACGTGCTACAGCGTGAACTTGGCCAGCTCTTTACTTTTGCACCTTCGGGCAACGCGTGGATCGATGCCATGCAGCCCGGTGTGTCGAAGGCCTCGGGCATCGCGCAGCTCGCGGAGCATTACGGCATTGGACGCGACGAGATCATGGCGTTTGGCGACTCGATGAACGACTACGAGATCATTCGCTTTGTCGGCACGGGCTGCGCAATGGAAAACGCGCGCCCCGCGCTCAAAGCGGTTGCCGATCGCGTCGTAGGCTGCAACCGCGACCACGCCGTTCAGCAGGAGCTCCGTCGCGTGCTGGAGAGTCTCGCCTAATTCGGCAGATGGGGACGTTCCTTTTCTGCCGGGTTGCTGCTGCTAGGAGAGGGCGGCCATGATGGTGCGGGCGACGCCGTCGTGGTCGTTGTCGTATTCGGTGATGGCGTCGGCGGCCTCGCGGTCCTCGGGTTCGCCGTTGATCATGGCCATGCCGTGGCCCGCTGCCTGCAGCATGGGGATGTCGTTGATGTTGTCGCCGAACGCCCAAGCGTCGGCGAGACGCTCGCCCAGGTGCTCGCATAGCCACGTGAGGGCCGTTCCCTTGGTGGCGCCCTCGCCCATGACCTCGATATTCATGGCGTACGAACGCGTGACCTCAATGCCTCCGAGCGTGCCGAGCTCCGCCGCGATGGCGTCGCGATCGGCAGGGTCGTGCCAGTACATGGCGATGCGTTCGAGCGTCTCGACCTCGTCGATCTTGCTGTCGATATCCATGTCGATCGGCGTTCGCGTGCGCTTGAGCGAAGCCGCGATGTGGGGGTCGCCGCCGCAGAATTCGTCCAAGCGCGTGTAGAGCGAACGGGGGAGGAAGCACTGGCCGTCGGCGAAGATATCAAAGGTGACGTCATGGCCGGCGGCAATGCTATGGACGCGGTGGGCGATGGCGCGGTCGAGCGGTCGGCTCAAAATGCGCGTAGCACGTGAGGTATCGGTGGGCGTACCGTCGTCGAGCTGCCAGACGCTGGCGCCGTTGGCGCAGACCGCGTAGTGTACGGCGGGGTGGGCGAGGATGGGCTCAAAGACGCCCGACAGCGGGCGCCCCGTGCAAGGCACAAACTCAATACCGCGGCGCGCGAGCTCGTCGAGCATTGCCCAGGTGGCGTCGCTCATCTGCTTATCGCTCGTCAGCAGCGTTCCATCCATATCGGAAAACACAATCATTTGTTGCGATCCTTTCTACTGGCATAAAAAGCGTGGCCGAGGGCGGTGATGCCCTGGCCACGCTCGGGTTCTATAACGGTCCGCGTTCTAGCGATCGGCGAGCGGCTTGTACTCCAGCGGCTCGATAACCGGGCGATACGCGGGACGGATGATGCGGTGCGCGCAGAAGAGCTCTTCCATGCGGTGCGCCGACCAGCCGGCCATGCGGGCGACGGCGAACAGCGGCGTAAAGAGTGTCTCGGGCACGCCGAGCATCTTGTAGATAAAGCCCGTGTACAGGTCGATGTTGGCGCAGATGGGCTTGGTCATGCCGTGATCGCGCATCACCTGCGGTGCCAGGCGCTCGATGCGCTCGATGAGCGCGAACTCATCGCCCAGGTCCTTCTTGGCGGCAAGCGTGCGCGCGTAACGGCGGCACACCTCGGCGCGCGGGTCGCTCAGCGTGTAGACGGCGTGGCCCATACCGTAGATGAGGCCCGTGCCGTCGAAGGCCTGCTTGTCGAGAATCTTGCCCAGGTAGGCTGCGACCTCGTCCTCGTCCTCCCAATTGGAGACATGCGCGCGGATGTCCTCGTGCATGGACACGACTTTGGCGTTGGCGCCGCCGTGGCGCGGGCCCTTGAGCGAGCCGATAGCCGCGGCGTAGGCGGAATACGGGTCGGTGGCCGAGGAGGACAGCACGCGGCAGGCAAACGTGGAGTTGTTGCCGCCGCCGTGCTCGGCATGCAGCATGAGCATCACGTCGAGCAGCATGGCTTCGTCGCGGGTGAATGCCATGCCGCCGCGCAACACCTGCAGGATGGTCTCGGCGGTGGAGAGGCCGGGTGTGGGGTGCGGTACATGAACCTCGGAGCCGCGGCGCTTGGCGACCGAGGCCATATGCGCGAAGGCGGCGATGCGGGGGAGACGGGCGAGCATGGAGATGGCGACGTCGATTTCGTGCTCGGGTGTAATGGCGTCGGGCTCGGCGTCGAAGGCGTAGAGCAGCAGCACGGCGCGCTGAAGCACATTCATGATGCTCGCCGACACCGTGGTCATGGGGAACTCGCGGACGTATTCGTCGCTCAGATGCCTAAAAGCACCCAGGCGTCCGCAAAAACCGTCGAGCTCCTCTTTGGTGGGCAGTGAGCCCGTGATGAGCAGGTAGGCGACCTCTTCGTAGCCATAGCGATCCTCGGCCTGGGCGTTGTTGACCAGGTCCTCGATGCTGTAGCCACGAAGCGTGAGTTTGCCCTGATCGGGCACGACCTTTCCGTCGACCTTGTTGTAGCCATGCACATCCGAGATACGGGTGAGACCCGCGACCACGCCCGAGCCGTCGGCATTGCGCAGGCCGCGCTTGACGTTGTGCTCTACGAACAGGTCCTCGTCGTACGGGGCGGTCGGCAGGCCGTGGTAGAGGTTTTCGCTTTCGGGCGAAATCTGACGGCTCGCCTCGTAATCCAGAACCAGGCGGCTCAGGTGATCGTCGAAGCGGTAGTAGATTTTCTTGGCGTCGTAGGCCATGCGCGCTCCTCTCCGGTCCGCTTTGGGGCCGCGCGCTTGGACGATATGACGTCAAGCTGCCCCGAGCGGCTTGTTCGCTACAGGCGGTACATAAAGTTAAAAACGTCCTCGCGCTGAATGGACACGTTGACGCCCGAAAGCTCGCCTGCCTCGGCCAGGGCCTTCTGCAGCTCGGCGAAGTCGAGCTTGGACTCGGCGGTGTCGGCCAGCATGGTCATGGTGAAGATGTCCTCGATAATGGACTGCGTGATGTCGCGGATGTCGACGTTGGCCTCGCCCAGAACACGGGTGACGCCGGCGACGATACCGGGGCGGTTCTTGCCAAGGACGGTGATGACGATGCGGGAGGACGAGATCTCGGCCATGGGAAACCCTTTCGCGTGTTGGCGGCGCGCGGGGGCGCTCCGCTACGGTACAGTGTTCATCATTGTACCTGTCTGGCGCAAAAAAGGGCACCTTTGCTGCGGCGTTACACGTCTGCAACATGGGAGAAGGGGCAAAGGCGCCCGTTTGCCGCGATTCGTCGTGTCGTCTGCCGTGCCTTGGGCGCGATGCACAACGCAAAGACCGTGAACCTTTTGTGGGACACGCGGCGCCGTGGTACCATAGCCGAGTTTGTTGTCTTGGTCGGAAACCAAGACGCCTTATGCGCTGATCGGTAACCAGCGCCTGACCAATAAGGAGTCCTACCATGAAGCAGGGTATCCATCCCCAGTATGTCGAGTGCACGGTGACGTGCTCCTGCGGCAACACCTTCAAGACGCACGCTACCGTGTCCGAGATGAAGGTCGAGCTTTGCAACGAGTGCCACCCGTTCTACACCGGCCAGCAGAAGTTCGTCGACACCGGTGGACGCGTCCAGCGCTTCGCCGACAAGTTCGGTGGCGCCGCTGCCGCCCAGCTCAAGAAGGCCGAGGAGGCCAAGGCTGCCAAGGCCGCCAAGGCTGCTGAGGCCGAGGCCGCTCGCAAGGCCGCCGCTGAGGCCAAGGCTGCCGAGAAGGCTAAGCGTGCTGCTAAGTTTGCCGAGGAGGCTGCCAAGCAGGCCGCCGAGGCTCCCGCAGAGGCTCCCGTCGAGGAGGCCGCTGCCGAGGCCGAGACCACCGAGGCTGCTGAGTAAATAGCTCGCCGCGGAATCGCTCGCATTCATGGCATGAGGGCCGTGCATCCATTTGGGTGCGCGGCCCTTTTTCTTTTTAAATTAGTGCAAACTAACCTGTCCCCATGGCACCACATGGCAGAGAGGCGGCGTTTGCCCAGATAGACCTGCCAAAATTAACCTGTCCCATTGTGGCAGGTTGGTCGTAGTTATTACGTGGCGGTCGAGCTCGACCGTATAGGCCGCGCCTTGTTTGGCTAAAGTACAATCATCTGTGTTTAACTCGTCCGCAGCTGCACGGCGTGGGCGATGGCCAAAAAGGAAAACCACATGGGATTCATGTCAAAGCTGCTGTCCTTTGGATCTGATAAGGACCTCAAGCGCTACTACAAGATTGTCGACAAGATCAACGGTCTTGAGCCCCAGTTTGAGAAGATGACCGAGGAGGAGCTCCGCGCCCAGACCGATAAGTTCCGCGAGCGATACGCCAACGGCGAGTCGCTCGACGACATGCTCCCCGAGGCCTTTGCCACCGTGCGCGAAGCTTCCAAGCGCACCATGGGCATGCGTCACTTTGATGTACAGCTCATCGGCGCCATGGCGCTGCACGAGGGCCACATCGCCGAGATGAAGACCGGCGAAGGCAAGACCCTCGTCTCCACGCTGGCCGGCTATCTCAACGCTATCGCCGGTAAGGGCGTGCACGTCGTCACCGTCAACGACTACCTGGCCAAGCGCGACTCCGAGTGGATGGGCCGCATCTACAAGTACCTGGGCATGACCGTCGGTCTGCTGCAGAACAACATGCCGCTCGAGCTCAAGCGCCCGGCCTACCAGGCCGACGTCACGTACGGCACCAACTCCGAGTTCGGTTTCGATTACCTGCGCGATAACATGGTTACCCGCCCCGAGCAGCGTGTGCAGCGCGGCCACAACTACGCCATCGTCGACGAGGTTGACTCCATCCTGATCGACGAGGCGCGTACCCCGCTCATCATCTCGGGCGCCGGCACCAAGTCCGCCAGCACCTACAAGGACTTCGCGCGCGCCGTGCGCGGCCTTGAGCGCGGCGAGGA
The DNA here is from genome assembly GCA_900540975.1 of uncultured Collinsella sp. GTDB lineage: Bacteria > Actinomycetota > Coriobacteriia > Coriobacteriales > Coriobacteriaceae > Collinsella. Next base: position 30,940 of record UQHY01000012.1, read on the forward strand.
CGTCTCGCACGACATGCTCACCGCCACCGAGGACGTGGAGCCCACGGGCGACTATGTCATGGATGAGGCCAAGCACACCATTGCCGCCACCGAGCGCGGCCTTAAGAAGATTGAGCGCCGCCTGGGTATCGATGACATCTATGCCGATCTCTCCGGCCAGCTGGTCAACCACCTGCAGCAGGCGCTGAAGGCCCAGTACATGTTCCACCGCGACAAGCAGTACGTGGTCACCAACGGCGAGGTCAAGATCGTCGACGAGTTCACCGGCCGCATTATGGAAGGCCGCCGTTACTCCGAGGGCCTGCACCAGGCCATCGAGGCCAAAGAGGGCGTGCTCGTACGCGAGGAGAACCAGACACTCGCCACCATCACCCTGCAGAACTACTTCCGCCTGTATGACAAGCTCTCCGGCATGACCGGCACGGCACTTACCGAGGATGCCGAGTTCCGCGAGATCTACAAGCTGCCCGTCGAGGTCATCCCCTCCAACAAGCCCGTGCAGCGCGTGGACCACGAGGACCTGGTGTACCGCACCATTCAAGCCAAGTACAACGCCGTCGCCGACGATGTCGAGCAGCGTCACGCCAAGGGCCAACCGGTCCTGGTGGGCACCGTCTCCATCGAGAGCTCCGAGAAGCTGTCCGCTGCCCTTACCAAGCGCGGCATCGCACACGAGGTCCTCAACGCCAAGCACCATGAGCGCGAGGCCCACATCGTTGCCCAGGCCGGACGCTACGGCGCCGTGACCATCGCCACCAACATGGCCGGTCGTGGTACCGACATCCTGCTGGGCGGCAACCCCGACGAGCTGGTGCGCGAGCGCCTGGAGTACGAGGGCCTGACCATGGAGGACGTGACGCCCGAGCAGCTCGAGCAATTCAACGCTGAGGCCAAGGAGACCTGCAAAGCCGAGCGCGAGCGTGTGCTTGCCGCCGGTGGCCTGACCGTTATCGGCACCGAGCGCCACGAGTCCCGCCGTATCGACAACCAGCTGCGCGGCCGCTCCGGCCGTCAGGGCGATCCGGGCGAGACCCAGTTCTACCTGTCGCTCGAGGACGACCTCATGCGCCTGTTCGGCGGCGACAAGATGGACCGCGTCTCCAAGATGATGGTCACGGCCGACATGGGCGACGACATGCCCATCCAGCACAAGATCATCTCCAAGGCCGTCGAGAGCGCCCAGCACAAGGTCGAGAGCATCAACTTCTCCATGCGTAAGAGCGTCCTTGAGTACGACGACGTCATGAACAAGCAGCGCCAGGTCATCTACGCCGAGCGCAATAAGATTCTGGACGGCAAGGACCTGACCGACCACATCACCGAGGTCATGCACGATACCGTCTACCGTTGCGTGCAGGAGTTCTGCACCAAGGACAGTCACGATGGTGAGCGCGACCTGGAGGGCCTGCGCAAGTGGGTTGTGGAGCTCACCGGCCACATCGATACGCCGAAGTTCCCCGACGAGGATTATGAGGCCCTGGCTGCCGATGTCCTGGCTTACGTAGAGAAGTGCTACAACATGAAGGCCGAGCGCTTGGGCGAGGACCTGATGCGCGAGCTCAACACCCAGGTCATGCTGCGCGTCATCGATACCCGCTGGATGAACTACCTGCAGGAGATGGACTACCTCAAGACTGGCATCGGCCTGCGCGGCTTTGGCCAGCGCGACCCGCTGGTTGAGTACAAGACCGAGGCCTACGGCGCGTTCCAGATACTCGTCGATACCATGTATGAGGATTACCTGCGCACGGTTCTGCGCATCGAGATCAAGGCTGCCCCGCGTGCCGTGGAGCACAAGGAGGAGCCCGCGCTCGAGGGTGCGCGCTTCTCCGGTCCTGCCGAGGTCGATGGTGACAACGGCGATTCGGTGCTGCGCAAGCAGGCGCAGGTGCAGGCCCGCACGGCTGTCCAGGGTGGTCCGGCTGCCGTCAACAACGGTGGCAAGGTGACCACCTATCGCAAGTCCGAGAGCGACGATCCGTACGTCAACGTGGGCCGCAACGACCCGTGCCCCTGCGGTAGCGGCAAGAAGTTTAAGTACTGCCACGGCAGGAATCGTTAATGGCTGAGGCTTTAGAGGTAACGCCCGCCGAGCTGGACGCGTTCGCGGACCGGCTCGGCGAGGTCGAGTCGTATCTCCACCTGGACGAAAAGCGCACGCGCGTGACCGAGCTCGAGGCCAAAAGTGTTGCCCCTGGCTTTTGGGATGACGCCGACGCCGCCCGTGCCACCATGGAGGAGATCGCGCGTACCAAGGAAGATATCGCTGCCGTGGACACCGCGCGCGGCGAGCTTTCCGATGCCCGCGCCGCGCTGGAGCTTGCCGAGGAGATGGGGGATGACCCCGACGCCGTCGCCCTTCGCGAGGAGGCTACAGCCACGGCTGAGCGCCTGGCCCGTGCCATCGATGAGCTTGAGCTTTCGAGCTGGTTTACCGGTGAGTTCGATCACGGCGATGCCATTGTGACCATCAAGCCCGGACAGGGTGGTCTGGAGGCCCAGGACTGGACCTTCATGCTCTTTAAGATGTATATGAAGTACTGCCAGCGTCGCGGCTGGAAGGTCACCATCAACGACTGTCCCGCGGCCGAGGTCATCGGCATCGACCGCGCGACCTTTACCGTCGAGGGCAAGGACGCATTTGGCATGCTGCGCGCCGAGGCCGGCGTCCACCGCTTGGTTCGCATTAGCCCCACCGACGACAAGAAGCGCCGCCAGACCACGTTTGCCGGCGTCGAGGTCATCCCCGTACTACCCGATGATATCGACATCGAGATCAGTCCCGATGACATCCGCGTGGACGTGTACCACGCGAGCGGCCCGGGCGGTCAGGGCGTCAACACCACCGACTCCGCCGTGCGCGTGACGCATTTTCCCAGCGGCATCGTGGTCACGTGCCAAAACGAGCGCAGCCAGATTCAAAACAAGGCCGCGTGCATGCAGATTCTCAAGGCCCGTCTGTACGAGATCGAGCTCGAGAAGCGCGCCGAGGCACTCGACGAGATTCGTGGACCCAAGACCACGATCGGTTTTGGCAACCAGATTCGCAGCTACGTGCTCTACCCGTACCAGATGGTCAAGGACCTACGCACGGGCGTGGAGACCAGCAATGTCGAGGCAGTTCTTGACGATGGCGACCTGGACCCGTTTGTTATTGGCTACCATCGCTGGGCCACCGGCAACGCCGATGCAGAAGGCTCGGAGGTCTAAAACATCGGGCGGCTTCAAGCCGATGCTAAGCCCAACGGTTGGACGGGTTTGTATCCAGAATAAACCCTGCGCAGGGGTGGTTTTTGTTCGGCGAATCGTTAGAATCGAATACAAGAAGAAGTTCAAAGCGCATCCGTTTGGGTGCGCTTTTTGAGGGAGGCAGCATGGCATATCGTCTGGACATCAAGCGCATTCTTTCGATGAACTTCTTTCACGACCTGCCCCAGATCATGTTGGGGTGCGCTCTGGCCGCCATCGCGACCGACTTGTTTTTGATTCCCAACGGTCTTGCCGCCGGTGGCGTTACGGGCCTTGCGACTATTATCCAGGCGGTCGGCGCGGCGCGAGGCGTGTCGCTTCCCGTCGGTATCCAGACCATCGTGATGAATGCCTTGCTGCTGCTGGTCGTTATGCGCGAGGGCGGCATGTTCTACGTGGTGCAGACCGCGACGGGCTTTGTGCTTCTGGGCTTCTTTACCGATCTGTTCGCCCCGTTTGTAGCACCTCTGGCGGATGCGGACCTGATGCTCCCTGCCATGTGGGGCGGCATTATTACGGGCATCGGTTACGGCATGGTGTTGCGCGCCGGCGCCAACACCGGCGGCTCGGACACGATTGGCCAAATCATCTCGCGTAATACCTCACTGCCCGTGGGCTCGACCGTCATGGCGATCGATGTTGCCGTATGCGCGTTGTCGGCTCCGGTCTTTTCAATCGAAAACGCACTGTATGCAGGCCTTTCGATGGTCATTGGCGGCTACGTGATCGATGCCGTGGTCGATGGTGGCAACAAGCGCCGTATGGTACTCATCATCTCGGACAAGTTCCCTGATATCGCTGCCGATATCATGTATGGTCTGGGTCGTGGTTGTACCAAGTTTAAGGCGACTGGCATGTATTCGGGTGCCGAGAAGCCGGTGATTATGGTCATCGTGAGCCGTCGAGAGCTCAATACCCTCAAGACGATCGTGCGCGAGCGCGATCCTCATGCCATCGTGACGGTTGCCGACGTTACGGAAGCCTTCGGTGAGGGATTCAAGGACATTAACGCGTAGGCTGAATTTCGGTTTGCGGACATGATCCGTTTTCCTCCGTCCCCGAGGGATCAGGTGATCCGTAGAGGACGGCAGGATTGCGGATCATTTTTGTGCCGGGGCGAGAGGCAGCCACCGCATCCAAAAGACGTTCACATTGATAAACCGTTTCATCAGCGGTTCTGCCTGCTAAATTGTTCAAATAATGATAAAAACTCTGGTAAAGCCTTCAGTTTCCAGCATAATGAATGACGTACGTGCATTGCGGCTGTGTTGGGATTACCTTCGGTGCCGTGCGCATTTTGTCTAATGAGGATGAAAGGAAGGCACAATGAGCGACGAAGAGCTCAAAAAGGTTGCCAACGAGGTAAGGAAGGGCATCGTCACCGGCGTGCACGCTGCCAAGTCCGGCCATCCGGGCGGTTCGCTCGGCGCCGCCGACATCATGACCTATCTGTACTTTGAGGAAATGAACGTCGACCCGGCCGATCCCCGCAAGGCCGATCGCGACCGCTTTGTGCTTTCCAAGGGTCATTGCGCTCCGGGCCTGTACGCCGTGCTCGCTGAGCGCGGATTCTTCCCCAAGGAGGACCTCGAAACGCTGCGCCATATCGGCAGTCACCTGCAGGGTCACCCCAACATGAACGACACCCCGGGCGTCGACATGTCCACCGGTTCGCTCGGCCAGGGCATCTCCGCCGCCGTGGGCATGGCCGTTGCCGCCAAGCACTGGGGCGATACTTATCGCACGTACGCCCTGCTGGGCGATGGCGAGAGCGAGGAGGGCCAGGTCTGGGAGGCCGCCATGTTTGCCGGCAACCAGCAGCTCGACAACCTCTGCGTGATTGTTGACCACAATGGCCTGCAGATCGATGGCCCCGTCGAGGAGGTCAACGACCCTATGCCGCTGGCAGACAAGTTCCGCGCCTTTAAGTTCCACGTGGTGGAGCTTGCCGATGGCAACGACTTCGATCAGATCCGCGCCGCCTTTGCCGAGGCCCGCGCCACCAAGGGTCAGCCTACCGCCATTATCGCCGAGACCACGAAGGGCAAGGGCGTTTCCTTTATGGAGAACCAGGTTGGCTGGCACGGCAAGGCCCCCAACGATGAACAGTTTGAGCAGGCCATGGCAGAGCTCACGGCCGCCGGAGAGGAGCTCTAGGATGGCAGACGTCAAGAAAATCGCCACGCGCGTAAGCTACGGCGAGGCCCTCGTCGAGCTCGCCAACGAGCACGATGACTTTGTGGTCCTCGACGCCGACCTGGCCGCCGCCACGCAGACCGGCAAGTTTAAGGCCGCCTGCCCCGATCGCTTTTTTGACGTGGGCATTGCCGAGAGCAACCTGATGGGTGTTGCCGCCGGTATCGCGACCACCGGCCGCGTTGCCTTCGCGAGCAGCTTTGCCATGTTTGCCGCCGGCCGCGCCTTTGAGCAGGTCCGCAACTCCATTGGCTACCCGCATCTCAACGTCAAGATCGGCGCCACGCACGCCGGTATCTCGGTGGGCGAGGACGGTGCCACGCACCAGTGCTGCGAGGATATCGCCCTTATGCGCGTCATTCCCGGTATGACCGTCATCGTTCCCGCCGACGACGTCGAGGCCCGCGCCGTGACGCGCGCCGCCTACGAGTGCGACGGTCCCGTGTACATGCGCTTTGCCCGTCTGGCCTCGCCGGTCATCAACGATCCCGAGACCTACAAGTTTGAACTGGGTAAGGGCATCGTTATGCGCGAGGGCGCCGACGTTACCATCATCGCCTGCGGTCTGATGGTCGGCGAGGCCCTCGAGGCCGCCGAGCAGCTCGCTGCCGAGGGTATCGACGCCGAGGTCATCAACATGCACACCATCAAGCCCATCGACGCCGACCTGATCGTCAAGAGCGCCAGCAAGACCGGCCACATCGTGACCGTCGAGGAGCACTCCGTGATCGGTGGCCTGGGCAGCGCCGTTGCCGACGTCCTGTGCGAGCAGTGCCCGACGCCGCTCAAGAAGATTGGCGTCAACGACACGTTCGGCGAGTCCGGCCCGGGTGCCGAGCTCCTGCACAGGTACGGCCTGGACGCCGCCAACATCGTGGCGACCACCAAGGAGTTCTTGGCATAAGGCAAGGCGGATCTCAAAGACTGCTTCGCCAGTACTATGGAAACCCGGCAGGGGCGCTCTCTTGGAGGGCGCCCCTGTTTCAGTTGCGGTGAAATAAGGACTGTTTTGCCAGCCTAAAGGCTCAATTAATCCGTATTTCACCGCAACTTTCGAAGGCGTTCCCGCTTGTGTTGGCGCCGCCACGTCGACCGATTGCCGCTTGGCACAGTGCGGCAACATCGGGGGCGTCGTCGCCTTTATATGTCATGGCGAGTAGAGCGGCATCATAGATTTCGTCATTGGTTACATCGGCGGCATCAATGGGGCAGAAGGTGAGAATCGAATCCTGTTCTGCAAGCTCGGCCAGATCGATCGTTTCACCCATGGCAAAGGCATCATCGAGGACGAGTGTGGCACTCGTGCATGGAATTTGATAGATCGTGCCATCCGCAGCGATAGGGGAACCTGCTGCCTCGAGCGTGTAGACACCTTGTATGAGATTGATGCCAGAGCCATCGGAGGCGACGAACTCAATCCTGTCGACCGTTATTCCGTCGATGGTCTTGCCCGTAATATGTATCGGAACGCGCGATGCCCCGTTATCGGTGTCCCAGCCCGCAGCCGCGACATCCAGCACGATGGCGTGCTCCGAATGGGCGGATACGAAGTGCGACAACACCTGCCGCAGATGAAGGCCCATACAGCTACCGCCGACAATGCCAATTACCAGCATGCAGGTAAGGATGACCGCAACGTGGTTCCGAGGCTTTACCCGAAGCTCAGAATCAGCAGAGATGCCATTGACGGCAGCCCCGCACGCTGTGCAGTACCTCACGCCATCGCGCAACTCAGCTCCACAATAAGGACAATTCATACTGGCCCCCACAACCATAGGCGTTCCCATCGAGGCCACTGTAAATCGACAATCCAAATTCGAGTTGCGCAACAATGAGCCCCAATATAAGTTGCGGTGAAATAAGGACTGATTAGGGCTTTTAACTGCTAAAACAGTCCCTATTTCACCGCAACTTTTAAAGAGGCCGTATCAAGCAGGATTTCTATTGGGATAAGGGCCCAGCACAACAAAGTGCAATTCAGACCCTCCCAACTTTGTGTGCGCAGCATCTCAAGTTGGTGCGGCGGCCCCTTAGTAGCCGCAGGCCGTGCGCAGGGTTACCTCCCAAATCTTTCCGCAGGACGGAGGAGCCCCCGCCGCACGTAGTGCGCAGCGGGGGCTCCGACATGTCCGAGGACGATTTGGGAGGTAACCCTGCGCGCGGCCGGTGGGACCAAAACCCCGCCATGCTTCTTATGTGCAGCGAAGCTAATGCTGTTAAAATACAAAGCGCTCATGTAGTTTAAACGTACGACGATAAGGAGCACCAGTGGGTAACCACTTCCGTACCTCCGGTGCGGGCGATGACGCCCCCAAGACGCAGCCAGGCGCCGTGGGCACTCGTTTCGCCACCCCGGATTCAGAGGATCAGCTGTTTAGCCCGATCCCCGCACAGCCGGCAGATCAGGCACAGCCGGCGTCAGATCCCTTTGCCTACAATCCCGCCAATGATGTTGAGCTTTCCGAGGCCGCGGGTTTTGAGCCCGTGCAGAAGGTGACCGCTCGCGTGGATCAGCCCCAGGCGGACGCTGTCGCGCCGCAGCCTACCATGGCCGGTATTCCCGACCCTATGGCTCCTGCGACTCCGGCGCCACAGCCTGCGCAGTCCGGCCTTTTTGCCGGTATTCCCGATCCTACGCAGCCCGCGGCTCCCGTAGTCGAGAGCGATCAGGCCGCCGAGGTCGCAAGCCTCGACAATGCGCTCAACAACCCCGACTTTACGTCGGTGTTTGCGCCCATCGATCCGCAGGCCAGCCGCAAGAAGATGGCCAAGCAGGCCGGTGTCGAGCCCGTCATCCTCATGGAGCACGTCACCAAGATCTACCCGGCACAGCCCAACAAGCCCGCGCTCGACGACATCAACATCGAGATCTATCCTGGCGAGTTCGTCTTCTTGGTCGGTCACTCCGGCTCGGGTAAGACCACGCTGCTGTCGACGCTCAACCGCGACGTCAAGCCGACGAGCGGCCGCATTTTGGTCGCCGGCCAGGACCTCATGAAGATCAAGAACCGCAAGGTTCCGTTCTTGCGTCGCCAGATCGGTGCCGTGTTCCAGGACTTTAAGCTCCTGCCGCAGAAGACCGCCTACGAAAACGTGGCGTTTGCCCTGCAGTGCATCGGCAAGCCCAAGGGCGTCATTCGCAGCCAGGTGCCCGAGGTGCTTCGCCTGGTCGGCCTGGCCGATCAGATGGACTCTCTGCCCGATCAGCTGTCCGGTGGCGAGCAGCAGCGTGTCGCCGTTGCCCGCGCTATGGTCAACCGTCCGCCGCTGCTTATCTGCGACGAGCCCACGGGCAACCTCGACCCGGCGATTTCGCTGGGCATTATGAAGCTGCTCGAGCGCATTAACCGTACCGGCACCACCGTGATCGTCGCCACGCACGACCGCGAGATGGTCGACAGCATGCACCGTCGCGTGATCGCCCTCGAGGGCGGCCACGTAATCCGCGACCAGGAGAGGGGAGGTTACGGCAACTATGGCACCAACTAACGTGGGCTATTCGCTCAAAGAGGCTATCAGCCACTTCTTCCGTAACTGGACCACCTCGCTCGGCGCCGTCATCACGATTTTCCTTTCGCTGTTTATCATCGGCCTGTTCATTATGGGTTCCGCGATGCTGAACTCCGTGATCGGCACCGTCGAGGATCAGGTTGTCATCAACGCCTTTATTAGCGATGACGCCGATCAGGCAGACGTCCAGGCCTTTGAGGCCGAGCTCAAGACGTGGAGCAACGTCAAGTCCGTGACCTATAAGGACAAGGACGACGCGCTGGCCGAGTACACGAGCAAGATGTCGGGCAACGCCGACGCCACCATGAGCGCGCTCGACGGCCAGAACCCGCTGCCCGCCTCGTTTGCGATCGAGATGGACGATCCGTCTCAGGTCGAGAGCACGGCCAAGAAGCTCAAGAAGAACGCCGACTTCCAAAAGATCGCGGACGACGGCGACGTCAACGCGAGCGTGCTGTATGGCCAGGAGGAAGTGAGCCGCCTGTTCCAGGTGACCAACTACATCCGTATCGCCGCCGTGGTACTCGTCGGTCTGCTGACCTTTATCGCGTTCATCTTTATCAACAACACGATTCGCCTGTCCATTACGGCGCGTCGTCGCGAGATTGCGATTATGCGCCTGGTGGGCGCCAGCAACGGCTTCATCCGCGGACCGTTCATTACCGAGGGTGTGCTGCAGGCCATTCTGGGCTCGCTGCTTTCCATCGGTGTTTTGGAGCTGCTGCGCAATCTGATGGTTCCTCGCCTGCAGGAGAGTGTCGGCTGGATGTCGTTTGCGCTGCCGATGCAGTACTACCTGGTGACCTACGCCGCGCTGATTCTTGTCGGCGTCATTATCGGTCTCTTTGGTTCTGCCATCGCCATGCGCCGCTACCTGCGCGTGTAGGCATGCTTGGAATTCGTTCCTTCCAACGGGTCGTTCCTTTTGGGACGGCCCGTTTTTTGATCCCTTGGGGACGGAGGAAAACGGATCACTTAGGGGGTCGGTCGATTCGAGTGATCCGCAATCCTGCCGTCCCCTAGGGATCATTTGGGTAGACTCTTGGGGTGTAAACGGCTATCGATAGTAAGGAGGCGCCATGGGGCGCAATAACAAGCATAAGCGTGGAGCTCGCAATAAGCGTGGGCCGGTGCGCAGCGAGCGTCGTCCGAGCCTGACTGGCCGCGTGCAGCTCCATGAGCACAGTGCCTATGTCATAACCGAGAACGGCGACTACAAGGTCATGGGCCGCGGCAAGCGCGAGATCATGGATGGCGATACCGTTGCCGTGAGCATTAAGAACAGCCCGCATGGTGAACGTCGCGCCGTGATTGAAGGCGTCGTCGAACGTGCCGCCATCAGCGTGGTGGGTACGTATCAGATGGCCGGCCCGCTTGGCGTGATCGAGCCGCTCGATTCGCGCCTGAAGGCTGACTTCTTTATTTTGCCCGAGGACACTTCGGCGGAGCGCCTGGGCGTGCGCCCTGGCGATGTCGTCGTCGCGCGCATATTGACCTACCCGACGCGCTTGGAGTCGGGAACGGTGACTCTTGAGCGCCGCATCGGCGGTGACGATGCGCCCGATCTGGGCGTCCAATACGTTATGGCACGCTATGGCTATACCGACAGCTATCCCGAGGCGGCGCTGGCAGAGGCAGAGGCGCTTTCGCTCGATGTGACTGCGGCGCTTAAAGACCCGCTTCGTCGTGACCTGCGCGATCGCTTTGTCATCACCATCGACCCGGTTGATGCGCGCGACTTTGACGATGCCATCTCGCTCGAGCGCACGCCCGAGGGTGGCTATAAGCTGGGCGTACATATTGCCGATGTTTCGCATTATGTTGCCTGGGATGGGCATATCGACCTGGAGGCCCGCCACCGCACGACGTCGGTCTACCTTGCCGACCGTGTGCTCCCCATGCTGCCCGAGCGCCTGTCTAATGACCTGTGTTCCCTGCGCCCCGATGAGGATCGCCTGGCGTTTACCGTCGACATCGAGCTCGACGCGCAGGGCCGTGTGCGCCATTACGATCCCTATCCCAGTGTGATTCGTTCGCGTGTGCGTATGGACTACGACGGCGCCGAGGCGCTGCTGGTGCGCGCCGGCGCTGTTGAGTATTCCGTGTTGGAGGGCGCTGCGGAGGATGTCGCTGCGGCTGAAGCCTCGCGCGAGGAAGCACTTGAGCGCGGGCTTGCGTGCGAGGACACCGCTCGCAGCTGTAACGTAGACCTGGCCGATTTCCTGGTCGCCGCAAACGAACTCGCGGAGCTTCGGCGTCGCATACGTCGCGCACGCGGTTCGGTCGACTTTGATACGGCCGAGATTCGCGCGCTGCTGGACGAGGACGGCGTGCCCGTACGGATTGTGGCACGCGAGCGTTCCTGCGCAACCTCGCTTATCGAGGAGGCAATGCTGCTGGCTAACGAGTGCGTTGCCGAGTGGCTGGCCGACCGCGATATCGAGGCATGCTATCGCGTGCACGATGACCCCAGCCCCGATAGCCTACATGGTGCTGCTGTGGCGCTGGCGCAGCTCGGCATCATCGATGACCGCCGTGCGGCGGGCATTGCCCTGGGAAGTCCCGACGAGCTGCAGGCGGCAGTCGACGCTGCTGCCGGCACGGCTAACGCGCCGCTCGTCAACACGCTTCTTTTGCGCAGCATGCAGCGTGCGTTGTACAAGCCGCGCAACGAGGGTCACTTTGCGCTCGCCGCGCCGTGCTACTGCCACTTTACAAGCCCCATTCGCCGTTATCCCGATCTGGTGGTGCATCGCGTGCTCAAGCTGCAGCTGGCATACGAGCAGCTGGGCGGAAAAGACGCCTTAGTGCGTACGCCGAGGTTGATCGGAAAAGGCAGAGAGTCGCTTCCGCGCATCCTGCCGCAAATCTGCCGCGCGTGCAGCGACGCCGAGCGTGCGGCCGACGCTGCCAGCCATGCGACGCAAAAAATCAAGATTGCGCAGTACTACGAGGACCGCCTGGGCGAGCGCTATGCCGGAACGGTCTCGTGGGTCAGCAACATGGGATTATTCGTGCGCCTCGATTTGACGCAGGTTGAGGGGCTGGTTTCCATTAAGAGCCTGGGTAACGAGTGGTTTGAGTTTGACGAGGACGCGCTCACGTTGACGGGTGCCGACACGGGGCGTCGTTTTGAGTTGGGACAGCGCGTGATTATCGAGGTCTCGCGCGTCAACACTACTCGCGGACATTTGGACTTTAAGCTCATTCATTAACCGGCACGCAGTGAGTATCGGCAAAGCGTAGAGGGCGGTCTTTCGGGGCCGCCCTCTTTGCGTGTCTCTTAATTGCCCTGCCATGATCTCGGCAGCTTCTTCATATGCTTTTGGGAGATAGGACCTACCAAAACAAACCTGTCCCTTTTTGGCAGGTTTACGAGAAAGCGGGGATGTTGTGGCAACGGTATATGGGTATGCGCGGGTGAGCTCGCGCGATCAAAATTTGAATCGCCAGTTGGATGCGCTGAGCGCCTATGGCGTGGAGGCGGCGAATGTTTTTGCCGACCGTGCGAGCGGTAAGGACTTTGATCGCCCGCGGTATCGGGAGCTGCTTCGTGCCTTGGCTTCCGGCGACGTGTTGGTGGTGCTTTCCATCGATCGGCTGGGTCGAAACTACAGCGAGATACTCGAGGAATGGCGTCGTATAACCAAGGAACTTGGTGCGGCCATCGTTGTGCTGGACATGCCGTTGCTCGATACGCGTGCGAGAGATTGCGGCGGATCGGATGTGACCAGCACGCTGATCGCCGGTATCGTTTTGCAGTTGTTGAGTTACGTGGCGCAGGTGGAACGAGAGAACATCCACCGTCGTCAGGCGGAGGGAATCGCGGCGGCGCGGGCGCGCGGCGTGCGTTTTGGTCGACCCCGCAAGCCGTGCCCTCCGCAATTTGAACGAGTGCGCGATATCTATGAGGCGGGCAATATTACCCGGAGTCAGGCGGCAAAGCGTTTGGGTGTGTGCGTGGGGACCTTCGATCGCTGGATGCGCGAGACGGAGTAAGGCTGTCGGGGGACGCGGGCTCAACGGCTACCGTTGCCCACCCAGACCCACTTGCCCCCGTTTGCATGTGGATGGGCACCAACATCCGTCGTGTCGCCCATACCGTACCATTGGCGCCCATGCGAGACGTTAACCTCAAGATGGAAAACCGCGACCGCCTGTACGCCGGCGCTGGCTACAATATCGGCATCGGTCGCAGATGGCCATCGGCGCGCTGTTTGCCAGACACTTGTCTTTTCTAAGAAGGGAATCCCCATGGCAGTATTGTTTGTTGAATATCCCAAATGCTCGACGTGTAAAAAGGCCAAGGCCTGGTTGGACGAGCATGGGGTTGAGTATGTCGATCGCGATATTGTTACAGACAATCCTTCAGCTGAGGAACTTGCGACCTGGATTGCGCGTTCGGGGCTGCCAGTGCGTCGCTTCTTTAACTCGTCGGGCATGAAATATCGAGAGCTTGGCTTGAAGGCGCGCCTGGACGCGGGGATGACGGATCAGGAATGTTACGAGCTGTTGGCAACCGACGGCATGCTGGTTAAGCGTCCTCTGCTGGTGGGCGATGATTTTGCGATTCCAGGCTTTAAGGAAGCAGCCTGGGCCGAGGTGCTGCTGTAGCAGCTGCGGAAAGCATGTCCCGTTTCGAGTGCTGATTCTGGGATGCGCTTTCCGCCGGCAGGTTCGCTCCGGTCAGTCCTCAAACTGTGCCCACTTATGCGGGTCGTAGATCTTTACCTGCTTGTTGGGCTTGCCGCTCCAGTACTCTTCGTCCATAAAGGGCAGATATGTCTGAATGCCGGGGCAAATGAACGGGATTCGCTGCGCTTGCAAACGGTCGCGTTGGCATTGCTCCAAATGGGTTTCCGAAATCACGACGGGAATACCGGATAGCTCCACGAGGCCTGCTTGAACTCGCTTGAGGTCGGGTAGCGTCGCGTGCCATGCCATTCGCATCATCAAAAATGAGGCGCCGCGATACGTTGCCTGCATGACTGTGATGGCGGGGCGTAACGTGGGATGAATTTTGTGTCGATCTGGCCAAGGGATAGCAGTTATCTCGAGGCCGAGGGTCTCCCATAGGTAATCAAGCTCTTCGTCCATGGCGCCTCGATATCTACGCGATCATTGATATTTCGATTGTGTTGCCTGGTGCTATCGTTTTCGCGGTAGAATCTGCCAACGGTTGACGGCTACCGCTCGCGGCGTTTTGCCCTTCGTGTACAGCGGTCGGCTTCACAGGTCCTTCACGGGTTGGACGAAATTAGGCCAATTTGACCGAATTTCAAAAAAGTCAAAATTGGGGCTTGCGTCATGGCGGGACTTCCCGTATATTTCTTTCTTGCGCAAAGGCACAGCCGAGCGCAGCGATGCAGTCATTGGGATGTCGTCTAATGGCAGGACAGCGGATTCTGGTTCCGTCAATGGGGGTTCGACTCCCTCCATCCCAGCCATTGCATTTGCTACATATGGCCCGTTCGTCTAGCGGTTTAGGACGCCGCCCTCTCAAGGCGGAGATCACCAGTTCGAATCTGGTACGGGCTACCACAAAATGAACGCCCGGGCCTCGCAAGAGACCCGGGTTTTGTGTATACGCCGCATGTGTGGAATGAGCCGCGTTTCACCCGGACCGAGGAGTTACCATGGACCTGCCCATCAGCCTACAAGACATTACGTATGCCGAGAATTACCTGGCGCAGGGAGACTTGGCTACGGCGACGCCGCTGCTGGAGCGTCTGGTGGAGCTCGCCGAGGAGTATATTGATGCTGAGTGCAAGACAGAGGAGAACCGCCAGTACTTTAGCTTCGATAGCAAGTTTGAGCGTCTGGCCTACCGTCGTGTGGAAAAGGATCCGCGCGAGCTGGTGCAGGTCGAGGTGCCCTTTGATCGCCTGTATTCCGACATGGCGTTTGCCTACATTCGCCAGCAGGATTATGTGAGTGCTCGCAACGCCTTGATGCAGGCCGTTCGCTGGGACCCCATGAACTGTAACTACCGCCTGGATCTGGCAGAGCTGTTCCGCGCTCTCGAGGACAAGCAGGAGTGGGCATCGCTTTCGTTTTCGGTGCTAGAGCGTGCGAGCGACGGCAAGTGCGCCGCCCGCGCCTACGCCAACTTGGGCCAGTATTTCCTTGAGCCCGAGACCGAGAACGTCTCGGCGGCCGTGGGTTGCGCACGTCTGGCACTACGCTTGGCCCCTGGCGATGCGCATACGACGCGCCTGCTCAACAAGATCCATACCGCCTATCCCGATGCCACCGACGAGAGCGACGAGCACGTGATGGGCGAACTGGCCCTGCAAGGTGTGCCGACCTCGCCTTCGGCCGAGATTGCCATTTGCCTGATCATGTGTGCGACCGACGCTGCGAGCGACGGCGACAAGCAGGAGGCGACGCGCCTGACGGTGCGTGCTCGCGACTTGGTGGGCGAGGAGGCATGCGCGGCGATCATTAAGCTGGTGCGCGAGAGCGATGCCGAGCTCAACGCCGAGCGCAAGGCAAAGCGCGCGGGCGCCGACAAGGGAGCCGACGGCGTCAAGGAGGTCGGCGATGCCCAGTAAGCGCGAACGCAAGCTCATTTCCAAGAATCGCTCGGCGCATCACGGGTACTTTATCGACGAGACGTTCGAATGCGGCATTGAGCTGAGCGGTACCGAGGTCAAGTCGATTCGCGAGCGCGCCTGTCAGATCACTGACGCCTTTGCGCTGATTCGTGGCGGCGAGTGCTGGCTGGTGGGCCTGCACATTCACCCTTACAGCCACGGTGGCGTGTGGAACCGTGATCCCGATCGTCGTCGCCGCCTGTTGCTGCATCGCAAGGAGATTGATTTTCTTGACGGCAAACTGCGCAACCGCGGCTATGCGCTGGTGCCGTTGGAGCTCTACTTTAATGCCGATGGTCGCGTAAAGCTGCTGTTGGGCCTGGGTCGCGGTAAGAAGCTCTACGACAAACGCGAGGACATGGCCAAGCGCGACGTTCAGCGCGAGATCGATCGCGCGCTCAAGGAGCGTAACCGCTAGGCGCTCTGTATAAGTTGCGGTGGAATACGGACTGTTTTGCCTGTTTGAGGGGCTATTCAGTCCCTATTTCACCGCAACTGCGGGCGTCTCATCTCCCTTACTGTTCTGACACATATGTCTCAAAGGCGGCGTCCGGTATGGGCGCCGCCTTTTTGTGGGTACATACTTCCGTGAGGTTCCAACCCGGGTTAGGGGAGTGGTCGTTATGGACAAAACTGCGTTCTTTACGATGCCGAGCGGCCTGTATGTGGTGAGTGCTGCGGCCGACGGGCTGCGTGCCGGCTGCGTCATCAACACCGCGGTGCAGGTGACGTCCATGCCGCCGCGCATTTCGGTTGCCGTGAACAAGGAAAATGTCACGTCTGGTGTTATCTCGTCTGCCAAGGCCTTTGCGCTGACCGTGATCGATCAGACGGCCGATATGCTCTACATTGGCAACTTTGGATTCCGTACCAGCAGCGACTATGACAAATTTGCCAAGTACGAGACGCGCTAGACCGCGCTGGGCATGCCCTATGTTCCCGAGCATGCGGCGGCCTTGTTTAGCTGCCGTTTGATCGACACTGTTGACGTGGGTACACATCTGCTCTTTATTGGCGAGGTCGAAGATGCCGAGCGTCTGAGCGGCGAGACTCCGTTGACCTATGACTACTACCACAAGGTGCTGAAGGGCAAGACGCCGCCCAAGGCATCTTCGTACCAAGGGTAGAAATGCTGCAGAACTACTTGCATAATATTATTGAGAATATATACTAATAAGCAAGTACACCAGCAGTCACGTTCGAGAGGAGAACATCATGGCTGAGGAGAAGAAGACGTATAAGTTCGTTTGCGTCGTTTGTGGTTACGAGGTTGAGGTCGATACGCCCGAGCTGCCCGAGGATTACGTGTGCCCGGTGTGCGGCGTCGGCCCCGATCAGTTTGAGCTCGTCGAGGAGTAACTCGCAGGCACACGGCGAAAGCCGAACATAGCTCTGTCCAAGGGTCTCGGTCGGATATCCCGGCCGGGGCCCTTTTCCTCCGTCCCCAAGGGATCACGGCTGCTGTTAGCCGATCCTGTCTGTCGTGAGTCCGGCCGACCTTTGGTCTTAATCTGTAACATCTAACGGCTCAAAACGGGTCTATCTGTTACAGATTGAGACAAAAGGTTGGAGCTGAAGAAATGTCTCGATCTGTAACATCTAGAAGTGGAAATTGGGCACACTTGTTACATATCGAGACAAACCAAAACCGTCCGGCAGAAGATCTCGATCTGTAACATCTAGACATCAAAAGCGGGCCTAGATGTTACAGATCGAGACGTTTGTCTGGGTAGGTGCCCGTCCCATTACATCCCTGTCAACAACACGACATCGAGAATCGTCACGATGGCGCCGATCCCTATGAGCAGCGCGTTGAGCGGGCGCGAGTTGGCGTATTTGCCCATGACGCGGGACGAACTGGTGAGTCGTATGAGCACAAAGACCGTAATCGGCAGCTGAAGCGACAGCAGCGCCTGACTCCAAATGAGACCCTCAAAAGGATTCGGGACGACCAGGCACGCCGCCACTGCGCCGACGAAACAGGCCACCACCCCGATCGAGGAATGTCGGTCGTGGATGTCGTATTCCTCGTCGAACATGCCCGCGGTGATGGTGCCCGCCGCCATGCCCGCCGTTACACTGCTCGATATGCCCGCAAACAGCAGCGCCACCGCAAAGATGGTCGAGCTTGCCGGGCCCAAGATGGGGGAGAGCGTGGCCGCTGCGACGGCGAGGTCGTCTACGACAATGCCGTGCGCAAAGAAGGTCGTTGCGGCCAGGATGACCATGGCCGAGTTGATTGCCCAGCCCACACCCATCGAAAAGAGCGTGTCGAAGAGCTCGTAGCGCAGGCGTTCTTCGATAACCTGCTCGCCTTGGCCTTCAAAGTGCATGGATTGGATGACTTCGGAGTGCAGGAAGAGGTTGTGGGGCATAACGACCGCGCCTAGGACACTTACGATAATCGCGGCCGAGCCGGTGGGCATACTGGGTGTGATCCAGCTTGTGGCGGCTTGCGGCCAGTCGACCTTGACCAGCGCAAGCTCGGCTAAAAACGAAAGTCCCACCACGCCCACGAAGGCGATGATCCAGCGTTCGGCGCGTTTGTAGGAGCTTGTCATGAGCATGGCAATCGATGCCGCCGCCACGATGATGCAGCCGGCGCGTACGGGCAGGCCAAAGAGCATTTGAAGCGCGATCGCACCGCCCAGGACTTCGGCCATGGCGGTGGCGACCGTGGCTAGATACGCGCTGCCGAGTATCGCACGTCCGACGAGGCGGGGCAGGTGGCGCGTCGTGGCCTCGGCAAGACACATGCCCGTGGCGATGCCCAAGTGCGCCGCGTTGTGCTGCAGCACGATGAGCATGATCGTGGACAGCGTGACGATCCACAGCAGCGCGTAGCCAAACTGCGAGCCGGCGGCCATATTGGAGGCCCAATTGCCCGGGTCGATAAAGCCGACGGTCACGAGCAATCCGGGGCCGATATGCCGTGCGATGTCGAGTCCTCCGTGACCGCCGGTGCGTCGGGAGCCAAAATGATGTTTGAGATGGTTGATCATGGTGCGCTCCTGCGTGCCGTTTGCTTGACGCCGCAAAGGATACCCGTTTAAGGCTCAAAAGTTAATCAAGACTAACAAAATTGCTGTATTTGAATAGGATGATGAAGGGGGCTGCGAAATGTCTTGATCTGTAACAACTAGGGATGGA
Source organism: uncultured Collinsella sp. (assembly GCA_900540975.1). Lineage (GTDB taxonomy): Bacteria > Actinomycetota > Coriobacteriia > Coriobacteriales > Coriobacteriaceae > Collinsella. The sequence goes on from UQHY01000012.1 coordinate 49,641, forward strand.
AATTGAGCCTAGGTGTTACAGATCGAGACAGGAAGAAATGGCCCTATGGAATGTCTCGATCTGTAACAGCTGACCGCCAAAACCGGCCCTTCGTGTTACAGACTGAGACATTCGGAGCCGTCTCTCAAAAACATCTCGATCTGCAACAGTGAGTCGTCGAAATTGGGCTTTCCTGTTACAGATTGAGATGTTTGAAGCGGCGAGCTCACAGGCCGAACCTGGGGCCCTTGCTGTCGCCCTTGAGCTCGGCGGTGTCCACTCGGAGGGCGTGCGTTACGCGATTGTTTCGAAACGGGCGGGAAACACAACGGGCTGGCTATGCTCCTAGTATGCCTAGTCAACTGACTGTCTAAATATCTAGGGGAGGATCGCGATGCAGGCAGATTCCGCTCAGCAGCAGGGCCTTTATCGCCCCGAATTCGATCACGATGCATGTGGCATCGGCGCGCTTGCCGATATCAACGGTGAGCGCCATCACCAGATTCTGGACGATGCGCTGTCCATTCTGGTCAACTTGGAGCACCGCGGCGGCACGGGACTCGAGAAGAACACCGGCGACGGCGCTGGCATTCTGTTCCAGGTTCCGCATCACTTTTTCCGTAAAGAGGCCCAAAAGTGCGGCCAGATTCTGCCGGCAGAGGGCGACTATGGCGTGGCCATGCTGTTCTTCCCGCAGGACGACAAGGGCGTAGAGGATGCCCGCCGCGTGTTTGAGGAGGGCTGCGCCGAGGCTGGCGTGCCGCTGCTCTTTTGGCGCGAGGTGCCGGTCGACCCGCATGACCTGGGCGAGACAGCCCGCGCCTGCATGCCCACTATCCTTCAGGCCTTCCTGGGCCGACCGGACGACACGCCCGCCGGCGATGCCTTCGAGCGCCGTCTATATGTGTGCCGCCGCACCATCGAGAAGAAGGCCGATGCCGAGTTTGCCCTGCGCGACAAGATCTTCTACGTGTGCTCCATGAGCTCGCGCACCATCGTGTACAAGGGCATGCTGGTCGCCACGCAGATGCGCCGCTTCTTCATCGATCTCAACGACGCCGCCGTCAAGACGGCCGTGGCGCTCGTCCACTCGCGCTACTCCACCAACACCACGCCCAGCTGGGAGCGCGCGCACCCCAACCGCTTTATCATTCACAACGGCGAGATCAACACCCTCAAGGGCAACGTCAACTGGATCCGCGCTCGCGAACCCAACCTGTACAGCCCCGTGTTGCAGCATGATCTTGAGCGCGTGATGCCCATCATCAACCGCGAGGGTTCCGACTCCGCGATTCTGGACAACGTGCTCGAGTTTTTGGTTATGAACGGTCGTCCTCTCACGCGTGCCGCATCCATGCTGCTGCCCGAGCCGTGGGACCACAACGACAGTCTGAGCGAGGAGCGCCGCGCCTACGATGCCTACCAGTCCATGCTCATGGAGCCGTGGGATGGCCCGGCGGCCATCGCCTTTACCGACGGTCGCACGCTGGGTGCCGCCCTCGACCGTAACGGCCTGCGTCCCGCCCGCTACTATGTGACGCGCGATGGTCGCTTTATGTTGGCAAGCGAGGTGGGCACCATCGAGGTGAGCCCCGAGAACATCCTGACGAGCGGCTGTCTGGGGCCGGGCCAGATGCTCGAGGTCGATTTTGCCCGCGGCCGCGTGATCTACAATGATGAGCTGCGCGCCCGCTATGCTAAGGAAAAGCCCTACCGTGATTGGATTGCCGAGGAGACGCTGACCGTTGACGCGCTTGATGAGCCCGTTGCGGCAACGCCCGCCGAGGACGCCGAGGTGCCCGCCGCCGTGCGCATGGCCAAGCTCGGCTACCACTGGGATGACGTCGACGAGGTCGTGCGTCCCATGGCCCAGCAGGGCAAGGCCCCGCTCGCCTCGATGGGCATCGACGCGCCGCTGGCCTGCCTGTCTAAGAAGACGCGCTCGTTCTTCGACTACTTCTATCAGCTGTTCGCCCAGGTCACGAACCCGCCGATCGATGCCCTGCGCGAGCACATGGTGACTTCGACCACGCTCTACCTGGGCAATCACGGCAATCTGCTCGAGGACTCCCGCACGGCCTGCCAGCTGGTGCGCCTGGAGCGTCCGCTGCTCAACGAGGAGGAGTTCGAGCGTATCTGCGCCATCGACCGCGTGGGCTTTAAGACCTGTCGCTTCCGTGCCGTCTACCGCCGCGACGCCGGCGAGGGCGCGCTGCAGGCTGCGCTCAAGCAGCTTGCCGAGGACGTTGAGGCTGCGGTCCGCGACGGCGTGAACATCGTGGTGCTGAGCGATCGTGCCGCTGCGGGCGAGGTGCCCGTGCCGTCGCTGCTTGCCGTGGGCTGCGTGCACAATCACCTGATCCGCGCTGGCGTGCGCACCTTTGCCGATATCGTGGTGGAGTGCGGCGACGCCGTGTCCCCGCATGACTTTGCGGCGCTGGTGGGCTACTCCGCGAGCGGCATCTATCCGTACAACGCACATGTGTGCATCCGCGATCTGGCGGCACGCGGCGACCTGGACATGACGGCCGAGCAGGGCATCGCCAACTACAATAAGGCTGCGACGGCGGGCATCGTCTCCATCATGTCCAAGATGGGCATCTCCACGGTGCAGAGCTACCATTCGGCGCAGATCTTCGAGGCCGTTGGCTTTACGCCGGAGTTCGTCAACGCGTACTTCGCCGGCACGGTGAGCCGTGTGGGCGGTATGGGTGTCGAGGACGTCGAGCGCGAGCAGAATGAGCGCTATGACGCCGCGCTCGCTATCCTTAAGAGTCCGGCTCCCGATCAGCTGCCCACACTGGGCCTGACCAAGTGGCGCCCGTTCGGTGGCGAAGATCACCTGATCGACCCTCAGACCGTCTACCTGCTGCAGACCGCCTGCCGTGAGGACAGCTACGACACCTTTAAGGAGTACAGCGCCCGCCTGCACCGCACCGGCCGTGCCGTGCGCCTACGCGACCTGCTCGACTTTAATGCCAGCGGCCGCACGCCGGTTTCGCTCGACGAGGTGGAGCCCGCGCTCAATATCGTCCGCCGCTTTAACACCGGCGCCATGTCGTACGGTTCTATCAGCAAAGAGGCACACGAGTGCATGGCCATTGCCATGAACCGCCTGCACGGCCGCTCCAACTCGGGCGAGGGCGGCGAGGATCCGCGTCGCGAGACCCCGCTGGTCAACGGTGACTCCAAGAACTCCGCCATCAAGCAGGTGGCAAGCGCGCGCTTTGGCGTGACGAGCCGCTACCTGTGCAGCGCCTTCGAGATTCAAATTAAGATGGCCCAGGGCGCCAAGCCCGGAGAGGGCGGCCACCTGCCCGGCAAGAAGGTCTATCCCTGGATCGCCGAGGTCCGTCAGTCCACGCCCGGCATCGGCCTGATCTCGCCTCCGCCGCACCACGACATCTACTCCATCGAGGACTTGGCGGAGCTGATCTTCGATCTTAAGAACGCCAACCCCGGCGCGCGCGTGTCGGTCAAGCTGGTCAGCGAGGCCGGCGTCGGCACCATCGCCACCGGTGTGGCCAAGGGCGCTGCCGACAAGATCTTGATCAGCGGCCACAATGGCGGGTCAGGGTGCGCGGGGCGCGGTTCCCGCTTGCCGCG
>UQHY01000013.1:0-52603 GCA_900540975.1 uncultured Collinsella sp.
CGAGCTGTGGCCGAAAAAAGGAGCCCGCCCTCCCAGCCGCGATCGGCTCCCCAGGTAAGACCGGCGCGCACGCTCTCGCTCCTGAGCGCGCCATCGTGCAGCGCGCACGCGCAGCGTAGCTCACGGCAAATCTCGGCAACTTGGGGCCAGCGCGTTGTAACAACAACGTCAAATCCTTTGGGCACCGACTCAATCGTCCGCTGAATCAGCGGCTTTCCGCAGATATCGGCAAGCATCTTGTTAGAGCCAAACCGCTTGCCCTCGCCCGAAGCCATAATGACGCATCCAAGTTTCATGGTGATACCTCCCCTGAAGCCATCGTACCCATAACTCGCGTCGCGGGTGCATAAAGATGGTGTCCTGGCCGTTGGCGGTCTTATAACGCAGCGACGCTTTCGTTATTTGCGAACAAGTGGGGTTTATGGCACAGTGAGCCCAAACTAATTTTTAGGAAGGCACCCATGACCCCCGCTCAGATTGAGTTTTACAAGCGCCTTGCACACAGTCTGGCGCTCCAATTTGGTCCCAACTGTGAAATCGTCGTCCACAATCTGGAGACCGAGGACATGGACCACTCTATCGTGGCGATTGAAAACGGCCACGTCAGCGGACGCAAACTGGGCGACGGTCCCAGCCACATCGTGCTCGAGTCCATGCACGAGGATGCCACCGAGGTCCACGACCGCGCGCCGTACCTCACCAAGACCGCCGACGGCAAGCTTCTCAAGTCGTCGACCATCTTCATCCGCGACGACGCTGGCAACCCCGTTGGCATTATGGGCATCAACTTTGACATCACGCTCATGAAGGCGTTTGAGCGTTCGCTCGACGCGCTCACCGGCACGGGCGACAAGGGATACACCGTGCCCGAGCCCATCACCAAAAACATCGGCGATCTGCTCGAAGATCTGCTGCGCGAGTGCGAGCAATACGTGGGCAAGCCCGCCGCCCTCATGACCAAGGACGAGCGCATTCGCGCTATCGGATACCTCGACCGCCGCGGCGCCTTCCTTATCTCCAAATCGAGCGAGCGCGCCTGCGAGTTCTTTGGCATCTCCAAGTACAGCTTCTACAGCTATCTCAACGAGGCCAAGGCAGAGGTCGACGACAAGTAAACGACCCGCCTGAACCATCCTCCCCTTAGTACGAGTTCTTGAATGCGCGAATCCGGGCATCGGTGACAAGGCAAGTTCCATATAATCGAAGGGCTAGACAGTTCGAAAGGATGGGACAAGATGAGGTCGAGCAACGCATCGCGCAGCGGCCGCGGAGGCGCCGCGCCTACCGCCAGGCATGCGAAATACGCGTTTGACGAGGGCGAAGACGATCTGTTTGCGTTGAGCCTCGACGAAGTGATGAGCGACCGCCCTTGGACCGCCGACGCGCTCATGGGCGGCGGGGTTCGCTCGGCAGGCCCAAAGCCCACGTCGGCAGCTGCCCCCGCCCCGGCCACTACGCCCGCGCCGGCATCCGTGCCCGCCGACGACTTTGCCACCCGTCCCATCGTGCAGGTACCGCGCCAGACCGCCCCTACGCCCCGCCCCAGCAGCGATCCGTCCGAGACAGCGGCGTTTCTTGCCGCGGCGACACAGCGTCATGCGCCCAGCAGCACACCCGTGGATGCCGCCCCGCAACAGCCGACATACGCGGCTCCCGAGTACAACAAGACCGGCGTAAAGGACGCATCGGCATCGTCGTATACCCGTGGCACCGATGACGAGCGCTTTGCCGACTACTACACCGAAGAAGAACCGCCGCGCTTCTCCGAGTTTCCCCAAGCGGCAAAGGTTGTCTTTATCGCCATCATCATCGCCCTGCTCGGCGTGATCGCGTTTGAGGGATTCCAGCTATTCCGCGCCCCCACCGCGTCCGAAACGGCAACGCAGCAAGCAGAGGATGACAACGACTACTTGGATATCAACACCCTCAAGGGCGACCCCAACAGCTAGGTTGGAACATAAGCTATGCCGCACCCCTGTTTACGTGCAGTTTTACACTTTTCCGTGATTTCCACGCGCTCATTTCGACACTTTTCCGGATGTTTGCCGAATAATTGCCGCGTAATCAAGCGCCGTCTGCACATCATTTCGCAGGCGGCGCTTGATTTGTGTCCGCGCGTGCTGATAGACTCCATCGTGCCCGCAAGGAGCGGGCGCGTTTTATCCAGAGTCGGGGTAGAGAGTTGGCTCCACGATCCCGACGCCAACCGGCCAAAAGGCACGGTGGCCCTGCCAACATCGATGAAAGGAGTCCGTATGGACAATTTCTCCGTGCGCAGTGAGCGCAATTTCCACAACCTGGCAGCCAAGCCAAAACGAATGCATCTTCTGGACGAGCCGAGCGGCTATGCCTCGGCCATGGTCAAGAGCAGCCTCTCCCGCCAGATGCGCTTTACCGTGCAGAAGCTCGAGGAAGAGCTTTGCGCCGCCGGCAATCCGCACGCGCTGCAGATCAAGCTTCTTGGAGACGATTCGCACGAGCCGTCTAGCTGGAAGCTCTTCGCCGACGGCGTGTGCGTTGCGGACGGATCCGGCACCTTTGCCCGCGAGTGCTTCTGCGAAGGGGCCGAGACGTTTCTGGACCTGTGCCGCGACGCCGTGCGCGCGGCCGAGCTGCGCCAGTGGAGCCAGAGGGAGTATGAGCTGTTGAGTGCCGCACGCGGGATCGCGATGGCTCAGACGAACGCCAACGGCGTCATGGTGGCGTTCAGTCGTTGACCACACGATGTCAAAAGACTGACACTCGTGTATGCCTTTTGACATACACGAGTGCCAGCGTGGTTCATCTATTTAGCAGAGCGTTTTCCCATTGCCAGCTGAATAGCCAGCCATGCCACATCCTGCCCCATCATTTCGAGTAGCGGAATGATGGGGCAGTCTTATTCTCTGCCAGCGTTCTTACTCCCCAAACCTATAGTCGTTGATGCCCAACGTGGAGCAGTTCTCGCTTATTGCTCGAACTGTTTGCACGGGGATTCCGTCTTCGACGTGAGCGGAGACGCTGAACGAAAGCTGTACGTCGGCACCGCCCAACATGTTTAGTTGACTCACTACTTCGTCCATGATGGTCTGGATGTTGCGATTGACACGAGTGTTGTCGAGCTTTGCCGTCATATGGAAGGATGTCTTTTGCCTCGCGGGCTGCACCACCACTGGCGTTGTGTCGACAACCGTGGTCCTGCCAGTTCCGTCCGTCACCGTCTCGCTCGTCGTAGGACCAAACGCAATTCCATGCCCCCCGCCATCGGAGCCCTGCCCAGCCTCCGCAGCCGCAGCGCGAGCAGCAGCCTCTTCCTCTTCAATCTGCCTTGTTGCTACGGCCGGTTTTACCAGCAGGTCACTCTCGTTGATAAAAGTCTTCTGCTCACCAAGCGTCAGCTCCATATAGCGATCGTCCGAGAAGCCAGCAGCAAGGCCAAAGTATTCCTTTGAGCCCAGGCCCCTTTGAATCGCGTCCTCGAGCACGCCATAGCACGACAGCCTGGGAAGATAGCAATAAGAGCACAGGAACTCCCACAGACGCTTAATCTGGATGTGGTCCGCGTCCTTCCAGAGCACTCGATCGAGCTCCATCTTAAGCAGAGCCGGTGCCCAGGTCTTGATGGCCGCCTCATCGGAAACAAGCTTGCGCGCCATCTTGGCAACGATATTTTCGCCGCCGCCCTCAACGTGTTCTGCTTCCCAAACGATATCCATCGAGTCGCTGAAAAGGTCAACACGCGGATAAATAAGCCAGCTATAGGCCTCCTGGATCTTTAGCTCGAGCGATTCGTCGGCACGTCTCACACTCTGGTCAGTCTCGCGCGTCTGTGCCACGTCGAGGTTCAGTGACTCGCGATCTTTCTTGATGGAATCCCAGGCAAGGTATTGTTTCGCCTCACTTAGGAGTTGTGCATAGTAAGATGCGTCCGCAGCGGCGAACACAACCATATTCTTGTACGTACGCGGAGACGTACCGCGATTTGAGAGTATCTCCGATGCCAAGGTGAGTGCCGCGGAATCGGCCGTTTTTCCACGGTGATTGGCAGACGGCGTCAGCACCACCAGGCGCAGCGTCTGATCATCCGGAACGTCAAGCGAGCTTGCGGGACATACATGAATGCCCGAGAAGGGATCAACCTTGCGCAGCCTCTTTAGGCGACTCTCGACTTCATAGAGCGCTTCAGAGTCCTTAACCTGCTGGGCGCGGTCATCGGCAACCTTGCGCAACGTGGGGCGCGTATCGTACCAAAAACGGTTTCCGTTGACGTCGCTATACAGGAAAGACGAAGATGTCTGCAGCGTGCCCAGGGCATCGTTGAATACGGAGATGTTCTCGCCAGGCTGAACCGTGCCCAAGCGAATATGCGCGCGCTCGATACCGCGGACGGATTGACCGCCCACGTCGGGAGCACTGCCGAGCATGATGGTACGTGCGACGCGACGCGAAGCCAAAAGATTGCCGTAACGAGTATTGTTGCCGTCATTGCGATACGGAACGGACTGCTTGCCGTCGATCTCGGAATCAACAACTGCATTCCAGTTGTCATCAAGATAGCGCGTGAGCTCATCGCGCACGCCGGGCACATCAAGGGGGAACGACCCCGGCATAATCATCGGCGAAGGATCCTGGTTCATCCACAGCTCGTGGATAACCGACGCCATTAAGCGCAACACGCCACGGGTACGTTGAAACTTTTCGAGCGTTGCCCAGTCCTCGTAGAGACGGTCGAACACTTCAGGGTGAATCGGATAGCAGGAAACCATGCGATCGCGATATTCAAGCTCGCGCGACTCCACCGGGAAGTCCGCAGTATTTTCGTTGTACATCTTGCTAAATGTCGCGCACACTTCATCGCGAGCGGCATCATCCTTGCAATCAAGGAAAAGCCTGCGGCGCACAACCTCGAACCCTTCGTTTGCCGCCACGGGTTTCCAGATGGCTTCCATGCGCCCAAAAGTATGCTCAATTTGCTCCAGAGCTCGCTGGCCCGCCTCGCCACCGATCTCGTTGTCAGATTCGGGAATAGAGGCTACGACCAGGCTGCGCTTCGAAGCGCGTGCTGCCTCGGTGAGCTCCTGAATAAAGGTGATGAAGTTGTCGAAGCTGCCGGCGTTAAGTCCGTCGACGCCATAAATCTTCTTGGCATAGGCAACGAGCTCGTCCATAAGGACAAGGCAGCAGCCGCAATCGTCGAATAATTCAGTCAGAGCAGCAGATCCCGGCGAGACGCCCTTCTTATCAGCATCTTTCACATAGTCATAGAGCTCGGGCCTGCCAGCGGATTCTGCAAGCTGGTATGCCATATGACCCCAAAGCGTGTTGACCATGATGCCGGGCATAGTAGCCGGGCGCATGGCTTTTGCCGGATTGATAGAGGTGCCCACGAGCACAGCAACGTGCACCTCAGGGACTTCGGCAACGCCCGCCTCCTCGAGCACGGAAGCGATATTAGCGATTTGCCCCAAACGCGAACGGCTGCGCATCATATGGTAAAGCGCAAGCATGCTGTGCGTTTTGCCGCCACCAAACGCGGTCTTAAGCTGAATAACGGGCTCGCCGTCGAGACCAGCCACGCGGCGCAACGACTGCACGAGCAGCCCCTTCATGCCCTCGGTCACATACGTTCGATTGAAAAACTCGACCGGGTCGCGGTACTCCAACTCGCCCTTACCGCGCGCCACCTGGGCAAGGTCGGCAGCAAACTCGGCATTCCTATAGCGCCCCTCAGCAACATCCATATGGGGTTCCATGACGTCGCGCCAACTAGGCAGGCCACGCACGGCCTTGGTTTGCTCGAGTGATTTCCTGCGAGGTGCCGGGGCGTCCACGCCAGCATCAACATTTGTTGTCACTGCCGTCGAGCCGTCGGCGCTGCCATAGCGAACCTCGCGAAGCATTGCGTTGAGTTGCGCCGTGGTATCCTGATCAATCTGCTCAGCCAAACGACTCATGGTATCGAGCGCACGCCATGCGTCGCTGTCCGAGATACCTCCCATACCGCGATGCGCAACCTTGTTGCGAACGCCCTTGAGCTCCATGACGTAGTTCTTGCAATCCTGAGGCAACCTAAGGCGAAACACATCGCGCCAGTTGATGTCAATGAGCAGCAAGCACAGGGCAATATCGAGCGAGTCGGCAAGAGTGGCATAGTCACCCGATGCTGGCAGGTTGCGCTTTTGGTCGTCGTAGAGCTTGTTGAGCACACCGACCTGCCAAAAATCATTGCCGTATGCCTGGGTAAGCTCGCGCATCACATAAGGATCAAGGGCCTCGAGCAAAAGGTCAAAGCCCTTATTGAGAAGATCGCAGTTATTAGCGTTGTTCTCCATGGTTTATCTCCTTGGGACTTAATCGAAAAGCGAGTCTTGCATGGGACGCTCGACAGCAAGCTGCGCAGCCTTTGACTGAATCTCGGGCCATGCCGTAACAAACGAGTTGTACGCGAAGGCCTCCTGCTGCCAGTTGCGCTTGTCCGCAATGGTAAAGAGGCGATACGCCAGCGCCTTGGCGCCATCCGCACGGCCACCGAGCGTTTGGCTAACGATCTTGGCGCAAGCCGTAACACCGCCCTCCTCGAGCGCATGCGTAAGCTGCTGGGTCGTAAGCCAAGTAGGCGCCTTAAAGTCAACGCGCTCCGACACCTCGCTACGATCGAGCAAGTGCACATTTCCCTTAACGGAAGCAAGGAGCCCTTGGGCTGCCAGCCCTTCGATGGAAACGTTCTTAGCGCGAGCAAGCACGTCGGCTTCTCCAAACTTAATGGTGTCAAAGGCTTTCTGCGTGTAGAGATCGACGCAGAAACGACTCTCGCGATCGAGCTCGCCATCCTGGTCGCTAAAGTACGCATCCACCTCTTGGTTGATAAGTTGCAGCGCTGCACGCACCGTCATGGGGCTACCGTCGGCCTCGAGCACCTGGCTGTAACGCGAATAGACGCCGATACCAGGTCCGATAGCCGACTGCGCAAGGTCAACAGGTGCGATATTCGAAGAACGAAGTTTATCGAGCGCAGGTCCCAGCTCACGCTTGAGCGCCATCACGAAGTCGCGGCGCGTCCCCATGGGCGCGCCCTCGGGGCGCTTGCGGCACACGAGCACGATGGAGGAAGCAAGGGCGTTAGTACCGTTGCCGATAGTACGGCCCGGCTTTTCAGTTCGCATCGGCCATGTGCCGTTAATGGAAAAGCCCGCACGAATGATGGCGGAGAGCATCGTCTCCCAACCGGTCGACGCCGTAGATTCCACGTCGTTAGAAGTCTCGGTCTCGCTCTGCTTGAAGGCGTAGTATATAGTCACGGGCACGTCCTCGCGGGCGTACTTGTTCACCTGTTTGAAGGTGCTGAACATGCCCTCCTCGAAGAACTCGCGCGCACCGTCCTTGCCGCGGTCTTCGCGGTAGGGCGTGGCCACGAGCTCCTCGTGCTTGGGCACAAGCATGGTGCTGAAGAGCTTAGGATACGTGCCTCGCAGGGATTGGCGCAGCCATACGTAGAAGAAGTCTGAGAGGTCTGCGTAGCCGATGTTGTCGTAATAAGGCGGGTCCGTCGATACGAGAATGCCTCGCATACCGTTGTCGCTCTGGGCATCAAATTGCCGAGCGACGCCAGCACTATCCGAATTTGGGAACTCATTAATGACCTTAATAACCCACTGCATCATATTGTCGAATGACCCAGATGAAGAAGAAAATAGATTCCCCTCCGCATAATCCCAGGTCATCGGAATCGCCTGACGACCAAACACGTTGCGAAGCTTCTCACCAGGAGCATTCCATGAGCAAATAGACGAGTGATAGTCCGTCAGCTTGTCAACGACGAACGCCAGGTACACACCGATGGCCTCACCATAGGCGCGGGCTCCGGTGCCGCCGTCCGCCAGGCCCACGCCGTCGTCGGCAAGACCGGCAGCGATGGCGTCCGCCTCCGCCTTTTTCTGCGCCTCACCGACGAGCGCCGAGAACGTCGTCAACGCCGTCAGCTGTCGATTGGTGAAGAGCTGCGAAAATGTCGCTAAGCCATAGTTTGGCGTCTTAAAATCTCTGGGGTTCGACGCGATGTCAGCGTCAGGATAGTCATCGGGTTTGGGAACGTTAGCAATTGCCGCTTGCTCTATAGAAGGCGCACAGTAAATCCTTCCCCGCTTGCCCTCAGCGACAATGGTCATGAGCTTCTCGCCCATTCGATGCTCACGCCCCTCAGAGCGAATATACTTGAAATCAATCGGCGCGCCGCAGTGCACGCAAGTCGCGCCACGTCGGTTCACCGTGCCATCTTTTGTTGCCTTTCCGGGCTCAACCTTAAAATGAACTTCGCCGCCCTCGCAATGAGGCTCGACGTGCCATTCCTTTCCTTTTTTCTTGGACAAGTCGAACGAACGCACGAGAATTGCCTCGTGTCCACACGCGGGATTGGGACACTTAACCGTGCGCGCCCAGAGCCACGCAATGACGGTGGCCTCGCCGCCGCCCTGTTCTGCCGGCACCTGCACTTTGGGGTACAGGTTGCCAATACGACGTTGAGCTTCTTCCTTCATCCAGGTGCCATAGTACTCAACATCGGCAGCCAAACCAGCATTACCACTCCAGCCTCCATTGGTCAGCTTGCCACGGGCCTCGGGGTTAACGGCGGGCTTGTCCGCGAACAGCGGCGGAATCTCAATCATTGCCTTATTGATGGTAACGGCCACCGGATTGAGGTCCTGCGCATATGCCTTAAGGCCCAGACGCTGCGCCTCCAACGGAATGGCACCTCCGCCTGCAAAGGGATCCAGCAGGGGCGGCAAGTCGTCGCCCATCGACTTTTTAATCTCGGCCTTGGCGGCATTAAGCACACGATCGTTATTGGAGTTCTCCCACACCACGAGCTCGCGCAGGATGCCGAACAGGCGCTCGCGCTCGGCAGCCTGCTCCTCCACGGTGGGGAACTTCTCGGGATGCGCCGATGGATCGTCCACCAGCGACGACCAGATAACTGCGCGCGCCGCGGCCAGCGGGCGACGGGCCCACCAGAGATGCAGCGTCGAAGGATGCCCATGGCGGATGGACTTCTCACGTGCAGACGCCGCATTGATATCGTCGAGCGGCAGCGCCACCTCGATGAGCTTCTTCTTTACTGCCATTCCTGCTCCCTCTCTAGTATCACGTCGCCCGCTTCCTTGAGGCGCGCGATGTCGTAGTTCGTGCTTGCCGCGGCATAATCCGGCGGGCTTGTAAATGGATGTGCGATGTAAGAAGTTCGGGTCGTGTTTCCATCGACCTCGACCAGTGCGAGCACAAAGGCGTCTGGCCTGTTGAGCGCACACATCACCTCGTTGTGCGAGACGGTGACCGTAGTGGCTCCCGCGGCGCGACCCTTGACCTCGATCATTCGCAGCGCCGGCCCCTTGGCATGAAGCTCATCGGGCACCACGGATTCGATGTCGTAGCCGCAGTTATCTGCGCTTCGATCCCGCGGCGTAAATCCCAGCTCCCGCTCGATAGCCATGACGGCACGCATGCCGGCAAGCTCTACCTCGCGCCTGCCTGCCGCACTGGATTCGGCGGTAGCATGCGAGTCGTGGGGTAGCATGCCAACTGGAATCACAAGCGCGCCGCCCAGCACCCTCGGAGTCGCGGGAGTGATGGTCTTTTCGCGCTGCAGCTCCGCCAAGCGCATTTGTCTGCGGTCGCGCAGATCATCGGCGCGACGACGGGCATTCAGAGAGCTCAGGCGTGTCTTCCTGCCCTGCTTTTCTTTCTCCTCCAGCTCCCACGCGCGACCATCCCAATAATTGGCCTCGTCGGTAAGACGCGCGTCAACGGCTCGCTCGATCTTCTCGATCTGCGGAATACGACGATTGCGCACCTCTTTGAGGCTCGCAGGGAGGATCTCGTGAATGGCGAAATCCATGGCAAGCGCGTCAATGTCGCCGGTAAGCCACTCCTGCTCAGAAGCGATAGTGTGCGCGGCAGATGCCTCGGACGGACGAGGACCGCGATAGTCCAAATAGGGCGCATAGCCCGCATCACGGGCTTCGCCCGCAGCGTCAACCTCAACGAACCTAAACTCTTTGGATACCGTACGCTTGGTGCCGTCGGCCAGCGTCGTGTCGTCCTGGACGGAGTTCTCGATATAGAGCAAGAGTCTCGGCTTGTCTCCAAAATCTCTATCGTCCACGAGCACACAGCCCCGCTTAAGCGCCGAACCCATTTGGCCAATCAGCACCTTCACCGTTGCATCCAAAAGCGGTTCACCGGGGCATACCAACTCCGCGGGAACGAGTCCAGGACCCTCTTTAGATTCTTTGTCAAAGCAAATACGCTCATAGGAGGCAAGCACGTGGCCGCATTCGCCGTCCATGCTCATCGAGCGAACCGAGAACGGCACCTCGAGCACCTCGAACCTGCCAGTCTCGCGAGATGCCACGCGTCCTCCCAAGCGCTTCATTGCCGCCATGAAAAATGCCTTGATAAAGTGCGGCTCGAGCTTGCGAGCCTCCATGCGTTCCATGTCCTCGCGAATAGCGCTTACGCCGCGAGCGTCCATGACGTCATCGGTAAGCGCATATTCCTTGAGGAGCCGTTTAATGGAGCTCGTATCGAGCGATGCATCGACTACCTGGTTGAGCCGCGCCCGTACCTCGGGGTCATCGCCATAGCGAATCGCATCGAGGAGCAAGTCACGGAGCGTCTTGCCTTCAAAGGTAACCCTGCCCAAGATGTCGAAAACCTTGCCGCCCAGCGCGGCACGTTCCACCTCGAGCTTGCTGAACAGGCGTTGGAATACTTCTCCCTCGCGCGTCTGCGTGGAGACAAGGTTCCACAGATGACATACTTCGGTCTGACCGATGCGGTGAATACGACCGAAGCGCTGCTCGAGTCGATTGGGATTCCACGGCAGGTCATAGTTAATCATAAGGTGCGCACGCTGCAGGTTAATGCCCTCGCCGGCGGCATCCGTAGCAACAAGGATGCGCGAGTTCGCATCCTGCTTAAACATTTCCTCGGCACGATGGCGCTCGTCGCGCGTCATACCGCCCTTAATGGTGAGCACGGCAGTACGGTCACCCAGGAGGGAGCCAATCTTCCCTGCGAGGTAGTTCAGCGTGTCCTTGTGTTCGGTAAAGATGATCAGTTTCTCACGTCGACCGTCCATGCCAAACATATTGGAATCGTCTTGCAGCAGTCGCGAAAGCTCCTCCCACTTACGGTCCTCGCCACTAATGCGAACATCGTTTGCCTTGCGCTCGAGCGTGCGTAAAATCGCGATCTCAGTATCGAGCTCAGCCGCAGTCGCCGCCGCAGAAGCGGTGTCTACGACGTCATCTTCCATTTGTTCGTACTCTTCGGAGTCGTAATCGTCCTCGTCAAAATCTCTGGCATCGATGCCCCATTTATCTGTATAGGCGACCTTGCCGCTCGCAACGCTTTTTGCCTCAGCGAGCTTGGACTCAAGCCGTATGCGACGACGCCGAAGCGACTGGTAGATGGCCTCGGGACTCGACGCAAGACGCCGCTGCAAGATAGTCAAAGCAAAGCCGACGCTGTTCTTATGCTTGCCGCCCAAGCGCTCCGCACGGTTAAACTCCTCGGTGACGTAATGAGTCACCGAGTCATAGAGCTCCTGCTCGGCAGGAGATAGGTCGTATTCGACTGTGTAGGCGCAGCGTTCGGGGAATAGCGGGCGCCCATCGAACTTGAGCAGCTCCTCTTTCACGAGGCGACGCATCACATCGGAAACATCGCAGTCAAGCGAAGGTGCGGGCGGAAGGCTCTGAGCCTGGCCGGCAGTGGAGCGCGCCGCAGGATTCTTAACGCGGTTGCCTCCCGCAAACCGGTCCTTGTCCACGAGCGCCATAAAGTAGCGGAAGTCAGCCGGCTTACCGTTGTGAGGCGTAGCCGTCAGAAGCAACAAGTTTTCGGTTGTGTCACCCAAGAGCTGACCGAGCTTATAGCGTTTGGTCGGTTTAAACTCGCCGCCAAAGTTTGTCGCGCTCATCTTGTGTGCCTCGTCGCATACAACGAGATCCCACGAAGTTGCCCTTAGCTTCTTTTGGATCTCGTCGTTGCGAGCCAGCTTATCTAGGCGGCCGATACAAAAATCGACCTCATCGAAGGGATTCCCGGTAGCAGAAGACTCCAGAACATCATTTGTAAGCAAGCGGAATTTGAGCCCAAACTTTTGCCATAGCTCGTCTTGCCACTGTTCCACAAGATTACCGGGAGCCACGATAAGGCAACGCCTAAGATCGCCGCGAGCAATCATTTCTTTTATTAGGAGGCCCGTCATGATGGTCTTGCCTGAGCCGGGGTCGTCCGCCAGCACATAACGCAGCGGCAAGCGCGGCAGCATTTCCTTGTAGACGGCCGAAATCTGGTGCGGCAGCGGCTCGATAGACGACGTACGAATAGCCAGATAGGGATCGAACAGATGAGCCAAGCCTATGCGATACGCTTCGGACACGAGTCGCAGGTCATCGGGGTCGGCATCGAACGCCCAGGCGCTGGACTTTTCGATGATGTATTTATCCTCGTCTGTATCGAAGAGAGGTCGGTCACCCAGTGCGCCCTGGTCCGTCTTGTAGATTACGTTTAAGACGGAATCGCCATGCCATTCGACAGCCTTAATGGTCACGGGCGAATCCCCCGCGATACCGCGAACGCGCGTACCGGGCGTTATCTCTGCTAGCTTTGCCATCACGCGCCCCGCTTTACGAGAAGCGAAAATGCGTGTCGCAAGATAACGCTAGGATTGTCTATCGAAGGAAGACACTCGCTGGCGAGCACCCCCCCCCCGAAGAATTTTCGTCTGAATGGCCACGAAAAATCTCCTGGGTTTTATTGATACCGGGGTGAAGGACGATTCACCCTTGTTACAGCTTTATCTATTGTCTTTCAATCAGCTTGCCGTGTCATGGGGTTTTCTGCAAAAGGAATCGTTTTTACCTCGCGCGGTTTGTTGCTCAACAATGCTGCGAATAGCGTGAATACCTTATGATCGCTCCGCGTCACCAGCGCCCATTAGCACGCTTACAGACGCTTTGGCACCTAACGCCCGTTGTTCGATGCGCGCCCTTTACTCAAACGCCTACACTTGAGCATTACAGGTCAATTACGCCACCAGGCAAGCGAGGCTAACATGCGGTCCGAAAACGAACAGATTCATTACCGAGCAAAGTTCAGGCTTTCGCCCTATTCGACCACCACGCCCTCAATCGTCGATGCATATCGTCAGATCTACACCTGGGTGCGCGACAAAGAGAAGCGCAAGCGCCATGAGCAGAGCGCCTTTGAGTTTTTGTCAAGCAATAAAGACGTTGCCTCCGACTTTGTATTTGGAAACCTCAGCTATCCCGTTGGCTATTCTGGAGGCATGACCACAGGCAGCCGTGTGAGCATTTGCACTCGTGCAGCCTTTAACGACAAGCGAGGCAAGATTCCCGTCGCTTGGGCCTTTGAATATGACGAGCCCGACAGTCATTATTCGTATCGTCACTGGCACACTTGCATTGGCCTTGAAACGGCCGATGACAACTCCTGCCTAGTCAATATTAAAGTCACCTATGCGACCCTGCCCGAATATGTGGGCTGGCCACTGCCAGAACCGGACCTCAATATTCCCCGCATCGCAAAGGTTCTGTTTTCGCTTCCCAATCATCAGGCGTGCGTTGGAGAGACTGTCGTCAACACATCGTGCACGCGCCTGACGTTTGAGAACTTTGACGCCGAGTTCTCCGACAACCTTCTGAGCAGCCAGCGCGAGCTCCCTCTGATTCTAATAACCAGCGATGATGCCGGACGATATCCCGTCAAAGATCCCGGCAAGCTCGCCAATAACCTTATGGGCCTAGCCAACGTGTTTACCGCCGACGAATCCGATGGTCGGCTCAAATCAAAGCTGTTCAATCTTTTTCTCTACGATACACCTGCCTATCGATACAACTGCCCCAAGTCGTCACTTCGTATTTACCAACCGAGCATCAATCTGTCTGACGAAGAAGACGCACGTCGGCACCTCTGTATCAGGCGCGATAGGCTGAGCGAGTACGGCAACCAGACATCCACGATACTTAACCGGAGTCTGGGGCGCTCGTTCTTGCGCGGCAGGGGCGATATTGTAGACACGAGCGATATTACCTGGTACAAATCGCGCCAATCAATCGGGGCGCTACGCAGCCGCATGGCAGAGATGAAACGCCACGCAGAGAATGAAACCGTAGCCGAGGCAAAACGCACCGAAGCGCTTGACGCCTCGTACAGCCAAGAGGCAATGGACAACCTTAAAGAGCTGCTGTCAAAAGAGACTGCCGACAGGCAGCTCTGGGAGGGGCTGGCAAACGATTACGCCGACAGCAATGCCGCGTATGAGCAGCGTATTGAGCAGCTGGAAAACAGCCTGCTCGAGTTGGATGAATCCGAGAACACGATCGCCAACTTAAAGTATCGACTCCAAGAGGCGCTGGAGCGAGCCGACCGCTCAGAAAAGCAGGTAGCTGCACTCAGAGCAGAAGCATGCTTTGTCGAGGGGCTCGAGGCATTTCCGCGCACCCTTGAGGACGAGCTTAAGTTTGCCGCGAATCTCTGGCCCTCGCGCATTTTCGTTTTGCCCGAGGCATACGACTCGGCACGCCGCTATGATTTTGCCGATCTTGACGAGGAATGGCAGATCCTTAAATCCGTAGCGACCGTTATGTGGCAACTCAAGTTTGGGGAGCGCCCGACGACCGGAGACCTCTATAGCGAGTTTAGAAATCAGACCTCGTTTGACGCCGCGCCGACCGAGACCAAGCTGACTAAAAACGACACCGAGCTCATGCGGCTCCGCCAACGCACCTACAACGGTAAGCAGGTTTGCATCTTGCCGCACATTAAGGGCAACGGTCGCAACCGCCGCGACCCATTCCGTCTGCACTTTTGTTTTGATGACGAGGCACAGTTAATCGTGATAGGTCACTGCGGGAGTCATTTGCCGACGTCAGGAACTGCCAGGCAGTAAGGCGCCGCACCAGCATGGGCAGAGGGCGGCCTCCTACCTCCCCTCCGCCTTCAGCTTCAGCAGCAGGTCGCCCAGCTCGGGACACTTGTTGGAAAGGCGCGTCTGGGGTCGCTCGCCCATCCCCCACCGCTGGCGGATCTCCTGGGCGTGCGGACTCACGCGGTAGTCCCCGTCCATCATCTGCTTGAGCAGCTTGGCGGTCACGCGCGCATCGGCAAGGGCGCTGTGGGCGTGGCCCGTCGACTCGTCGAACTCGATGCCAAACCACGTTGCCGCGTCACTCAACGAGACGCGCCCGTGGCCGCCCACGTCCATGATCGAGGTGTAAAACGCCTGCAGGTCGGCCCAGTCCGTAGGAAATTCGGCAAGGTCGATGTGCTTTGCCTGGCACTCGGTCAAGAGCTGTCGACGATCCGCCCCGCTCCAGCAAACTATCTGGGCGGAGTAGCGACCGATCCAATCGCTGAGCCTTTTGATCACCACATAGAGCGGATCGGCCATCGCGGTGTCCACGGCCGATATCCCCGTAAGCTCGCGAACGGGAAACGCAACGCCTTCGGTAAATTCCGTCTGCACAAACTGCGAGAACTCGCCCATAACGTTGCCGTGGTAATCGAGCTTGACGGCGCCGATCTCGATGATCTCATTGCGCAGTCCACGGCGCTGGCGCTGCTTTGGCACCGGCGCAAACTCAAAGTCCAGCACGATCTGGCGCGCAAAGTTCGTCGTATCGATAGCCGAGATACACGGCGTCTTTTCAGCTGACACGGTCATGGCCTTTCTCCGTTGCCTGCCGCTTGCTACATAGGCGGCTACATTGCCGTAAGGATAGGCGCCCGCGCGGACATGAAAGCAGGGCGCAATGCCATGCCCGCAAAACCACTACGCACCAAGTGCCGCCATGGGGATCACCGCCACGCCGTCGTCGCGTGTGTAGGCAATGCTCCCCTTTCCAACCACGACCGCCAAAAACGCCGGTGCGGCATTCTGGGCGGCAGGATTGGAGAGCACTTTCCTCTCCAGCGCCTTGAGATTTCTCGCTCCATCGTCTGCTTTCGCATCACTCAGCTTGACCTCGATGGCTCCCATCCACACAGGTCCTCGGTCAGCTTGAGCCTGTTGAAGAGATCCAGGTACGCAGCGATGGTCCTCTCGTCGGGGCCCGCCTCACCGTACGAGGCGTCCTTTATGAGCGTCTTGTACGTGACAGCCTGGCTCTCGTTCATGGCAAGAGCTCGCAAAAGGCCGTATGCGAGCTCGGGCGATCATGCGACATGCGAAATTACGCCATTCTCAATGCTGTTTTTACGCTACTTTCAATGTAGTTTTTACGCCATGACCGCTGTAGTTTTTACGCCATATTCATTGAAGGTTTTACGCTTGGCATCATTGGCGCGTCCCATTCCAAACATCACATCAGAGCGCGCTTGGTTATCTCCGCTCACACATCTCGGCAAACGAGATCAGCTTGGTATCTCCCCTGTTCGCCGCAGCTTCCTGACATCTTTGCGTAAAGCCGCTTTTTGAGAATAGTGCATAGCTTTTGTGCTGCCGTCTAAAGAGCTCGCTTCGGTGCACGAGCTTTTGCAGCACGTCTTCGCCCGCCGGTTCATTGCGCCATTTGCACTCCGCAAACAGCGCAGTGCCCTCGCCATCGTCAACAATCAAGTCGATTTCTTCCTGCGTATGCGTGCGATTATCCGTCCCCCACCAGCGCCCGACGCTCGCCGGAACCACATCGAGCTGGCCCGCGCGCGCGAGTTCGTACACGTATTGTCTGCATATAAGCTCAAAGACCGTACCCATGTAATCCGATACGTGCGGCTCAATGCGCTTATACGCCATCTCGGCCATATCGTTTTGAATCAGCCCGATGTTCTGCGGCACAAACTTGTACCAGAACCTAAACATCTGGTCGCTCAGCAGATACACGGCTCGCTTATTGCTCGTCTCGTTTAGGGGCAGCTCGCGCTCGACAATCCCAAGCGACGCCAGCTTATCCACATAGCTCTTTACGTTGCTCGCAGGGATTCCCGTGGAGCTCGCAATCTCCGAGATCTTCGAGCGCCCCTGGGCAATTGCCTGCACGATCGCATCATATTGCTCGGGATTGCGGCACTCTTGCAACAGCAGGTTACTCGGCTCCTCAAAGAGATAGCCCGTAGGAGTAAGAAAAAGACGCTTGACGTTGTCCTTAAGCGATACGGTAGGATCGACTTTCTCGATATATGCAGGAATGCCGCCCGTCATGCCATAGCAAACCGCAGCGTCTTCACGACCCATGCTCTGCCACAGGCCGAGGGTTGTCGTAAAATCGAGTGGCATGATCTTAAACTGGGCCGTGCGCCTACCGTATAGTGGGCTCTCGTAGCCCAGCACCTGCTCTTCCATGAACGAAAGCGACGACCCGCACAGGATAAGCATGAGCTTGGTCTCTTTGTACAAGTGATCGATCTTGTCTTGCAGCAACGAGCTGATCTCGGGATTCGATTGGGCGAGATAGGGATACTCGTCAATCACGACAATCAAACGTTCCGTGCGAGCCATGGTGGCCAATGCATCGAACGCCTCGTCAAAACTACGAAACGACACACCTGCAGCACCAACCGAACCCGCAAGTATCGCCTGGCTAAAGCCGTGCAGGTTTGCCTCCGCATTGGTACGACGAGCTTGAAAGTAAATAGCCTTCTTGCCTTGGATGAACTCTGTGATAAGGCGCGTTTTGCCCACACGACGACGGCCGTAAATCACAGGCATCTCAAAGGAGTCCGTGCCATACAGTCGATTGAGCTCGGACATTTCCGCTGTTCTTCCGATAAACATAGGGCCATCCTCCTTTTACGTTATAGCTAGCTATATTATACCTTCCTATAATATAGCTAGCTATAACGTAATTCGACAAGCGGCACACGCAAAAGGGGCGGTTGAAGTGCGGCTTGGCGCCGCATGACGTCGGCGGACGAGGCGATGCGTCCGCCGACGAATAGCACCGAATTGGTTACTTCTTGCTCTCGGGCAAGACCAGATCCACGGCAGCGTCCTTGGCGGCATCGATGTGCTGGGCCACAACCGGCGTCTGCGGAAGGATCAGGTTAAGGACAATGGCCATGATGGCGGTGGGGGTTACGGCATTGGAGCCGATGACGGTGGACACCCAGGTGGGCATACCCTCGCCGGCAAGGCAACCGCTGGCCATCCAGATACCCAGGCCAAAGACGACGGAGGTACCGACGATGGTGGTAGTGCGCTGCGTGAGGCCCTCGCGGGTGAACATGCGCACGCCGTTCATGGTGATGGTGCCAAAGACGCCAACGGTCGCGCCGCCGATGACGGGCTGCGGGATAGCGGAAAGGACGGCAGAAAGCTGCGGGAACAGACCGGCGATGGCAAAAACGGCCGCGATGGTCACAAAAACCCACTTGTTGACGACCTTGTTGGAGCAGATGATGCCCACGTTCTGGCCAAGGGCGCTGGTGGGAAGACCGCCCAGCAGACCGCCGACCATAGATGTGATGCCCTGGGACACGATAGCGCCAGAGAGCTCGCGCTCGGTGGGCATACGGTCGATGGAGCCCAGGCAGGCGGCGGAGACGTCACCGATAACCTGGATGGCAACCATGGGGAACACGACGGCGAGGGTAATGCAGACCTCGGGATCAAACTCGAGCGCGTAGGGCATGAGCTTGGGAAGGGCGAAGACCTGAGCGGTGGCGACGCTGGAGAAATCGATCATGCCAAAGGGGATCGAAACGATCATGCCAACGATCATGCCAAAGAACACGGATCCCAGCTTGAGCGTACCCTTGCCAAAGTTGGCGAGCGCAAAGACCACGGCGAAGGTGATAAGAGCGACGCACCAGGCCTGCGGGGTGCCCCACAGCGGCGTGCCCATACCGCCGGCCATGTACTTGACGGCCGTGGGATACAGCGAAACGCCGATGGAGAAGATGACCGTACCGGTCACGACGGGCGGGAACAGCCACTTGATCTTGCTGTAGGCCAGACCAAAGAGGGCCGCGACGGCACCGCCGACAATCTCGCCGCCCAGCAGCGCACCAAAGCTAAAGCCCGAGGCACCCATGGCCTGCAGGGCCGGCAGGAACGCGAACGAGACGCCCATGACGATGGGCAGGCCACCGCCGATGCGACGGAAGGGAGCGAAGGCCTGAAGGGCCGTGTCGATCGCCGAAAGAATGAGCGCGACCTGAATGATGTCGGTGCTCTGCTGGCTATTAAAGCCGTAGACGCCGGCCATGATGACCGCCGGGGTAATGATGCCGGCAAACGATGCCAGTACGTGCTGAAGGGCACACGGGATCATTTCCTTAACGGGCGGCATGCCTTCGCGAGTGAACAGGGCTTCAGTGCCGTTCGTAACCGTCTCCTGGGCCATTTGACCACCAATCCTCGAAGTAGTTGTTTTCGCATCTAACATTCTATTGTGACGCAGTGCGGGGTTGAGGTTGTGCCTTCGTTGCATATCGTATTGAAGATTTTTCTTATTCCTAATAATAATTTTTTGTTATCAGACTATTCTTCAGCTGAGATAATACATTTCAGCAGGTAAGGAAAGTGTCTGGTCAAAATAGCATCTGACTTTTCTTTTGGTCGACCGTTTACCGCCAAATTCCTACCGCGCGTCTGTATTACGCAATGTACCTGCGAATATGCGAGTCAATAGACACCGTGTTACCATGAGAAAAAATTGTTATGAACATTTCCGATTTCACCCAAAGGAGTTGCCCGTGAACGAGACCGTACGTCGCTTTTTGCCGATGGTCGATTTCCTGGAGCAGATACTCGGCAAAAACAGCGAAATCGTCCTGCACGATTTCTCAGATCCCGACCATGCCATCGTCGATATTCGCAACGGTATCGTGAGCGGCCGCAAGATTGGCGGACCCGCCACCGATCCGGCGCTCAAGATTATGCACGACCCCAAGTATCGTGACCTGCCGTTCATTACGGGCTACGAAGGCCGCGGCGCCGGCGGCAAGACGCTGGAATCCGCAACGTACTTTATCCGCGAGAACGGCGAGATCGTCGGCATGCTGTGCGTCAACACCGATCTCTCGGCCGTGCGCAACATCAACGCCATGGCCCAGCAGCTTATGGCCTGCTTCGACGCCGCGCCGGTCCGCACGGAGCCCGCCTCTATCGAGGTCGAAAGCCTTTCGGAGTCCACACAGGAGCTCATCGACCGCAGTATTTCCGAGTTGCTCGAAAGCCGCGGGCAGGATGTCGCCTCGCTCGGCCAGGCCGAGCGCGTGGACGTTATTCGCCATCTCAACGGCAACGGCGTATTTATGCTCAAGGGCGCTGTTGCCTGCGCCGCCACCGCGCTTGGAATCTCTGAGCCCAGCGTCTACCGCTATCTGCAAAAGGTCCGCAAGGAGGGCTAACCCACCGATCCCTTGGGGACGGAGGAAAACGGATCATTTTTTGCCCGAGAGGCTGCTGAAAACTTTGTCCTGCTTAGGCTGCGGGCATCGCCCATCGCGACGGTGCCACTATACTTTTGAATATCTGAGCATTTTGAAAGGCAGGATATGACCGCAACCGCCAGTCGAACCACCAACCGCAGGCCCGAGCTTTTGGCCCCCGCCGGAGGCCCGGAGCCCTTTGCCGCCGCGCTCGCCGCCGGGGCAGACGCCATCTACTGCGGCATGGGCAGCTTCAACGCCCGCCGCAAGGCAACAAACTTTACCGACGAGGCCTTTGAGCAGGCCTGCCGCGCCGCGCACCTGGCCGGCTCGCGCGTCTACGTCACGGTCAACATCGTCATCAAGGAATCCGAGATGAGCGATGCGCTGCAGCTCATCCATCGCTGCTCCACGCTGGGCGCCGATGCCTTCATCATCCAGGACTGGGGCCTGTTCTTTGAGGTCAAGCGCACCATGCCCGATATCGAGACACACATCTCGACCCAGGCGAACATCCATGACGACCGCGGGACTATCTGGTGCCGCGAGCAGGGCGCCGACCGCGTGACCCTCTCGCGCGAGCTTTCCATCGACGAAATTGCTGCCATTCACAATGCCGCGCCCGACGTTGACCTGGAGGTCTTTAGCCACGGTGCCATCTGCTTTTGCTACTCGGGCCTGTGCCTGCTTTCGAGCTTTGCCATGGCGGGCCGCTCGGCCAACCGCGGCATGTGCGCTCAGCCCTGTCGCCTGCCTTACGAGCTGATCGACGAGAACGGCTGCTCGCTCTCCCCTGCCGGTCGCGAGCGCGCGCTATGCCCGTGCGACACCAATACCTCGCAACTCGTTCGTCGCCTGCATGACGCCGGCGCCGCATCGCTCAAGCTCGAAGGTCGCATGAAGGCCCCCGATTACGTGTATTCCATCGTCGACGTGTATCGTCATCAGATTGATGACATGCTGGCCGATGTTTCGACCTCTAAGGATGAAGAGGCCGCCCGCCAACGCCAGCTCAAGCGTTGCTTTAACCGCGACTTTACGCACGCCTACCAAGACGGCACCTCGGGCGACGAGA
Organism: uncultured Collinsella sp.; assembly: GCA_900540975.1. GTDB lineage: Bacteria > Actinomycetota > Coriobacteriia > Coriobacteriales > Coriobacteriaceae > Collinsella. The sequence continues at coordinate 21,452 of UQHY01000013.1, forward strand.
TGATGAGCTACGAGCGCTCCAACAACCGCGGCCAGATTGTGGGCACGGTGCTGGGCAGCCGCCTGGCCAACCGCAATGTGCGCGGGCTCAAGCCCGACGACCGTCGTCGCCGCGCCGCCATCGCCCGCATTGAGCTGTTTGAGCCCGTGGGCAAGGGCGACCTGCTGGAGCTTCGCCACGACGATGAGTTCGACCAGTTCCTGACCACCATTGCCGCCGATGACGCCGCCGCTGGCGACATCATCGAGTGCCGCGTGCCCCGCAGCATGCCCGAAGGCTGCCGCGTGCGCGTCATCCGCAGCCAGCGCGCCATCGACGCTGCCGGCGCCGCGCTCAAGCGCGATGTGCTGCGCCGCCGCGCCGTAGATGTGTCCGTCGTGGCGCGTCTGGGCGAGCCGTTTACCGTCACGCTCACCTGCTGCGACGACCCCGCGCTCGCTGCCACTGCGACCGGCTTTACCGTCGAGGCCGCCAAGACCCGCGCCGTCGAGGCGGCCGATCTGGTGGAGCACGTCGGGCGCATGGGCTCCTCTCCCTTTGAGGCCGCGAGCTTTGACGTGGCCCTCGATGAAGGCTGTGGCATGGGCTTCTCCGCCGTGCATAAAGTGCGCACCGCCGCCTGCAAGGCGCTCGAGGAGGCCATTCTGGCACCGTATGACGAGCGCGCCCGCACGCTCGAGCTGCCAGCGATTGTCACCAGTGATTCCCGCCCCGCGCCCGAGCATTACCGCGACGAGCCGCAAATCTGCGCCACCGTCACCTCGCTCGAGGCCGCCGAGGCAGCGCGCGCCGAGGGTGCAACGCGCATCTACATGACCACCGACGCGCTCGATGCGGCCGAACTCTCCCCCGCCGATGCGTTTGAGCAGGGCATCGTACCCGTGCTCGATGAGGTCTGCCGCGCCGTCGACCACGAGCGCGTCGATCCCTGGATTCTTGCTGGAGCGACTGTCGCCGTCGGCAATATCTCCGAGCTTGCCCTGGCCGCCCAGGTTGGCGCCACGGCGGAGGTCCGCTCTTGCCTTCCCGTGCACAATACGCCTTGCATGGAGGCACTTGCCGAGCGCGGGGCCGGGGCGTTTTGGCTCTCGCCCGAGATCACGCTCGACGAGATGATCTCGCTTGGCACCTCCGCGCCCGCAGCCCTGGGCATCACCGTTTTCGGCCGCCCGCGCGTTATGACGAGCGAGCACTGCATCCTGCAGGTTGCCAACGGTTGTATCCACGATTGCGCCAATTGCCGCCTGCGCGCCCGCAAGCTGTCGCTCAAAAATATCGATGGCAAGGTCATGCCCGTGCGCACCGACATTCACGGCCGCTCGCGCCTGTACGACGCCTACCCCATCGACCTCACGCCGCAGGTACCACAGTTGCTCGACGCCGGCGTCCGTCGTCTCATGGTGGACGGCACGCTGCTCGAGCCCAATGAGATTGGCCGTGTCGTCGCACGCGTCCGTCGCGCCGTCGAGGCGGCGCAAGCAGGTCGCAAGCCCGCTGCCCGCCTGCGTGGAGCGACCTCGGGCTGCATGTTTGTGGGAATTAGCTAACCGAAAGGCTTACACGTGAACGAAGAACCTCAAGTCCTCTACTGCGATGCCTGGCTCATGGCCATCGATAAGCCCGCCGGCATGATCGTCCACGGTGACGGCACCGGCGAGCGCACACTTACCGACTACGCCAGCGACCTTTTATTGGCGATGGGCGACGGCTTTGCCGCAACCGACATGCAACCGCTCAACCGCCTGGACCGCAACACCACCGGCGTGGTTCTGTTCTCGCTCGACAAACAGACGCAGCCCGCCTTTGACCAGATGGTGAACGACCACGCCTTCGAAAAGCACTATCTGGCGCTGGCCGAGGGCAAGATTGACTGGAACGAAAAGCTCATCGACAAGCCGATCGCCCGCGACCGCCACGATAGCCGCAAGATGCGCGTCGGTGCCAGCGGCAAGCCGTCTCAGACGCGCGTCAAGGTGCTCAAGCGCCTTAAGAGCCGTCGAGGCCTGCCCACGCGTTCGTATATCGATGTCGAGCTGCTCACAGGCCGCAAACACCAGATCCGTGTGCACCTGGCCAGCGAGCATCACCCCCTGGTTGGCGACGACCTGTACGGCACACCGCGCCCCTGTGGCCTGATGCTCCACGCCCACAGCGTGTCCTTTACGCATCCCGTTTCCGGCGAGCACATCCACATCGAAGCCCCCTGCCCCTGGGAGCCCTAAACCACCACAATGGGGACAGGTACCTTCGCGGTGGTTTTGGCCTTAGCCTGCCCCTGTTTGTTAGACCGTGATGACGTTGTCCATTGCCCGGTACTTAGCGGGGACCCCGCCTGCGGTAATAATCGTTGCGTCACGGAAGTCCGCGAACTTGACGGGCGCCACCATGCCAAATTTGCTGGCGTCCGAGATTACGAAGCGTTTGGCCGTATGGCGCATCGAGATGCGCTTTACTTGCGCTTCCTCGATATCGGGCGCCGTGAAGCCCTGCTCGGCGGCAATGCCGTTAGAGCCCCAAAAGCCACAATTGAAGTTGTAGCGGTCTAGGGTTGCCAAGGCATCGGGGCCAACGAGTGCCTCGGTCTCGGGCTTGAGCTCGCCACCCAACACCACGGTGCGCATGCCGCGCAGGGCGAGATGCTGAGCATGGAGCACGGAGTCGGTCACATAGGTGACATCTTCAAGATGTGGAAGATGCTCGATGAGCTTGAGCGTCGTCGAACCCGAATCGATGTATACAAAGCTCTCGGGCTCCACAAGCGCCGCCGCACGGGCGCAGATACGCTCCTTGTCGTCGTTATGGAGGTCGCTGCGCTCATTGAGCGTTAGGTCGCGCGTCACATGCGCGCGCTCAAGACTCGTCGCCCCACCGTGGACCTTGGCGATGCGGTGCGCTCGGTCGAGCGTCTGCAGGTCGCGCCGAATGGTAGACGCCGTCACGCCCAGGGTATCGGCAAGCTCCGGCACGGTAACCGAGCCAGCCTGCTGCACCATCGATACGATCGCGTTAAGCCTATCTTCCGCTAGCATCGCTTACTCCTCCTCGGGGTACACGACTCCCCAGTCGGCGCGAAGCTTGGTCATAAGCTCCATAACATCAGAAGCATAATCCAGTAGCTCGCGCTTGGAGTCGTCGCCGGCAACGGCCTTCTCAAGATCGGCCATCTCATAGCAAAGGGCGTAAGCTTCGGTGCCGGCGTGGACCTCCTCGCGGTGGCCGTCCGCAGTCCACACGATGGTCGCGTGATCGGCGCGCGGATACTCGTTGACCTCGATATAGCACTTGTCAAAGCTGATGACCGAGCGCTTGGGCTGCTTGGAGTGAAGCGTAAGGCTCACAACGCCCAGCTGCTGCTCGGCATTACGGCAGACGATGCCGCCCGCAACGTCGACTCCGGTCTCACAGGTGTTGCCCAGCGAAACGACCTCGGCGGGCTGGCTTGCCATAAAGAGACGCATGACGGACAGGGCATACACGCCAATATCGAGCATGGCACCACCGGCAAGGTTGTGATTATAGAAACGATTGGTCAGGTCGCCGTACTCCTTATAGCTACCAAAGTTCAGCTGAGCAAGGTTCATGGAGCCAAACTCGCCGGCATCCATGCGGCGGCGCAGCTCTTGATACAAGGGCATGTGGAGCACTGTGGTGGCATCCATAAGGACCACGTTATGCTCGCCGGCAATGGCACGCGCCACATCGAGCTCGGCAGAGTTGAGGGTAATGGCCTTCTCACAGAGCACGTGCTTGCCAGCTGACAGAGCGGCGCGCAGGTAGGTGATATGCGTGTTATGCGGGGTGGTGATATAGATCGCATCGATGTCCGGATCGGCATAGAGGTCCTCAACCGTTTCATAGACCTTCTCGATGCCATACTGCTCGGCAAAAGCTTGAGCCTTGGACAGCGTGCGGTTGGCGACGCCCGCAAGCTTGCGGCCGGCCAAAGCGAGAGACTGAGCCATCTGGTTGGCGATAACGCCGCACCCAATCACAGCCCAACGAAGCTCGGGAGCCGTAAAGATATCGTCGGGAAATGGCTTGTCCTGGACCGAAGCGAACGCTGCCTTTGCGGCTGCCGCGGAGTCGAGTGGAGTCTGCTTGGAATCTGCCATATGTGCCTCCTGCATCGTGAAAAGACTTTCATTTCTAACAGCTCTATATTCGCACAAATGCGCGTATATGTGCGTCTTTCTGCGTATATTACCGCCAAATGGTCAAAGTTCAGCAGGAGACGGCGCATCTACACGCATTGTCACGCAATTATACGCAGGCAATTACGCACAAATATGCATCACCTGATCCCTTGGGGACGGAGGAAAATGGATCATCTTTTACGCGGAAAGCTGTGATAATCCGTTAGGGACGAAGGAAAACGGATCATTTGAGGCGTCGCGCCAGCCAGCAGTTGCCCTTTTGACCGTTGCCTCACCGAGTCCGCAACAACGCACAAGCTGACCGACTGTCACGCCAGCCTTTCGTGCGCGCAACCACTCATTTAAGTCTGTCCCCAATGACTGCCAAACAACGGCCACTCATTTAAGCCTGTCCCCAATGAGTAGGGGTCAAAAAAGGCCCGGGTGCCGTGGGGCATCCGGGCCTTTGCTAGCAACTTAACTGTTGCGGGCAGCTTAGAACTTGTGGCCACACTTCTTGCAGACGCGCAGCTTGTTCTTGCCGTCCTTCTCGTGACCGACGCGGGTAACCTTACCGCACTCGGGGCAAACGAGATTGACGTTGGAGACGTCGATGGGAGCCTCCTGCGAAACGATGCCGCCCTGCTGGTTGGCAGCGTTGGGCTTGACGGCCTTCTTGACGACCGAAACGCCCTCGACAACGACCTTGTTCTCGGCGGGGAGAGCACGCAGGACAACGCCCTGCTTGCCGCGATCCTTACCAGAGAGAACCTGGACCTTATCGCCCTTCTTGATATACATATATCTCCCCTAACTACAGGGTCTCGGGAGCGAGCGAGACGATCTTCATGTACTTCTTGTCACGAAGCTCGCGAGCGACAGGCCCGAAGATACGGGTGCCGACGGGCGAACCATCGTTGTTGATGACAACGCAGGCGTTCTCATCAAAGCGAATGTAGGAGCCATCCTTGCGGCGGATCTCCTTAACGGTGCGAACGACGACGCAACGGACAACGTCCTTCTTCTTGACGTTGGCGCCAGGGGTAGCCTCCTGGACAGCACCGATGAACACATCGCCGATGCCTGCATAACGACGCTTGGAACCGCCAAGCACCTTGATGCAGCGAATCTTGCGAGCGCCGGAGTTGTCGGCGACGTTCAGCATGGTTTGCATCTGAATCATGGTAGATGTTCCTCCGAACTAAGAACCGAAGAGAGGTGCGCAGCCTTTATGCGGCCCGTGGTATGCAAGCCAGGCATACGCACATCTTCGGAAACGTACAAGTCGTAAGAGCGACTGCTTATTTAGCGCGCTCGACGACCTCGATGAGGCGCCAACGCTTCATCTTGGACATAGGACGGGTCTCCATAACGCGGACGGTATCGCCCACGCCAGCCGTGCACTCCTCGTCGTGAGCGTGCAGCTTCTTGGAGCTGGTCATCATCTTGCCGTACTTGGGGTGACGCTTGCGCTCGGTGATGGTGACAACGATGGTCTTGGCACCGGAGACGGAGGTAACGACACCCGTACGGACCTTACGCGAGTTACGCGAATCAGTCATGTTCTCTCCTTAGGTCCTACTCGGTGACAGCGGACTTCTCCGCTGCGATCTCGCGGGCGCGCTGCTCCGTGAGGACGCGAGCGATGTCCTTCTTCACGGTGTTGACGCGAGCGGTGTTGTCCAGCTGGCTGGTGGCCATCTGGAAACGAAGGTTAAAGAGCTCGGCGCGCATTTCCTTCAGCTTCTCAACGAGCTGAGCGTCCGAGAGCTCACGAATCTCTGCGGGCTTCATTAGTTCTCCTCCTTGGCGGCGGCGGCGTCCTCAGCAGCCCACTTGGCCTCGAGAGCGGCCTCCTCAGCCATTTCCTTCTCGATGCGCTGCTCAGCGTTCTTGGCAACCACAATCTTGGTCTTGATGGGGAGCTTGTGCTGGGCAAGACGCAGAGCCTCGCGAGCAACCTCCTCGGGAACACCCTTGACCTCGAACATGATGCGGCCGGGCTTGACGACGGCCACCCACTCCTCGGGGTTACCCTTACCAGAACCCATGCGAGTCTCGGCAGGCTTCTTGGTGATGGGCTTATCGGGGAAGATCGTGATGTAGACACGACCGCCACGCTTCATGTAGCGGGTCATGGCAATACGAGCGGCCTCAATCTGACGGTTGGTGATCCAATGGGCCTCGAGAGCCTGGATACCAAACTCGCCAAAATGCAGCTCGGTATTACCCTTGGCCTGGCCCTTCATGGAGCCACGCTGCACCTTGCGGTGAAGAATACGCTTAGGGGCAAGCACTACTGACCCCTCCTCTCGGAGTTACGACGACGAGGACGGGAAGAGCCCTCGAGTGCAGGGTTGGGAACAGGCTGGCCCGGGAGCTTCTCGCCCAGGTAGATCCAGACCTTCACGCCGCAAGCGCCCATGGTGGTGCTGGCGACAGCCGTGCCGTAGTCGATCTTGGCACGGAGGGTGTGCAGAGGCACGCGACCCTCACGGTACCACTCACGACGGCCCATCTCGGCACCGCCGAGACGACCGGAGCACTGGATACGGATGCCCTTAGCGCCGGCCTTGCGGGCGGACTGGACAGCCTTGCGCATAGCGCGACGGAAGGCAACGCGGCCCTCGAGCTGCTCAGCGATGGACTGAGCAACGAGGTTGGCGTCGAGCTCGGGGCGCTTGATCTCGACAACGTCGACGGAGAGCTGGCCCTTGGAGACGCCAGCGACCTTCTCGAGCTCGGTGCGGAGGGTATCGATCTCGGCACCCTTCTTACCGATGACAACGCCGGGGCGAGCGGTGAGGATGATAACCTTCACCTTGTCGCCAGCGCGCTCGATCTCGACGCGGGAGACAGCTGCGCGGGAAAGACGCTTCTCGAGGTACTTGCGGATCTCGAGATCGTTACCGAGGGTCTTAGCGTAATCCTTCTCTGCGAACCAGCGGGAGCGCCAGTTCTCGGTGATGCCAAGACGGAAGCCGGTGGGGTAGACTTTCTGACCCATACAGCTTTACGCCTCCTTTCGAGGAGCAACGACGACGGTGATGTGGGAAGTACGCTTCAGAATGCGAGAAGCGGAACCCTTGGCGCGGGGACGGATGCGCTTAAGCGTCGGACCCTCGTCAACATAGGCAGCGGCGACAACCAGGTTGTCGGCACGCAGACCGTTGTTGTTCTCGGCGTTCGCAACGGCGGAACGGAGAACCTTCTCGACATCCACGGCGACGGCGCGGTCGCAGAAGTGGAGGATGTCGAAGGCCTGAGCGACAGGCTTGCGGCGGATCAAATCGACCACCAGGCGGGCCTTGCTGGGGGAAACACGCACGTACTTAGCGACGGCGCGAACCTCGGTGGCCTCAGTTTCAATAGACTTAGTTGCCATTTACGGTTAACCCCCTATTTGGCCTTGTGGCCACGGAACGTACGAGTCGGCGCGAACTCGCCGAGCTTGTGACCAACCATGGACTCGGTAACATACACGGGCACATGCTTGCGGCCGTCGTGGACGGCGATGGTGTGACCAACCATCTCGGGGAAGATGGTGGACGCGCGGGACCAGGTCTTCACGACGTCCTTCTTGCCAGCCTCGTTCATCGCGGTGATACGCGAGAGAAGGCGAGTCTCCACGAACGGGCCCTTTTTGAGACTTCTGCTCATAAGTGCTTTCTCCTAAAACTCGGTATCCGAAATTACTTCTTACGGCGACGAATGATGTGCTGGTTCGAGACCTTCTTCTTCTTGCGCGTACGAAGGCCCTTCGTCGGCTTACCCCAGGGGGTAACAGAGGGACGACCAGAGGTGTGGTTCTTGCCCTCGCCACCGCCGTGCGGGTGGTCGACAGGGTTCATGACGGTACCGCGGACGGTCGGGCGCACGTTCATGTGACGCTTACGGCCGGCCTTGCCGATGACGATGTTGGCGTGATCGGCGTTGCCGACCTCACCGACGGTGGCGCGGCAGGTAACAAGGATGCGGCGCATCTCGGAGGAAGGCATACGGACGATAGCGTACTTGCCCTCCTTACCCATCAGCTGGCAAGAGTTACCGGCGGAACGGGCGATAGCGGCGCCCTTGCCCGGCTGGAACTCGACGGCGTGGATGAGCGTACCGACGGGGATGTCGGCGAGGGGCAGAGCGTTGCCCGGCTTGATGTCGGCGTCAGAACCGGACATGATGGTCTGACCGACCTCGAGGCCCTTGGGGGCCAGGATGTAGCGCTTCTCACCGTCAGCGTAGTGCAACAGAGCGATGCGAGCGGAACGGTTCGGATCGTACTCGATCGTGGCAACCTTGGCGGGCACGCCGTCCTTGTTGCGCTTGAAGTCGATCACGCGGTAACGACGCTTCACGCCGCCGCCCTGGTGGCGGGTGGTGATGCGGCCGTTGTTGTTACGACCGGCCTTCTTGGGCAGGGGCTCGAGAAGAGACTTCTCGGGCTTGGTGCAGGTGATCTCGGAGAAGTCGGAGATCGTCTGCCAACGCCTACCAGCGGAGGTCGGCTTAAGGTGCTTTACAGCCATTACAATCCCTTTCAATAGGAATCCGTTAGCCATCGCAGACAGGGATTCGAGGTTCTGCCTCGGGTGCGATGACACCGGACGTATACACGGCTCCGGGCGTGTCCATTTTATACGCCCAAAACCTTGAGCTCTCGCCTCCCCTATTTGGGAGGCATGAGCTCACTCAACAGCAGCGAGTCTTAGGCCTGGTTGCCAAAGACCTCGATGGTGTCGCCCTCGGCCAGCGTGACGATGGCCTTCTTCCAAGAACGGGTCTTGCCGGCGACATAGCGCACGCGCTTGGTCTTGGGCTTGACCGTCAGGGTGTTCACGCGAACGACCTTGACGCCGAAGATCTCCTCGACAGCGTCCTTGATCTGATACTTGTTAGCATCCTTGGCGACCTCGAACGTGTACTTGTTCTGCTCCATGCCGGAGAAGGAACGCTCGGACACGATCGGACGGATGATGATCTCGTGGGCGGTCATTTTAAGCAAGCACCTCCCCGAAGTGAGCGGCGATGTCGGCGGGCATCAGCACAGCGTTGTTGTTGACGAGATCGTAGGTGTTGGCCTCGTCGGCAGTGATGATGAACGTCTTGGGAATGTTGCGGAACGACAGGTAGGCGTTGACGTCCTCATCGCGAACGATGATGGTCAGACGCTTGCCCTCAAGGCCGAGAGCCTTGAGCATGGCAACGGCAGCCTTGGTGGAAGGCTTCTCGAAGCCGTAGTCGTCGACGAGCACGAGCTCGCCATCGGCCAGCTTGGCGGACAGCGCAGAGCGCATAGCCAGCTTGACCTCCTTGTTGTTCATACGCTTAGCGTAAGAACGGGGCTTGGGGGCGAAGACGACGCCACCGTGACGCCACTGGGCAGCACGGATGGAACCCTGGCGGGCACGGCCGGTGCCCTTCTGACGCCAAGGCTTCTTGCCGCCACCGGAAACCTCAGAGCGACCCTTAGCAGACTGGGTGCCCTGACGCCAAGAGGCCATCTGGCACTTGACGATGTGGTGCATAACGTGGATGTTCGGCTCGATGCCGTACACCTCAGCGGCGAGCTCGGCCTCGGCGACCTTCTTGCCCTCGCTGTTCTTTACTTCAAACTTTGCCATTTAAGTGTTCTCCTTGGTATGACGCTGGGCTAAATGGGCTGGGCCCTTAGGCCATACGGATGGCGACGAGACCATTCTTGGCACCCGGGACAGCGCCCTTGACCAAAATGAGGTTCTGCTCGGCATCGATGCGGACAACGGAAAGGTTCTTGACGGTAACGCGCTCGTTACCCATGTGACCGGCCATCTTGACGCCCTTGAGGACACGCGCAGGATAGGCGCACTGACCGATAGAACCGGGGTGACGCTGGAAGTGAGAACCATGCGTCATAGGACCGCGGCGCTGACCCCAGCGCTTGATGCGACCCTGGAAGCCCTTACCCTTGGAGGTACCGATGACGTCGACCTTCTCGACATCAGCGAAATCAGCGACGGTGACGACCTCGCCGACCTTGTGCTCCTCGCCGTTCTCGACGCGGACCTCACGAAGGAAACGGACAGGCTCGACGCCAGCCTTGGCGAAGTGACCAGCCATGGGCTTGTTCACGTTCTTGGCCTTGATGTCGCCGAAACCGATCTGGACGGCGTCATAGCCGTCGGTTGCCTGAGTTTTAACCTGCGAGACAGCGCAGGGGCCAGCCTGGATGACCGTGACGGGAACGACGTTGTCGTCCTCGTCCCAAACCTGGGTCATGCCAATCTTGCGGCCGAGAATCATGCTGATCAAGATATGATCCCAACTCTCGCGTGGTCTTGGGACAATGCGTACACCACCGAGCGTACGCCCCTAGAGGACCACTACTTACACGACGTGCTCCCCAGCCTTGTATTGCGTCCGGACTACCTGACAACCCTATTAAGCAGGCATTTTGTCCAGCCAGAATACTCCCCTGGTTACACACAGCTGTTTAGTATACACGGCTGCGGGCGTATCCATCGAGATTCATATTTCACTCACATTGTTTACGCAGGTAAAGTGCGTGGATGGCTCCTGGGCACGGCGGAGGGCCGGAGAATTATATTAAGGTCCCTGCTCTACAGTCCTGCGCAAGACGGAGAGCACATTAAGTGCTCTCCTTTGCGTGCGGAACTCGCGATGACCTTAATATATTTCTCCGGCCCTCCGCCGTGCTCGGGAGACGACACGTTGATGCCTGCTTAACTCTGCTCGTTCAGCTAATGACTTTGTTGAGGGTCCACTATTTGCTGGAGGGTGAACTTGCATTGCATTGGCTCGCCTTCTGCTTGTGGCTTTGCCTCATCGAAATCGAAGATCATGATGGCGCAGTTGGGGAGTTTTGTTGGGAGCTCGAAGCCCTCTGGGGCTGCGGCCTTGATGAATTGGCGGCTGGCGCTGCCGTGGCTTACTGCTAGGAGGGTTTCGATGCCCTCGGCGCCTATGAGATTGGTGAGGGTGTCTACCATGCGCTCCTGCAGGGCATGACTTCCTTCTCCACCAAATGGGACCAAGTCCTCGCCGGGATCCCAGACGTCGGTGGGCAAGGCGTCGTGCGGACCCTCTTCGAAGGAGCCGTAGCTGCGCTCGATGATGCCTTCGCAGGGCTCGACTGCTGCATCCGGACCCAGGAGTTCGCATGCGACGAGCTGAGCTGTGTCCATGGCTCGACCTAAGGGCGAAGAAACCACTTTGTCGGGGACGACGCTGTGGGCCTTGAGCCATGCGGCCGCCATTCCCGCTTGTTTGCGGCCCAGGGCGGTCAACGGTGAATCACAGCGGCCCTGGACCAGCTTTTTGACGTTGAACTCCGTCTGGCCGTGGCGGAGAAGATACAGCTTCTTCATGCTCTCCCCTTCTGCATCAATAGCTTGCGTGGCCAATCCTACTCGTGGGTATGCCCTACGTAGTCTTCGTCGATCGTAATCTTGGCAATCGACTTGGGATATTCCGATTCGACCCTCTGGGCCAGCGCGTGTTTGAGCTCATCGGCACTCATCTGCAGATCCGAGGGACGCACGCAGTCAAAGATCACATTGGTGTGCGTGGGGCCCGGCACGCAACGCAGATCGTGAATCGAAAGGCGGCTATCGATCTCTTGAGCCATAGCGTTGATGCGCAGGCGCATGCTCGCCACATTTGAATCGTCGGTCACAATGGGATCGTAATGGAGCGTGACGATCATGCCGTCCTCGTCCCTAAACGACTGCTCTATGTTATCGAGCGTGTCATGACTTTCCAGCGGGCTAGCCTCGGCCGCCATCTCGGCGTGAGCGCTTGCGAACTTCCTGCCCGGGCCATAGTCGTGGACCATCAAATCGTGAACGCCCAAAACGCCGGGATAACTCATGATCTTGTCTCGAATGTGCTTGACCAGCTTAGGATCGGGCGCCTGGCCCAAAAGCGGGCTCACCGTATCTTGAATAAGCTCAAAGCCGCTCCAGCCAATATAGGCGCCAACGGCAAGTCCAACCCAGGCATCAAGATTGATATGCGTCACCTGGGAAACAATCGCGCACGCCAGCACGGCACCCGTGGCAAGAACATCGTTCTTGGAATCCTGGGCCGTCGCATGCAGCGTATCGGACTCAATGCGATCGCCGAGCTTTTGGTTGAGGGCCGCCATCCACAGTTTAACAATCATCGAAAGCACCAGAACTGCCACCAGGGCAAGCGAGAACTCGACAGGTTCGGGGTGGATGATACGCTCAAACGAAGACTTAACCAGTTCGAGTCCGATCAGCAGCACGAGCGCCGCCACGACCAGACCCGAGAGATACTCGTAGCGGCCATGGCCGTAAGGATGTTCGGGGTCTGCCGGCTTGCTCGCCAGTTTAAAGCCCAGCACGCTCACGATGTTCGAGCTTGCGTCGGATAAGTTGTTCATAGCATCCGCCACAATCGAAACCGATCCCGACAGCACGCCAATTGCACCCTTCGCAGCGCAAAGTGCCACATTGGCGAGAATGCACACCACGCCCGTCAACGTGCCCACGCGCGCACGGTCGCCCTGCGCACGGCGAACGATCCACTCGACCATCTATATCTGCCCCCAACAGGTTTACTCATACACCCGTTTGTCGAATAGCTCAGTAGTGTAGACCCTTTATCCCATCGGCACAAAAAAGGCCGCAACCCTTAGGGCTGCGGCCTTGCAAATCGCACTATCGAGCAAAAAGCTTAGAGCTTGATGTCGATGTCGACGCCAGCGGGGAGGTCGAGACGCATAAGCGAATCAACGGTGCCCGAGGTGGGGTCGAGGATGTCGATGAGACGCTTGTGGGTGCGCATCTCGAACTGCTCACGGGAGTCCTTGTTCACGTGCGGCGAGCGGATAACCGTGTACAGGTTGCGCTCGGTGGGCAGGGGGACAGGACCGGAAACGCGAGCGCCGGTCTTCTGAGCGGTCTCAACGATGAGCTTCGCGGACTGATCGACGACCTCGTGATCATAGCCCTTGAGGCGAATGCGGATCTTCTGGGTAGCCAACTTAAACCTCCAAAGAGTGCGAGAAGTGTTCTCGCAGGATTACGTAACAGGGAGCTCGAACTTAGGCGTTCTTGCTCATGACCTCGTCCACGATGGACTTGGGCGCGGGCTCATAAGAGTCGAACTGCATCGTGTAGGATGCACGGCCCTGGGTCTGGGAGCGAAGGTCGGTAGCGTAACCGAACATCTCGCCCAGCGGCACCTTGGCACGGATGAGCTTGCTGTTCTTGCGATCCTCCATGCCCTCGATCTTGCCGCGGCGACCGGAGAGGTTGCCCATAACGTCGCCCATGTACTGCTCGGGGGTCTCGACCTCGACAGCCATGATCGGCTCGAGCAGCTGCGGATCGGACTTCCTGAGGGCGTCCTTGATAGCCATGGAACCGGCGATCTTGAAGGCGGCCTCGGAGGAGTCGACCTCGTGGTAAGAACCGTCGAACAGGGTGACCTTAACGTCGAGGACCGGGAAGCCGGCGATAACACCGGTGTTCAGGGCCTCCTGGATGCCCTTGTCGATGGACGGGATGTACTCCTTGGGCACGACACCGCCGACGATAGCGTTGACGAACTCGTAGCCGAAGCCCTCCTCCATCTTCTCGAGCTTGATGACGGCATGGCCGTACTGACCGCGACCGCCGGACTGACGGACGAACTTGCCTTCAGCCTTCTCGACGTCGTGACCAGCGGTCTCGCGGTAGGCAACCTGGGGCTTACCAACGTTAGCGTCAACCTTGAACTCGCGGAGCAGACGGTCGACGATGATCTCGAGGTGCAGCTCACCCATGCCGGCGATGATGGTCTGGCCGGTCTCGTGGTTGGTGGACACCTGGAAGGTCGGGTCCTCCTCGGCGAGCTTGGTCAGAGCGAGGGACATCTTGTCCTGCTCGGCCTTGGTCTTGGGCTCGATGGCAACGTCGATAACGGGCTTAGCGAACTCGATCTTCTCGAGGACGATCTCCTTGCCCTCTTCGCACAGGGTGTCACCGGTGGTGGAGTTCTTGAAGCCGACGCAAGCGACGATGTCGCCGGCGGCAGCGTCGTCACGGTCGATACGCTCGGCGGCGTTCATCTCGAGGATGCGGCCGAGGCGCTCGCGCTGACCGTTGGAAGCGTTGACCACGTAGGAGCCGGACTCGGCGCGGCCGGAGTAAACGCGGACGTAGGTGAGCTTACCGACGAACGGGTCGGTCATGATCTTGAAGACCAGGCCGGAGAAGGGCTCGTCGAAGGAAGGATGACGCTGGATCTCCTCGCCGGTGTCCGGATCGGTACCGGTGACGGCCTCAACGTCGAGCGGGCTGGGCAGGTAGTCGACGACAGCGTCGAGCAGCTCCTGAACGCCCTTGTTCTTGTAGGCGGAGCCCACGAAGACGAGGTTGAGCTCGTTGGCCAGAACGCCCTTGCGCAGAGCGGCCTTGAGCTCCTCGACGGTGAAGTCCTCCTCCATGAGGATCTTCTCCATGAGCTCGTCGTCAAAGCTGGCAGCAGCGTCGAGGAGCTCCTCGCGCTTGGTGGCAGCGATGTCGGCGAACTCAGCCGGGATCTCGTCCATCGGCTCGGGGTAGGTCATACCCTTCTCGTCGGCCTTGAAGTCCCATGCAGTCATGGTGACCAGGTCGATGACGCCCCAGAAGTTGTCCTCGGCGCCCATCGGGACCTGAGCGGCCACGGCGTTGGCGTCGAGACGATCCTTCATGGTCTCGATAGCGTTGAAGAAGTCAGCGCCCACGCGGTCATACTTGTTGATGAAGGCGATGCGGGGGACGTTAAAGGTGGAAGCCTGACGCCAAACGGTCTCAGACTGGGGCTGAACGCCGGCAACGGCGTCGAAGACGGCGACAGCGCCATCGAGGACGCGCAGGCAGCGCTCGACCTCGGCGGTGAAGTCAACGTGGCCCGGGGTGTCGATGATCTGGATGCGGTAGTCGGTACCGTCCTTCTTCCAGAAGCACGTGGTAGCAGCGGAGGTAATGGTTACGCCGCGCTCCTGCTCCTGAACCATCCAGTCCATGGTGGCAGCGCCCTCATGGACCTCACCGATCTTGTGGGTCTTACCGGTGTAGTAAAGAATACGCTCGGTCGTGGTGGTCTTACCGGCATCGATGTGAGCCATGATGCCGATGTTACGGGTATCGGAAAGCTTGTACTTAGGCTTAGCCATGTTAGTTCCTTACCTTAACTTACCAACGATAGTGAGAGAACGCGCGGTTGGCCTCGGCCATCTTGAAGACGTCCTCACGCTTCTTGACGGAAGCGCCCAGGCCGTTGGAAGCGTCGAGGATCTCGTTGGCGAGACGCTCGGCCATGGTCTTCTCCTTGCGAGCGCGGGAGAAGTTGACGATCCAGCGGATACCCAGAGCGGTGGAACGACGGGAGTTGACCTCCATCGGGACCTGATAGGTAGCGCCACCGACACGCTTGGGCTTAACCTCGAGCGTGGGCTTGACGTTGTCCATAGCCTTCTTGAAGGTAGCGAGAGCGTCGCCACCCTCGGACTTCTCGGCAACGATCTCGAAAGCGGTGTAAACGATGCGCTCAGCGGTGGCCTTCTTGCCGTCAAGAAGGACCTTGTTGATGAGCTGAGTCACCAGGCGGTTGTTGTAAACGGCGTCAGGCTGAACCTCACGACGATTAGCTGCTGCACGACGCGGCATGTGAAATCTCCTTAAGTGTCTACCGTGCGGCGCTTAGGCGGCACACGGCGAAAGTATCAAAACGTTATCTGGCTTATTTGGCCTTGGGGCGCTTAGCACCGTACTTGGAACGGGCCTGCATACGGTTCTGGACCGGAGCAGCGTCGTAGGCGCCACGGATGACGTGATAACGGACACCAGGGAGGTCACGGACACGACCGCCGCGGACGAGCACGATGGAGTGCTCCTGCAGGTTGTGGCCCTCACCCGGGATGTAAGCAGTAACTTCGATGCCGTTGACGAGGCGAACACGGGCAACCTTACGAAGAGCCGAGTTCGGCTTCTTGGGGCTCGTGGTGAAGACGCGGGTGCACACGCCGCGCTTCTGGGAGTTGTGCTGCAGAGCAGCGTTCTTGGACTTCTTGGGCACGGAACGACGGCCCTGGCGAACCAGCTGGTTAATAGTAGGCAAAGCGTACTCCTTCTCGAATGATTCCAGCTTTCTGTAAAGTGCAACGGCTTGAATCGAGGGGTCAGCATCCCCCTACGAAACACGCAGTTCGTTAGGATACGTGCCGTTAGCTGTGCCGTCAACAGACCACGCCGCCGGGCGTATCCCAAAATGAGCACATTTCCGCAAAGCCTACACAAAAGGAATCCCCTTCTGTGCGCGTGGGCGGATTCCCGGTCCGGGCGGCACAGGGGTTAAGTTTGCTGCTCTACAGTCCTGGCTCGCACGGAGGCCACATTAAGTGGCCTCCGGCTCGTGCGGAACTCGCGACAAACTTAACCCCTGTGCCGCCCGGCCCGGGAATCCGACGTGCTCGTCGGGGCAACGTTCCCTGCCAAAAAGGGACAGGTTTATTTTGGTCGGTTTTATCTTGGGAAACGTCGCACTTCACGGTGATTCGCATCCATTTGCCACGTTCTTCCGAGAATCAGACAAATAGCGTTCAATCTAACCGTCCATATAATGCAAAAAGGCCGCTTCCCCTCTTGGGAAGCGGCCCAGACCTTACGAATAGACGATGGTAAAGGGTACTTCTGTTTCGGTCTCTCCTGTTGACGTGCACCTCGTGCCCTCAAGCGTTACTGAGACCACTTGGTCGACATCAATCAACTTCGTTGGCACCGAGATGTTCTCTCCGCTATTGCGTGTCAGCGAAACATAGAAATTGTACGCGCTCGCAGCATCATCTTCGATAATCTGCTCCGATCCATCCTTGTAGGCAACGGTCAACTTTTTCGTGACTGCGTCAATGCCCAGATCATCGATGTGCGTCTGGATGGAAAACGGACTGATCTCGAGAGGCGAGTCATCGGAGCGGAGTTCTTTTGTATCGACGTGCGCTCCGACGTTAAACTCTGGCGTCGATACCTCGATCACCTTCGCATCCTCACCTTTGCCCTCCGTCCAACTGATATTCCAGGTGACCGCATGTCGTAAATCTCGATCGCGATTCCAAGATGCAAAGTACATCGTGCCATTAATGACCGTGTCGCTTGATGTGTCCTTATCAATTGTGCAGCGTGTATCAGCCCATTCCTCGCCGAAGTTCATGCTGGGCGTGCCGATGCCTTGTTCTTCTTCACCATAGAGAACAAGTTCGCCTGTCTCTGCTGCTGGCTTGTAGTAGTTAACGCCATTTGGATTGGACAACGTAAACGTCACGGCTCCGCAGCCGTTTTGGTCAATAGCCATCTCATGGATATCAAGCGTATAGCCGTTACCCTCGACGGACAGATTAACCTCCTGAACTGCGCCCTCCAGGCTTTGGGGCGCGATGCCGTCACCAAACTCTCTGGTGTAGGTATATTTAGCCCCCGATGAACCACCGTTGGTCCAGGTAATGGAATCCCCGTTGCCGTGGTTTCCCCAAGCTGAGGCAAAATAGCTGGAATTAATAACTGCGTAGGCGACCCCTCCGGTCGCCAGCACTCCGGCAAGGCATCCGATCACGGCAACATACAGAGGCTTCGCGTGACCCTTTCGGCGAAGCGGCTCACCAGCAGCGGCATAAAGAACACGGTCAGCAAGATCGCTATCGGCTTGGATGGACTCGAAGGCCTGCTTGATTTGATTGGATTTCACGGTCGCCCTCCTCTAGGATGAACTTGAGCTTCGATCGACCGCGAGCTAAACGCGTTCGAACGGTCGCGGCTGGCACATGCAGTAACTCGGCAATCTCTGAGGTCGAAAAACCCAGATAGTAATAGAGCACGATGGGAACACGGAATCGCTCCGGAAGTCGCATAACGTCTGACAGGACCGCCTTGGTCTCCTCCTGCGCCGTCGAAAGCGAATCGGCCAGGTTCTCAATATCCTCCACACGCCTCCATGGCTTTCGAAAGAGCGATTTGCATTCATTGATCGTGACCCGGATAAGCCAGCGGCGAAGATGCTCCCAACTCTCAAATTGCGTATCGCTTTTGAGCAGCTTAAGAAAGACATCTTGGGCAACATCATCGGCATCTGCGCGATCGCGCAGATACGTCAATGCGATTCGAAACACGACATCTCGGTGATCTTCGACCGCCTGTCTAAATGTTTGTTCTTCCATAATCACCTCCCGGTGACGGTACTGATTCTTGATGAGGTCCTCACCATAGATACGCTCTGGCCGGACGAAATGTTTCAAAGTCAAGCAGGAAAAACCTACCAAAATAAACCTGTCCCTTATTGGCATAAAGGAATCCCCTCCTGTGCGTGAGAGCGGATTCCCGGTCCGGGCGGCGCAGGGGTTAAGTTTGCTGCTCTACAGTCCTGGCTCGCACGGAGGCCACATTAAGTGGCCTCCGGCTCGTGCGGAACTCGCGACAAACTTAACCCCTGTGCCGCCCGGACCGGGAATCCGACATACTCGTCGGGGCAACGTTCCTCATCAAAAAAAGGCCCGCTCCCCTGTTGGGAAGCGGGCCTTTATAAGGGCGGTTAACGTACTAGGAAATTACTCCTCGTCGTTGTCCTTGGCCTCTTCGGCGTCGTCGGTGTCCACGAGCTGGTTGAGCAGCTCGTCGAGGGAAGCCATGTCCTCGTTGATCGCGCCGTTGGCAGGAGCCTTCTTGTCGTCGATCGGGGCGCCCAGGAGCTCCTCGTCGGCGTCGGCGTGATGCGTCGGAGCGGAGGTACCCAGCAGGATATCGTCCGGACCGTCGGGGCTAAAGACCATCTGCAGCAGCTGCGAGAGGTCTTCCTCGTCGGCAACGTCGTCGTTGTTCTCGAGGATGTAGAGCAGATCGTGGGCCTCGAGGCCGTCACGGAGCTCCTCGATCGCCTTAGCACCGATACCATCGATGCGCAGCAGATCTTCCTCGGACTTGCCGACCAGGTCGCCGACCGTCTCGATGCCGACCTCGCTGAACTTGTTGGTCCAGCGCTGCGACACGCCCAGGTCGTCGAACAGGTACAGGCGAGCCTTCTCGGCGGAGATGGTGTGGCCGTTGCGGGTGAACGAACCGTCAGCACCACCGAACTCGTCGTAGCCGGCCCAGTCGAGCTGCTGCGGGAGCTGCTCGTCCAGGTCCTTGAGCTCCACCGGAGCCCACTCGGGCAGCGACTTGGCGTTGGGCGAAGCCGGGCCGTCGATGTCCACGTAGCCGTCGGCCGTGCGATACGTCAGCTTGGCGTTGGCGTACGGCTTGAGGCCGGTACCGGCCGGAATCTTCTTACCGACGATGACGTTGGACTTAAGGTCGAGCAGGTGGTCGACCTTGCCCTCGATGGCAGCCTCGGTAAGGACGCCGGCGGTACGGATGAACGAAGCGCTCGACAGCCAGGAGTCGATGTTGGACGCGACCTTGAGCGTACCCAGGATGACGGGCTCGGCCACGGGAGCCTGACCGCCCAGACGGGCAACGCGCTCGACCTCGTCAGCGAACTCGTAGCGGTCGACGTACTGACCAAGCAGGTACTTGGAGTCGCCGGGGTTGGTGATCTGAACGCGACGCAGCATCTGACGTGCGAGCACCTCGATGTGCTTGTCGTTCAGGTCGACGCCCTGGCTGGTGTAGACGTCCTTGACGCTCTCGACGAAGGTGTGCATCGTCGACTCGATGTCGGTCAGCTTGCGCAGGTTGCGGAAGTTGACGAAGCCCTTGGTGATCTGGTCGCCGGCGCGAACCTCGCAGCCGTCCTCGATCTCGGGCATAAAGCGCACCGATGCGGGGACGCGACGCTCGTCGAGGACACGGGTGTGATCCTCGGAGTCGGTGAGCGTCAGCACGTACTCGGACTTCTCGGGCTTAATCGAGAGGTGACCGGAGTACGGAGCCAGCTCGGCCTCGCGACCCAGGATCTTCTCGTTGACGTTGCCGACGATATCGAACATACGGCTGACCGTAGGCAGACCCTGCGTAATATCGTCGACGCCAGCGACGCCGCCGGAGTGAATGGTACGCATCGTAAGCTGCGTACCGGGCTCGCCGATGGACTGGGCGGCAATAATGCCGACCGCGGTACCGATGGCGACCGGACGACGGGTGGAAAGATCCCAGCCGTAGCACTTCTGGCACACACCGTACTTGGAGCGGCAGGTGAGCAGTGCGCGAAGCTTGACCTTCTTAAGGCCCGCATCGACCATCTTCTGGATGTCGGCGACCTTCTCGATGTAGCCGTCCTGCTCAAAGAGCACGGTGCCATCGGGAGCCACGACGTCCTCAATGAAGCAACGGCCGACGAGGTCGGTGTTGAGGTCGGTGGTGCCGGGGATGATGAGGTTGTAGGTGACGCCCTCGTGCGTACCGCAGTCCTCCTCGCGGACGATGACGTCCTGGGCCACGTCGACCAGACGACGGGTCAGGTAACCAGAGTCCGAGGTGTGGGATGCGGTATCGACCAGGCCCTTACGGGCGCCGTAGGTCGAAATGAAGTACTCGAGCGGCAGCAGGCCCTCGCGGAAGTTCGCCTTAATGGGAAGGTCGATCGTCTCGCCGGACATGTCTGCCATCAGGCCACGCATGCCGCCGAGCTGACGCAGCTGGGTCTTAGAACCACGGGCGCCGGAGTCGGCCATCATGTACAGCGGGTTCTCCTCGTCGAACATGTCGAGCATGAGCGCTGCGACCTTGTCGGTACAAGCGGTCCACTCGTTAACGACTTCGATGTGGCGCTCCGTCTCGTTGATGAAGCCCTCCTCGAAGTACTCGTTGATCTGGTCGACGTTGGCCTGGGCGCGATCGAGCAGCTCCTGCTTCTCGGCAGGGATGAGAGCGTCCCACACCGAGATGGTGAGGCCAGCGCGGGTAGCGTAGTGGAAGCCGGAGTACTTGATAGCGTCGAGGATCGGGCCGACCTTGGCCTCGGGGTAACGATCGCAGCAGTCGGCAACCAGCTTGGCCACATCGCCCTTGACCATCTTGTAGTTCATGAACTCGTAGTCTTCGGGCAGGCACTGGCGGTTGAAGATGATGCGGCCGATAGAGGTCTCGAAGCGAGCGGTCTTGTTGCCGGTGACGTCGTAGTCGACGAGCTCGTTCTTGCCGTTCTTGACGCGGAAGATACGGGTGCCGTCCTCGTTGATGACGTTGGCATCGGCAGCGGACACGCGAACCTGAATCTTGGCCTGCATGTCGACCTCGGAACGGCAGTCATAGGCGTGCAGCGCGTCGTCGAAGCTGGCGAACACGTGGTTCTCACCCGGCAGACCCTCGCGGACCTGGGTGAGGTAGTACACACCAATGATCATGTCCTGCGAAGGGATGTTAACCGGCTTGCCGGATGCCGGCGAGCGCAGGTTGTTCGCAGAGAGCATGAGCACGCGAGCCTCGGCCTGAGCCTGGCTGGACAGCGGCACGTGGACAGACATCTGGTCGCCGTCGAAGTCGGCGTTGAAGGGCGAGCAGACCAGCGGGTGCAGGTGGATAGCCTTGCCCTCGACCAGCACCGGCTCAAAGGCCTGGATGGACAGACGGTGCAGGGTCGGTGCACGGTTGAGCAGCACGACGCGGCCGTCGATGACCTCTTCGAGGATATCCCACACAAAGGTGGCACCGCGGTCGATAGCGCGCTTGGCGCCCTTGATGTTCTCGACCTTGCCAAGCTCGACCAGGCGCTTCATGACGAAGGGCTTGAAGAGCTCCAGCGCCATGGTCTTGGGCAGACCGCACTGGTGCAGCAGCAGCTTGGGGTCGGTAACGATTACCGAACGGCCGGAGTAGTCGACACGCTTGCCCAGCAGGTTCTGACGGAAACGACCCTGCTTGCCCTTGAGAGCCTCGGCGAGCGACTTGAGCGGGCGACCGCCACGGCCAGAGACCGGGCGACCACGACGGCCGTTGTCGAACAGGGCGTCCACGGACTCCTGGAGCATGCGCTTCTCGTTGTTCACGATGATCGCAGGGGCGTCCAGATCGAGCAGGCGCTTGAGTCGGTTGTTACGGTTGATCACGCGACGATACAGGTCGTTGAGGTCGGACGCGGCGAAGCGGCCGCCGTCGAGCTGGACCATCGGGCGCAGATCGGGCGGAATGACCGGGATGACATCCAGGATCATGTTCGCGGGGCTGTTGCCGCCCTTCAGGAAGGCGTCAACGACCTCGAGGCGCTTGACGGCCTTCTCGCGCTTCTGCTTCTGGGAGTCCTCGTCGGCGATGATGGCCTTGAGCTTCTCGGCCTCGGAGGGGAGGTCGATGGCGGCGAGCAGGTCGCGGACGGCCTCGGCACCCATACCACCCTTGAAGTACATGGAGTAGTAACGGGTCATCTCGCGGAACAGCGGCTCATCGGAGATGAGGTCGCGCTCGGTGAGCTTCATGAAGGCGTTGAAGGCGTCCGTGCGGAGCTGCTTCTCGTCCTTGCACTCTTCCTCGATGTCGACGATGCCAGAGGCGATCTCCTCGGGGGTCAGCGGCTCCTCGTCGGAGAACTCGTCAAAGTTCTCGGCGTTGCCCTGCTCCTTGAGGGACTCGATCTGGCGGGCGCACTCGGCATCGATCTCTTCCAGATCGGCGGCGAGCTCCTCGCGCAGGTCGTCAGCGTCAGCCTCGCGAGCCTCGTAGTCGACCTCGGTGATGATGTAGCTGGCAAAGTACAGAACCTTCTCGAGGTCCTTGGACTTGATGTCGAGCATACGGCTCATCGGGAAGCTCGTGGGGCTCTTGAAGTACCAGATGTGGGACACGGGAGCGGCGAGCTCGATGTGGCCCATGCGGTCGCGACGCACCTTGGCCGAGGTGACCTCGACGCCGCAGCGCTCGCAGACGATGCCCTTGAAGCGGATGCCCTTGTACTTGCCGCAGGAGCACTCCCAGTCCTTGGCGGGACCGAAGATCTTCTCGCAGAACAGGCCGTCCTTCTCGGGCTTGAGGGTACGGTAATTGATGGTCTCCGGCTTCTTGACCTCACCGTGCGACCAGGAACGGATCTGGTCGGCGGAGGCAAGGGAGATCTTTACCGAGTCAAAATCAGTAGCTTCGAAATCTGCCACAGTCAACTACTCCTTATCAGTGGTCGTGGCGGCGACAGCCTCGGGTGCCTCGGCGGTCTCGGTATCCTGGGCCTCGACGTCGGCGTCAACGCCGGCGAGCGCAGCCAGGTCATCGAGGGCAGAGGTCTTCTCGGCGGTCACAGGTGCGGAGGCGTCCTCGTCGGCATCGTGCATGGGCTCGATGTCCAGCGCGAGGGAGCGAATCTCCTTGACGAGAACCTTGAAGGACTCGGGGATACCCGGGACAGGAACGTTCTCGCCCTTGACGATGGACTCGTAGGTCTTGACGCGGCCCACGGTATCGTCGGACTTGACGGTCAGGATCTCCTGCAGGACGTTGGAAGCACCGTAAGCGTACAGTGCCCAAACTTCCATCTCGCCGAAGCGCTGGCCGCCGAACTGAGCCTTGCCGCCCAGAGGCTGCTGGGTAACCAGGCTGTAAGGGCCGGTCGAACGGGCGTGGATCTTGTCGTCGACCATGTGGCCGAGCTTGAGGATGTAGGACGTACCCACGGTAATGGGCTCGCGGAACTCCTCGCCGGTGCGGCCGTCGAACAGGCGGGTCTTGCCGCGCTCGTCAAGCTGGGTAACAAACTCGGGGCGCATGTGATCGCCAAAGGCAGCGGTGGCCTTGTTGAGCATGTTCTTGTTGGCGCGACGGATGACCTCGGCGATCTCGTCCTCCTTGGCGCCGTCGAAAACGGGCGTCGAGACGAAGAACGGACCGGGGACATACTTGTCGGAGTCGGCATCCTCGGTATCCCAACCGCAGGCAGCAGCCCAGCCAAGGTGACACTCGAGCAGCTGGCCGACGTTCATACGCGAAGGAACGCCCAGCGGGTTGAGGATAACGTCGATCGGGGTACCGTCAGCCATGTAGGGCATGTCCTCGACCGGCAGAACGTTACAGATAACGCCCTTGTTGCCGTGGCGACCGGCGATCTTATCGCCCTGCTGGATCTTACGACGCTGGGCGACGTAGACGCGCACCTGCTCGTTGACGCCGGGAGCCAGGTCGTCGCCGTTCTCGCGGCTAAAGCGGACAACGTCGATGACGCGGCCATAAGCGCCGTGAGGCATCTTAAGGGAGGTGTCGCGAACGTCGTGAGCCTTGGCACCGAAGATGGCGCGCAGCAGGCGCTCCTCGGCGGTCAGAGCGCTCTCGCCCTTAGGCGTGACCTTGCCGACCAGGATGTCGCCAGGGCCGACCTCGGCGCCGATGCGGATGATGCCGTCCTCGTCGAGGTTGGCAAGCATGTCCTCGGAGAGGTTCGGGATCTCGCGAGTGATCTCCTCGGGGCCGAGCTTGGTGTCGCGGGCGTCGATCTCGTGACGGGTGATGTTGATGGTCGTCAGCAGGTCCTCGGCCACCAGGCGCTCGGACACGACGATACCGTCCTCGTAGTTAAAGCCTTCCCACGGCATGTATGCCACGGTGAGGTTCTGGCCCAGTGCGAGCTCGCCATGATCGGTCGAAGGACCGTCAGCCAAGGGCTCGCCCTGCTCAACGGTGTCACCGACGCGCACGAGCGGACGGTGGTTGATGCAGGTGGACTGGTTGGAGCGCTGGTACTTGGCCAGGTGATACTCGTCCATGCCACCGGCATGCTTGACGATAATCTTGGAGGCGTCGGCAAAGATGACCTCGCCGGCGTTCTTGGCCAGGGTGACCTCGCCGGAGTCCAGGGCGGCGCGACGCTCCATGCCGGTACCGACATAGGGAGCGGCGGGGTGAACCAGCGGCACGGCCTGACGCTGCATGTTGGCGCCCATCAGCGTACGCTTAGCGTCGTCGTGCTCAAGGAACGGGATCAGCGTGGCTGCGACGGAGAGCATCTGACGCGGCGAGACGTCCATGTAGTCGACGTCCTCGACAGGCACGTCGGCGGGAGCGCCGAAGGAGCCGTCGAAGTCGCGGGTACGGGCGATCACGGTATGCGGACGGACGATCTTGCCCTCGGCATCGGTCGTGATGAACTCGTTGGTCTTGGGATCGAGCGGCGTGTTGGCCGGCGCGATGACGTGCTTCTCTTCCTCGTCAGCGGTCATCCAGTCGATCTGGTCGGTGGCAACGCCGTTTTCGACACGACGGAACGGGGCCTCGATGAAGCCATACTCGTTGACGCGGGCGTAGAGGGCGAGCGAGCCGATCAGGCCGATGTTGGGGCCTTCGGGGGTCTCGATCGGGCACATGCGGCTGTAGTGCGAGTTGTGAACGTCGCGGACGGCCGTCGGCACGTTGGTGCGGCGGCTGGAGCCGGACTTGTGGCCGGCAAGACCACCAGGGCCGAGTGCGGACAGACGGCGCTTGTGGGTCAGACCGGTCAGGGGGTTCGCCTGGTCCATGAACTGCGAGAGCTGCGAGGAACCGAAGAACTCCTTGATGGAGGCCACGATCGGACGGATGTTGATGAGCGACTGCGGGGTGATCTCGTCGATGTCCTGGGAGCTCATGCGCTCACGGACGACGCGCTCCATACGGCTCATGCCGATACGGAACTGGTTGGCGACGAGCTCGCCGACGGTACGGATGCGGCGGTTGCCGAAGTGGTCGATGTCGTCGACCTTGAAGCCCTGCTCGCCGGCGGCGAGGGACAGCAGGTAGCGCAGCGTAGCGACGATATCCTCGTCGGTGAGCACCGTGACCTCTTCCTCGGTGGTGAGGTTGAGCTTCTTGTTGACCTTATAACGACCGACGCGGGCCAGATCGTAGCGCTGCGGGTTGAAGAGCAGGCCCTCGAGCAGGCTGCGGGAGGCATCCACGGTGGGAGGCTCGCCCGGGCGCAGGCGACGGTAGATCTCGATAAGAGCATCCTCGCGGGTAAGGGCGGTATCGCGCTCCAGGGTGCGCTTAATCACATCGGAGTTGCCGAGCAACTCGATGATGTCGTCGTTGGTGACGGCGATGCCAAGGGCGCGCAGGAACATCGTGGCGCTCTGCTTGCGCTTACGGTCGATGGAGACCATGAGCTGGTCGCGCTTGTCGACCTCAAACTCGAGCCAGGCACCGCGGGACGGGATGATCTGGGCCTTGTAGATCTGCTTGCCCGAATCCATCTCGGAGCTGTAGTACACGCCCGGGGAGCGGACGAGCTGCGAGACGACGATACGCTCGGTACCGTTGATGATGAAGGTGCCCTGATCGGTCATCATGGGGAAGTCGCCCATGAAGACGAGCTGTTCCTTGATCTCGCCGGTCTCCTTGTTGGTAAGACGGACGTCGGTCAGAAGCGGAGCCTGATAGGTCATATCCTTCTCGCGGCACTCCTCGACGGTGTGCGCGGGGTCGCCGAACTGATGCTCGCCGAAGGTAACCTCGAGAACATGGTTCTGGCTCTGGATGGGGCTGGATTCCTTGAATGCCTCACGAAGGCCCTCGTCCTTAAAACGCTCAAAGGATTCCCTTTGAACAGAGATAAGGTTGGGGAGCTCCATGGCCTCCGGGATTTTCCCGAAGCTGACGCGCTTGCGCTCAGTGGCAGTGTATGCGTAGGTCACCAGGTTTTTCCTCCTTCACGGAAATGCTCGGTGGATTGGCGAGGCATAGCTTCGCCAGTTATCGCAACCTAATAGTTTATCAGGTACCGACCGTTGGGCAAGAAAAGCCTTGACGTGATTGAGTTTTTGGAGTAGCAAAGTTTTTCGACAGAAAACATGCAGGTAGATGTATGTGCATCGAACATATGTTCATATATTTTCTGTGAACAGAGGGCCGGCAATCGCAGCTCTTATAAAAAACGGGCGCGAACCGAGGTCCGCGCCCGTAAATATCGTTGCCCGAAGGCCTACTTGCGCATCAAGCCGCCGCGCTCGTCAATGGCATCCCAGAAGGCGCCTGCAAAACGAGGATCGCTTGCAGCCATGAGGGCGTTGGTGGCCATCCAGCCAGACGGGGTACCGGTGTCGTAGCCCGACAGCGGGTCGATGACGACGGCATACATGGCCTCGCGATCGAGCGAACGGGCCATGGCGTCGGTCAGCTGGATCTCGCCGCCCTTACCGGCCTGCTGGTCGGCAAGAAGGTCCATGACCAGCGGGCTCAGCAGGTAGCGGCCGACGATGTACAGGTTGGACGGAGCCGCCTCGGGAGCAGGCTTCTCCACCAGGCCGCCGATGCGCCACACGGCACCCGGCTCGCCATCGGCAACATCCTCGGCGCCCTCGAGCGAGCCCACGCGCTCACCGGCGATAACGCCGTAGCGGCTAACCTCCTCGGGAGCACACGCGGCAACGGCGATAACCGAAGCGCCACCGTGCTCCTTGGAGACGGCAAGCATCTTGTCGCAGATATCACGGTTGGGCACAACGTAGTCGCCC
Organism: uncultured Collinsella sp.; assembly: GCA_900540975.1. GTDB lineage: Bacteria > Actinomycetota > Coriobacteriia > Coriobacteriales > Coriobacteriaceae > Collinsella. The sequence continues at coordinate 48,962 of UQHY01000013.1, forward strand.
AGAAGAACCAGGAAGTTCTCCCCTGCCACAGCGTCGGCGGCAGAGCGAATGGCGTGACCGAGACCCTTGGGCTCGTACTGATAGCGGAAGTCGACCGGCATACCGCCCGCATGGGCGACAGCGTCGGCGTAGGCGTCCTTACCGCGCTCGCGCAGCAGGTTCTCGAGCGAACGGTCGGGCTGGAAGTAGTTCAGCAGCTCGGGCTTGCCGGGCGAGGTGACGATAATGGCATCGTCGACCTCCTCAGGGTCGAGCGCCTCCTCAACGACGTACTGGATGACCGGCTTGTCGAGCACCGGCAGCATTTCTTTGGGCGTGCACTTGGTGCCAGGCAGAAAACGCGTGCCAAGACCGGCGGCGGGGATGATTGCCTTCATAGTATTCAAGGATCCTTTCGCAGGCGCAAATAGCGCCCGTGCATGCGGCTCACCGGCCGCAGACCAAATTGCGATACCGGGTTATCTTACCGCTGTTAATTAACGTTAATGCAGGCAAGCGCCATTCTTCAGCAGGTCAACGCAAATTATTGCTCGAATGGTGCAACTTTATCGCCCAACGGTAGCGACCCCAAAGCACCGCAAGCGGAAGCAATTTGCATGCCGAGTCAGCAAAATAGAGAGATCATAACGAAAAAGACGGGGCTCGCAATGCGAACCCCGTCTGCAAAGAAATCTGGCGAGAAAGCCTGATTACTTGAGGGTGACAGCAGCGCCAGCAGCCTCGAGCTTCTCCTTGGCAGCCTCGGCGTCCTCCTTCTTGGCACCCTCGAGAACAGCCTTGGGAGCGCCCTCGACGACCTCCTTGGCCTCCTTCAGGCCAAGGTTGGTGAGCTCACGGACGGCCTTGATGACCTGGATCTTGTTGTCGCCGAAGCCCTCGAGCACGACGTCAAACTCGGTCTTCTCCTCGGCCTCAGCAGCGCCAGCAGCGGGAGCGGCGACAACAGCGGCAGGAGCAGCGGCGGAAACGCCGAAGGTGTCCTCGATAGCCTTAACGAGCTCGGAAGCCTCGAGAAGGGTCATTTCCTTAAGAGCATCGATGATCTCATCGGTGGTAAGCTTAGCCATTTCTAAGTCCTTTCGGTTTCCGTGTCTGTGCACGGAGATCAGTTAAAACACGGCGCGAATGCGCCAGGGGTGCGGCGTTGCCGCCGCGGGTGAAAACAGCAACTAGGCTGCCTTCTGCTCGGAGACCTGCTGGATCGAACGAGCGAGACCAGAGGAAACGCCGTTGACGCAGACAGCGATGTCGCGAGCGAAACCGGAGATGAGACCGGCGATCTGACCGAGAAGCTGATCCTTGGTGGGCAGCTCGGCGATAGCCTTAACATCATCAGCGGAAACGGCCTTGCCGTCGGAGATACCGCCCTTGATCTCAAGGACGCCCTTGGACTTAGCGGAGAAGTCCTTAAGGGCCTTAGCGGCCTCGACCGGCTCGGTCTCGTAGAACACATAAGCGACGGGGCCGGCGAGGATCTCGTCGATCTCGGGCTGCTCCTGGTTCTTGAGGGCGATCTTGACCAGGTTGTTCTTGTAGACCTTCATCTCGGCACCGCACTCGCGAAGCTGATGACGCAGCTCCTGAGCCTGCTTAACCGTCAGACCGTTGTAGTTGACGACGAACAGACCAGCGTTCTCGGCGATACGGGACTCGATCTCTGCAACCTTGTCGATTTTGTACTGCTGGGGCATGAATTACACCTCCTCGAATTCTTTCCGGGCACGGTCCGCAACAAGGACGTGACGGGGGCATGTCCAAAAAGAAAGCCCCCGCGCTGCATGAGCGACGGGGGCGAGAAGACATATCTACTCGACCACCTCGGCTGGCGGGATATCCCATTAAGCTCGCGGGCGATGCCCGTTTGCACCGGCTGTCTCTGGCAGCGGATTCGTGCGTGAACCGAAAGTATTATGGCGGGGACCCCGGCGTCGGTCAACGGGCACGAGGATTCGCACACAAACCCTGCATACGCTCCGGCCGGGAGGGGCAGGGCGAGTTTTCCGCTCGGTCAAGTCCTGGGCTCGCACGAAGGCCACATTAAGTGGCCTTCGGCTCGTGCGGAATCTACGGAAAACTCGCCCTGCCCCTCCCGGCCGGAGCTACGGTAACTTTACTGCGAATCCTCGTGTCCGTTGGCCGGCGCGCCCCACGCATAATCCTTATGTCGGTGGGCTGATGTGTTGCGTCCCGCTGGGCTATAAGGTCGAAATGAAGGTGGACAGGCGATTTAGGCCTTCGTCCAGATCTTGGTCGGAAACGCAGTAGCTTAAGCGGATGTGGCCTTCGGTTCCGAAGCAGTCTCCGGGAACTAGGGCTACATTGGCTTCTTTGATGACTTTGATGCAGAAGTCTTCGCTGGTTAGGCCGAACTTTTTGATGCTCGGGAAAGCGTAGAAGGCGCCCGCCGGCTCCACTACGTCGAGGCCCATGGCGCTTAAGGCTGCGAGCACGCGTTCGCGGCGGGCTCGGTAGACTTTGAGCATGGGGGCTGGGTCGACGGTCAGGGCTCGGGCTGCGGCGTCCATCTCGAAGGAGACGGCGCTCGATACTAGGTATTGGTGAGCTTTTGCGATCTCGGCGATGACGGGGGCTGCGGCTGCGAGCCAACCTAAGCGCCAGCCGGTCATGGCCCAGGGCTTGGAGAAGCTCTCGATAACTACCGTCTGATCGCGAAGCTCCGGGTGACGCTGGGCAAATCGCTCGTAGCCGTCCACGTAGACCAGGCGGTTATATACGTCGTCGCAGATTACGTAGATGCCCGTCTGGTCTGCCACGCGCGCCACGGCGTCGAGGATGCAACCCGTGGGATTGTTGGGCGAGCAGATGACGATGGCCTTAGTCGCCGGTGTCACGCAATCACGAAGTGCGTCTTCGTCAATCTGGAATTGTGCAGGCTCTGTATCCAAAAAGACCGCTTTGGCGTGGTTGGCCACGACGATGCTCTCGTACAGGCCAAAGGCCGGCGTGGGGATGACGACCTCGTCGCCGGGGTTGAGCATAGCCATGAATGCTGCCGACAGGGCCTCGGTCGCGCCGTCGGTCAGGATGACCTCGTCGGCCGAAAACGCCAGGCCCGCGTCCCCCATGTAGGCAGACAACGCCTCACGCAGGACGGGACGGCCGTTGTTGGGCGGATAGTGCGTGTCGCCGCGGCCCAGCGCAGCGGTCACCTCAGCGCTAATCACATCGGGCGTGGGAAAATCGGGCTCGCCGAGCGCGAGCGCGATGCACCCTGGATGCTGGGCGGCGAGTGCGTTGATCCGGCGGATACCGGAAGGCTTGAGTGTGGCAAGCGAGGTGTTCATGGACAGACGCATGGCGTTCCTTTCGTAAGGGTTGCACTAGGATAGCGCGGCGGGGCGCCGCCAGACGGTGTAACCTAAACGGAAACCAACCGGAAAGGAGGAGGCATGGAGACGACCGCACGCGGCGATGTACCAAAAACGTTGCAAACCATTGCGTATGTCAGCATTCCCAATAGCGCCGATCTTGAGTTTTTGCTTTGGGACCTGCAGGATGCCATCGCCGCCTATGCCCGGCTTTCCGGCACCGCGCTCCCCCGCCCGGTTGACTTGAAGGCAACTGACGCCGGCAGCGTTGCCGATGGCATCGTGCTAGCCATTGAAGACGGGATCCATCGCT
>UQHY01000014.1:0-47047 GCA_900540975.1 uncultured Collinsella sp.
TATCGAGGAGTCGGCCTCCTCAAACGAGGTGGCCTGGCCCGCCGGCGGGTACATAATGCCCAGCTTGTCGAGCAAGGCGGCAAAACGCTCGCGGTCCTCGGCAAAGTCGATGGCATCGGGCTTGGTGCCCATAATGTTCACGCCGCTCTCCTCGAGCATGCGTGCCAGTTTAAGCGGGGTCTGGCCGCCGAGCGTCACCACGACGCCGTCGGGACGCTCAACGTCGATAACGTCCATGACGTCCTCGTAGGTGAGCGGCTCAAAGTACAGGCGGTCTGACGTGTCGTAGTCGGTCGAGACGGTCTCTGGGTTGCAGTTGACCATGATGGTCTCAAAGCCGCGGGCCGCCAGCGCATAGCTCGCATGCACGCAGCAGTAGTCGAACTCAATACCCTGGCCGATACGGTTGGGACCGGCACCCAGAATCATCGCCTTGGGCTTGCTTGCCGGCGTGGTCTCGTCGGGGGCAACGCACTTCTTGGCGATCGGGCTCGTACGGTAGATGTTCTCGTAGGTCTTATAGTGGTATTCCGTGGCACTCGAGAACTCGGCGGCGCAGGTGTCGACCGTCTTCATGCTGGGAACCACGCCCAGACCCTTACGGTAAGCGCGAACAAAACGCTCATCCGAGCCGGTCAGCGCGGCAATCTCGGCATCGCTCGTGCCGTACTGCTTGAGCAGGCGCATCGCGTCGGCGTCGATATCCTCCACACGCAGGCCACGGATGCTCTCCTGGACCTGCACCATATCGTTGATACGGTTGAGGTACCACGGATCGATACCGCAGATGGCATGGATGCGAGCGATGTCCCAGCCACGGCGCAGGGCCTCGACCACAAAGAAGATGCGATGCTCGGTCGGGGTTGCCACGGCCTGAGCAAGCTCGTCGTCGCTCAGCTTATCGGCACCCTCTTTGCCACCGGCGCAAATGCCCTGGTGTCCGTCCTCCAGCGAGCGCATGGCCTTGCCAAAGGCCTCCTCAAAGGTGCGGCCGATCGCCATAATCTCGCCCACGGCCTTCATGCGCGTGGTGAGCGTGGGGTCGGTACCCTTGAACTTCTCGAAGGCAAAGCGCGGCACCTTGACGACGCAGTAGTCAATTGTGGGCTCAAAGCAGGCGGGCGTAGCCTTGGTAATGTCGTTGACGATCTCGTCGAGCGTATAGCCCACGGCAAGGCGCGCGGCGGCCTTAGCGATGGGGAAACCCGTGGCCTTGGAGGCCAGCGCGGACGAACGGCTCACGCGCGGGTTCATCTCGATGACAATCAGGCGGCCGGTGTTGGGGTTCACGGCAAACTGCACGTTGGAGCCGCCGGTCTCGACGCCGATCTTCTCCAAGATGGCGAGCGAGGCCACGCGCATGCGCTGATACTCAAGGTCGGAGAGGGTCTGCGCCGGCGCCACGGTGATGGAGTCGCCGGTATGCACGCCCATGGGGTCGAGGTTCTCGATGGAGCACACGATGATGCCGTTGCCGGCGTGGTCACGCATGACCTCCATCTCATACTCTTTCCAGCCCTCGATGGACTCCTCGACCAGCACCTCATGGGCGGGCGAGAGCTCCAGGCCCTGGCTCACGATGGAGACGAGCTCCTCGTGGGTGTGAGCGATGCCGCCGCCGGCGCCGCCGAGGGTAAAGCTCGGGCGCAGTACGCAGGGATAGCCCACGCGCTCGGCGATAGCCTCGGCGTCGGCCACGCTGTAGGCATAGCCCGAGCGCGCGACCTCCAGGCCAATCTCGGCCATGGCCTCGTTAAAGAGCTTGCGGTCCTCGCCGCGCTCGATAGCGGCCAGGTCGCAGCCGATCATCTCGACGCCGTACTTGTCGAGCGTGCCGTCCTTTGCCAGTTCGACGGCGGCGTTCAGACCGGTCTGGCCGCCCAGCGTGGGCAGCAGCGCGTCCGGGCGCTCTTTCTTGATTACGCGCTCGATAAACTCGGCAGTGATGGGCTCGACATAGGTGCGGTCGGCCAAGCCCGGGTCGGTCATGATGGTCGCCGGGTTGGAGTTGACCAGGATGACCTCAAAGCCATCCTCCTTGAGCACCTTGCAGGCCTGGGCACCGGAGTAGTCGAACTCACAGGCCTGGCCAATGACAATGGGGCCCGAGCCAATGACGAGGATGCGCTTGATGTCAGTACGTTTCGGCATGTTAGTTCTCCTCGGTCTCGGTCGCAGCGGAACCATTGTCGGCAAAGTTCCAGCCCTGCAGGCGGTCCTTCGCGGTGTCGATGTCCAGGTAGTTCTCCTCGCCGTCCATGAGTCGCGTAAAGGCGGTAAAGAGATAGTGGGCATCGGTGGGTCCGGGCGAGGCCTCGGGGTGGTACTGCACCGAGAAGCACGGCGCGTCGAGCAGCTGGACGCCCTCGGCGGTGCCGTCGTTGAGGTTCACATGCGTCAGGCGAATGCGGCCGAAGCGCTCGTTCATCACGACTGGCGCGATGCCGCGGCGCACCCAGACGCGCAGATCACCATCGGCCGCATGCTCGGTCTCGCCGCCGGAAAGCTCGGGGACAAGCTTGCCCAAGCTGGGGAACAGCAGACCAAAGCCATGGTTTTGCGCGGTAATCTCCACACGGCGGCTGACCAGATTCATAACCGGCTGGTTGCCACCACGGTGACCGAATTTGAGCTTTTCCATCTGGGCGCCGCATGCCAAGCTGATCATCTGGTGACCAAGGCAGATGCCAAAAACCGGCACCTTGCCGATTAGCTGCTGCACCTGCTCGTAGGTCTCCACCACGGCATCGGGGTCGCCGGGGCCGTTGGACAAAAAGACGCCATCGGGATTCATGTCGAGCACCTGACGCGCGGGTGTATCCCACGGCACGACGGTGAGGTTGCAGCCAGCACGAACCAGGCCCTCCAGGATGCCGCGCTTGACACCGCAGTCGTAGGCGACCACTTTGTGGCGGGCAGGAGCGGTAGGGGCAAGCGCAAAGTCATGCGTAGCGGGCAGGTCGCTCACGGCAAAAGCGTGGGGCTCAGGGCAGCTCACGGTCTTGACCAGGTTCTCGCCGACCAGCGTAGGCGCGGCGGACAGGCGCTCGGCAAGCTCGTCGACGTCGAAGATCTCCGTCGAGATTATGCCCATCTTGGAACCGTTGTCGCGCAGGTGGCGCACGAGAGCGCGGGTGTCGACGCCCTCGATAGCGACGATGCCGTGTGCACGCAGGTACTCCGGCACGCTGACGGTCGAGCGCCAGTTAGAAGGCGTGGCGCACATGTCGTGGACGACCATGCCGCGCATGGCGGGAGCGCTCGCGGGGCGAGCGGTATCGCCGGGGAAGGCCGACTGGACATCGGTCTCGTCAATGCCGTAGTTGCCGATCTGCGGATAGGTCATGGTTACGATTTGGCCGGCATAGCTCGGGTCGGTCATGACCTCAAAGTAGCCCTCGAGCGACGTGTTAAAGCAGACCTCGCCGGTTGCGGTACCCTCGGCACCGCATGCACGGCCATAAAAAATGGTCCCATCCTCAAGATACAGGATGCAGGGACCGCAGGTGCCCTTGCTGGTTTTAGCCAGCATACGCTGGCACAGCTCGCTGGGCGCGACGGTGCGGGCGGCAGCGCCCGCAATATGGTTGTTCGCCATAGTTCTCCTTCCCGGTCTCACAGGACCGGCTTAAAGGTGTGTAGTTAGGCCTCGCGGTATTCTAACCGCAAGCATCGCCCATGGCATTAATTACATAGAATTGTTTACAAAATGATAATTATGACTTCCTGTGCATAATGATTTTTCTGGGACGGGGATTAAAAAATTATTCTGAGAGCAGGGCTTTGTCGCCAACTGCATACATGACAGAATGATTTTTTAATCCCCGTCCCAGAAAAATCATCCCGCGTGGGCTTGCGGCTCACGCGGGATGGCATCGTTCTATGTGGCTGCGGACTACTTTTGCTTGTCCTGCTCCAGCAGCTCGGACGGCGTGCGATCGGGCTTTCCGCCGCGGAAGATCTCTCGACCGTGCAGACGATGCTCAAGATCGCGCTCGGCCTGCTCCTCCGTGATCTTGGTCTGGCTCACCACCGGGTCCTCGATCAGCGATGAAACCGAGTTGACCTGTTTTTGAATGCGCTCGGCAATGGTGTCGTCCATGCTTACGATGCGCATCTTCCAGTCGATACTCGTGGCGTTGGACGAGCTCTTGGTCCAAACGAACGTCAGGATGGCGCTTTGGTGCCCCTGAGCAGGAAACATGCCAAAGAAGGAATCATGCTGGATCCTGCTGTCCTCGTCGATATAGGCGTGAACGTTATACACCACACGGTCGATCTTGTCGTTGAGCAGGGCGTTGGTTGCGAGCGCCGCCGCCTGAATCTGACCGTTGGACAGCAGCTCGAGTTCATTGGCAGAAGACGTGTCCAGCACCGTCACCTCAACCGTGCCCGTGCGCTCATCTGCCTCGTCGACGGTAAAATCGAGCGGGAACTGCGTAAAGCCATTGCCCCATTCAAGTCCACCCTTGAGCGCGGTCGAAACGGTATCCACCGAAACACTTTCGGAAAGGTTCGCGGTATTCAGACGTCGCATCACGCCGTAGCCAATCTGCATGCCCACAATCAGCACCAAAATGCCGATAACCACGGCCATGGCGGTCTTCGTAATGGTATGGCTCACCTGCGAGCCCGAAGGGTCGTCCTCGGACAGCGGGTCGATATGTTTTGCCTGGCTCGCGCAATCCTCGCTGCGCAGCCGCGCCAGCGTCGCCTTGTCGCCGCGCTTGACGGCGGCCTCTTTCTCGCGCATGCGCTCGGTGCGCTTTTTGGCGAGCGTAGGATCCAAGACGCCGGATGCATCGATTTCGGAGAATAACTCCGTCACTTCTTCCGGAGTCAAAGGGTTCTTATCAGCCATGATCTTCCTGTCATATCAATCAGTCGAGCTCGTGCGCACGCGCACCTTCGAACTGCATTCGATAGTAACGGGCATAGGTGCCGCCACGGGCGAGAAGCTCCTCGTGCGTGCCACGTTCCACAACGCGACCATGCTCAACGGTCGCAATCTCGTCAGCATGCTTAATAGTCGAGAGACGGTGGGCGATGATGATCGTGGTACGGCCGCGTGCCAGCTCTTCGAGCGACTCCTGCACCGCTTCCTCGCTCTCGTTATCCAGGGCACTCGTCGCCTCATCCAAAATAAGGATCTTGGGATTCTTGAGAAAAACGCGCGCGATGGCGACGCGCTGCTTTTGACCACCCGAAAGACGGCTGCCGCGCTCGCCCACCACGGTGTCGTAGCCTTGCGGAAGCGATTCGATAAAGGTATCAATATTGGCGCGGCGGGCCGCTTCGGCGATCTCTTCTGCCGTGGCGCCCGGCTTGCCGTAGGCGATGTTCTCGCCGATCGTTCCATCAAACAGGTACACATCTTGCTGCACCAGGCCGATGGCACGGCGCAGACTATGCTGCGTCACGTCGCGCACATCCTGGCCGTCGATGCTAATGGAGCCGGCGGCAACGTCGTAAAAGCGCGGCAACAGCGAACAAGTCGTCGATTTGCCGCCGCCCGAGGGGCCAACCAAAGCGATGGTCTGACCGGGCTTGATGGACAGGTCCATGTGGTCGATAACAGGGCGTCCGTCGGCGCCGCGCTCGGCCAATTCAACATCCTCGTAGCTAAAGCACACGTCGCGGTACTCCACAGCACCAGCCGTCACCTGCAGATCCGCAGCACCCGGCTTATCCTGAATATCGGGGACAGTCGAGAGCACCTCATCCATGCGCTTAAAGCCGGCGATGGCTTTCTGATACGTCTCAGCCGAATTGACGAGCGTCTCGAGCGGCGTGCAGAACAGCGAAATGTAGAGTGCGAAGGTTGCCATATCGACCGCCTGCAGCTGACCCTGGGCAACGAGCCAACCGCCCAGCAGCACCACGATCACATAAAGCACTCCCGAGAGCAGGCCATACGTCGCGGTATAGACGCCCATGGCGTGATACATGTTCTCCTTGGACGAAAGGTAGCGATTGTTCGAGGCGCGAAACTTAGAGCGCTCGGTCTGCTCATTGGCAAAGCTCTTGACCACACGCATGCCCGCCAGCGAATCCTGCAGCTGCGCGTTGATGCCGCTAATCTTTTTGCGGTTATCGCTAAAGACCTCGCGCATGCGCATATTCTGCCAAAACATAATGACCGCGAACACCACCGTCACCACAGCCATGGCGAGTGCGAGCACCGGCGCGATGGTAAACAGAATCACAAACGAGCCGATGATCTCGATACCGCAGATAATGATCCATTCGGGCACGTGGTGCGCCGCCTCGCAGATATCGAACAGGTCATTGACCACGCGGCTCATCATGTCGCCCGAGCTGTTGCGATCAAAGTACGCAAAGCTAAACCGTTCGTACTGATCGAACAGGTCCTCGCGCATTTTGGACTCCATGCGCGCGCCCATCACATGACCCCAATAGCTCACAAAATAGCGGCAGGCGCAGCGGATGACATACATCAGCACCAGTCCCACCGCGATCATACCGAGCGCCTGCATAATAGCAGCCTGACCCTGAGTAAAGAGCCCGCCGGTCAGATTGCGCAAGATAATGGGGAACGCCAGGTCAATGGCGGCAAGCACCAGAGCACAAAGAGTATCAGCAACAAAAAGCCCCATCTGGGGCTTGTAATACGAAAGAAACCTCTTAAACATAGTCACCTTACGCGGTTTTACCAAACCGCGTTTCGTCTCGACGCTGCAAGTGCTCCATTTGGACAATCTGGCCTTCAATCGTCGGTCGCGTATATCCATACGCTTCCCTTCTCTTTTAGGCCACCTTGTCTCAAATGGAGCACTTTCGCTGACTTACACAAACCTGCGGGATCATCCCCGCTCGTTAAAGTTCCGCTCCACCCAAACGATGAGCAATGCTGTCGCAAGCCAAGGCACCCACAACGGTCTTGGCGTCTTCGATCTTGCCGTCGAGTACGGCGTCGATCAGCTCATGCAGTGGCACCAGGTCGACGTTGACAAACTCGTCATCGTCGGGGTCGGGCGCATCAAACTCGAGCTTGGTAGCCAAGTAGATGTGGATGATCTCATCGCAAAAACCGCAGGACGTGACAATCGACGTCAAAAAGCGAATGCGACCAGCCCTAAAGCCCGTCTCCTCATGCAGCTCGCGCTTGGCACAATCGAGCGGGTCCTCGCCCGGATCGAGCTTGCCGGCGGGAATCTCGACCGTCACGCGGTCGATGGCGGTGCGGTACTGACGCACCAGCACGATCTTGCCGCTCTCGGTCAGTGCCACAACGGCCGCCGCACCCGGATGGCGAACGATATCGCGGGCGCTGCGGCGACCGTTGGGCAGCTCAACCTCAAGACGGTGGACGTCGAGGATCTTGCCCTTCCAGGCGCACTCCTCCGAAAGAATCTTCTCGTGCAGCTCGGCATCGTGCGGGTCGTCGTCGCCCAGCACCAGCGCCGGCTCGTCAGCGACCTCGCCGCCAGGCTCGCCCTCGGCGTGCCCATACATGCGGCTGTCCTCTTCGACGATCTGCGCGTCCACGAGCTCTTCGTTCTTCTCGTCCATTCGTCTCATTCCTCTCGGATTTTAGGCATCCCAGGCGTCGCGGCCGCGCAGCGCACGCAGGCCAATGTCGTGGCGCAGGGTCTTGCCCTCAAAGTTGATCTTCTCGCAGGCCTCGTAGGCAAGGTCGCGAGCGTTCTCGAACGTATCGCCCAGCGCGGTCACGGCGAGCACACGACCGCCGTTGGTCACGAGCTCGCCGTCCACCACGGCAGTACCGGCGTGATACACCGTCACGCTCTCCATAGCCTCGGCATCCTCGATGCCGGTAATGACCTTGCCCTTCTCGTAGCTGCCGGGATAGCCCGCGCTCGTCAGGACAACGGCCACGGCCCACTCGTCACGCCAATCGAGCTCAATCTGATCGAGCTCGCAGTTGGCGCAAGCCAGCATGACCTCGACCAGGTCGTTCTTAAGGCGCGGCAGCACGACCTGCGTCTCAGGATCGCCAAAGCGGGCATTGAACTCCAGCACCTTGGGGCCGGCAGGGGTGAGCATAAAGCCGCCGTACAGGCAGCCGCGATAGTCGATACCCTCGGCAGCGAGCTCTGCCACGGTCTGCTCCATGACCTTCACCATGGTGGCGTGCTCCTCGTCGGTCACGATGGGCACCGGGCTGTAGACGCCCATGCCGCCCGTGTTGGGGCCCTTGTCGCCCTCGAGCGCACGCTTGTGATCCTGCGAGGTGGCCATGGGACGCACGGTCTTGCCGTCGGTAAAGGCCAGCAGCGAGCACTCGGGGCCGGTCAGCATCTCCTCGATGACCACCGTGTTGCCGGCATCGCCAAAGGTGCCGCCAAAACACTCACGCACAGCCTCCTCGGCCTGCGAAAGCTCGGTTGCCACGATAACGCCCTTGCCCGCGGCAAGGCCGTCGGCCTTGACGACCAGCGGAGCGCCCTGCTCGCGCACATAGGCAAGAGCCGAAGCCTCGTCGGTAAATGAGCCATAGGCTGCCGTCGGGATACCGGCGCGCTCCATGAGCTGCTTGGAGAACAGCTTAGAGCCCTCCATCTGGGCGCCCTCGGCACCCGGGCCAAAGCACGGGATGCCCGCCGCGCGGACGGCGTCTGCAACGCCCGCCACGAGCGGAGCCTCGGGGCCAATCACCACGAGTCCGCATCCATGGCTCTGGGCAAACGCCGCCACGGCCGCAGGATCGCAATCGTCGAGAACCACATTCTCGCCGCAGCTCGCGGTGCCGCCGTTACCCGGCGCGATGTAGAGCTTGCCGGCGCGCGGTGATGCTGCGAGCTTGGCTGCCAGAGCATGCTCGCGGCCGCCGCTGCCCAACAACAGGATGTCGATGGTTTGAGTGTCCGCCTTCAAGGGTGCCTCCTCTATGGATTACCGGCCCGCTCCGCGCGGGCCCATTACAAGCAAATATACCCCTCGGCCGCCCATCTGGGCTGCAAAGGGGTATATCGCAATAACCAAATAACGCCGATTACTTCCAGAATCGGTTGATGATCTGCTCGCGACCGGCGCCGACGCCGATGAACGTCACGCGGGTGTGTGCCAGATCCTCGATAAATGCCACGTAGTCCTGAGCCTCCTGCGGCAGCTCATCAAAGCTGCGGCAGCCGGTGATGTCGCACTTCCAGCCAGGGAGCTCCTCGTAGATGGGCTTGGCATGCTCAAAACGCACCTGGTGCTCGGGCACGCTCGTGTAGCGCTCGCCGTCGACGTCATAGGCAACGCACACCTTAATGGTGTCGAAGGCCGAAAGCACGTCGAGCTTGGTCACGGCGATGTCGGTGAGGCCGTTGACGCGCGAGGCATAGTTGGCGATAGGGCCGTCAAACCAGCCGCAGCGACGACGGCGACCGGTGGTCACGCCGTACTCGTAGCCCTCCTCGGTCAGCGTGTGGCCGGCCTCGGACTCATAGGAAAGCTCGGTGGGCATGGGGCCCGAACCGACGCGGGTGATATAGGCCTTCATGACGCCCAGCACGCGGTCGACGTTCTTCATGCCGACGCCGGAACCGGTAATGGCGCCGCCGGCGGTGCAGTTAGAAGACGTCACGTACGGATAGGTGCCGTGATCGATGTCGAGCAGCGTCGCCTGGGCGCCCTCAAACAGCAAATCCTTGCCCTCATCGATCATGTTGTTGAGCAGCAGGCTCGTCTCGGTGATGTAGGGGCGCAGGCGCTCGGCCATGGGCAGGTACTCATCGCAAATCTGATCCACGGTGTAGGTGGGCAGGTTGTAGATGAGCTCTAGCTCGGGGTTCACGCGGGCAAGAGCGGTCTCCAGCTTATCGCGGAACAGCGCCTCATCCAGCATGTCCTGCATACGCAGGCCAATACGGGCCATCTTGTCCTGGTAGCACGGACCGATGCCGCGCTTGGTGGTACCGATGTTCTTCTTGCCGAGCTTCTGCTCAAAGGCGCCATCCAGATCGATGTGGTACGGCATGATGACATGCGCGTTGCCGCTGATCTTGAGATTCTTGGTGGTGATGCCGTCGGCCTCGAACATGTCGATCTCCTCAAGGACGACCTTGGGGTTGACGACGCAGCCGTTACCGATCACCGACACGTGGTCGGAATACATGATGCCGGAGGGCACCTGGTGCAGGCCGTACTTCTTGCCGTTGACGACGATGGTGTGGCCGGCGTTGTTGCCGCCCGAATAGCGCACGACGGCATCAAAGTCGCCGGCGACCAGGTCGCAGATCTTACCCTTGCCCTCATCGCCCCACTGGGCACCGACCAAAACGGTTGACGGCATGTTTACTCCTCACATTCATGGACTGTCCGCACACCGCAAGTGCGCAGAAGCACAAAACATTCCCAGTATACCCGTGCAACGGGCGCCTGTCCTACTCCTCGGTATGCGCCCCATCAAGCTCATAGAACTTGGTGGATGCCGGCAGGAACATCAGGTCGACGTCGCCAATCGGGCCCGAACGGTTCTTGGCCACGACGATACGCGTAACGCCCTCGTCGGGTCGGTCGTCGCGCGAGGCCTCGGCCTCGTCGGCGGATCGGTCCAAGAACATGACGATATCGGCATCCTGCTCGATGGAGCCCGATTCACGCAGGTCGGACAGCTGCGGGCGCTTGCCGGTACGGGACTCGACCTGACGCGACAGCTGCGACAGCGCGATCAGCGGAATCTTGAGCTCCTTGGCCATAATCTTCAGACCACGCGACATCTCGGAGACCTCGACGGTGCGGCTCTCGGAACGACGTCCCGGCGGGGGACTCACCAGCTGCAAATAGTCCAGGATGATGATGGCCTTCTCCTTGTTATGGAGCATGCGGCGGCTCTTGGCGCGAATCTCGGTCACCGTGGTGCCGGGCGTATCGTCAATCAGAATATCGAGCTTGGACAGCGTCTGCGTGGCCTCATTGATGTTGGCCCACTGCTCGGGACTAATGCGGCCCGTACGGAAGTCGCTGATCGAGATCATGGCATAGGCGCAAATCAGACGCTGGGCAATTTCCTTGCCCGACATCTCCAGCGAGAAGAAGCCGACGGTATAGCCCGCGGCGGCGGCGTTGAGCGCCAAGTTCAGGGCGAACGACGTCTTACCAACGGCGGGGCGGGCGCCGATAATGATGAGCTGGCCCTCGCGGAAACCCATGAGCATACGGTCGAGCGACGGAAAGCCCGTGGGCACGCCTGCAGCCTGACCGCCGGCCTTGCACACTTCCTCGGCCTCGTTATAGGCCTCGACCATAAACTCGGTCAGCGTCTTGTAGCTCGACTTAACCTCACGCGCCGTGACCTTAAGCAGCTTGCTCTCGGCCAGCTCCACGACCTCTTTGGTGTCGGTGGGGGCGTTGTAGGCCAGCGCGTTGATCTCGTTGGTGGCGCCAATCAGCTCACGCAGCATCGAGTCGCGGCGAACGATGGCGGCATGGTGCTGCCAGTTGACGAGCGACAGAGTCTGTCCCATCAGCTCCAAAATGTACGCCTCGCCGCCCACGGCATCGAGCTTGTTGATGCTTCGCAGGTAATCGATCAGCGAGATAGAGTCAATGGGGATGCGACTGTTATACATATCGACCATCGCGGTATAGATGGTCTTATGAATGGGCCGGTAGAAGTCATCGGGCTGCAGCTCGACTTGGGCCTCTTCGACCACCTCGGGCGATAGCAGCATAGCGGCCAGTACGTTGGCCTCTGCATCTTGGTTTTGGGGGAGACCCAACTTAGAGCCACGGTCCTCGACCGTCAGCCCCGTCTCCCTATCGTCATATGCCATGAGCGTCCTCATTCATATCGCTTGCGAGCATCCATAGTATCAGCCGCGGCTATAAATCGAGCCGCGGCTTGGCAATCATCACCGAACCAAACGGATGAACGGTCCCATACACGGGACCGCATCTCAATGACTGCCACGACACTCACCCAGCGCAAAAAATAAAAGGGCGCCCTGGTCTCCCAGAGCGCCCTTCTTAGAACAAGATTGTTGCGTTGCAGCAAATGCTACTCGGCAGCAGCCTCGACCTCGGCGGTCTCGGCCTCGGCGACCTCAGCGGTCTCCTCAACCTCAGCCTCGGCAGCGAGCTCCTCGGCGGTAACGCCGACGAGAACGACAACCTCGGCCTTGATCTCGCGGTACAGCGAGATAGCGACGGTGTGGGCACCGGCAACCTTGATGGGCTTACCGAGCTCGACGCGCTTGCGGTCGATGTCCATACCGAGCTGATCCTTGATGGCGTCAGCGATCATAGCGGCGGTAACGGAGCCAAAGAGGATGCCCTCGTCGCCAACCTTGACGTCAACGGTGACCTGCTTGCCCTCGAAGGCAGCCTTGGTCTCGTTGGCGGTAGCCAGACGGACGGCCTCGCGCTTGGCGATGTTGTTGCGACGCTCGTCAAGCTGCTTGAGGTTGCCCTTGGTGGCGGCAACAGCGAGCTTCTTGGGGAACAGGAAGTTCTCAGCGTAACCCTGAGCGACCTCTACGACGTCACCCTCGCCGCCCTTGCCCTTGATCTCATCGAGAAGAATAACCTTCATGATGCGTCTCCCTTCTTAGCCGCGGTCGCGGTTGCCACGAGAGGAAACCACGGGGACGGTGTACGGCAGGAGAGCCATCTCGCGGGCGCGCTTGATGGCGTTGGCGATGTCATGCTGATGCTGCGTGCAAGCGCCAGTGACGCGACGGGGCTTGATCTTGCCACGGTCGGTCATGTACTTACGGAGAAGCTGAGTGTCCTTATAGTCGATGAACTCAGTGTTCTCCTTGCAGAACTGGCAGTACTTACGACGCGGCTGACGTGCAGAATAATCATTAGCCATGTCAAAATACCTTTCATTTGGCAACTTCGGCGAGCCGAAGCCGCCTCTCACTCAAAAATAGGTGAACAACCCTTAGAACGGGATGTCCTCATCGTAGACGTCGACCGCGGGCGGCGTAGCCACCGGTGCGGCAGGACGTGCTGCGGGCGCGGGAGCTGCGGGGGCGTAACCGCCCTGATCGTAGCCACCCTGGCCACCACGGGAGCTCATAAACTCGATCTCATCGACGATGACCTCAAGCTTGCTCCTGCGCTGACCGTCGCGCTCCCAAGAGCTGTAGCGCAGCTTGCCCTCGATCGCGACCTTGTTTCCCTTTGCCAGGAAACGGCTCACGGCCTCGGCGCGGGTGCCGAACATAGTGCAGTCAACAAAGTTGGGATAGTCCTCCCACTCGCCAGTCTGCGCGTTGCGGCGACGATCGTTCACGGCGACGCCAAAGGACAGAACCTGGGTTCCGCCGGCGGTGGCGCGCAGCTCGGGATCGCGGGTGAGGTTACCGGTGATGTTCACTCGATTGATGCTCATAACTCACTACTTCCTCTTGGGGCACTAGCCCAGTCCAAAACGACAGTCTTACTCCTGGTCGTCGCGACGGACGATCATGTGGCGGACCACAGCGTCGGTGATGCGCAGGACGCGATCAAGCTCGGCGATCTGGGTAGGATCTGCGTGGAAGTTGATGAGGGTGTAGTCACCATCGGTGAGGTCGTTGATCTCGTAGGCGAGCTTGCGCTTGCCCCACTCGTCAACGGAGTCGACCTTGCCAGCGCCCTCAGCGATCGTGGTATCGATACGCTTCATAACAGCGAGACGAGTCTCGGGGTCGAGCGACGGGTCAACAAAGAACAGCAGTTCATAAGCCTTCATATTGTCACCTCCTCTGGGCAAATGTGGCTTCAGGTCGTGAAGGTGCGCCTGAAGCAGGAAAAGACTTGGTAATAATATCTTTCAACCTCCCAGGCTGCAAGAATATGCAGCTACAACCTCATGACCTCCACATATACCCATGCTTACACGGCTCTTCATGCGTATTCCAACCAAATGCTGACCAAGAGCTTGACGGATTCGATAGCAAGATACGCTGCGGCGAGGACAACCTGAGTCAAACCGCAGGTCGCCGATTGCAGGGTTGTGGTCACGAAATGCATACCACCGGTTCGATCGATTGCCTCAAAATTTTTAAATTCGCTGCCACGTCATTCATGAATACCTATTTTGAACAGATCATCGAGCGGGATCTGGCTGGTCAGGATGCTTTTTTAGTACTCATCTGGCACATGCCGGATACGGGTGCGGAGCGAGCGCTTTAAAAAATGCCAAGTTTTCTGTTTGCACTTTTCGATTCCTCGTGTATACTGACTTTCGCATTTAACGGAGAGTTGTCCGAGTGGCCGAAGGAGCACGATTGGAAATCGTGTAGGCGTCAAAAGCGTCTCCAGGGTTCAAATCCCTGACTCTCCGCCAGTTAATTCCAAAGCAGGCCTTAGTGCCTGCTTTGTTTTTACCCCACGCGGAGGGGTGGCAGAGTGGTTGAATGCGGCGGTCTCGAAAACCGTTTGGCCTGTATAAGGTCACGAGGGTTCGAATCCCTCCTCCTCCGCCATTTTGGTTGTGAAAGCTCCCAGGAATGGGAGCTTTTTTGTTTTGAGTCCCTAACAAGCAAATACGGCGAAGAAGGAGGGGTTCGAACCCGCCAGGGCGCAAAGCGTAAAGAAAACGCACCAGTGGCGCGTTTTTAGCGCAGCGCGGTCGGCGTAAGCCGACCGGATAAATTTTGAGCGCCGCTCAAAATTTAGACATCCCTCCTATTCAGCCACGTCCCCATCGCGTTCAGCATCAACCCAGATCCCCAAACATGTACATCACCCTCCAAAAACGATATTTTTCGACATCTTTGGAGGCTGATGTACATACTTGAAACCTATGACCGCACCCAGTCCCGACCGTTTGCCGAGCAATAGGGTCGCAATCGGCGCCGAACATGTACTATGTACGGGCATTGTCCAAACCCGTAACCCAAAGGACCCCATCTTGCCCGTCGTCGCCGCTATAACCGTTACCTCACATGCCTCGGATGCCATGGTCGCTATCCCATTTTGGCTTGAGATGTTCGCTGTTGTCGCGGCATCGATCTCAGGCGTTCTGGTCGCGCGCGAGCACAAGCTTGACCTGGTGGGCGCCGTCGCGCTCGCCGTGGTTTGCGGCTTGGGCGGCGGTCTTTTGCGCGATATGACGCTGCAAGTGGGCAACGTCTACATCCTCAACCAGCCGATGGCGCTCCCGCTTTCCATTGCCACGGCAGCCATCATCTACATCTTCCCGGCAATCGTCGATAAGCCCGACAAACTCATCCCCCTGCTCGACATCATCTCGGTCGGCATCTATGCGGCAACCGGCGCAGACAAGGCACTGGTCTACGGATTTGCACCCGTCGTTTGCATCATGATGGGCTTCTTCACCGCGGTGGGCGGCGGCATGCTGCGCGACGGCTTTATGGGCGTGGTTCCGGGCATTTTCCAACGCACCAACTTTTATGCCATCGCGGCCATCGCCGGATCGGCAAGCTATGTAAGCCTCGTCATGAGTGGCTTGGTCAGCAATGTCGCCGCGCTGGTCATATGCGTTATCGTGACCATGGGTCTGCGCTGGCTCTCGCTGCGCTTTGACATCAAAAGCCCCACCGAAGAAGACATCGCGCGCTTTTTACATCGCAAAAAGTAGATAGCACGGCACGACCCTTCGAAATGCAACCGAGAGGTTCTTTTAGAGCGCTCGCACGTTGGGTACCCTGTTAGATATACGCCGAGTATCTAACGAAGGATTCACTATGCCTTGCAACCTAGAACCGTCGACCAAGCGCCACAAAGCGCAGGCCCGCATCGCCCTCCTATTCGTACTGATTGCGCTTGCGCTGACCGTACTTCCCACGGCGTCGTTCGCCGGCACAGACACCGCGGGCAACGTACTCGCAACCGAAGCTGACTCAAATCCGTCTGGCGTCGCGGGCGACCTGTACTGGGCTGGCCAAAGCCTTAACCTGGACGATGCCTCCATCGGCCGCGATATTATCGCGGCATGCGACAGCCTATCGATTCGCGACTGCACCGTAGGCGGCGCCATTCGCCTGGCGGCGCGCACCATCGATATCTCCAAAACCGCAATCGATGGCAGCGTGACGGTAGCCGGTCAGCACGTCGTGCTCAACACCGGTAGCACCGCCAACTGTTTTTACGCGATGGGCGATACTGTTGCCCTGCGAGGCTCCACCAAGTCGGCAGCACTTGCAGGCGATACGGTGACCATCGACGGCACCGTCGAGGGCGATGTCGAGGTTTGGGCCGATAAGCTCGTCTTGGGCAAAAACGCCCGCATCACCGGCACCGTGAGCGCGCATGTTTCCGAGGACCCCGAGCGGGCCGAGGGCGCTCAGGTCGGCTCCCTCAAGATCGACCGTACCGAGAACGAGAACACCTCAACGATTAACGACACCATCGGCGGCATCGTCGCCGCGGCGCTTTCCACCTGCTTTGTCGCGATCCTCCTCGAGCTCGTCTTTCCGCGCGCGACCGCCAGCGCCGCCGGCATGCTTCGTCAACGACCCATCCCGCTGTGGGTGAGCGGTCTTTTGGGCACGGTGGCCGCCGTTCCCGCCGTCCTGTTACTCATCATCTCGATTGCAGGTCTGTCACTCGCCGGAGCTCTCATGTGCGCCGTGATCGGTATCGCTCTGGTCTCGGCGGCGTTTACGGGCACCGCGATCGCACGCATGATCGGACACAGCCAGAACCGCTACGCCATGGCCGCCGTGGGCGGTATCGCCGCGGGCGCACTCACGGCACTTCCCCTTATGGGCAGCTTTGTCAGCGGCGTAGCCTTCGTCTTTACGCTCGGCTACGTCATCCAGATCATCTGGCGCAACGCCCGCCTCAAGCCGCAGCAGGCCGCCAATACTCCGGGCCTTCCTTCCGCCTAGCCGTCAACCACCACAAAGGGGACAGACACCTTTGCGGTGGTGCAGACCAACCCAATCCCTGTGCACCAAAAAGGGCACCGACCGCGATGGTCGGCGCCCTTTCTTGTTAGTCGCTATAAAGCTCGGCGCTTATTTGTTGACCTGACCGGCGCGGACTGCGGCCTTCTTGCGGTCGGTAGCATTGAGCAGACGCTTGCGCAGGCGGATGTTCTTGGGAGTGATCTCCACCAGCTCGTCGTCGGCGATGTACTCCAGCGCCTCCTCCAGCGAGAAGGTGCGGGGCGGCACCAGCTGGACGGAGATATCGGAGGTCGAGGAACGCTGGTTGCCCAGGTTCTTGGTACGGGCGATGTTGACGACCATGTCGCCGGCCTTGCTGCGCTCGCCCACGATCATGCCCTCGTAGCACTCGGTACCCGGCTCAACAAACAGCTGGCCGCGCTCCTGCAGCGTGCCCAGAGCGTAGGCAACGGCTTTCTCGGTGGTCATGGAGATCATGGCGCCGTTCTGGCGGTTGCCGATCTCGCCGGCATAGGGACCGTACTCCAGGAAGGTGTGGTAGAACACGCCCTCGCCGTGAGTGACGTTCATGATGCGGTTCTTAAGACCCATGATGCCGCGGGTCGGGATCTTAAACTCAAGGTGCGTCACGATGCCCGAGGTATCCATGCTCGTCATGATACCGCCGGAGGTGCCGAAGACCTCAACGACCTTGCCCGAGTACTCGTCCGGGCACTCGACGACGGCCTGCTCGACGGGCTCCATCTTGTTGCCGTTCTCGTCCTTCTTAAACAGAACGCGGGGACGACCGACCTGGAACTCAAAGCCCTCGCGGCGCATGGACTCCATCAGGACGGACAGGTGCAGAATGCCGCGGCCCGAGACCTCGACGCCGCTCTTGTCCTCGAGCTCCTCGATCTTCATGGTCACGTTGTTCTCGGCCTCGTTGAACAGGCGCTCCTTGAGCTGACGGGCACCCACGATGTCGCCGTCGCGGCCGACGAGCGGGGAGGTCGAAGCCTCAAAGACGATGGACAGGGTCGGCGGGTCGATCTCGATGGGCTCGAGCTCGACAGGGTTCTCGGGATCGGTGTAGACATCGCCGATATCGGTGCGGTCGATGCCCACGACGGCGGCGATATCACCGGCGCCGACTTCCTGGCACTCGGTGCGACCCAGGTAGTCGAAAGTAAAGAGCTGCTTGACGGTAGCGGTAGCGCTGGAGCCGTCGTTCTTGACGACCAGGATCTGATCGCCCTGGTGGATGGCGCCGGAGTACACACGGCCGATACCGATGCGACCAACGAAGTTGGAGTGGTCGATGGTCACACACTGCATGGCCAGCGGGGCGTTCTCGTCAACCTCGGGCGCGGGCATGTCGTCGATGATCATATCGAGCAGCGGATACATGTCCATGTTGCCGTCGTTGGGGTCAAGGCGGGCAAAGCCATTCATGGCGCTGGCGTAGACCACGTGCTCCATGGCAAACTCAAGCTGGTCGTCGGTGGCGCCCAGGTCGGCCATCAGGTCCAGGCAGTCGTTGTAGGCCTTCTCGGGGTTGGCGCCCGGACGGTCGATCTTGTTGATGACGATCATGATCTTGAGGCCGGTGTCGATGGCGTGACGCAGCACGAAGCGGGTCTGGGGCATGGGCCCCTCAAAGGCATCGACCAGCAGCAGGGCGCCGTCGGCCATACGCAGCACGCGCTCGACCTCGCCGCCAAAGTCAGCGTGGCCCGGGGTGTCGATGACGTTGATCTTAACGTCCTTGTACTCGATAGAGATGTTCTTGGCGAGAATCGTAATGCCGCGCTCGCGCTCCTGGTCGTTAGAATCCAGGACGCGGTCCTCGACCTGCTGGTTGGCACGGAAGGCGTCCGTGGCACGCAGGAGCTTGTCGACCATCGTCGTCTTGCCGTGGTCGACGTGAGCGATGATGGCGATGTTCCTCAGATTGTCTACGCGCATGTAGTTCCCCTATCTTCTATCTATATACAACCGGCACGCGTATGCGACCCGCCCAGTAACACAACGCTCGGCGGGAATTTTGAGCCTTTTACCGAAAACTCGTTTATTTTAGCGATTTTAGATAAGAGGGGTTTCCTCGCCTGCAGGTTCAGGGTCGCTCCACATAAAACCATCGCCGGCGCCCACACCCTCGTACAGTACATATGCCGAAAAGCCGCTCTCGAGCGTCGTCTCAAAGAAACTCACAAGCAGGGCGTCATGGTAGCCGCCATCAATTTCGACACAACCGGTGTAGCCGATGGCGTAACGGGCGATGCGACCCAGGCCCTCGTCCTTAAGGCCCATCTTGTGCTCGGAGATAAAGTTGGTGGCAGCCTCGAGGCATGCCTCCTCGCCGTCCTCGTCGAGTGCCGCCAGATAGCGGTTGGACGCGGCGTCTTCGATCGCAACGACAACGCCGGGGTTCTCACCAGCGGCCAGGTCGTCTAAAAATGCCCCGATGAGGTCGCACACCATGGCGTCGAGCTCGGCGGAGACGTTTCCGGCGTCCTGCATATCCTGTGCCATTTTTAGACCTTCCCATCGAGTCCGGCGTCGTTACATCTCTTGTGCCTCGGCAGCGATCTTGGCGGCGGCGTCGCGGGCGCGCATCATATCGGCGGCGCGCTTATCGAGTACCTTGATCTGGTTGGTCAGCATCACGGCATCGACCACGCCCCAGATGACCAAGCCCGTCGAAATCGAAAACCCAAGCGCACCAACTGTACCACGAAGGCGCGAGGAGATTGCTGCGACAAGTGCGGAGACGGCAACCATCTTGATAAAGGAGGCACGGCGCTCGCGAAGTGTGCGGGCCTGCGTCACATAGGCAATGCGTGCGGCCTCGGATGCCTCCGAGCGCATCTGGGCCTCGCGGGCAATGGCGGCGGCCTCGGCTGAAACGCCGCGACCCATCAGTGCACACTCAGTCTCATGGCTACTCGTCATTTAAAAATCATCGGGCGAGAGCGTATGGACGAACTCGTCGAACTTCTCAAATTCCTGCTCGTCATCGACCTCCTCGGCAACCGGAGAGACGGTCCCCAGGCGGTTCATGATGTCGTCCTCAACAAACATGGGAGCATTGCTGCGCACGGCGAGGGCGATGGCATCGCTCGGACGCGCATCGATCCTATGCTCACTGCCGTCGGCCAAAACGACGACCGTCGCGTAGAACACGGGAGGCTCGGCACGGACAATCTCGATGCGCTCGAGTTTTGCATCCAGGGCATCAAGCGTATCGAGCAGCAGGTCATGGGCAATCGGGCGCTCGGCACGACCGCTGTCGATACCACGGCTAATAGCCGCAGCCTCAAAGGAACCAGTTTGGATAGAAAGGGAGCGCAGTGGCGCAGGGGAGTCCGATTTGCTGCAGCGCTCGCGAAGTACGATAAGCGATGGCACGGGACCGGCGGCCATGACGATGGTCTCTATGTCGACACGAACCATGGAACACCTCCGGTACGTAGCGGTTAACACGCGGCGCCTTCGCCGCATTGAATAGCTATACTACCCAATCTTTCGCACAGCACACAAAACCAAAATGAGTTTTATCACACACAAGAAAAAAGCCCCGAGGCCATGCCTCGAGGCTCTTCACAGTTTTGATGGTGGACCTGACAAGATTCGAACTTGTGACCTCCCGGTTATCAGCCGGACGCTCTAACCAACTGAGCTACAGGTCCATCATGGTGGAGGTTAGGGGGATCGAACCCCTGACCTCAGGCTTGCAAAGCCCGCGCTCTCCCAGCTGAGCTAAACCCCCACGGAGACAGTAATAAACACCCCAGCGGCGACTCGGCTCTCGCTGGGGTGTTTATTGCGAAAGAAAGTGGTGGACCTGACAAGATTCGAACTTGTGACCTCCCGGTTATCAGCCGGACGCTCTAACCAACTGAGCTACAGGTCCATCGCGCAAGGGATATATTAGACGAGTCGTTACGCGCGCGTCAACAACTTTTTTGAAAATCTTTGGAGGGTGTTCGCCCCGGCCGCACGGCGGCATGTAAAGTCGCCTGCTCGGACAGTCCTGACTCGCGCAGAGAGCACATTAAGTGCTCTCTGGCTCGTGCGGAACTCGCGATCGACTTCACATGCCGCCGTGGGGCCGGGGCGAACGCGAGTCCCGAGGTTTTCAAAAAAGCGGTCGGCGCGCAGTGCGCCGACCGCCGATATATGGGGTCTGATATTTTCTACCAGCTAGGGCCTCTTACTCGTCTAGGAGATCCTCTGGCATGTCGTTGCCGTCGCCTAGGTCGACTGGGGTATTTTCGGCATCGACCGTTGCCTCGGCCTCGGCGCCTTCGCCTTCGGGCTTTTCCTTGGCTGCCGTCATGCGGGCGACAGCGCACACACGGTCGTTGTCGTCGACGGTCATCATCTTGACGCCCTGGGTGGCTCGGCCGGTCTGGCTAATCTCATCGGTCTTGACGCGAATGACCGTCGCGCCTTCCGTCACGATGAACAGCTCGTGCTGCGGACCCACCGTCTTCATGGCCGCGAGGTTTCCCTTACGCTCGGTCATCTGGATGGTGTAGACGCCCTGACCGCCGCGGTTCTGCTCCGGATAGTCCGCGACCGGCGTGCGCTTGCCGTAGCCGCGCTCGGTGATGACAAACAGGTCGCCGTTGCCGTTGGTAACCTCCATACCCAAAACGCTCACGCCGTCCTTCATGCTAATACCGCGAACGCCGCTGGTGTCGCGTCCCGTGGCGCGAACCTGGTCCTCGGGGAACATGATCGCCTTGCCCGCAGTGGTGGCCAGGATGATCTTGTCGCCCTCGCGCACACGGCGCACGGCGAGCAGCGCGTCGTCGTCTCTCAGATTGATGGCGATCAGGCCATCACGGCGGCTGCGGTCGTAAGCGCTCATCACGGTCTTCTTGACCATGCCGCTCTTGGTGGCAAACATCAGGTACTCGTCGGCGGGGAACTCGCGGCAGCTGATGACGCTCGCGATCTTCTCGCCTTCCTCAAAGGGCAGCAGGTTGACGATCGCGGTGCCACGCGCCTGGCGCGTACCCACCGGCAGCTCGTGCACCTTCAGGCGGTAGACCTTGCCCTTGCTCGAGAAGAACAGCACGTACTCGTGCGTGGATGCGATAAACATCTCGTCGATGACGTCGTCCTCTTTAAGGTTGACGCCCGACACGCCCTTGCCGCCGCGCTTCTGGGCGCGGTAGGCAGCCACCGGGATGCGCTTCACGTAGCCGGTGTGGGTGATGGTCACGACCATGTCCTCGTCGGCGATGAGGTCCTCGACATCCAGATCCTTTTCGACATGGCTGATCTCGGTGCGGCGTTTGTCGCCGAACTTTTTCGAAATCTCACGCATCTCCTCCTTGATGACGCCCAGGATCTTCTCCTCATGCGCCAGCAGGTCCTCGTAGTAGGCAATGGCGCGGCGCAGACCGTCCAGCTCTTCCTGGATCTTGTCGCGCTCCAGGCCAGTCAGGCGGCGCAGCTTCATCTCGAGGATGGCCGTGGTCTGCTCGGGCGTAAAGCCAAAGCGCTCGATCAGGCGGCCGCTTGCCTCGGAGTCGGTCTGCGAGGAACGGATAATGCTGATGACCTCGTCGATATGGTCGAGAGCCATCAAGTAGCCCTCGAGGATATGGGCACGCGCCTGGGCCTTCTTAAGGTCAAAGCGAGTGCGGCGGGTGACGACGTCGACCTGGTGGTCGATGTAGTGCTGCAGCATCTCGCGCAGGCTCAGGCATTTGGGAACGCCATTGACGAGCGCCAAGTTGTTGGCGCCAAAAGTCGTCTGCAGCGAGGTGTACTTATACAGGTTGTTGAGCACGACCTGCGGAATGACGCCCTTCTTGAGCTCGATGACCAGACGGATGCCCTTTTGGTTGGACTCGTCGCGCATGTCCGAGATGCCCTCGATGCGCTTGTCGTTCACGAGCTGGGCGATCTTCTCCTGCAGGGTGCCCTTGTTGACCATGTAAGGGATCTCGGTAAAGACCAGGCGGCTGCGACCGGTCTTGGTGGATTCCACGTGAGCCTTGGCACGCACGGTAATGGAGCCGCGACCGGTCTCATAGCTCTGCCTAATGCCGGCGCTGCCCATGATGATGGCGCCGGTGGGGAAGTCCGGACCGGGCATGATCTGCATAAGCTCGTCGACGGTGGCGTCGGGATTGTCGATCAGGTAGCAGGTGGCCTCGATCGCCTCGGTGAGGTTATGCGGGGCGATATTGGTGGCCATGCCGACGGCGATGCCCTGACTACCGTTGACCAGCAGGTTGGGAAAGCGCGCGGGCAGCGCCACGGGCTCGGCGAGCGACTCGTCGTAGTTGGGCTGCCAGTCGACGGTATCCTTTTGCAGGTCGCGCAGCAGCTCCATGGCAGGCTTTGCCAGGCGGCTCTCGGTATAACGCATGGCCGCCGCGCCGTCGCCATCGATGTTGCCGAAGTTGCCGTGGCCATCGATGAGCGGTGTGCGCATGGAGAACCACTGCGCCAGACGAACCATGGCCTCGTAAACCGCGAAGTCACCGTGCGGATGGTACTTGCCGATAACTTCGCCGACCGTCCAGGCCGACTTCTTATGCGGGCGGTTGGGGTAGATGCCGCTCTCGTTCATGGCGTACAGGATGCGGCGGTGCACCGGCTTTAGGCCGTCGCGCACGTCCGGCAGGGCGCGCGCCGTGATGACCGACATCGAGTACTCGATGAACGACTGCTTCATCTCGCGGCCGAACTCCGAAATCTGGAGCTGACCGCCGTTGATATCCTCGCCGGCCGAGGCGCCGCGGTCGACCGCACCGAAGCTCTCCTCGAGCTCGGCGTCGGCATCCTCATCCTCTTCATCCTCGGCGTCGGGGTTATAGGAATTCGGATCGCCGTCCTCGCCCTGCTCAGCGCGGGCGAGCAGGCGCTTCAGATCATCGGGCATGCCGGCGTCGCCGGCCTCGTCCACACCCTCGTTGTTGTTGATATCGTCTGCCACGTTACCTCCTCTTAAGCGTCAAGGAACCGAGCATCATGCGCATGCTTTTCAATGTACTCGCGGCGATAGCCGACCTCGGAACCCATGAGCTCGCGCACGGCGCGGTCCGCCACCACGGCGTCCTCGATCGACACGCGCTGCAGGATACGGGTCTTGGGGTCCATCGTCGTCGAGGCAAGCTGCTTGGGGTCCATCTCGCCCAGGCCCTTGTAGCGCTGAACGGTATAGCCCTTGCGCTTCTTGGTGATCTTGCCGTCCTTGGCCTTGCCGTCCTCGTCGTTGTCGTCGGGGTTCAGGCCCAGGCTCTGAATGGTGTCGCGCAGAATCTCGTCTTCGGGCTGGCGGCCGTTGGGATACACGTAATGGATCTTGTTGCGTACCTTAATGCCAAAGATGGGCGGGCAGGCAACATAGACATAGCCGGCATCGATCAGCGGGCGCATGTACTTGTAGAAGAACGTCAGCAGCAGGATGCGGATATGCGCACCGTCAACGTCTGCATCGGTCATGATGATGATCTTGTGGTAGCGCGCCTTGCTGATATCGAAGTCGCCACCGTCGCCGGCGCTCGTCGTGACGCCGCAGCCGATCGCGGTGATCAGGGATTGGATGGTGTCGCTCGAGAACGCGCGGTGGTCACCCACGCGCTCGACGTTCAAAATCTTGCCGCGCAGGGGCAGAATCGCCTGGATGTCTCGGCGACGGCCGTCCTTGGCCGAACCGCCTGCCGAGTCGCCCTCTACGATAAAGAGCTCGGTCAGCTCGGCATCGCGTACCGAGCAGTCGGCGAGCTTGCCGGGCAGCGACGCCGTCTCGAGCAGGCTCTTGCGGCGGGTCGCCTCGCGCGCCTTGCGGGCGGCGTTGCGGGCCTTGCATGCCTGCTGGGCCTTCTTGACGATCTCGCGGGCGGGTTTGGGATGCTCCTCCAGATAATCGGTCAGCCCATCGGTCACGATCTTGAGCGTGAGCGCGCGCATGTAGGAGCTGCCGAGCTTGGCCTTGGTTTGGCCCTCAAACTGCGGGTCGGGCAGCTTGACCGAGATGACGGCCGAAAGCCCCTCGCGCACGTCGTCGCCGCTCAGGTTGGCCTCCTTCTCCTTGAGTAGGTTCTGCTTGCGAGCGTAATCGTTGATCACGCGGGTGAGAGCGGTGCGGAAACCCTCGAGATGCATGCCGCCCTCGGGGGTGTAGATGTCGTTGGCAAACGACATGACGTTCTCGCCGTAGCCGGCATTCCACTGCAGGGACACCTCGACCTCGCCCATCTTGGTCACGGGCGCATCCGGATCCGACTTGCCCTCGATATAGATGGGCTCCTTGAAGGCCTCGGGAACGTCTTTGCCGTCGTTGAGGAACTTGACGAAGTCGATGATGCCGCCCTCGTAGCAGAACTCCTCCACGTGGGGAGTCGCCTCGCGCTCGTCGGTCAGCACAATCTTTAGATTCTTATTGAGGAACGCCGTCTCCTGCAGACGGTTGTGCAGCGTATCGAAATCGTAGACACAGGTCTCGAAAATCTCGTCGTCGGGCCAGAAGCTGACGGTGGTACCCGTCGAATCCGAGGTGCCCACGACCTCCATCTTCTTGACGGTCTTGCCGCGCGAGAACTCCATCTCGTAGACGCTGCCATCACGGCGCACCTGCACGACCACGCGCTTGGACAGTGCGTTGACGACGGAGATGCCCACGCCGTGCAGTCCGCCCGAGACCTTGTAGGCCGAGTTATCGAACTTACCGCCGGCGTGCAGGATCGTCATAACGACCTCGAGCGTCGGGATCTTTTTGATGGGATGCTCGTCGACGGGGATGCCTCGCCCGTTGTCGACGACCGTGATGGAGTTGTCGGCGTGGACCGTCACGTGAATCTCGGTGCAGAAACCGGCCATGGCCTCGTCAACGGAGTTGTCAACGATCTCCCACACCAGGTGATGCAGGCCGCTGGCGCTCGTCGAGCCGATATACATGCCCGGGCGCTTACGAACGGCCTCGAGACCTTCGAGAATCTTAATCTCGCCGCCATCGTAATCGTTTTCGTTTGCCACACGTCCTCCTTCAGCTAAGAAAATGTGTACAGCCTTACTAGTTTATCGTAAAAAATACCCTCGGGAGCGAGGGTATTTGGCTCTACAAGGCCACCAGATGCGATTTAAGGCTCTTTCTTGCTTTGCACGCCCTTGGCCCACTCGGCACTGGCTCTCATGGCATTCTCGAGGGCCTCGCGCAGTTTTTGGTCTTCGATGGGCGCCACTTGGCGCTCGATCTCGCCGCGTTCGGCTTCGCTTAGATCGGCGTGCGGAACCGGCGGTCGCTCGGTCACGGCCGGGCGCAGGCGCTCCTTGGCAGCCGGCGGCGTGTGACCGAGCGCGGTCGTTTTGAACACCAGGCCGTCCACATGCGCGCCGGCCCGCTCCATGCGCGCCCGGATGATCTCGCGCAGCAGCGTCATCTCCTGCGTCCACGAGGGCGAATCGAGATACACCAGCAGCTCATTGGACTCGGGCAGGTAGCGCAGGCCCGTCACGTGGCGTCCCTCGCGCGTGCCCGAGCACACCGCATTCCAGGCACGATAGACCGCGCGCGACTCCTCGGCAGCCTCCATTTGCGCGCGGCGCTCAGGTGTCGCGGCCGCCAGGATGCGCTGACGCTCGGCATCCAAAAAGCCGCCAAAGGCAACCGTTCCGTTCTCGCGCTCGTAATTAGCACGCCTCACCCATGCTCACCACCTTGGCTCGTTCAAGCAGGTCATCAGTAAAGTACCCCAAGTTGGTGGTGGTTATGACCGTCTGGATGTCATCACCGATCAGCTGCAGAAAAGCGCCTCGACGCCCGGCATCGAGCTCGCTCATCACGTCGTCCAAAAGCAGCAGTGGCGCGGTGCCCAGGATATCGCGCGCCACGGCCACTTCTGCCACCTTCCAGGCAAGCACCAGCGTTCGCTGCTGCCCTTGGCTGGCAAACGAACGGGCAGATCGACCCGCAACGGTAAACTCAATCTCGTCGCGATGCGGACCCACAAGCGTCACGCCGCGGCGCATCTCCTCATCGGCACGCTCATCGAGGGCCGCGAGCATATGCTCGTACGCCCAACCTTTCAGTTCCTCGCGCCCTTCGGCTTGAGGCAAATCCCCCAGCGTGGACACATAGGACACGTCTGCGTCCTCACCGGACGCCACCTGCCCGTACGCGGCGCGCACATGGCCCGCCAGCCGGTCGAGCAGGGCCAAACGATGCACGAGCAGGGCGGACCCGGCGCGGGCGATGGAGTCATTCCATGCGCCAAGCATCTCGCGGCAGCACCAGGACTCCTTGAGCAGGGCGTTGCGCTGCGCCACGCAACGCCCGTAGGTGCTCACCAGGTCGGCGTAACGGGCGCTCAGCTGAACGCCAAAGTCGTCGAGGGCGGCGCGGCGCACACTGGCGCCGCGCTTGACCATATCCAGATGATCGGGGCAAAACAGCACGCTCGGCAAAACCCCGCGCACGCCGGCGGCCGAGCATCTCTTGCCGTTACGGCTAAACGAGCGCTTGCCGTCCTCAACGCCCAGCCCCATATCGAGCACGCGGCCATCGCCCTCGAGTCTCAACTCGAGCCTGCACGAGCCCGTGCCGTCGTGCACGAGCTCGCCAGCGGTGGGATGCCTAAACGAGGCGCCGCTCGTCAAAAGCTGCAGCGCCTCTATAAGGTTGGTCTTTCCCGCCGCGTTGGGCCCCGCAAGCACCGTCACGCCCTCGTCCAGGTCAAGACGGTAGCTATCGAAACTGCGGTAGCGCGCGACGGAAAGGTTGCGGGCAAACATGGTCATGACGCAGCGCTAGATGCGAACCGGCATGACCAGGTACAGGTAGTTGATCTTGTCGTAGGACTTAAAGATACCCGCCTGCGAGTAGCTCTTGAGCTCCAGCGTGATCTCCTTCTCCTTGGACAAGGCATTGAGGCAGCCAAAGATGTAGTGGTAGTTAAAGGCGATGGTGCCCGACTCGCCCTCGGCCTCGACATCGATCGTCTCCTGCGCCAGATCCTGGTCATTGGAGATGGAGGACAGGCCCATCTGACCGTTCTCGACATCAATCTCGAACTTGACGGCGGGGTTCGCGCTCGCGATGACCGCCACGCGCTTGAGGGCGGCATTAAAAGCCGCCACGTCGATCTTGACGCTCGTCACGCACGAATCGGGGATGAGTTGCTTGTAGTTGGGGTATACGCCCTCGATACGACGCGACACGTAGGTGGTGTTGCCGGCCTCAAAGACAACCTGGGTGTCGGTGGCGCCGATCATGATGGTCGCCTGGCTGGCCATGATGCTCAGGGCGTCGTTGAAGGCGTCGGCCGGAACGTTGAGCTCAAAGGATCCCTCGAGCGTCGAGGTCTCGACCTGGGTGTCGCATACGGCCAGGCGGAAGGAGTCGGTTGCCACCAGGCGCACGGTGTTGTTCTCGACCTTCATGTGCACGCCTCCCAGAATGGGGCGGGCCTTATCGGTCGAAGTGACGCGCCATACGCGACCGACCATCTCGGACAGGATGTCGGTCGGGAGCTCCACCGCGCTCTCGATGGCATAGGCAGGGAACTCGGGGAAATCGTTGGCGTCGAGCGTGTTGAGGCGGAAGGAACTCTTCTCGCATCCAATCAGCACCTGACGCTCCGAGAGCTCAAAGGTAACCGGAGCGTCGGGAAGGGTCTTCGTAATGTTCGAGAGCATCTTGCAGGGAATCACCATCTCGCCCTCTTCTTCGACATGCGCGGCAATGCGGTGGCGAATCGAGATGGTGTAGTTAGAGGTTTGGAATTCCAAGATGCCGTCCTGCGCCTTAACGAGCACGCCCGATAGGATGGGAAGGGTAGATGCCGAAGCGACGCCTTTCATAACGACGCCAATGGCTTGCGTGAGCGAGCTTTGGCTGACGGTAAACTTCATCTTTTAATACCTTTCTATAGATATAAATATCTTAATAATAGTAATAGCACTGACGAAACTGTTGATTACTCCCAAAAGCGCTGGTCAACCCCAAAAAGAGAATCGACAGCACCCTGTGCGCAACCGACCGTGTTTTCCACGTTCAAAACCTGCGGAAAACTTTTCATCGCCTTGTGGCGAGTTTTAGACATGTTATGCCCGGCGTTTCGACAAGTTTTCAACAGGTGTCTCTATTTCCCTACGAGCGCAGTGTAATTTTATCTCGCAGCGATTTGAGATCCTCGGTTATGGTGCGGTCTTCCTGAATCATCTTCTGAACCTTTTTATAGCTCGTACTGACGGTTGAGTGGTTGCGGTTGCCAAACTCCGCACCCACCGCCGTAGTCGTCATCTCGCACATCTCGATGGCCAGATATATGGCGATATGGCGGGCTTTGGCTATGTTGGCGTTGCGGCGCGGGCCGATGAGCTCCTCGTGCGTCACGCCGTACTGCTCTTCAATGACAGACTGGACCGTCTGCACGTTGATCTTTTTGGCCGACGTATCGAAGTACTGGCTTGCGATGGCGTCGATGTCGTCGAAACTGAGCTCGCTGCCCTCGCGTTCGCGGTCTCCTGCCTCGCCGGCGCAGCGTTCGCAGAAGCTCTCGAGTTCGCGGATGTTGGTTCCCGAGACTTCTGCCATGTGCTTAAAGTGCTCGTCGGTCAGATGCCCACCATCGCCGCCATAGGCCGCCAGCAGCGAGTCGTCACCCGCCTCGGGTGCGGCGGCTATCGTGTTCTCGTAGTAGCGCTGCAAGATCTTGTATTTCATCTCGTAGCTGGGCTCCGCCACCAAACAGAGCATACCGGCATTAAAACGGCTGGTAAGGCGCTCGTCCATGCTCAGGTCTTTGGGCGCACGGTCGGCTGCGATGACGACTTTTTTGTTGTTGCGGATAAACTCGTCCATGAGCTGGAAGAAGTAGTCCACGCTCGCGCGCTTGCCGATGATGTTTTGAATGTCGTCGATGATGAGCACGTCCACGTCGTGGTATGCCTGCATGATGGGGGCGTTGCTCTTCTTTTGGCGGTCGAACTCCGTCATCAGGTCATCGAGGTACGCCTGTGAGTTGGCGTACTTTACCTTGATCTCGGGCGACTTTTCGGCGAGCTCGTTTTTGATGGCGAGCAGCAGATGGGTCTTGCCCAGCCCCGATTTGCCATAGATGAACAGGGATGTGCATGTGCCGCGTTCGTCCGCGAGCGCGGCAAACTTGAGGGCTGAGCGATATGCATGGCTGTTTTCTGGGCCGTAGACAAAGTTTTCGAAGGTGAATTTCGAGTTGGCCGCGAGCGGCGCGCCGTCGGTGTTCTGCTCGATCGGTGCCGCAGCTGCGGGGACGCTCATGGGCGATGTGGAGGCTGGTTTTGCACTCTTTGCAGGCGCCTCGCCTTTCATCTGGTTCATCATGCGGCGGAAATCGTCGGCCGAAAGCGTGTTTTTGATTGCGATGCCCGAATCCTCGCCCGGTGTTGCGTCGTGCGCGATAGGCATGTGTGTGGCAGCGGACATGGGGGCCGCCGGCGTCGAGACGGTGGGCATGGTTTCACGGGAAACATCGCCGATTTGATGCTCGGGAGCCGACACTGTGGTGGTAGCTGGCGCCGCCGGGGGAACGACGGGTGCCGCGGGTGCGGCGTTATCTGCCGCGGAGCCCTGTGGTGCCACGATGTTGAGCGCAATCGGTGCAAAGGCGATCTCTTCCAGGTACGCCTCGATGGTCGGCTGATGCTTTTTGAGCTGAGCGATGGCAAATCGTGAGGGGGCCTCAATCGTCAAGGTGTCCTCGGTCAGGCTCACAGCACGCGATTGCCCCAGCATGTTGATGAGGCGCGCATCTTGGCCGTCGCGCTGACAAAAGGCGATGGCATCCCCCAGGATGATGCTTGCTTCCTCGTCCACTGTCTCTCCCGTTCCTTAAGCTTGGGCCCGCACGCGAGCGCTTCCGATTTCGGTCAGATGGTATTTCTGCCCATGTTTGACTATCAAGCCCGTCTGCGCCAAATCGTTGAGCGTGCGCGACCAGGTGGGTGCAGAGTTTCCAAACGCCCGCGCCAAGTCTGTCGCGCCGCACTCTTGATGTTGGGCCAGATACCCTAATGCAGCGTTGCCGCGTTCGCTTATAAACACGTCCGACTGCGGTTGTGCGTATTGATTCGCCGCATTAGGATACATCATTTGAGCTGCTGGTTGTTGAGAACTCTGCATGGGCGGCGTCTGCTGTTGAAAACTTTGCGGCCACTGTTGGTAAGGCTGCGGCGGCATCTGCTGAGTCCAGGGGTTGAGGTTTCCCTGCGGCATCTGCTGATACGGCTGCTGGTACGGCTGAGGATACTGCTGTGGATACGGCTGGGCATATCCCTGCTGCGGCATATATTGGGGAGGATACCCTTGTGGGTACGGTTGGTAGCCCATTTGCGCGACGTTTGGCATGGCCGCCGTCTGCTGCACGGCGCCTGTGTCCGGATCTGCCGAGCCTATCCCCTCCGGCATGTTTTGCACTGGGTTGCCCAGCGGTGTCTGGGGGTCTTGCATGGGAAAACTTCCAGGCTGCTGCATCTGCTGCGCCACGGGCTGCTGTGCAAACGTGCTGGATAGGGGATACGCCGGCTGCTCCGCGTCCGGGGGGCCGGCGGGGCCCCCGGCGACACCGCGCTCGATTTCCTGTACGCGCTTGGGATTCAGGCTTACCGTGACCACGGTGCCGTTGCCCATGTTGTCCTCGATGGATACAGCGCCGCCGGCGTTTTCCAGGTACTCCTGCACCATGGGAAACCCGGCTCCGGTTCCGCGGATGTATCGTTTCATGTTGCTGTTTGCGCTGGTAACGCCAAAGTCGAACGCGCGCTCCTTGTCGTCGATCCCCGGTCCCTGGTCTGCGAATCGGATGGTGTCGCCGCCGTCTAGGATCGAGATGATGGGCTCTGCAAAGTGGGCGTGGATAAAGTTTTCGACAATCTCGCGGATAACCATGAGCGAGATGTGCCCGCCCTGTTCTTTCATGCACTGGTAGACGGTGTTGGTTGTCTCTTCCAGATAGGTGCGCACGTCCTTAGGTTCGATGACGATGACGCGCGGCGTCGACAGCATGTCGTCATAGACCGCGATGCGTGCGGCATACATGGCAGCCTGCGTTTTCGCAGCGGCCTGCTCTTCCTCGCCACGCTCTTCGCGCACGCCGGTGATGTGCTCGTTGTCGGGTGCCGGGTCTCCGGAATCGACCATGGTGTAAAAGTCGTCAGACATGCCGCTCGCAATCTTTCAAAAGGTTTCGAACAAATAGTAGCTCACCGTGCAACGTTTCTCATCTTTCGACAACTTTTCAAAACTTGTTGAAAACTTTGGAAAATGGGCGAAAAGTTCTCAACATTGCCAACATGAACTGTTGAAAACTCGATGAAATATCGTGAAAGGTTGCCATGAGGCGCAAATTTCGGTTGTGCTTATGGGGGAACCGTGTGAACTGCGCAACCTTTTACCTTTGATTTCTTGACATTTGAACATTGATTTCCCTACAATCTTCAAGCTCACGTGTCTATATCTGCGTCCGCGTCCCCGCGGACACTCGAAATGCAGCAGGAGGAACTTAAGATGAAGCGTACGTATCAGCCTAATAAGCGTAAGCGTGCCAAGACCCATGGCTTCCGTGCCCGTATGGCCACTAAGGGTGGTCGTGCCGTGCTCGCCCGTCGTCGCGCCAAGGGCCGCAAGCGTCTCACTGTCTAGCAGCGATACACACATCTCGCATGAAGACTATTAAGTCTCGGCAAGATTTCGAGCATGTGTTCAGTCAGGGGCGTCGTTTCAATCACCCTCTGATTCGAATGACCATATGTGAATCGGTTGGCGAAGGCGACTCCGGAAGGGTCGCCTTCGTTGGTGCTAAGCGACTCGGTTGTGCCGTCGTGCGCAACCGATCTAAGCGTGTGATGCGCGAGGCCGCCCGCAGCTGCGGATTTCCCGTTGCGGGTTATGACATCATCTTGTTTGCAACTCCCAAGACGAGGGTTTCCTCGCCGCAGGAGATGGACAAGGCGTTGCGTTCGCTTATGAAGCGCGCCGGCGTTGCCGGGGAGGAGCGATGAGCAATCACGTTTTGCGACGTGTTGCCATCGCTCCTATTCGCATATATCAACAGGTTATTTCGCCCTTATTGCCTGACGCCTGCATTTATTACCCAACGTGCTCGCAATACGCCATCCAGGCGATTGAGAAGCACGGTGTTTTGAGAGGCTGCTGGCTTGCCGTGAGGCGCATCGCTCGTTGCAATCCCCTGCACGTCGGCGGTTATGACCCTGTGCCCTAGCGGGCACTCGCTATCGGAGGAAAACTTACATGTGGGATTGGATCGTTAACATCCTTTTCGAGCTGCTCAAGCTCATCCAGACCTTTGCGGTCGACTGGGGCCTGTCCATCATCATCCTGGTGGTCATCATCCGTCTGCTGCTGACGCCGCTCATGCTCAAGTCGACCAAGTCGACGGCTCGCATGCAGGTGCTGCAGCCCAAGATGCTCGAGATCCAGGAGCGCTATGCCGACGATCCCCAGCGTCAGGCCGAGGAGATGCAGAAGTTCTACAGCGAGAACAAGTTCAACCCCATGGCTGGCTGTCTGCCGCTGCTGATTCAGATGCCTATCCTGTTCGCCCTGTTTACATTGCTGCGCAACCTGCCGCAGTACTTTAACGACGGCACGTTCTCGTTCTTCAACATCCTGCCCGACCTGACCACCACGCCGAGTGCTTCCTTTGCCGATGGCTTTATGGTTGCACTGCCTGCGCTGGTTTGCCTGATCCTGTTCGCCGTCCTGACCCTGATTCCGCAGCTCTATATGTCGCGCAACCAGACCGGCCAGCAGGCTCAGAGCATGCGTATGATGGCCGTTGTCATGACGGTCATGATGCTTTGGATGGGCTGGAGCCTTCCCGTTGGTGTTCTGCTGTACTACGACGTCTCGTCTGCTTGGCAGGTTATCCAGCAGATTTTTGTGACGCAGAAGGTCATCGACAAGGCGAAGGCCGATGAGGAGGAGCGTCTTAAGAACGCTCCGCTGCAGGTTGAGGTCACTCGTCGAGAGAAGAAGCCGCGCCCGCACAAGAAGAAGTAGTGGGATATCAATCTTATTTAGGTACCTAACTTTTGGAGTACGTTATGTCTGAAGAGATCATCGAGGATATGCTTGAGGAGGTTGCCCCGCAGGTCGCGGGCGATTATCCCGAGATTGCACAGCGCTACAAGGCTGGTGAAGAGCTGACCGATGAGGAGCTCGACACCATTGCCGATGTTGCTATTTCCATCCTGCGTTCCATCCTTTCGCACTTCGATGCCGCCAACTCTCCTATCGATGAGTATGAGGGCGACGAAGGTGAGCTGATTTTGGATGTAACGGCTCCCGACCTTGCTGTTCTCATTGGCCGTCATGGTCGCACCCTTGATGCCCTTCAGGTTATGTTCTCTTTGCTGGTGAGCCGCAAACTTGGCTTTAGGTATCCGGTCGTCGTCGACGTCGAAGGTTATAAGAGCCGTCGACAGGACAAGGTTGCTTCTATGGCCCAGTCCGCTGCCGAGCGCGCTATTCGCACTCATAAAAGTGTTTCTTTGCCGCCTATGAATGCCTACGAACGTCGACTGGTTCATATTGCCCTTCGTGGTAACGATGCTGTCGACACGCATTCTGAGGGCTCTGACCCCGATCGCCATGTTGTGATTGTTGCTCGATAATCTTCTCGAGTCTATGCTAAGGGGACGTGGTTTCCACGTCCCCTTTTTTTGTCAAAAGTTCTCGATACACTGATTTTTGTCAGAAAGGAGTCGTCTTGTTTGTTTTAACTGATGAGCAGGCAAGCCAAATGCTGGGCCGTCTTATTTCGTATCGCAAAGACTATTCTTTGAAGGTCTCCGACGAGAGCCTTCGTGTCTGTATCAAGCATCTTGATCTTGTTCTGGAGGCCAATAAGACTACTAATCTAACGCGCATCCTGAATGTTGATGATGCAGCCGTCCTTCATATTCTGGACTCACTTGTTTTACTGCCCTATATTGATAAAGCTCCTGAAGGTGCTTTGCTTGATATGGGTACCGGTGCTGGATTTCCAGGTATTCCGTTGACTATTGCAAGTGGGCGAAAGGCTACCTATATCGATTCCGTTGGCAAGAAAGTAGATGCTGTTAACTCCTTTGTTAGTGCGCTTAGACTCAAGCATGCTTATGCCGTTCACGATCGTCTTGAGGAATATGCTCGATCCCATAAGAAGCAATTTGCAGTTGTGACCGCCCGTGCGCTCGCACCATTACCGGTTCTCGTTGAATATGCTTCTCCTTTTCTAAAAGATGGTGGTCTCTTTGTTATTACGAAGGGGAATCCATCTGATGAAGAGTTTCAATCTGGTATTGCTGCTGCAAAGATATGCGGCTTTACCACGCTTATGACGGACGACCTTGATTTGCCGAATGGTCTGGGTCACCGTGAATTTATTATCCTTAAAAAGACTCGTCAGGCATCTGTTTCCCTTCCGCGTGCTAATGGCATGGCAAAAAAGAATCCGCTTGCCTAGATGTTTCACGTGAAACATAATGGATAGTGTCGATTGTTATGTTTCACGTGAAACATAACAATCGATGTCGAATCGGATTGTTTCACGTGAAACATCCTCCATTCAACAGCTTTAAATACACCAGGAGGGACCGTGGGATTTCGCGACGTTAAGCGTTCTAAGAGCGCAAAAGACACGCGTATCATCGCTATCATCAACCAAAAAGGCGGTGTAGGTAAGTCCACCACAGCTGTAAATCTTGCAGCGGCGTTGGGTGAACTGGGCCGAAAGACGTTAATTGTCGATTTTGACCCACAGGGTAATAGTACGAGTGGTTTTGGAATCGAAAAAGAAGAGCTCGATCACTGCATCTATGATGCATTGCTGAACGATGTTCCGGCAGAATCGCTCGTTCTTGATACAAATTGCAATAAGGTTTTTGTAATTCCGGCTACTATCCAGCTTGCAGGTGCGGAAATCGAACTTGTCAGTGCGATTGCCCGTGAAACTCGCTTAAAGGATCTACTTGAGCCTGTTCAGGATGAGTTTGATTTTATATTTATCGACTGTCCGCCATCGCTTGGTTTGCTAACCATTAATGCGTTAACAGCTGCGGATAGTGTTTTGATTCCTATTCAGTGTGAATATTACGCACTGGAAGGTGTCACAAAGCTGCTTGAATCGATGAAGATGGTTAAAACACGCCTAAATAAGAGCCTTGATACTTATGGCGTACTTATGACTATGTACGATTCGCGCACATCGCTTTCGAACCAGGTTGTGGAAGAGGTTCAATCGTATTTTGGTGACAAGGCATTCAAGACCTTGATTCCACGTACAGTTAAAATTTCAGAAGCACCCTCGTTTGGTGAGCCTGTAATTACCTATGCGCCACAGAACAAGGGCGCAAAGGCGTATATGAACCTTGCTAAAGAGGTGATTAAACGTGCCTAGCCCTAAGAAGCGCGGTGGCTTGGGTCGTGGACTCAATGCGCTGGTCTCAGAAGCTGAATATGAGACTGGTGGATCTGCAATGTCAGCATCAAATGCCTCTTCGGAAACTAAGCTTCCAATCGAAGACATCGTTCCGAACCCAAATCAGCCACGAATTCATTTCAATGAGACCGAGCTTCGAGAGTTGAGTGAGTCAATTCAGGAGCATGGCGTTCTTCAGCCGCTTCTTGTGCGCAAGCACGGTAATGGCTACGAGATTATCGCGGGTGAGCGCCGTTATCAGGCTTCAAAGCTTGCCGGCCTTGAAGAGCTTCCCGTCATCATTAAAGATGTTGATGATGAGCAGATGCTTGCACTCGCGCTGATTGAAAACCTTCAGCGTTCTGACCTTAACCCTGTCGAAGAGGCTAAGGGATATCGACAGCTCATCGATGCGAGTGGTATGACTCAGGAAGCCTTGTCAAAGGCTGTCAGCAAGTCTCGCTCTGCAATTACCAATTCGTTGCGTCTGCTTGATCTTCCAGAGGTAGTTCAGCAGATGATCTTCGAAGGCAAGCTGACTGCTGGTCATGCTCGTGCAATTCTTGCGGTTCCATATGAGGATGCACGCATTAAGCTTGCTGAGAAGGTTGTTGCAGAGGGATTGTCTGTCCGTGCGACAGAAAATCTTGCTCCATTGTTTTCTGCCGGAGAGACGCCCAAAGCGCCTCGCCCCGCAACACCTCAGTCTTTTAAAAAAGCTGCACGCGTTCTGCGTCAGGTGTTTAACACAAACGTACGCGTAAAGAGCTCGCGCGGTAAGAATAAGATCGAGATTGAGTTTAAGGATGAGGAAGAGCTGTCTCGCATTCTTGGCGAGATGATTCAATTTGATCAAGGAGGTCAGGATGAAGAATAGAGTTCTGACTGCTCTTGCTTTGGCTGCAACTGTAGCGGTTGGTGCAGTTGCGGGATTTAAGCTAGCAACAGATGATGAATTGCGTGGTCGCCTGCTTCGTGGAGCGCAGGATATCGTCGATACATCCAAAAAGAAAATGGATGTTATGACTGAGGATGTCGCTATGCGTACAGCGCAGGTAACTAAGAATCCCAAGATTAATCAAGATTGGGTTAATCATCAATGGGAAAATGTAGGCTTTTAGGTACCTAACAATTATTAGCCTTTTTTGAAGGGGTCCTTGTCTGAACGCCAGAACAAGGACCCCTTATTTATTGCGGAAAAGTTGTTGAACAATCGCGCGATGCAGATTAGTGATAGATATGAAATAGCCCCGGTTGCAATTTAACAACCAGGGCTGCTCGATGTTTCACATGAAACGTTTAGGGTGGTCTCCCCTACGCGTTTTTCTGAACCTTGAAGCGCTGTTTGAGTTGCCCGCAAGCAGCGTCGATATCGTTGCCGCGAGAGTTACGGATCGTGGTCTCAATGCCACGGGACTCAAGACGACGCTGAAGGTCTTCCACCTTATGAATCGGCGACGGCTTGAGAAGGCTGCCCTCGATATCGTTGAGCTGAATCAGGTTGACGTGGCACAGTGTACCCTCGCAGAAGTCGCAGAGCGCCTGCATCTCGGGGTTGGTGTCATTGACGCCCTCGATCATGGCATATTCGTATGTCGGACGGCGGCCGGTCTTTTCGGTGTAGAGCTGTAGGGCCTCGTGAAGGCGCAGGAGTGTGTACTTCTTAACGCCAGGCATAATCTTGTTGCGCGTGGACTGGATGGCGGAGTGCAACGACACAGCGAGCGTAAACTGCTCGGGAATGTCGCCAAACTTGCGAATGCCAGGAATAACACCGCTGGTAGAGACAGTAAGGTGACGGGCTCCAATGCCGATACCGTCGGGATCGTTAAGGATGCGCAATGCCTTGAGAACCTCGTCGTAGTTGGCAAACGGCTCGCCCTGGCCCATGAAGACGACGCTCGTGGCACGCTCGCCAAAGTCGTTGGATACATGAAGTACCTGGTCGACGATCTCTTGAGCGGTCAGAGAGCGCTTGAGGCCGTTCAGGCCGGTGGCGCAAAAAGCGCAGCCCATGCCGCAGCCTGCCTGGGTGGAAACGCAGACGGACAGCTTGTTGCGACGAGGCATGCCGACGGTCTCGACGGAGATGCCGTCGTGGTACTCGAGTAGGTATTTACGAGAGCCATCCTTAGACACCTGTTTGGTGAGCTCGGTCGGCGTGTCGAAAGCAAATGCCTCCTTCAGCTGCTCGCGGAAGGCCTTGGGAAGGTTGGTCATGTCATCAAACGAACAAACGTTCTTCTCAAAAACCCATTCGATGAGCTGCTTTGCGCGAAAAGCGGGTTGGCCAAGTTCGGCGACAAGTTCGCGAATATCGTTTTGGCTCAAGTCGCGAATGTCCTGAGATTTAGTCCTGGGATTCATGGAAGCCTTTCGATTTTGGGGAAACGTAGAGGGTATCGCTACAATATGGTATCAGCTGCAGAAATTATAGAGGAGGAGTCTGCCCATGCCGGGTAAAAGCCTAGAGAACATGCACGTAGCGGTCTTGGCGGGCGGTCATTCCGCTGAGCGCGAGATCTCGCTCAATTCGGGAAAGAATGTCGTGGTGGCACTGAAGGAGGCCGGCTACACCTCGGTTGAGCTGCTCGACGCCGCCGCCGATGACTTTATGGTGACTATGGCGACCGGTGGCTTCGACGTGGCGTTTATCGCCATGCACGGCGTCGGCGGCGAGGATGGCGCCATGCAGGGGGCCATGGAGACGCTGGGTATTCCCTACACGGCGTCGGGCGTGC
Source organism: uncultured Collinsella sp. (assembly GCA_900540975.1). Lineage (GTDB taxonomy): Bacteria > Actinomycetota > Coriobacteriia > Coriobacteriales > Coriobacteriaceae > Collinsella. Next base: position 38,932 of record UQHY01000014.1, read on the forward strand.
TCGCCAGCGCATGTGGCGCCGATAAAGAGGTTTCAAAGCTTCTGTATGCCAGGGCGGGCATCCCCATTGCCCCAGGCCTGGCGCTTGAGGCGGGCGACGAGGTCGATATCGATCGTATCGTCGAGATTTGTGGCGAGCGTTGCTTTGTAAAGCCCGCCGTCAACGGCTCCAGCTACGGCATCTCGCTCGTTCACGAGCCCTCAGAGCTGCCGGCGGCAATCGCCAAGGCTTTTGAGTACGGCGATAAAGTGCTGGTCGAAAAGTGCATCGAGGGAACCGAGATCACCGTGGGCGTGTACGGCGAGGACGACGTGTGCGCGCTGCCGATTGTGGAGATTCGCAAGCCTGAGGACTGCGAGTTCTACGACCTGGATGTAAAGTACGTCGACCCCACGGATATCCACCGTATCCCGGCGCAGATTTCGCCCGAAAACTATGCACGTGCCCAGGAACTTGCCTGCGCGGCCCACAGGGCCCTCGGCTGTCTGGGCATTTCGCGCAGCGATTTTATCGTGAGCGAGGACGGCCCTGTCATTCTCGAGACCAACACCATTCCCGGCATGACCGATACGTCACTGTATCCCGATGAGATTCGCCATACCGACGACATGACGTTCCCGCAAGTGTGCGACAGCCTGATCCGTATGGGTCTCCGTCGAGCGGGCGTTGCATGCTAATTGAGGACGCCGTATCTCCTGGAACGCCGCAGTTTGTCATCGATTCTTACGCCACGCTCGCCGAGCGCGCTAAGACGCAGTCGTTTGGCCTCATCGAGGAAGACGTAATCGTCCTCGATACCGAGACCACGGGTCTTTCGGTGCAAGACAACGAGTTAATTGAGATTTCCGCGGCCCGCCTTTCGGGCCGCGAGATCATTGACCGCTTTGATACGTTCGTGCATCCCAAGCAGCTAATTCCTGCAGAGATTACCGAGCTCACGAGCATTACGAACGCCGATGTGGCAGATGCTCCGTCGGCCGTCGAGGCCGTCGCGGCACTCGCCGACTTTGTGGGCGGCTGTCCTGTTGTCGCGCATAACGCCACGTTTGACCGGTCGTTTATCGAATCGGTCAAGGGCGGCGTCAACGTGAGTGATATCTGGATCGATTCGCTGGCGCTGTCGCGCATTGCGCTTCCGCGCCTGACATCGCACAAATTGTCCTTTATGGCCGACTTGTTTGGGTGCGATTCGGTATCGCACCGTGCGAACGCCGACGTTGATGCCCTGTGCGGTGTGTGGCGCGTGCTGTTGGTCGCACTTACCGACCTGCCTTTGGGTCTTATGGCGCGCTTGGCGGACATGCACGCGGACGTGCCTTGGTCATATCGCCCCATTTTTTCTTTTTTGGCTGGACAGAACCCGGGTTCGATATTTTCGCTCAGCGCCGCTCGTGCCGATGTGCTCAAGGCCGATCGCGCAGTCGATCGCGTTGATGCGGACGAGCTGCCGGTCCTTAAGATGCCGAGTCGTGAAGAGATCGAGGCAGATTACGCCCCCGGCGGCCTGGTCAATCGCATGTACCCCACCTATGAGCCGCGCGACGAGCAGATCGCGATGGCGGTTGAGGTTCGCGATGCGCTGGTCACGGGCACCCATCGCGTGATCGAGGCGGGCACGGGCGTCGGTAAGTCGATGGCCTATCTCGTGCCCTTCGCCGAGGCCGCCCGCCGAAACAACATTACCGTCGGCATTGCGACCAAATCGAATAATCTTGCCGACCAGCTTATGTACCATGAGCTGCCAAAGCTCGCCGAACAGCTGGACGGGGGCCTGTCGTTTTGTGCACTCAAGGGCTATGACCACTATCCGTGTCTGCGCAAGCTCGAGCGCATGAGCCGTGGTCAGGTTGAGATCACCACCAAGCGCGATCCCGCTGACACGCTCACGGCGGTTGCGGTGATCATGGCATATGTGTGCCAATCTGCCGATGGCGACCTCGATTCACTCGGCATTCGCTGGCGCAGCGTCAACCGTCCCGACTTTACGACGGCTTCGCGCGAGTGTGCTCGTCGTCTGTGTCCGTTCTTCCCCGACAAATGCCTGGTTCACGGGGCGCGCCGCCGAGCGGCACATGCCGACGTGGTGGTCACTAACCATTCCCTGCTGTTCCGCAACGTGGCCGCCGAGGGGAGGATTTTGCCTCCGATTCGTCACTGGGTGGTCGACGAGGCCCATTCCATCGAGCGCGAGGCTCGTCGCCAATGGGCGCGCGTGGTTTCGGCCGATGAGTCGCGCGTGCTGTTTGAGCGCTTGGGTGGGTCGAGTGCCGGCGCGCTGAGCCAGGTTTCCCGTGATTTGGCCACTTCCGAGGGCTCCACGCTCTACCTGGGACTCACTGCCAAAGCGACGTCGACGGTTGCCCGCGCGAGCATGGCGATTGCCGATGTGTTCGATGGTGTGCGCGAGCTTGGCCGCCGTGCCCGCGGGGGCTATGACAACGCGAATCTGTGGATTGGCCCCGAGCTGCGCGAGTCGGATGACTGGCACGATTTTTTGCAGTCGGCCCATACCGCAATTGATGCGCTGGGCCAGGCGGATAAAAGCGTAGACGCGCTGGTGCAGGCCGTCGCCGCCGATAAGCCCGAGGTCGTCGTCGACCTGGGCGATATTTCGCGCCGCCTGCACGAGTTGGTCGAGAATCTCAAGCTCATCATTGAGGGTACGGATGAGCACTATGTGTACTCACTGCAGGTGAACCGTCGGCTGCGAGCGGGCGGGGAGTCTATGACCGCTGAGCGCATCGATATCGGCGAGGCCTTGGCGAACGAGTGGCTGCCCGAGGTGCACACGGCCATCTTCGCTTCGGCGACCATGACGGTGTCCAAGAGCTTTGAGCATTTCAACCATGCTGTCGGCCTCGATCGCATCGGTGCGTCGACATCCTCATCGCTGCACCTGGATTCGAGCTATGACTTTGACTCGAATATGGCCGTGGTCGTGGCGGGGGACATTCCTGATCCGCGCGATCGCGAGCACTATTTGTCAGCGCTCGAGCGTGTGCTGGTCGATGCCCATCTCGCCATGGGTGGATCGGTGCTCACGCTCTTCACTAACAGGCGCGATATGGAGGACCTGTATGCCCGCGTCGAGCCCAAATTGGCGCGAGCGGGCCTGGAGCTCAATTGCCAGCAGCGCAACTCGTCCCCGCGTCGCCTGCGCGATCGGTTTATCAACGAGCCGACCTCATCGCTCTTTGCGCTTAAGGCCTTTTGGGAGGGCTTTGACGCCAGCGGCGAGACGCTGCGCTGCGTCATTATCCCCAAGCTGCCGTTTTCAAGCCCCACGGATCCTCTTTCGTGCGAGCGCAACCTGCGCGAAGACCGCGCCTGGGCGCGCTACTCGCTGCCCGAGGCGGTGCTCGAAGTCAAGCAAGCCGCCGGCCGTCTCATCCGCTCGTCGACTGATTGCGGCGTGCTCATCTTGGCAGATCCGCGCTTGGTGACAAAGGGCTACGGCAAGAAGTTCTTGACGTCGCTGCCCACGACTTCCTACCAGCGTATCGAGTCGGCACAGATCGGTCATTATTTGCAGCTGTGGCGTGCACGCCACGAGCGACGCCGTTAAAGCAGGCAGGTCAGGCTTTTCGCCATATCGCATAGACGCAATGCCTGGGCGGGGTCATCCAGTATGCGGATAGCTCCGCCCGCTGCGATTACCTGGCAGAACAGCCAGTGCTCTGACCCATAACGCACGGTCACCGTTGCCATGTCTGCCCCGTTTGGCTCAATCGACATGATGCCGGCCCAGTCTAGGCGCTCTGCCATGTCGAGCGGCATGAGGAGTTTTGCGCTCTGCTCCGCTTGGGAAAGGGATTCGTGGAGGGACAAGGACGCGGATGTGTGGCGCTCCACAGAATCGTCGGTAAGGGCAAGGCCTTCGATTTTGTCCATGCGGTAGGAGCGCTGCGCATCAACTTCGACATCCCAGGCAATCAGATATGTTTGGTCGCCATGCGTCGCGATGCGCAGGGGGTCGATGAGACGCTCACGCGGCCGTGTGTCGTCCATCGAACGGTAGATGATGCGGCATCGAACGCCGTCTTGAATCGCGCAGTTCAGCTGTTGCCAGTGCGATCCTCGGGCAACGGTATCGACGACGCGCTGGTTGTAGCCGAGTTTCTCGGGTAGGAGGGCGTGTCGGATACGCTCTGCTGCCCGAGAGTCGATTCCCATCGATTCGAGTTCGTGGTTGAGCACGGCACCTTCGGCGGCACTTAGGCGCAAGGGCAGCACACGCCCCGCATCGCCTGTCAGGATGATGCACTCGCCGTGGCGTTCGCAGATGATGCGTGCGCCCGACTCACGGTCAGCGAGGGTCGAGACGATATCGATAATTTCGTCGAGCGCCGCACCCGTGATATCAAAACGGCTGCAGATATCCCCTCGTGTCATACCGGTCTCACCGGCAGCGTAGAGGGCCTCCATGATGTCAATCGCACGCGAGAGCCTTTGCTCGCTGGTGAGTTTACGCGCGGGCATGCTCGTGCACCGTCCTTTCGATGAGGTGGTTCCACGCCAGTTTAAGTGCATCGGGGGCAACGGGTCTCATGCCGTCCATGGCGTGCTCCATACAAAACGAGGCAGCGGCATTAAGGTCGCGCACGCCGACGGTCCAGGTCCAACCCTCTTCGGTGTGCGTGAGCTCCCCGCGACCGCGCGTTAGGCCGCTGACCATGTCGGCCTGGGCTTGCGGGGCAAACGAAAAGGTCGCCATAACGGGCTTGCAATCGGCAAAATCAAACTCGAAGAACAGGCGATCGTTCAGGTTAAAGTCGGCGGGGATGGAGTAGGCCTTCGAGGGGCGCCATGCGCGAACGATACGGTCGCAGCGAAACGTCCTGATTTCATCGGTGGCGTTGTCGAGTCCGCAAAAATACGCCACACCCTCGTGCTCAAACATGCCGTATACGCAGACGGTGCGCTCTTTTTGCTCCCCGTGCCCGTTTTGATACAAAAAGCGCAGTGCGCAGCGTTCGGCGAAAGCGCTCCACACCGCATCGACGGCGGGTAAGCGACGGGCGGGAGGCTCTTCTGCGGTCGATGCGCCGGTGAGGTAGGCGATCTTGGAGCGTATGTCTGCAAGCGGCGTGGCAAACGCGGCCGAACCGGTCGCAAGGGTCTGGTCGATAGCGTCGAGCAAGATGTCCGCGTCGTCTGCGGTGATGAGGCCACCGGCCGCAAACGTGTGCTCGCGATCGATGGTCCACGCGCTTTCTTCGGTTTCTTGGGCGCCTGCTGCGCGAACTTCCTTGATCGTGATTCCGCGTTCGAGGAGTTTTTCGCGATCGCGACGAAACTTGCGCTTGTCCGAGTCGATATTGCCCGACCCATAGCCAAGATCGGAATCCAGGACAATTTGCTCTGTGGTCAATGGCTCGGGAGAGCTGTTGAGGACAAAGAACAGATTGAGGATGCGCTGGGCGGTCTTGTCGAAACCGGGTTCCGGCGCCCCATTTTTATTCGTTACGGTTGTATCGCTTGCCGTCATAGAATCCTCGCATGGGAAGGTGTTTGATGCCATGATTTTAGTCCGATATGGAGATTAGGCTATATCCTTGTCCGCTTGGGGCGTTAAGATGCCCAGAATTCGGCCGTTTGCGCCCGCTCGGGGTATACTTTCGACTATATACGGTTCTAATGTGCATACATTGGGCCTATTTGTCGGATTATGGATGTGGAGCGCATATGGCGAACACCCAGAACTATATTAACCACCTGTTGCAGAACACTGGCATCACGCCGGCGTGCAGCGAAGAAGAGCGCTTGGCTGCCGAAGATATCGCTCAAATTTTCCGCAACCACGGCTTTGATCCCGAGGTGCAGGAGTTTAATGCTCCCGCACCGAGCAGGATGGCGTTTGCCGTTACGGGCATTCTGGCATTTGCCGGTGCCCTGCTTATGGGCATCGGCGGCGGTATCGGCTTAGTCGGCACCCTGTTGGCCATTGTCGGAGCCGTGCTCTATGTGCTCGAGAGAACCGGGCGCCCCGTGATCTCGCGCCTGGGCAAGACGGGCGTGAGCCAAAACGTCATCGCCTACCACAAGGCGTCGGGCCCGCTTGCCTCTCCGCGCAATCGCCCGGTTGTCGTCGTCGCGCACTATGACTCCCCGCGCGCCGAACTGCTCGCTCGCGAGCCCTATGCGCCGTATCGGGCGCTGATCGCCAAGTTGCTCCCGATTGCCACGATTGCTCCCGCGGCTATTGCCATCCTGCGCATCTTGCCTCTTCCCGGTGTGCTGAAGGTCTTGCTGTGGATTGTCGCGATTCTTGCCTCCCTCGTGGCGCTCGCCAATGCCGCCAATATCATTTCCAATCGTTTTGTCCTTCCCTACACGTCCGGCTCGGTTTGCAACAAGTCCTCTGTTGCCGCCATGCTGGGTGTCATGGATAACGTCGCCCCCTATCAGGGTGAGAACGAGTTCCCTGACGATATTCCGTTTGACACGTATTTTGGCGAGCAGAAGCGTCGCGCCGAGGAGATGGCGCGCGCGGCAGCCGAGTACGCCGCGGCCCAGCAGCAAAACGATTACGGCAATACCATCGAGTACGAAGAGCCTGCCTATACCGAGGATGAGTATGGCCAGCCGGTCGCTCCCGAGGGTGAGCAGGGCGAGGCTTTTGATGAGCAAATCGATGGATTCGAAGGTGCTTCTGCCGACGAGACCCTGATTGGCGTCATTGCACCCGAGTCCCAGGTCCAAGATATTCCGGCCGAGGAGCCCGTTGCAGACGAGTCCACTGCCGAGTCGGCAGAGGAGCCTGCCGCGGCCGAGCAGGTCGAGCCCGAGCCCAAGCTTTATCGCAATGCCGCCGGCAACATCCGGTTTGGCTCGGATGCCATCCGTGCCCTGGGAATGCTTCCCGAGTCCTGTACGCTCGATTACGAAGAGGGCGAGGAGCCGACGTTCGAGCCCGCGCCCCAGCCCGATCCGGTCGTGGCGGCGCAGCCCGATGAGGCCAATGTCATCGAGACGGAAGCCGATGCGGAGACTGCTATCGATTCCGCAGCCGGTCTGGACGTCATGGCGCCTGCCCCGGCGCCCGAGGAGCTCGATAATACCGAGGACGACTACGATGCGTATCCGCAGCGTGTGTCCTACGAGAACGACACCGATTTTTCTGCCGAGCTTCCGGTGACGACGCCCCATGTCGATATCGCTTCCGCGTTTTCTTCGATCGGTGCCAGCGCCTCCCATTTCTTTAAGGGGGCATTCGAAAAGGGCAAGAAACTCGTTGACGACTTTGAGGAAAAGCGCGCCGCTGCCCGCGAGGCAGCCGAGCGCGAGGCTGCAGCCCAGCAACAGGCGGCCGAGGCCGAGCGCGAGCGCGCGGCACAGGAATTTGAGCAAAACGACGCCGAGCAGCCGGTATCTGTTGATGTTGCCGACGCCACGACGTCTTTCGAGGCGCCGCAGCCTTCGCCTGCGGATGTTGCCGGGGAGACGGCGACTTTCGAAACCCAACAGCCGGTCGACAGCACTGTGTCGTTTGATGCCACGATGACGTTTGAGAAGCAGGGCACCGCTATCGCCGAGCCCCTTTCCGCTCCTGTCGAGGACGAGCCCGCTGCGCCCGATACGGTCGAGGATCAATCTGTGGCGGAACAGGTCGCTGCGGACAGCTCCGAGCAAGAGCCTGAGCCCGTGGCCCCCGAAGCTCCGCAGGCGGATGAGTCGAGGCCCTACTCTACGCAGATCTTCACCATGCCCGCGCCGAGTGATCCCGGCGCCACGGTTGCCAATGCTGCTCCGTCGCAGGCCGAGACGGTCGATGCTCTGATGGCTCAGATCTCGTCTCAGGCGTCGCCGCGCCCGAACATGAACGTTCCCGACCCGGCATCCGCGCCGGCTCCCATGCCCTCTGCGTCTCCGCTGGCCTCGGTCCCCGATCCCTCGATGCCTTCGATGCAGCAGGCCAATATCGCCTCGCGCACCTCGCTGTTCGACCTTCCCGACCCTTCGGCTCAGGTTAACGATCCCTTCGCGACGGCACAGGGTCCCGAGCCCACATCGGCTCCGGTTGTTCCCCCCATGCCGGTCACCTCGGATGTTCAGCCGCTTGAGACTATCTCGGCTCCTGCCGCCTCCGCCCCCCCACCCCCACACAATCGGAAGC
>UQHY01000015.1:0-39554 GCA_900540975.1 uncultured Collinsella sp.
GATGGTCTCACCCCCTTCCCGACAGCGTTGGCTTTTTTGTACCCGCCGGCGGGCCAGGCCACCTCGTTTGAGGAGGCCGAAGCCGTTGCCGCGCACATTGGCTACCCGCTGCTGGTGCGTCCGAGCTATGTGCTGGGCGGTCGCGGCATGATGATCGCCTACGATGCCGAGCATCTGCGCGATTACATGGCCGAGGCTGCGCGCATTAGCCCCGACTACCCGGTGTACCTCGATCGCTTCCTGGAGGGTGCAATCGAGTCCGACGTCGACGCCCTGTGCGACGGCGAGGAGGTCTACATCGGCGGCATCCTGGAGCATATCGAGGAGGCCGGTATCCACTCCGGTGACTCTGCGACCTGCATTCCGCCGTTCAGCTTTAGCGAGAGCCTGCAGGCGAAGCTCCGCGAGACCACGCGCCGCATCGCGATGGCGCTGGGGGTCCGCGGCCTGGTCAACGTGCAGTATGCCATCAAGGGCGAGACCGTCTACGTGATCGAGGCCAACCCGCGCGCCAGCCGTACCGTGCCGTTCATCTCCAAGGCCACCGGCGTGCCGCTGGCCAAGTGCGCGGCGCGTATCATGGCGGGCGATACCATCGCGAGCCTGGGCCTGCCGAGCGATGAGCGTCAGCTGGACTGGTTCTGCATGAAGGAAGCTGTCATGCCCTGGGGCCGTTTCCCGGGAGCCGACGTTATCCTGGGGCCCGAGATGAAGTCGACGGGCGAGGTCATGGGTATCGCCAAGAGCTATCCTGAGGCATACGCCAAGACGCAGCTGGCGATTGACTACAAGCTGCCCGACCCGAGTTGCGGCAAGGTATTCATCAGCGTGTGCGACCGCGACAAGCGTCATATCCTTTCGGTCGCTCGTATCCTGCGCTATCTGGGCTTTGACATCTGCTCTACCGAGGGTACGGCGCGCGTGCTGCGCGGAGGCAACGTGACGTGCGAGGTCGTGGAAAAGATCAGCGGCCCGCATGACGGCGAGTGCCCCAACATCGGCGACCTCATCGCCGATGGCAAGATCGCAGTGATCATCAACACGCCGTACGGCCCGGGCTCGCGTGGCGACGGCTATCTGTTGCGCACCGAGGCGGTGCGCCGCGGCGTGACCTGCGTGACCGCGATGTCTGCCGCCAACACCTACGTGAGTGCCATCGAGGCGGTGCGCGAGGACCAGCAGGGTCACGGCAGCGCCAACGACATGGGCATGGACGTCATCGCCCTGCAGGACCTGCCGCAGCACACGGTGTAGTGTGACCTGGCCGGCCGGGGCGGGAGGCGGACACTTTCTCTCGGAAACTGGGCTTCGCGAAGTTTTCCGAGAGAAAGGACCGCCTCCCGCCCCGGCCTGTGGTGACTTGGCTGCACCGTGTGCTGCCGAAGGGGCTTTGTGCGATGACTAGGGCTGAATAAAAAGTGAGTGTGGGCTCCGCCGTTCGTTCGAACGGCGGAGCCCACGTTAATATTTCAGCCAACGTACGTCATGGCAATTCCCGGTAGGTCCCCGGGTGCCCCGCGGCGGGCTGGGTTTATTGTCTGAGCGACTTTGCGAAGCAAGGGGAGCGAAGATAAAAACCCAGCCCGCCGCGGGGCACCCGGGGACCGCAGGGACGGGAGCAGCTATACTACTCTCAGTAGTTAAGGGTCGCGGATCCGCCGCGTCGCCGCTCTCAACAGGAGGTCTTTGTTTATGGCAGATCAAAAGCCGGTTGTCGGGATCATCATGGGCTCTAAGTCCGATCTGGGCGTTATGGAAGGCTGCACCGCCGAGCTCGAGGCGCTTGGTGTGCCCTATGAGCTCGTCATTGCGAGCGCACACCGCACGCCGGCGAAGGTCCACGAGTGGGCCTCGACTGCTGCCGATCGCGGTATCAAAGTAATTATCGCCGCCGCCGGCAAGGCCGCTCACCTGGGTGGTGTCGTGGCTGCCTTTACGCCGCTGCCGGTTATCGGCGTGCCTATGAAGACGAGTGACCTGGGCGGTATGGACTCGCTGCTGTCGATGGTGCAGATGCCTTCGGGCGTGCCCGTGGCCTGCGTTGCCATCAACGGCGCCAAGAACGCCGCCATCTATGCCACGCAGATTCTGGGCGCTTGCGACCCCGAGTACCGCAAGGTTATCGAGAAAATGAAGCAGGAGATGGCCGACGCCTAAGCGGCTTGCCATTCCGCTGTAATCATAGGGAGAGTCATGTCCGACTATCAGGGAAAACGTTTCTCGGCTTCTCAGATCCCCGATCCATACAAGTCGGGATCGGCCCGCTCCATGCAGCAGGGTCGGGCATCCTCTCCTCAACAGGCTCGTGCGCCGCGCCCCGTAACGCCGACGTCCCATCGCCGTCAGGATACGCCGGCTGCGTATCGCCCCTCGTCATATGGCACGGCAAAGAAGCGGACCCGGACGACGAGGCAACCGAGCGGCGCTCCGTCCAGCTACACCGAGCCGCCGCGCAAGAAACGCCGCTCCATCATCCCCATTCTGCTCATCATCGTGGGCATCGGTCTGATTGTCGCCGCCGCCGCCATCTTTATCAATGCTCAGATTGGCTATAAGCAGGCGAGCGATTCATACCAGAAAATCGAGAAGCAATATGTAAGCGATAAGGACGCCAGCGGCGTGCCGATTATCGACTTCGATGCGCTTGCTCAGACAAACCCCGAGATTGTGGGTTGGATTTACGTGCCGGGAACCAACATCAACTATCCCGTGGTGCAGACCAACAACAACTCCAAATACCTCAACACGCTGTTCGACGGTACGGCCAATGCGTCCGGGGCCATTTTCCTGGATAGCGATGACACCGCGCCGGGAATGGTTGACCAGCAGACCACGATCTACGGCCACCACATGAATGACGGGTCGATGTTCAACGTGATTTCGGACACCACCGACCAAGCGACATTCGATAGCATCGAGTACGTGTATTACATCACGCGCGATGCAACGTATAAGCTGCGACCGCTGGCGACCAAGGTCGTCGAGGATACGTATGCCAAGGCGCGCACGCCTAATTTTGAGGGTGACGACGGGCTCAAGAACTACCTGTCCGAGATGCTCGACGGTGCTTCGGCAGTGGCGAGTGATGCAGGCGATCGCGCTGCCTCGGCAACCAAGGTCGTGACGCTCGTGACCTGTCGCTCGCTGTCATTTAGCAATACGCGCGCCGTCATGGTGCTCACGCCGGTCGAGGAATAGATTGTTAAGAGTAGCTAAAAGAGCCCCGTCCCAAATGAGCTGCTCGATGACGGTAAAAGGAGGAAATGATGCTCGAGAATGGCAAAACGATGCCTTCGATTGATGCTTGGCTGCGCGAGGCCAAAGCCGATTCGTCGGCGCCTGCGTGCGGTATGTATCTGACGCATAACGGTGTGGTGCGTGCGACGCCCAAGGCTGAGGTGCGCGGAGTTGAGACCGGTGGCGTGGCGCCGGGCCACAAGGTGGGCGGCATGGTCTTTGACTACGATGCCGAAAAGGTGCGGTCTGCTATCGAAGCCACGCGCGCGATGCCCGGCATCGGCTATGTGCGCGTGTGGCTGGCGAGCGGCGAGCTTTCCGTGGGCGACGATATCATGCTCGTGCTCATTGGCGGAGACATTCGTCCGCACGTGGTCGATGCCCTGCAGTCGCTTGTCGGCACCATCAAGAATGAATGCGTGAACGAGGTAGAGCGCGAGGCATAGGGCTTTGCGATCGATTCGAGCCCATCTGTAGCAAGAGCCCGCTGGCAGTTAGATTGAACTGCCAGCGGGCTTACTTGTCCGTTGGAACCGACTTGCAGCAGCGCCAGCGCTATACGCGTGTGGCGTCCTTGGGGCTCATGGTCATGCTCTGGAAGCGATTTTCCATGTATTCATTATCGAAATACTTGCCGTAGAACTGCGCGACGGGAATATCCGGCTCCGTGCCGTTGACGCGCTGGTACCAGTAGTCGAGCGACTGCAGCGTCATGACGCCGTCGACCAGCATAATGACGGTAAAGATGACGGTAGCCGAGTAGCGGCTCTTCCACGGAATCATGTTGATGAGCTTGAGCAGCCTCGGCAGCAGCAACTTGATCCAGATAAGGCCACCCAGGCCCCACAGGCAGGCAAAGCCCGTGCAGGTGCGTCCGCCCGTAAGGACGGCGAGTGGGTCGGGCATGCCGAACAGCTTCATGTGCGAGTAGCTCCACGAGACCACGCCAAATGAGGTCTGCATAAACCAGCCCACGAACACCTCAAAGCTCGCGCCGAGCACAGCGCTTACCAGGAAAATGATGATGGGGTTCTTTTTATAGAAGCGGTTGAGCACCATGGTCATGAGTACGGCGCCAAAGCCATAGATGGGGCTGAAGGGACCGAACAGCATGCCGGCGCGGTCCTGGTAGACGCCTGGGTCGTCGACCGTCATGTGCCAGATGTCCTCGGCAATCAGGCCGAGCACGCAGCAGACGAGGAATACCCAGAACAGGTTGAAGTAGTTGAGCTTGATGTAGCCTTCGCCGGTCTCATCGCGGCCGAGCATGCCCTCGGCGGCGGCGTCGCGATCGAGCATTTCCTGCAGGCGGCGCTGCAGCTCGCGCTCCTGACGAAGCGTGGGGTCAACGGTGGCCGAAAGCGCAACGAGGATGCCGAGCTGGATGGCGGGGCGCAGCAAGAACGGCCCGATACCCTGGAGCATCACGTCGACCAAAAGCTCGACGACGGTGAATGCGATAAGGATGTAGGACAGGCGCGCGGCGTTGCGGCGCTGGTTCTTGATGAGGTCCAGGCCGAAGATGATTAAGATGACCGCGCTCGCCGCCGAGAGCATGATGCCGGCGACGATGAGTCCAACCGCGACGAGCGTGTTGTCGCCGAGTTTGGCGGCGGCGTTGCCGTTGATGAGTGCGGTGATGACCTGCCACATAAAGGCGGCGACCGACGGGAGCGTGCCCACACCGGAAAGGATGCACAGGACGGCGTACACCTTAATGATGAGCGGGATCTTCTTGACCTCCGTGGCGCTGGGGACGCTGGGGTCGAGTTCGTTTCGATCCATACAGAACCTTTCTCGCTTTGTTGTAGGTTATAAGGATACGCCGCCGACCTGCCAAAAGACAGGACGAACGTCCCGATTGCAACTTTGTAATCCCCAACGGTGGACGCGGCGGCCATCTGGGGGCGCGGGCGCTTGCACTGGGCAGACCGATAAAATGTTTGGCCGCAAAACGGATTATTAGCTCGGTGGGCTTTTAAAAAGCGCTGCTCATACGCGGGGGAGCGCGTCGCGCCGTGCGTATAATAAGGCGGGTAACGCCAAAATACGAGGCTCTGAGGGGATGCCATGTCTCAAGAAACCATCCGCGCGGCCGAGCGTGCCGCGGGACAGGTGAACACCATGTCGACGTATGATCCGGACTCCGACCAGCTGCATGAGGAATGCGGCGTTTTTGGTGTCTGGGCGCCCGATCGCGACGTGGCTCGACTGACGTACTTTGGCCTGCGTGCACTGCAGCACCGTGGCCAGGAATCGGCGGGAATCGCTGTTGGTGACGGCGGTACGGTTATGGTCCGCAAGGATCTGGGCCTGCTCGACCGTGTGTTCTCCAATGCCGACTTGTCGACGCTCTCCGGTCAGCTGGCCGTGGGCCACGTGCGCTACGGCACCGCCGGCGCCAAGAGCTGGGAAGCCTCGCAGCCGCACCTCTCTACCATCAATAGCGTCATTATCGCGCTCGCGCACAACGGCACCCTCGTCAACACCGACGAGCTGCGCCGCCAGCTGATCGAGCTGGGCGTGCCGTTCCTCTCCAACTCGGATTCCGAGGTCGCGACCAAGCTTATCGGCTACTTTACCCAGCGTACGGGCCACCTGCGCGAGGGCATTCGCAAGACCATGGAGCTCGTGCGCGGCGGTTACGCCATGACACTCATCAACGAGCAGGCGCTCTACGCTTTCCGCGACCCGCACGGCATTCGTCCGCTGGTGCTGGGCAAGCTCGTGGACGAGGGCCTGGACCAGGCCGACGCCGCTTCTGTTTCGCAGCTGCCCTCGCAAGACGGTGCCTCGACGGTCGACTCCGCCGTCCATGTCACGCGCGCCGGCGGCTGGGTCGTTGCTTCCGAGACGTGCGCACTCGATATCGTGGGCGCCGAGTATGTCCGTGATGTCCGCCCCGGTGAGATCTTGCGCATCAGCGCCGAAGGTCTGGTGTCCGAGCAGGGCGTGCCCGCAGCCGAAGAGTCCGCCAACTGCATCTTTGAGCAGGTCTACTTTGCCCGCCCCGACTCCATCATGAACGGCAAGAGCGTCTACGCCTGCCGTTATGACATGGGTCGTCAGCTGGCACACGAGGAGCCCGTCGAGGCCGACCTGGTCATCGGCGTTCCCGACTCCGGCCTGCCGCCCGCGGAGGGCTATTCGCACGAGAGCGGCATTCCCTTTGGCGAGGGCCTCATCAAGAATCGCTATGTGGGCCGTACGTTTATCGAGCCCACGCAGGAGCTGCGCGCCATGGGCGTGCGCATGAAGCTCAACCCGCTGCGCGACAACATCGAGGGCAAGCGCCTGGTCGTCATCGACGACTCCATCGTCCGCGGCACCACCATGGTGCAGCTCGTCAAGATGCTACGCAACGCCGGCGCCAAGGAGATTCATATCCGCATCAACTCGCCCGAGGTCATCTGGCCGTGCTTCTACGGTATCGATACCGACGTGCAGTCGCAGCTTATCAGCGCCAACAAGACGGTCGATGAGATCTGCGAGTACATCGGCGCCGATTCGCTGGCCTTCCTTTCGGTTGAGGGCCTGCTGAAGGTCATGCCCAAGGGCGGTTACTGCGATGCGTGCTTTACCGGACGCTACCCCGTGGCGATTCCCGAGAGCTTTGGCCGCGACAAGTTCATGGAGGGCTTTAAGCCCCGCAACCTGGATAAGCCGCTGCATTTTGACGACGACGCCGTGGTCGAGAAATACGACGACCGCAGCTGGGAAGAGGAGCACGGCGAGGCCTAAAACCTGCCATGTAGGGACAGGTTTATTTTGGTAGGTTTTACCTGCTGTTTTGTTGATTGAGCGGCGCACGTTGTCAGGATGCGCGCCGAAATGAACGCAACTATGAGCACCGTTTGACGCCTGTGCGGCAAACGGTAGTGGGAGAGGAAGGCTCAGATGAGCGACAGCAAGCATGTGACGTACGAGGACGCCGGCGTCGATACCGCCGAGGGCGGCCGCGCCGTCGACGCTATTAAGCAGATGGTCAA
The DNA here is from genome assembly GCA_900540975.1 of uncultured Collinsella sp. Classification (GTDB taxonomy): domain Bacteria; phylum Actinomycetota; class Coriobacteriia; order Coriobacteriales; family Coriobacteriaceae; genus Collinsella. The sequence goes on from UQHY01000015.1 coordinate 7,227, forward strand.
GGACACCAACCGCCCCGAGGTTATCGGCGGCATCGGTGGCTTTGGCGGCCTGTTCTCGGCCGCCGCGCTTAAGGATATGGAAGACCCGATCCTGATCAGCGGCACCGACGGCGTGGGCACCAAGCTCGTGCTCGCCCAGATCATGGACCGTCACGAGACGGTGGGCCAGGACCTGGTCGCCATGTGCGTCAATGACATTTTGGCTTCGGGCGCCGAGCCGCTGTTCTTCCTGGATTACGTTGCCATCGGTCACATTGAGGCCGGGCACATGGCAAAGATCATCAAGGGCGTGGCCGACGGCTGCAAACTCGCGGGCTGCGCGCTCGTGGGCGGCGAGATGGCCGAGCACCCCGGCGTCATGGCCCCCGCCGATTACGACCTTGCCGGGTTTACCGTGGGCGTCGTCGACCGTCCCAAGATGCTCGACCCCGCAAACGTCCGCCCCGGCGATGTGATCCTGGGCTTGCCTTCCACCGGTGTGCACTCCAACGGATACTCACTCGTGCGCAAGGTTATCGGTGTCGACGGCATCAAGCCGGGCACGCCCGAGGCTGCCGTTAAGGCCGAGGAACTGAGCCGTCCGCTCGAGGAGCTCGGCGGTGCTTCGCTGGCCGACGCTCTGCTGGCTCCCACGCGCATCTATGTGAAGCCGATTTTGGAGCTGCTGCGCGGAGGTGCTCCGGTGCACGCCATTGCCCACATCACCGGCGGCGGCATCACCGAGAATCTCAACCGCGCGCTTGCCGACGACGTCGACGCCGTGGTCACCCGCAACGGTGCCGAGATGGGCTGGGACGTTCCGCCCGTCATCACCTACGTGTCGCGCCAGGCCGAGCTCGCGCCCAACGAGGCATGCAAGACTTTCAACATGGGCGTCGGCCTGTGCCTGATCGTCGCCCCCGAGGACGAGGCTGCGGTTACCGAGGCCCTGGTCGCGCTGGGCGAGAAGCCGTTCCGCGTGGGCGAGTGCGTCGAGGGTTCCGGTAAGGTCGTGTACTCCGATGAGCGCTAACGAGCAGATGGCTGCCGCCGAGGGCCTGGACTTTGTGCCCTATACCCGTCCGACCGGTACCGATACGGCTGAGCCGCTCAAGATCGGCGTGCTCATCAGCGGCTCCGGCACCAATCTGCAGGCACTGATCGATCTGATCGCCGCCGGCAAGCTCAATGCCTCGATTGAGCTCGTGGTGTCGAGCCGTCCTTCGGCCAAGGGTCTGCAACGTGCCGAGCGTGCGGGTATCCAGACGTTGACCCTTTCCAAGGATGTCTATGCCGATCCCATCGCCGCCGACGAGATCATCGCTCACGAGCTGCTCGAGCGCGGCTGCGAATATGTGGTCATGGCCGGTTACATGCGCATGGTGCATACGCCGCTGCTGGCGGCGTTCCCCAACCGCGTGGTCAACTTGCATCCGGCGTTGCTGCCGAGCTTTACCGGCGCACATGCGATCGACGATGCCTTTGCGCGCGGCGTCAAGGTAACCGGTGTGACCGTGCATTTTGCCAACGAGATCTACGACAACGGCCCCATCATCGCCCAGCGTGCGCTGGCTGTCGAGGAAGGCTGGGACGTCGATACGCTCGAGGAGCATATCCACGCGATTGAGCACGTGCTGTATCCCGAGGTTGTTCAGATGCTCGCCGACGGCCGCGTTCACGTGTTGGAGAGCGGCAAGGTCGCAATTGATGCGCCGCGTCATTGTGCGTAAAAGGATTCGCTTGGTTTTCCTTACAACGTAAACTATCAAAAAGGCTGATTGGGGCATATGGAATCACATGTGCCCCAATCAGCCTTTATTACCTCTTCGATTTCGGATCCTGGATAACGTGACGGGCGTCATTTCCATCCCAAGAAATCCGATAGGGCCTCGTCCGTGTGCTGGCGGGGCCCTTTTGCGTGGCCTTTTATGTCTGCTATACTGCTAGCAAGTAGAGAGGAGCCGCTATGGGTACAGCAACGGTGCAGCTCAACACGCGAATCGACCCTATGCTCAAAGCTGGTGGCGATGCAGTCCTAACTCGCAATGGATTGGGGCCGAGCGATGCCATTCGCGCGCTTTGGGCTTATCTCGTCGAGCATCAAACGTTGCCGGGATTTATGGTGGCGGATAAGCGCGAGGCGCCCCGTGCGGAGAGTCTGGCCGAGCAGGGGTGTGGCCTAGCTTTTTCTTCGTTGGGGCTCAGTGCTTCGGATTTTGCGCCAGCTGGATCATCTGCGGAAGACTGGGATGCCGTACGAGATGATATGTATGACGCGATGATTGCTGATATTGAGGCGAATTGCCGATGATTGAGGTAAAGCATCTCTTGGTAGATACGAACGTTTGGCTCGATTATTACCTGCAAGAGGGGGCGTTCGACGAAGCGAAGAGATTGGTTGAACTGGCCGAGGCAGGAAAGATCGACCTTCTGTATACGCCAACGACGGCAAAGGACGTGTTCTATATTTTGCCTCGGCGACTAGCCCGGCGGAATGTGAATGGGGTTAACGTGTCGTTTGCCTCGGCGTCGTGGGCCTGCATTGAGCACATGATGCAGGTGGCAACCGCCTCTCCGCTTTCGTTGGCAGAGTGCGAGATGGCGCGCATGCTTGGCAAACACATGCCGGATCTTGAAGACAACCTCATCATCGCTTCGGGCGAGACGGCAGATGTTGACTACGTGGTCACGAGTGACCGCCGCATGCTGGAGGCGATGCCCGAAGTTTGCCTGACGCCTGCCCGCGCACTCGATATGATTGAGATCCTCGACTAACCTTGCCTGCCTCGTTTCGCTATCATATGGGGCATTGTGAACCTCATGCAACTTTGGAGGACGGTATGGCGGATAACGCCGAGATGCTATTCTCGCCTGAGCTGGTGTTTTTTGATTGGGAGTGCGCGACGCCGGATGAGGTGTTTGCGCGGCTCGAGGGCGAGCTTGCACCACGCGGCTACATTGTGCCCGGTTGGCTTGACGCCGTCCGCACGCGCGAGGATGCCTATCCCACGGGCCTTGCTATGCCGGCGGCCAACATCGCCATCCCGCATACCGATCCGGGGTTTGTGGCTAAGCCCTATATCGCGGTGGTAAAACCCGCCGCGCCCGTGACGTTCAAGGCTATGGCGGGCATGGGCGCCCCCGTGCCGGCGCAAATCATCATCAATTTGGGCATTGCCGAGCCGGGCGGTCAGGTCGAGGCACTTCAGGCGCTCATGAATATCTTTATGGACACCGACGCTGCGGCCGATGTGCTTGGCCAGACCACGCCCCAAGGCATGGTCGACGCCATCCGTCGCCACTTCTAAGTCCGGCACTGGGGGACTGTCCCTAACTGCCGGCAGAAAAGGAATGTCCCTAACTGCCAACAGCCAGAACAGCCCCCTTTGCACCAAAATGGTGCAGATTAACCTGTCCCCCATGCACCAGGTGTGTCGCGGGGGCCGCGTTGTGACACAATGGCGTTTGTTCGATTCGTGATGCGAAAGGCCAACTATGGCAAACAAGAAAAAGAACTCCGAGGCCGCGCCGACGCCCGAGCAGCAGGCTCGCGCTGCCTCCAGCTCTCGCAAGAAGCAGCGCAAGACGTACGTGTCTAAGACCGTCAAGATCGTCCTGGTGGTTATCGGCGTGCTGGCAATGCTGCTTTCCGTCTCGGCCATGGCATGCTCCGGCCTGATGTCGCAGACCGAAAGCACCAACTCGGGCTATAAGCTCACCGGCGGTGTGGCTGCCACTATCAACGGCACCAACCTCACCGAGGACACCGTGACCAAGCAGATTATGAGCATGCGCACGTCCTATGGCTACACCAAGGACAAGGACTGGGCACAGTACCTGGTTGACAACGACCTGACGCCCAAGAAGTACCGCAAGCAGCTCATTGATTCCTACACGCAGCAGATTCTGCTCCAGCAGGCGCAGAAGGAAAACGGCGTGACGGTGTCGGACGAGGAGGTCGAGAAGGCATGGAAGGACGCGTGCAAGAGCGCCGGCGGCGCCAAAGCCTTTAAGAAGACCCTTAAGACCTACGGCTATACCGAGGACACCTACAAGGACTCGCTCAAGGAGAGCCTGGCGCAGCAGAAACTTAAGGATGCCGTGGCACCCACGAGCAAGCCCAAGGACAGCGAGATCGTCGATTACATCAACGAGAACCTGTCTAACTACAACGATGCCCGCCGCTCGTCGAACATTCTGATCAAGGTCGATTCCGACGCATCCGATGAGGAAAAGGCCGCCGCCAAGGCCAAGGCGCAGGAGTGCCTGGACAAGATCAACTCCGGCGAACTGAGCTTTGAGGATGCCGTGAAGCAGTATTCCGACGACACCGGCTCCAAGGAGAAGAAGGGCGATGTGGGCTGGGACAAACTCACCACCTTCGTCGACAGCTACCAGGCGGCGCTCGAGGGACTCAACAAGGGCGATGTGAGCGACGTGGTCGAGTCGACGTACGGCTACCATGTCATCAAGTGCACCGACTACTTCCATGTCGATAACCAGGTCGATGACATTAAGCAGGTACCCAAGGACATCAAGAAGTACGTCTCCAACGTGGTGAAGACGCAGGCGGCAAGCACTGCATACAGCGAGTGGCTGGAGCAGTACAAGAAGGACGCCGACATCACCGTCAACCCCATGCCCAAGGACGTGCCCTATAGCGTGAGTCTGAAGGGCGTCACCAAGAGTTCGACCGACGATTCGTCGACGACTGAGTAATCATGGGGCGGTGCTCGCGTGAGTGCCGCCCACACTATTGAGGAGGATTTGCAGATGACCAACGAAGAGCTGCAGCAGGAAATGATCGCGGCCATGAAGGCCAAGGATAAGGTTCGCCTGTCCATCATTCGCCAGGTTAAGGCCGAGGTGAAGAATATCGAGGTTAATGAGCGCCGCGACGTGACCGAGGAAGACGTCAACAGCATGATCAAGCGTCTGATTAAGCAGACGAGTGAGACGCTGGAGATGTCCATTAAGGCCGGTACCGACCAGGAGCGTACCGACAACCTGACCGAGCAGGTCAAGATTCTGGAGAGCCTGCTGCCTGCGCAGGTTTCGGGCGAGGAGCTCGAGGCTCTCATCGAGCAGGTCATCGCTGAGCTGGGCGCCACGTCCAAGAAGCAGATGGGCCAGGTCATGGGCGCCCTGGGCAAGGCCACCGGCGGCAACTTCGATAAGCCTGCCGCGGCAAAGATCGTCGGAGCCAAACTTGCGTAATTTGTTACGCGGTTTTACCAAACCGCGTAACGGCTCGACGCTGCAAACCCGTACACGCGGCAATCTGACGTTCAATTTCAAGGGCGCGACCATGAGGTCTGCGCCCTTTCATTTCACGTCACCTTGCTCGCGTGTACGGGTTTTCGCTGACTTATGCTCAACAAGGGCGGTTGTATTTTTTCGGGTCTTGAGGGGCGTGGCCGTCATGGTCGCGCCCCTTTTTGCTGGGCTGGGTACTCATTGGGGACAGGCTTAAATGAGTGCCCAATGAGTAGGTACTCATTTAAGCCTGTCCCCAATGAGTGGGTTAAAGGTTGCGGGTTCTTTACGGGGATGTAGTGTGGGCTGCGGAAACGTGGTTCTTTCCGTACAATAGTTCAACTCGTGTAAACGCAGGGAAGGGACATTCATGGCAGACATGATCGAGATCAAGCATCTCAACAAGTACTTTGGCGACCTGCATGTGCTCAAAGATATCAACCTCACCGTCAAGCGCGGCGAGAAGCTCGTAATGATCGGGCCTTCCGGCTCGGGTAAGTCGACGCTCATCCGTTGCGTCGATTATCTGGAGGAGCCCACGTCGGGCGAGGTCGTCATCGACGGTACGCCGCTCACCAAAAAGAATCACCTGGAGATGGCTCGCAAATATAGCTCCATGGTGTTTCAGCAGTTCAACCTGTATCCCAACATGACGGTGCTGGGCAACCTGACGCTCGCGCCCATCAAGCTGCAAAAGAAGAGCAAAGAGGAGGCGACCGAGATCGCCATCGCCGCGCTCAAGCGCGTTGGCATGGCGCATAAGGCCGGCGAGTATCCGCAGAACCTCTCGGGCGGTCAGCAGCAACGCATCGCCATCGCCCGCGCCCTGTGCACCAAGCAGCCCATCATCCTGTTTGACGAGCCGACCTCGGCGCTCGACCCCGAGATGGTCCAGGAGGTTCTGGACGTTATGATTGAGCTCGCGCAGGAGGACATTACCATGATCTGCGTGACGCACGAGATGGGCTTTGCGCGCCAGGTGGCCGACCGCGTCATCTTTATGGAGGACGGCCGCATCCTGGAGGAGGGTACGCCCGAGCACTTCTTCGATAACCCCGAGAACCCGCGCTGCCGCGAGTTCCTGTCCAAGATTCTGCACTAGGCGCGGTGATGGACATGACGGATATGACGAGGGCGGCCGTGTCGCGCCGTCACTTTTTGCAGTTGGCGGGCGCCGGCATGCTCGCGCTGACGGGGACCGCGCTTACCGGTTGCGGCAACTCCACCAGCGGCGAGGGCTCCAACAAGGGGTCCAAGCTTGCGGCCATCAAGTCGCGTGGCCATCTGAATGCCGGCGTTAAGAAGGACGTTCCCGGCTACGGCTATTACGACACCGCCAAGGGCCGCTTTGAGGGCATGGAAGTCGATTTGTGCTACCAGATCGCCGCTGCCGTCTTTGGTGTGAGCTACAAGGATGCTCGCGCCCAGGAGTTAGTCGAGTTTACCGATGTAACGCCCAAGACGCGCGGGCCGCTGATCGATAACGGCCAACTCGACGTGGTCGCGGCGACCTACACCATCACCGACGAGCGCAAAAAGAGCTGGGATTTCTCGACGCCGTACCGCACCGACTACGTGGGACTCATGGTCAAGAAGCGTTCGGGTTTTACCTCGATTGAGGACCTGGACGGCAAGATTATCGGCGTGAGCCAGGGTGCTACCACGCAGAGCCTGATCGAGCAGATGATCAAGGACAACGGCTTTAGCTGCAAGCCCGAGTTTAGGGCCTTTAGCGGCTACCCCATCATCAAGAGTTCGCTCGACGCCGGCAATATCGACGTCTTTGCCATGGACCGCTCCACGCTGGCCGGTTACATGAACGAGACCGTTGAGCTGTTGCAGCCCGAGGTCAAGTTTGGCGAGCAGGGCTACGGCGTGGCGACCAAGAAGGGCTGCGACCTTTCGGCCGTGGTCGATCAGGTGATTTGCGATCGCCTGGCCGACGGCTGGCTCGATCAAGAGGTCAAGACCTGGGGTCTTGTATAGGCGCATCGTCCAAGGAAGGAATCAAATGCTCGAAGGATTATTTGACGCCGACCGTTGGTCGACGACATTTCAAAACATGGGGCCCTTCTGGGAGGGCTTTGGCGTGACGCTGCAGGTGGTCGTTGCCGGTCTGCTGCTGTCACTGGTGCTGGGCACACTGCTGGGCGTGTTCTCTACCACTCGTTCGCGCGTGCTGCGCGCCATAAGTCGCGTGTACGTGGAGTTTTACCAGAACACCCCGTTGCCCGTGCAGGTGCTCTTTATGTACATGGCCGGTCCGCAGTTTTTGCAGGCCATAACCGGTGCCGACCAGCCGGTGCGCATCGCGCCGTTCGTGCTGGGCTTTTTGGGCGTGGGCCTGTATCACGCGGCCTACATTTCGGAGGTCATCCGCACCGGTATCGAGGCGGTTCCGCGCGGTCAGATGGAGGCGGCCCAGAGCCAGGGCTTCACCCGTGCGCAGGCGTACTGGTACATCGTGCTGCCCCAGACGTTCAAGATCATTCTGCCGCCGCTATGTAATCAGGCGCTCAACCTGGTCAAGAACACGTCGGTGCTGGCGCTTGTGGCCGGCGGCGACCTTATGTATCGTTCCGACAACTTTGTGAGTCTGTACGGTTACCTGCAGGGATACATCGTCTGCTGCCTTATGTACTTCATCATCTGCTTTCCGCTCGCCATGCTGGTGCAGTGGCTCGAGCGCCGCTCCAAGGAGCGTCCGCGCGGCGTGAGCCTGGCCGAGCTGGGGCTCGACAACGTAGAGGAGGCCTAGCGCATGGAAATCTTCAACGCGACCAACCTGCTCTACATTTGGGGCGGCTTTGTTAAGACGATCGAGATCTCGGCGCTGTCAATCTTTTTCTCGCTCATCTTTGGCACGGTGCTGGCGCTCGTTAAAAGTTATGCGCCCCGCCCGTTCCGTATTTTGGTGAGCGCCTATATCGAGCTGTTCCGTTGCACGCCGAACCTGCTGTGGATCCTGTTTATCTACTTTACAGTGCAGGGTTTGGACATTGTGATTTCGACCATCGCCTTTACGTTGTTTACCAGCGCTGTTATGGCCGAGATTGTGCGCGGCGGCCTCAACTCGATTCCGCGCGGCCAGTTTGAGGCGGCGCAGAGCCAGGGCTTCGGCTTCTTTGCCACCATGCGCTACATCATTCTGCCGCAGACGTTTAAGACGATCATTCCGGCGCTGTTTAGCCAGTGCACGACCGTCATTAAGGACAGCTCGTATCTTTCGGGCATTAACGTGGCCGAGCTCATGTACACGGCAAACGTCGTGATGGCCCACGCGATCGATCTGTCGCAGGTTCTTATGCTCTACGGCCTGGTGTTTGCGATGTACTTTGTGCTCAACTTTGGTATCTCGCTGCTGGTGAGGGCTTATCAGAGGCGAATGGTGGCAGCGTAGAATGTGGCAAAGGGACAGTCCCTTTGTCACATAGAGAAAGGAATCGCGATGAGCGATCTGGAGAATAAGAAGAGTCCTGTGGTCATTACCATCGCGCGCGACTTTGGCGCCGAGGGCCACGAGATTGGTCGTATCCTCGCCGATGAGCTGGGGATTCCGCTGTACGATAACGAGCTGCTGGTACGTGCTTCGCTGCGCGCGGGCGAGTCGCTCGACAAGATGGCCGCCTACGACGAGCGTCTGGCCGTGGAGAACATGGCGTTTCTGCCCGACCGCTACGATGCGCGTTCGTACTCGGACAAGTTGTTCCAAAAGATGAGCCAGGTGATTTTGGATCTGGGCGAGACCGAGAGCTGCATTATCGAAGGCCGTCTGTCCGATTACCTGCTGCGCAACAACCCCAATCACATTGCCGTGCTGGTGACCGCTCCTTTTGAGGACCGCGTCGAGATTGTACGCAAGAAGCGTGGCCTTAACAAAAAGAAGGGCGCCAAGCTGGTCAAGCAGCAGCAGAAGGCGCGCGAGGCGTTCTATAAGCGCTACAGTGCCGGAAAGTGGAAGATGACGAGCGGCAAGGACATCGTCGTCAACCGCGCCAAGCTGGGCCGCGAGGGCTGCAAGGACGTCATCGCCGCTGCCTACCGCTACAAAGTGGCGCAGCTCGAAGGCTAGCCAACCAAAACCACCACAAAGGGGACAGGCACCTTTGTGGTGGTTTTTGTTTTAGGCGGAGGGGAAGGCCTTGGTGAGACCGGCGCGCGTCTGCGTGTCGGTCTTTTGGTAGATAGAGCTCAGGTGGCGCTGTACCATGCGCATCGAGATGCCGAGTTCCTCGGCGATTTGCTTGAGCGGGCGTTCGTCCTGTGTCACGGCTATGAGCACGTCAACTTCGCGTGGGGTGAGAGCGTGGTTGGCGATGAAGGCCTGGCGTTGCTCTTCGATGCTCGGCGCAGCGAGCGCTTTCTCGGCTCGTTGCTGGTGTTCGCGCTCCTGCTCGGTTTGGGGCAGGCGGAACAGGCCCGCAGCTACAAACGCCACACTTGCCGCCACAAGCAGCATGAGCGCGCCGATCATGATGATGGCGACATTGCCCGAGGTCACAAGTGCCAGCGAGATGCCCGACGTAGTGAACGCGCACACGTTGTTGGCTGCGCGGCCCATGCCAGCCCACAGTGCGGGCGTATGCATGCGCGGCGCCAGCTGTGTAAAGTTGGCAGTAAAGAACGTGACAAAAAAGCCCGAGCTCAGGTAAAAGACGACAAGGCCCAGGTTGGGATCGGCACCGGCTTCCACAGCCAAGATTGAGATGGTGGAAAGTACCGTGACGCCGAGCATGATGAGGCCCATGTAGCGACGCTCGGCAAGATCAAAGACGATACCGGCGACGAGACCGCTCGCCGCCAAAAAGAGGCGCGGCCAGGTCTGTACGGCGATGGTGCCGTGGGCGTTGGAGAACGTGACGACGTTGTCGAGCGTCGAGAACAGGCAGGCGAGAATCACGACGAGCGCGATACTCCAGCACGCCTGCTTGGCGAGGGCGTGCGAGGGCTCGGCAAAGGGATTGATGGCGGGGCTGGAACTCTCGGCAGCCTTTTGGGGAACGACGCTGAGGGCGGAGATGCAGATCGTTGCCGCGCCAAGAATGATGAGCTCGACGATGCCACCGCAATCAATCAGGTTGACGACGAACTGCATCAGGATGCCCGCGGCATAGGCTGCTCCTGCGCCGGTGGCGAGTTTGGGGTCATCCTGGAATGCCAACGAAAAGGCATGGTGCGCTGCGGCGCCCAGTAGGCCGAGTCCGAGGAATGAGAGGCATCCCAGAATCTCGAGCGCAAGCGGGCTCGTGGGGGACTGAATCTGAGTCAACCCCAAGATGGCGATGGGAACGGCGGCGCTGACAACTGCCTGAGGCCGGCCTTTGCGCTGTGCGAGCCCAAGCAGCGGCGCATATCCGATAAAGCCGATGACGCTGGCGCCAAGGATGAAGCCCTGCGCAATTACAACACGCTCGGCACCGGCGAGCAGCCCGACATTGACGTCGAAGCGAAACTCGGCGGCAAGGAAGGCGAAGGTGAAGAGCGCGAGTGCCAGAAGCGCGTTGATTTTAGACCTGCTCAGGTTCAAGGACGGTCCTTTGGGTGGACGAATAATCGTGTCCTCGATTGTAGCGTTCCCGGGACGAGTGTGGCGATGGCGAAATCATATTGAATTAAACCGCAGGTAGAGGCCTAGGTTCACATCTACGAACCTAGGCATATGGAGTCATTTGGCACATCTTGGTGGTATGTCCCTACGACCAAGGAGGCCGTTATGTACGGAAGCCACTTTGACAAGCAAACCCAACGCGAGCGTACCTGCTCGCTGGTTCACGGTACCTGGCGTTGTGTGGGTGCCAAAATCGCTTGCGCTGGTGCGTGTGCGCTTATGGTCGGCCAGCTGCTGCTGCCGAGCGTGGCTCTGGCGACGGAATGCGCCGATCCCGCCGCCGGGACGGATGAGGTTGCCGCGGCTCCGGTGACGCCGACGGTTGCGGAGGATACGGCTGCAACGACCGCATCAGCTGCTTCGACCGCGCCTGCAACCGATGCTGCTCCGGCGGCGCAAGCCACCGTTGAGCCTCAGCAGACAATCCCAGCCGATGCCGCCAATGAGTCTAGCGGTGCTGCGCTCGCTGGGCAAAACGCTTCTGGCGACGACAACGCCGCCATGCCGGCGAGCAACGCCATCATGCCCTGCGGTGTGACCGATGTTGTTGGCGGCAGCGACGTTAGGGTCAATACGACCGTGGTTCCCCGCTACACGGACTGCGCGCTTCCGAGCAATGTCACACTCGAAAAGGGCCAGTCGTATACCTATGATTTTCCCGATGTTGAGGGCGGCATTCCAGAAACGCTTGCGAGCGAAGTCGTCGAGGTTAAGTACTACAGGGCCGATGCCGCTTCGGGCATTCTGGTCGAAGTTCAGGATGCGTCCATGTCCGACGTGACGGCTCGCTTCGAACCCGTTGGCAATCACATGAGGCTGACGCTGACCTTTACGGGTGGCGCGGCAGGCGGCTCGTATCGACTCACGCGCAATGAGGCTCTCTATATTGGCACGGCACTGGAGTATACCGGAACTGACTATGAAGGCAGCTCGACTATCCTCAACGAAACCAGGTACGATTATTACCTCCGCTACGCCATCAATAGCGAAATTACGCTCGTTGCGTCAGAAAACGAAGCCCTCCATAACCTGAACGTCAACGACGTGAAGACCAACTACGCGCCCGGCGAGGCGCCCCGCGCGACCGCGACGATTCCCGCTGCTGACGCCGACAAGTACGAGATCGCCTACGAGTGCTGGGAGGAGATGGATGGCAGCGACCCCGCGGAGCTCACGCCCGTTGCCTTCTGGTATTCCGACCCCGCCAAGTATCCGACGGGCGCGAGGAGGATCGAACACTTCGAAGAGGGCAAGTTCTACATGTATTCCGTCGAGCTGAGGCTCAAGGGCGACAATACCGTGGGCAATGACTGCATGATGTACGTCAACGGCCATTGGACGCACCACATCAAGACCGTCAACGGCGTCTTCGCGCCAAACGCTGACAATATGCTGTGCGAGCAGCCGATCGACGAATGGCGGGCCATCGACGTTATCGAGATCAACGGCGCCACGACCACCTTCAAGGCAGGCGATAAGCCGGTCTTTACGGCGAATGTTCCGACGGGCTCCAACTTCCTTCCTCAGTGTGAGTACTGGACGGGTAGCGACGGCAGCGAAGTGAACTCTCAGGAGTTCTGGGATCAGAACATCACGAACCACATCGACGCCTTTAAGCCTGGCGTGACCTATCGCTACGGTATCTACCTCAAGCCCGCGCGCGGATTCTACTTTACGCCCAACACCAAGCTGGTGATCAACGGCCAGGAGTGCGGCTACCAGATGGGCGAAGCGAGTGTAGTTGATCCCGAGAGCGGCTGTATCTTCACTCTGTGGCTCAACACCGATTTGACCTTTACGCCTGAAGCCACGCCGACTCCCGATCCGCAGCCTACGCCGGATCCCAATCCGACGCCGCAGCCCGAGGTCAAGCCCGAAACCAAGCCTGAGACGAAACCCGAGACCAAACCCGCGGCTAAGCCGGCCACGACAACCGCCACGACCAAGACGGTTGAGAAAGCCGCGCCGACCAAGAAGGGCGATGCTGTCCTGGCTACCACGGGAGATACCACCGTAATGACGGTCACCGCCCTAGGTATCGCTGGCGCAACCGTTGCCGCTGCCGGCATCGCCGCAACCAAGCGCCGCAAGCGTTAGGTTTTGGCGGCGGCGCCCATCCTCGGCTTTAGCAAAATCTCAATCTGTAACACCAGGCCAGTCAAAACGGCTCTAGATGTTACAGATTGAGATGAACCGAATGGCCGCCAATCTAATGTCTCGATCTGTAACACCAGGCGGGGAATTTGACCTCTAACTGTTACAGATCGAGACAAACTGGCCGGCCGAGTCCAGAACCACCGCAAAGGTGCCTGTCCCCTTTGCGGTGGTTTGCGCAGGTAGAACGGTAGGTTCGCATATATGAACCTACCGTTCGCTTTGTTTTTGAACAACGATTACGCTGGATGACTTTTGGTTTGCAGGAAAGGAACGACCATGAGGTGGACTACTGCTCGAGCGCTTTGCCGACGGCTGACGGTTGCCACGGTGACCCTCGCGATGGTGACGGGTTCGTTTCCCGCGGGCGCGTTTGCTGAGGCCCTCAACACCGACGGCACTTTTGTGCAGACGGATGACGGCCAAGCAGCCGACGCCGCTCCCGCCGATTCGGCTGACGCCCAAACGTCAGACTCTGCTTCCGCCGACCCCGCGCCCGATGCCGGCGCCGCCGACCCCACAGTGCTCGATAGCGGTGATACCCCTACGCCCCCGCCCTCCGAGATTGCATCGGCGGCGGGCCTAACGGGCGCCGGGCAGACCGAGAGCACACCTGCGGGTACGCTCGCCACTGATCTTGTCGAGGGCAAGGAACTCGCCGAGCAGCAGAAGCAGGAGGAGACCGCCGAAGCCGAAGCAACCTGGAATGAGGATCTTGGGCTCTGGATGACCTCGAAGGGCGCTACGGGCGTAAAAGGCGAATACGATGATGGCTACGTGGCCGGCGAGCAGACTCCTGCGCAGTACTACTTCTCGATCGATAGCCTCACCAACGAAATTTCTATCGAGTATGGCGACGCGGGCATTACCACGTTGGAGGTGCCCTCGACCATCGACGGCAAAAATGTCGTGAGTCTTAAGGGCATGGGAAACGTTGCGCTCACATCAATTACGTTTGCCCCCGATTCGCATATCCGCTCTGTGGGCGGTTTGGGCGGCAGCAGCATCAAGGAAATCGCACTGCCCGATTCGGTTGAGGAACTGGGCTGGAATGCGTTTACCGGAAGCAAGACACTTCACACGGTGACCTGGCCCAACAACGCGGCCTTTACCACGATTCCCGAGCAGGCCTTTGAGGGCTGCGAACAACTTGACGACAATGTGGTGGCAACGCTGCCGCCTTCGGTTAAGACTATCGACTATCGCGCCTTCGCCAATTGCGGCGTACCGCAGTTCTATGTCTCGGACACAACGGTACTCACCTTTACGCAGATCAACGTGCCGGGCACGGTGGAGCGGATTGAGCGCTATGCCTTTGACGGGTGCTCGCATGTGTCGTCGGTGACGATTGGCGATGGTGTCAAATCTATCGGGGCGCTCGCGTTCGCCTCTCTTGATCCTGCGATTGCCGGCAAAGAGATTGTGCTACCCAAAAGCGTGGAAATGATAGAGTGGGGAGCTTTTGAGAACACGAGATACGGAAACGAGACGAACCATAATGCCGTTGCCCTGCGCGTGATGAACCCCGATCTTCAGTTTGGTGAGGCGGGCTATCCGGGCGACTATAATGAGCGCGTGACAATCGATGGCGTAACGTATGCGATTCCCTTTGGTGAAGGCCAGACCATCTATGCCTATGCGACCGATTCGGCTGGCAACCCCTCGATGGTCAAAAAGCTTGCCGATGCCGTGGCCGATCGCAAGGACTCCGTCGATTCCTCGAAGCCTGCCTACACGTTTGAGTGGATGGGCGAGGCGGCCCAGGTGACGGGCAAACTTCCCCAGAGCGCGACGGCTACACTCGTGCAGGCGGGGCAGTCCACGCCGCTGGCGGTTGGCGATGACGGCAGCTTTACAGCGGACGCTCTCTCCAAGACAGCAGCCACCCTGCGCATTTCGCTCAGCGGTTACTATGACATGGTGCTGGCGCGCCCGGGCGACCAGATGACGGGCACATGGAATATCGGAGAGATTAAGGCGGAGGACTTTACCAAGATTCCGACTTCGCGCGCGATTGAACTCAATGTGGCCTATCTCGAACCGGTCGCAGGCCAGGATAAGACCGAATGCATTGAGCTCGATAGTCTCGATAACATCGATCTGACGGTGAAGAGCGGCGGCAAGACGCTTAAGCCTGCCAAGGGTGACAAAGAAAACGACTTCCGTATCCAGGGCACAGCACTCGTGGTGTCGCAGGCCATTGCCGACGCGGACCAGGATCTGGAGATAACGCTCGAGCCCAAAGACAGCCTCAGGCTGGGTGGGGCGACGGCGACGGTGAAGCCTTCGGCCGGCAAGGTCGATATCGACTTGAAGCCCTGGGGCACGGCGACGGTCACGACCAAGGGCGACTACCAGGGCGCCAACCGCGTGCTGGTGTTCCGTACGTCCGACGGCAAGCTAGTTGCCGACGGTGTCACCTATTTGATGGGTTACGAAGACGATGGCACCACGCCTATCATGAAGGCCGAGACGCCGCGCCTTAAGGCCGATTCGTACACCATCGTCGCCTTTAACAAGACGAGCTACGACATCCAAGCGACGAGCTATTCCACGTTTAGCCGCCTAGGGCTGACCGTGGGTAAGCATATCGCGCAAAAGCAGGTGAAGATTGAGGACGGCAAACAGCTCGACGTGACGCTCGACGTGCCGACGTTTGACGTGGAGACGTATCGTGTCGAGCGCGGGCTGACGGCGGGCTCGGTTATTGCCGAGTCTCCCGCAGTTACCGGCGTGGAGACCGAGCTGCGCATTCACTATGAGCTCAAGGACAGCCAGACTGCCAAGATTGAGATTCCGCTGGCCAAGGATGCCGTCGAGGATGTGTCCGCAGGCTCTCGCGAAGCCGGCGCCAGCTCCGATGCCATGTGGGCTGACACAACTTGGGAGGGCGACAACCTCGTTCTCGATATGAAGAAGGGCATGGGCGCCGATGTGTTTGTGCGCTTTAAGCCTAAGGCCGCGGGCACCTATGCCATCTCGCCACTTATTACGCTGGGCGAGGTGACATTGCCACTGGGAAGCACCACGCTTGAGGTTAGCGGATCGCGCATCGAGGTCGACAGCACCGACGTTCACAGCCTGCTGGGCAATGTGGCCTACGTTTATGCGGCGCCGGGCAAGAGTGTGCAGCTCACCGTGGGGACGGGCTCGTCGGCTGCAAAGTACACCGGTAAGACCAACAAGCTGGGCCGTGCCAAGATTGAATACGACCTGCCGCAGGATACGCTTGCCGCCGAGCGTGTGACGCTCGAAGCGCGCGTGGGCTCGACCGATGTTGCCGCCGCTGCTGCCGAGGTAACGGCTCGCAATTATGTGCGCTATGTTCCGGGTGCTTCGGTCTGGAACTTTGATGTGACGTATCGTGGCGGTACGCAAAACCTGGTCAAGGACGGCAAGGACACCGGCAGGGGCCTGTGGACCTTCCATCATCTGCCACAAAAGAAGAATGCCTACTGGACCTTTGACATCACGCTCGAGGTGGGAAACGAAGAGGCCGCCGACACGCTCGACCTGTACGTGGACTGCGTGGATGGCAAGACGGTGACGATTCCTCTGACTCAAAAGTCGCGCGAGGGCACCCGCGTGCGCTATGCGGCGGAGTATGTGGACGAGGGTTACCTTAAGCTGCTTAATGAGCTTAACAAGGCGAATGACTCGACCTATGTGAACTGCGGCAACTTTGAGCAAATCTTTATGCCGCAGACCTACCGCATCTCCAATGCCCAGCTTATGACCATGCTGAGTTTTGACGCCAAAGCTTCGGCCAAAAAGCATTCCGCCGCGGCCGAGGAGCGCCAGCAGGAGTTCTCGAATGCCGTGCAGCAGTGGCACGAGTATATGATGGATAACTCGTTTAATGATGTCGACGAGGCCTTTAACGACGCGATTGACCAGATGGTCGCCGATGCGTTTGCCGAAGAGGACAAGGACGGTAAAGAGGACGAAGCCCAAGGTGGAGCTGCGCGTAAGGCTCGTCGCGCCCCTGCCGCCAGCGACGGCGAGGGTGATGGTGCTGGCAACGACGAGGCCGCGCAGTTTGCGGCTGAGCTCAAGGCCGCGGTCGGCGGGTCGTCGGCGCTGCTGACCCAGCAGGGCGACAGCTATGGCGTCAATGTGGACAAGATGATCTTTGAGGATGCTTACGGCACCAGCGAGGATTGGTATCAGGAACTCGCGGCGGCCCAGGGCGCGAACGCTGCGGATGCGGCCGCCATCAAGGAGCTCGTCGACCATGCATCGCGAGCGGAGTTTATTGCCCAGCAGGCCGAGGATCTGGTGGGCCAGTCGATGGGTATCGGCCAGCTCAACCAATACGGAAGCTGGAATGACGCAACCGCTGCGGCGCTCAACAAGTGTGCGGGCATTAAGGCTAGCGAGTACAACGGCCAGTCGACGAGCGGGTTTAACGATTTGGGCCAGGTGCTCGGCAGCTCGCTGAGCTACAAGGCGGCTGATGACGATACCGTCAAGGGCTTTAAGGTCGCCGCGCCCGATGGCGAGCAGACGGCCTATATCGAGTCGGAATTTATCGAGAACTCCAATAACAACAAGAACCAGGCGCTTCTGTTTAACTCGATCGCCATGCAGTGCGACATTCTGGACAACCTGTACGACAACTGGAATGTGGTCCATAGCCTCAACAACTCCAAGGTGCGCGGATGGCTCATGGCCTGGAAGCTCAACGGCGACATGAGCGCCCATATGAAGCTCATCCGCACGATCCGTTCGCTCAAGAGCTATAAGATCGAGTGCGAGATGTTCGGACAGGTCTTTAAGACCGACGCGTGGAAGGCGGCCGGCCAGGCGTTTCCCGCGGCGACCCAGGGCATCGGCATCTTTACCGGCATTTACGGCGTGAACGATGCCAGCAAGAACTGGGAGAACGTGAACGTCCGTATGCAGAAGGTGAAGGGCGAGCGCGAGGGCTATGAGCTTCAGCATACGCGCTTGCTTGCCAAGCCCGAGAAGACCGAGGACGACTGGAAGTGCATTTACGCGCTGCGTGACGCCATGGAGAAGGCGCGTGCGTTTGAGGATCTGCTGTATCGCCAGCTCTGCCACGATAGCACCGATGTGGCAGTGGGCTCCATTATGACAATCGCCGGCGTGCTGACGGCCGGTTCGGCGGGGACCGTGGTGGGCGCTGCCTATGATGCGGCTTCGACCAGCGTAGGTTCGGAGCGCGCGATTAAGCTGACCAACGCCGAATGCGCCTACGATGTTGCCTGCGAGCAGGTGGAGCGCGCGTGCCAGAATCGTATTACGGTCAACTGGGGCGAGCTGACCGATTCCGAGGTCTACAAGGCCAACAAGGACGGCTTGATCTCGGACGAGAAGATGCAGTCGATCTTCGAGGCGCGTTACCGCAATGTGGCTGCCAAGGCTGCACCCGACCCTGCGGGCGTGGTGTACGAGGGCCTGCTGTCCAATACGGTTGAAGGCGCGACGGTTGAGCTGTGGAGCGCCGACGATGCAGCCGGCACCAATGCAGTGCGTTGGGATGCCGAGGAGTATGAGCAGGACAATCCGCTTGCAACGGGTGCGGACGGTGCATACAACTGGAATACGCCGACCGGCTGGTATCAGGTGCGCGTGACCAAGGACAGGTATGAAGAGGCGCGTTCGGCTTGGCTGCGCGTGCCGCCGATTCAGACTGAGGTGAACATTGGCTTGGTGTCGACGGCGGCACCCGAGGTGGCTTCGGCCCATGCCTATACCGATTGCATCGAGGTTGAGTTTGCGCAGTATATGGATGCGAGCGACGATGCCCTGGTCGCATTGTGCGCGCAGGGCTTAGGCGACGTGACGTATACGTGGCTCGACAAACAGGACGATCCCAATGGCAAGCCGCTATCGCGCGTGCTGCGTATTCGCTATGCCGATGCGCGTGAGGCGGGCTCGACGGTGGCGTTTGAGCTCGACGGTGCTCGCAACTACGCCGGCACGGCCATGGCGCGCTGGGCAAGTGGCGAGCTTGTCGTGGGCGTTCGTGCCGACAAGCTCAAACTCAACGTGGAGCAGGCCGTGACCATGCTTGATGGCGGTGACTTTGAGCTGGTGGCGCACGTGACCGATAAGGCGGGCAAGCCGTTTGCGGGCGCCAAGGTTAGTGTTGGGCTGGAGTCCTCGGCTATCTGCTCTGTCGATGCCACCCAGGCCGTGACGGGCGAGGACGGTGCGGCGACGTTTGTGCTGCATGGTGCTCTGCCCGGTTTGACGACGTTGACGGCGGCGGTGGGCGGCACGGCGCTGTCCAAGCAGGTCGACGTTCGCGTGTCTGCCGAGGCAGTGCGACCGGCGCGACCGGTGGCGACGATTGGTGCGACGACGTTTGGTGCATGGTCGCCCAAGGAGAACTACATTACGGTGCCCAAGGGCACGAAGCTGGAGCTTTCGGCCGAGGATGGCACGACGATTTGGTACACCATCAACGACACCTGCCCCTGCCGTGACGAAGGCCGCGTAAAGTACACCGAGCCTATTGCGCTCGATAGCAACATGTATGTGCGCAGTGCGGCACAGCGCCCTGGCATGTCGTACAGCGAGTATTCCGAGCGTCTGAACATTACGATTACGGTGACCGATGAGGCGGTGCCTGAGCCGACGCCCGATCCCGGTCTGAAGCCAGAGCCCGAGCCGACGCCTGACGGCGGCGAGCAGGGTGGCGGTACGGATGGCTCTGGTGGCGCCGGGGTCCCTGCGGGCAGTTCGACTTCGACGACGACCACGGTGACGACGGACAAGCCCAAGGGTAAGGGCGAGAACGGCAAGAAGTCTGGCGGCACGGAGCTCGCCAGCACGGGTGACTCCGCCGCGATGACAGTCGCCGCTCTGGGCATCGCTGGCGCAACCGTTGCCGCGGCCGGCATCGCCGCGACTAAGCGTCGCAAGCGTTAGGTTTTGGCGACAGCGCCCATCCTCGGCTTTAGCAAAATCTCAATCTGTAACACCAAACTGTCCAAAACGGCTCTAGATGTTACAGATTGAGATGAACTGTTCGACCCCCAACCTAACGTCTTGATCTGTAACACGTAGCGAGGAATTTGGGCTCTAACTGTTACAGATTGAGACAAAGCGGAGGCGGTTGGAGCAATATATCGATCTGTAACAACTACAAGGCTCAACGGGCTCCAGGTGTTACAGATTGAGACAAAACGACCGGGCAAGTCCCCAAACCACCACAAAGGTGCCTGTCCCCTTTGTGGTGGTCGGGCGGCCGGCATAGAAAAAGTCCCCGCCTGGCGTGTGCTCGACGGGGACTTTGCCGTTTGATGGCTAGCGCTGCAGGTGATTACTCGCCCAGCAGGCTCTTGGTGATGGAGGCAGCGGCCTTCTTGCCGGCGCCCATCGCCAGAATGACCGTAGCGGCACCGGTGACGATGTCGCCGCCGGCCCAGATGCGGGGATCGGTGGTCTGGCCGGTCTCCTCGTCGGCAACGATGTAGCCCCACTTGTTGAGCTCCATCTTGCCGCCGATCTTCTTTGCGAAGGGGTTGGCGTTGGTACCGATGGCCGAGATCGCGACGTCGCAGGGGATCTCCTCGATGGCGCCCTCGATGGGCACCGGACGACGGCGGCCGGACTCGTCGGGCTCGCCGAGCTCCATCTTCTGGACCTTGACGGCGCACACGGAGCCGTCCTCGCCAGCGACAAACTCGAGCGGGGAGACGAGCGGCAGAACCTCGACGCCCTCGGCCTTGGCATGGTGCAGCTCAGCGCGACGGCAGGGCATCTCGTCCTCGGTACGACGGTAGGCGATGATGGCGTGCTCGGCGCCCAGGCGCTTGGCGGTACGGACGGCGTCCATAGCCACGTTGCCGCCACCAAAGACGACGACGTTCTTGCCGTGCTTGGTGGGGGTGTCGTACTCGGGGAACTTGTTGGCCTTCATCAGGTTCACGCGGGTGAGGTACTCGTTCGCGAAGAAGACGTTGGGCAGGTTCTCGCCGGGGACGTTGAGGAACTTGGGCAGGCCAGCGCCGGTCGCCACATAGATGGCGTCGAAGCCCTGCTCGAACAGCTCCTCGGCCGTGGCCATGTTGCCCACGACGGAGTTGTACTCAAACTTGACGCCCATGTCCTCCAGGCCGTCAATCTCGCGCTTGACGACCGCCTTGGGCAGACGGAACTCGGGGATGCCGTAGACCAGCACGCCGCCGCCGGTAAAGAAGGCCTCGAAGACGGTGACGTCAAAGCCGTTGCGGGCGAGCTCGCCGGCGCAGGTGATGCCGGACGGGCCGGAACCGACGACGGCGACCTTCTTGCCGTTCTTGGGAGCCATCTTGGGCGTGGAGGCGAGCTCGGGGCGGTCACCCAGGAAGCGCTCGAGCTGGCCGATGGCCACGGGCTCGGACTTCTTACCACGGATGCACTTACCCTCGCACTGGTTCTCCTGCGGGCAGACGCGACCGCAGATGGCGGGAAGCATGGAGTCCTCGCGGATGGTATCGAGAGCGCCGCCGAAGTCCTTCGCGCGGATCTGCTCGATAAAGCGGGGGATGTTGATGTTGACGGGGCAGCCCTCAACACAGAACGGCTTCTTGCAGTTGAGGCAGCGCTCGGCCTCGGCCAGCGCCATCTCCTCGGTGAAGCCCTTGTCGACGGGGCGGAAGTCGCAGGCGCGCTCGGCAGCCGGCTCCTCGTTATCGGGGGTGCGGGGCGACTTCATATCGGCAACGAAACGACCGTTAACTAGTGGCATGCGCAGCTCTTTTCCTCATAGGCCTTGAGGGACTCGCCCTCTTCGGAACGGTAAGCGGCCTGGCGGGCACGAAGGTCATCCCAGTCGACCAGGGTGGCATCGAAGTCGGGGCCGTCGACGCAAGCGAACTTGGTCACGCCGCCCACCTCGACGCGGCAGCAGCCGCACATACCGGTGCCGTCAACCATGATGGGGTTGAGCGACGCGGTGATGGGGGTGTCGTATTTCTGGGCGGTGAGGGTCGAGAACTTCATCATCGGAACGGGGCCGACGCAGAAGACCTGGCTCACGGCCTTGTCCTGCAGCAAGCGCTCCAGCGGAGCGGTGACAACGCCCTGCTCGCCGTAGGAGCCGTCGTCGGTGGTGATGTGGATGTGGTCCTCGTCGAGGAGCTCGCGGAACTGGTCCTCCATGAGCAGGAGGTCCTTGGTGCGGGCGCCCATGATGGCGTGCACCTCGTGGCCGGTCTCGACCAGGTGCTTGGCGACCGGGAAGGCAATTGCCAGGCCGACGCCGCCGCCAATGACGGCGCAGGGGCCCTCGGCCATCTCGGTGGGAACGCCCAGCGGGCCCACGACGTCGCGCAGCGACTCGCCGGCCTCGTAGGTGGAAAGCATTTCGGTGGTCTTGCCGATCACCATGAAGATGAACTCGACCCAGCCCTCGTCACCGTTCCAGCCGGCCAGGGTAAACGGGACGCGCTCGCCCGTCTCGTTGGCGCGAACCATGAGGAACTGTCCAGCGTGCGCATGCTTGGCGATTGCAGGCGCCTCGATGCGGAACTTGAACACCTTCTCCGAGAACTGCGTCTTCTCCAGGATCTTATACATAGAACCCCTCTCTTGTTAGGGCCGCCGAACCGTGCCTCCACGGAAATGGACGGTAGCCCGAATAAAACCGTACGCGCACAGGCGTTGTGCAGACATACGGTGCAAATTATACCCTCATGGACATGTCACTTACGTGTGTCTTCGGCGGTTGGGAGCAGGGTTTATCCACTTTGGCCTACCAAATAGGGGCAGGTTTATTTTGGTCGGTTTTATCAGGCAAAACGGCAAAGGGGGCCGGCCTCGCACATCGGTGAGACCGGCCCCCATTGGAGCGCTGCATATGTATGGCGGCACAGGGTTTATTGCGGTGCGGCCGCTGCGGTGTTTCCGCATACAGAACCTGCCAAAATAAACCTGTCCCTAAATAGTAGGTTCTAGTGCTTGCCGTTGGCGGAAGCGGCGCCGTTTACGTGATCGCGGGCGTAGATTACGCCGTGGACGATGGCCAGACCGGCGGCATCTGCGGCGCGGGCGCAGGTGTCCTGGAAATCCTCGGCCTCGCGGGCGCGCAGCTGCTTAAGAACGTAGTCGGCGACGGCCATCTTGCCGGGAGGGTTGCCGATGCCGGTGCGGATGCGGCTGAAGTCGCGGCTGCCCATCTTGTCGATGATGGAGCGCAGGCCGTTGTGACCGGCATGGCCTCCGCCCACCTTGACGCGTACGTCACCGGCGGGAATGTCGAGCTCGTCGTGGATCACGAGCAGCTCCTCGGTCTTGATCTTGTACTCGCGGCAGAGCTTGGAGATGGGCCCGCCCGAGGTGTTCATGTACGACTGCGGCTTGACCAGCACAATCTGGCGCTTGCCACCCTCTTCCTCGGGATCGTTGATGTTGATGAGCGCGACCTCGGCGCCCGCCTGGTTTTTCCAGTACGTGACACCGGCCTGACGGGCCAGCTCGTCGATCGCCTTAAAGCCGGCGTTGTGGCGGGTCTCGGCATATTCCTCGCCAGGGTTGCCAAGCCCGGCAACCATGCGAATCTTAAGCGGCTGTGCAGCTGCCATATTTGTCCCTTCGTTACACATAAAAGTTTAATCAACGACAAAGGCTACCACGCCCGCCGAAGGCGAGGAAAGGTTGCAGCAAAGTCATTTCAGAAAACAGCTGCCCCGAGACAGCAGGAAGCCCCGGACACGCCGGGAGGGGTTATCAAAGCGAACATCCCGCAGCCGCAAAGCGGCGAGGACGTTCGCGTGATAACCCCGCAGGCGTGTCCGGGGCTTCCGGAGGGATGCGAGGGTCGAGCGACTACAGCGCGAAGTCGCCGCCGACGAGCGTAGAGACGGGCTCCTCGTGGTAAACGGCGGAGATGGCCTGAGCAAACTCCTCGGCGACCGAGATGGTCTTGATCTTGCCGCCGACCTCGACGGGAATGGCGTCGGTGACGAGGCACTCGACGATGGGGGCATCGTTCAGGCGCTCGATAGCCGGGCCCGAGAAGATGCCGTGGGTGGCGCACACGTAAATGTCGCCGGCGCCCATGGCCTTGAGCTCCTTGACGTTGGCGCACAGGGTGCCAGCGGTGTCGATCATGTCGTCGTTGATGATGCAGGTCTTGCCCTTGATGTCACCGATGATGCCCATGACCTCGGCGGCGTTGTGGCGCGGACGACCCTTGTGGGCGATGGCCAGGTCGCAGCCGAGCATGTCGGACAGCTTCTTGGCGGCCTTGGCACGACCCACGTCGGGGGAGACGACAACCAGGTTGTCGGTGTCGAAGTGCATGTCGTTGTAGTACTGGCCAAACAGCGGCAGTGCGGACAGGTGGTTAACCGGGATGTCGAAGAAGCCCTGGATCTGACCCTGGTGCAGGTCGAGGGTGATGATGCGGTTGACGCCGGCGCGCTCGAGCAGGTTGGCGACGAGGCGGGCGGTGATGGGCTCGCGCGGGCCGGCCTTGCGGTCCTGGCGGGCATAGCCGTAGTGGGTGATGACGGCGGTGATGGAGCGGGCGGATGCGCGCTTGGCAGCGTCGGTGGCGATGAGCAGCTCCATGAGCATGTCGTTGACGTTGCCGCCGGCCACGGACTGAATCAGGAAGACGTCGGCGCCGCGGACGGTCTCGTCGTAGCGGGCGTAAATCTCACCATTGGCGAACTGCTTTAGCGTAAGGCCCGAAAGCTCGACCCCAAGGTACTCAGCGATCTTCTGAGCGAGGGGACGGTTGGAGGAACCGGAATACACGCGGATGGACTTGCGCATATTCTCCGACTTCTCGGGATCATTAATCGGCATTACCCTTCTCCTTTATATCGAATGCCATATAGATGCCTTGTTGCATTGTAACCGCGCGACGGGGTTTATCGAGTCTTGATAACGTCTTTACCGTCAACGGACACGAACCGACCACTCATTCTGTCGCGCAGGTCAGCATAGAAAAAGGAGCCGTCCCCATGGGAACAGCTCCTTAGATGCTTGGTAAAACGTTATACCTCGTCGCCCTCGTGCAGGCGGCGGCGGTAATCGGCGGCCCAGCCCTCAATATTTACCTGACGGGCGCGGCCCAGTCCGAGCGCGTCTGCCGGGACCGGCTCGGTGATGACGGGGACGGCGGCCACGAGCGCGCCGTCGCCGATCTGAGCGGGTGCGACCATCATGGTGTCGGAACCGATGAAGGCATCCTTGCCGATGACGGTCTTGTGCTTGTGCACGCCATCGTAGTTGCAGGTGATGGAGCCCGCGCCCACGTTGACGCCGGAGCCCATGGTGGTATCGCCGATGTAGGACAGGTGGGGCACCTTGGAGCCCTCACCGATCGTGGACTTCTTGATCTCCACGTGCGTGCCGGCCTTGGAACCGTCGAGCATATGAGTGCCCGGGCGCAGGTAGGCGCGCGGGCCGCAGTCGACGCCGTTCTCGATGACGGCCTCGATGGCGATGGTCTCATCGATGGTGCAGCCACTGCCGACGGTGGTGTCGGTGAGGCGGCTGTTGGGGCCGAGCTGGCACTCCTCGCCCACGGTGACGTGGCCGATCAGGTGCGTCTGCGGCCACACGACGGTATCGCGGCCGATAACGGCATCGGGGCCGATCCAGGCCTGCGTGGGATCGATGAAGGTAACGCCCTCGGCCATCCAGTGCTCGTTGATGCGGTCGCGCGCGATGGCGGTGAGCTGCGCGAGCTGGATGCGGCTGTTGACGCCCAGGCCGTCGCGGTAGTCGTCGCAGTGGAAGATGGAGACTGCCTGGCCGTGGCCCTTGAGGATCTCGAGCATGTCGGGCAGATAGTACTCGGACTGCGCGTTGTCGTTGCCGATCTCGTCAATGTGGGCGGCGAGCTGCGCGCCGTCGAAGGCGTAGCAGCCGGCGTTGCACTCCAGCAGCGTGGCGGCCTGCTCGGGTGTGCAGTCCTTCTGCTCGATGATGCGCTCAATTTGGCCATCGGCACCCAGCTTGATGCGGCCGTAGCCGAAGGGGTCGGGCGGGGTCATGGTCATGACGGTGCAGGCGAGCTCGCCGGTGGCGACGGTCTGCGCGAACTTGGCGACGGTGTCGGCGGTAATGAGCGGCAGGTCGCCGTTGAGCACGACGACGGGGCCTTGCGTGATGCCGCAGGCCTCGAGCGCGACCTTGACGGCGTGGCCGGTGCCCAGGCGCTCGGTCTGCTCGACGCACTCGACCTTGGTGGCGCTGTTGGCGTAGGCGCCGTCGATAAGGGCGCGCATCTCGTCGGCGTGGCTGCCGATGACGACCACGACGCGGCTGCAGCCGGCCTTGATGGTGGCGTCGACGATCCACTGGACCATGGGCTTGCCCAGGATCTTGTGCGAAACCTTGCAGTGGTTCGACTTCATGCGGGTGCCCTCGCCGGCGGCGAGGATAATTGCGGTTGCGTCCATGTGATCTCCTGTTACGTTATAGAGACGTGTGTTTGGAAACGATACACGGCACAATATGATACCGCAGGCATATGATGAGCGCGTAACGATTGACGCGTGACGGCCGGTGTCGCTGCCGCCGGCGTGGTGTTTGCGCTGGTTGTGTATGGCGGCGGCGCTGCGGCGTTGGCGTTTGAGCGAGGGGATGGGGGTGCCCGTGGACATTATGCGAGAGGAATCGGGCAACGAACCCGTCGCGGCATTCTCGATGTCGCATCCGGCGGTGCCGGCACTCTATATTGTGTTGACGCTGGGACTCACCATGTTCTCGATGCAGCCGGTGCTGATTGCGCTGTCGCTTGCGGGCGGGTTGGCGTACGGGTTTGCGACGCGCGGCGCCGCGCGTACGTTGGGGGCGCTTCGCTGGCAGCTGCCGGTGATTTTGATCATCGCGGTGCTCAATCCGCTGTTTAGCGCCTCGGGCTCGACGGAGCTGTTCCGTATTGGCATGCGCGCGGTGTATTTGGAGAGCATGATGTACGCCCTGTGTATGGGTGGGCTGTTTGTGGCGAGCGTGCTGTGGTTTGAGGCCGCGGCGTCGATGCTCGAATACGACAAGGTGCTTGCGCTTTTGGGCAACGCTGCGCCGGTGATCGCGCTCATGATCTCGATGTGCATGCGGCTTATCCCGCAGTTTTTGCGTCGCGGTCGTACGGTACTGGCAGTGCAGGATGCGATTGATGTGCCGGGTCGCGCGCCGGCCGACCCCGTGCGCTCGCGCTTGCGGGCCTCGAGCGTGCTGATGGGCTGGGGCATGGAGGATTCGCTGGAGCGCGCTGACGCCATGCGCTCGCGCGGATGGGGAGCCGCGACGCGTCGCACGACGTACGCGCGGTATCGGCTGGGGCGCGGCGATGTTGCCGCGCTGGTTGGGCTTGCGGTGTTTGGTGCTGCCGCGGTGGCGGTGGCATGGACCGCGACAACGCAGTATTCGTTTTACCCGCAGCTTTCGGTGCCGGCGCCGTGGCTGGGCTATGCCGTGTACGCTGCCTGGATGGTGCTGCCCTGTGTGTTGCATGCGATCGATGAGAAGAGGTTTGGCTGATGACTCGGTTGGACGGAAGCGTGATGGCGGGCGTGGCGTGCGCCCCGGATGCGCCGGCGATTGAAGTGCGGGGCCTGCGCTTTGCCTACCCCGGGGCCGAGGTGCCAGTGTTCGACGGGCTCGACTGGTCTGTTCCCCAAGGAGCGTTTGCGCTGCTGGTAGGTGGTACTGGGTCGGGTAAGTCAACGCTGCTCTCGCTGCTCAAACCCGAGATTTTGCCGACGGGTGAATGCTCCGGCGAGCTGCGCGTGCTGGGCGAGAGCGTTGCCGACATGAATGTTCGGGCGTCCGCGGAGCGCGTGGGCTATGTGTTTCAGGACCCCGAGAACCAGATCGTGTGCGAGACCGTGTGGCATGAGATGGCGTTTGGTCTGGAAAACTTAGGCATGTCGCGCGACGAGATGCGCCGTCGTGTGGCCGAGACCAGCTATTTCTTTGGGTTGGAGGATTGGCTCCACCGCGATACCGACACGCTTTCGGGCGGACGCAAGCAGCTGCTGTCGCTGGCGGCTGTGCTGGCGTTGCGCCCGCGCGTGTTGCTGCTCGACGAACCCACGTCCCAGCTGGATCCCGTTGCCGAGAAAAATTTTCTGCACGCGCTGTTTCGCGTGAATCGCGAGTTGGGCTGCACGGTTGTTGTGGCAACGCACCAGCCGCGCCCGATGCTCGAATACGCGACGTGCGCGTACCGGATTGAGGGCGGCCGCGTATGCGAGGTCGCTGACATCGCCTCCTTGGGGCATCGTGAAGAGCTGTTTTCTGGCGAGGTGCCAGGGTGGGGTGCCTCGTGGCGTGCAAAAAACGGAGTTTTCAGCAGCGCCAGTGGCCAGCTGGGCTCTTTGGACCCGCGCGCGGGCGCTCCGGGTGCAGAAAAAGGGCTGAAATCGGACAAATCGGGTGAATTTGAGGCGCAAATACTGCCGCAAGACGACTCGGGGGCGCCATCGCGCGCCGGTGGATGCCGAATTCTCCCAAAAATGCACGCTGGGTCGGCTACTACCCTGGCAGGGAGCTGGTTTCGCTACGATCGAGCGTCCGGCTGGGTGCTGCGTGGACTCGATGCGGCGTTTTCGGCTGGCGCGGTGCATGCGGTTGTGGGCGGTAACGGCTGCGGCAAGTCGACAATGCTTTCGGTGCTGGCCAAGACGGTCAAGTTGCAGCGTGGGCATATGGAGCGCGCGGCGGCCTCGGCTGCACTGCTGCCTCAGAACCCCAAGGCGTTGCTGGTTGCCGAGACGGTGCGCGACGAGCTGATGGAATGGGCTTCGACCTGCGGATATGACGAGGCTGTGGCGCGTGAGCGCGCGGCGAGCCTGGGGCTGTCGGGCCTGGATGGGCGCCACCCGTACGATCTTTCGGGCGGACAACGTCAACTGCTTGCGTTGGCAAAGCTGCTTCTGATTGGCCCCGAGCTGCTATTGCTCGATGAGCCCACCAAGGGTTTGGACCTGGCCAGTCGCCGCATCATCGCTCGCGCCCTGCGTGACCATGCAGAGGCTGGCGGCACCGTCATCATGGCCACGCACGATCTGGATTTTGCCGAGCAGGTTGCCGATGACATTGCCATGATGTTCGACGGCGAGATTGCCTGCATGGAGCCGCCGGCCGACTTTTTTTCCGACAACGTGTTCTACAGGGCGTGATGGGATGATGGATCATCGCGCTTCGCGCCTACTAGCAAAACTGGAGATCCTGCTGCTGGCGGCGGTGCCGGCGGTAATGGCCGCGGCGTTGCTGGCGGGCATTGAGCAGGCGGCGCTTGCCATGCTTGTCGTGGTGGCGCTGGTGCTCGCGCTGTTCTTTGCGGGCTACGAGGCGTCGCGCCCGGGCCTGCGCCAGATTATGCCCACGCTGGTGCTGGCGGCGCTGGCCGCGGCGGGGCGCATCCTGTTTGGCCCCATTCCCGACTTTAAACCCGTGAGCGCCATCGCCATTATCGCTGGGGCGACACTCGGCCGTCGTAACGGCTTTATGGTCGGCGCGCTGGCGGCGCTGACCAGCAATTTCTTTTTTGGGCAGGGCATGTGGACGCCATGGCAGATGTATGCCTGGGGTCTGGTGGGCTATATCGGTGGCGCACTGGCGCATGCGGGCGCGTTCGACCGCGCGGATGGAGCTGTGCGCATGCCGGCGCTGATGGCGTACGGCTTTGCATCGGGCCTGCTCTACGGCGTTGTAATCAATGCCTACGATATCATCGGTTTTGTGCAGCCGCTCACGTGGGCGGGCGCCGTGGCGCGTCTTGCCACGGCGGTGCCGTTCGATATCACACACGGCCTCGCGACCTGCGTGTTTTTGGCTGCCTTGTATAAACCCTGGTGTCGCCGCATCAACCGCGTTGTCGTGAAGTACGGGTTGTAAGGGGAGCGAGGCAGCTAATTTGGGCCGTAGGGCTACGCCCTCCGAACTTGCGGTGGAATAGTTCCTGTTTTCGGCCATATGGCCTCCAATCAGGAACTATTTCACCGCAACTCATATGGGGATGGGAGGATGATCTGTTTTCCTCCGTCCCCAGGGGGTCAGTTGGGGCTAGAACTCTAGGGTGAGGGTGACGGGACAGTGGTCGCTGCCAAAGATGTCGCCACGGATACCGGTGTCGCGAACGTCGGCGGCGATTGAATCACTTACCAGGAAGTAATCGATGCGCCAGCCGGCGTTGTTCTTGCGAGCATTAAAGCGGTAGCTCCACCAGCTGTAGACGCCCTCGACGTTGGGGTTTGCCGCGCGCCAGGTATCGGTGAAGCCGGCGTCGAGCAACTCGGTAAACTTGCCGCGCTCCTCGTCCGAAAAGCCGGCGTTGCCGCGGTTGGACTTGGGGTTCTTAAGGTCGATCTCCTCGTGCGCCACGTTAAAGTCGCCGCAGGTTACGACGGGTTTGCCGGTCTCGCGCTCGAGCGCGTTCAAAAAGCCGCGGTAGGCATCGTCCCAGGCCATACGCACATCGATGCGCGCGAGCTCATTTTGGGCGTTGGGCGTGTAGACATCCACGAACCAAAACTTGTCGAACTCGAGCGCACAGACGCGGCCCTCGGTTGCGGCTTGGGCGACGAGCTCGGCCGTCTCGCCCTCGCCGGCGTAAGGCAGCAGCGCGTCGGCGCGCAACACGCGCAGCGGTTCCTGGCGGCTAAAGACCGCAGTGCCCGAATAGCCTTTACGCTCGGCGTAGCTCCAGGTTTGGTGATAGCCGGGCAGGTCGATATCGACCTGGCCCTCCTGCAGCTTGGTTTCCTGCAGCGCCAAGATATCGACGTCGAGTTCTTGCGCGATCTGGATAAAGCTCGGGTCCTTTTTGAGAACGGCGCGCAGGCCGTTGACGTTCCACGAGGCGAAAGTGTAAGTCTGAGGCATGGTGTCCTTTCGACGGGGTTGGCAGGCTTAAGATTAGCGCAACAGGGGCGGTGGTGGGCTCCGTGCGTGCTGACCCAAAGGCCGCATGCTGGGACATTGCCCGACGCTGCCCGACCAACAAGGACGGAGGACTCATATGACGCAGACAATAACGGATCCCAAGCAGGCCTCCGCCGCGCTGGAAGAGCTGTTCGGCACCCACAAGCGCGTGGTCTTCTTTGGCGGCGCGGGTGTTTCCACGGCGAGTGGCATCCCCGATTTTCGCAGCGTGGACGGCCTGTATCACCAGCAGTTTGCCTATCCGCCCGAGACCATGCTCTCGCATAGCTTTTATGAGGCGCATCCGGCCGAGTTCTTCGACTTCTACCGCACCAAGATGATCGCGCTTGGCGCCAAGCCCAACCGCTGCCACACCAAGCTGGCCGAGCTGGAGCGCGCCGGAAAGCTAAATGCCGTGGTGACGCAAAATATCGACGGTCTGCATCAGATGGCCGGCTCGCAGCGTGTGTTTGAGCTGCACGGATCGGTCCATCGAAACATTTGCCAGTCGTGCGGCGCGGTCTATAGCGCCGAGTGGATTTGCTCGCGCGAGCACGAGGACGCCGCGGGCGTGCCCGTGTGTCCTGCGTGCGGCGGGCGCATTAAGCCCGTTGTGGTGCTCTACGAGGAGCCGCTCGACGAGCGTGTGCTAACCAGCGCCGTCGCCGCCATCGCCGAGGCCGATGCCCTCATCGTGGGCGGGACCTCGCTCGTGGTGTATCCGGCGGCGGGCCTTACGCGCTACTTTACCGGCGATACGCTGGCCATTTGCAATCTTGCTCCCACCGATCAGGATGCAAATGCCGACCTGCTGATT
This sequence comes from uncultured Collinsella sp., assembly GCA_900540975.1. Lineage (GTDB taxonomy): Bacteria > Actinomycetota > Coriobacteriia > Coriobacteriales > Coriobacteriaceae > Collinsella. The sequence continues at coordinate 38,885 of UQHY01000015.1, forward strand.
TCTTGCGACATCGCGGCCGCGTTTGCGTTCTAGCCCGTGTGCGCGGATACAATAGAAAGACTGATTGCAAAGCGACCCCGCCGCCTGCGCCCGAGCGCGGCGGCGCGGGCATTTTAGGAGGATGTTCATGGCGAACGATAGTAAGACATGGCGGTGCGGAAAGTACGAGCTCAGCTTTGACCGCCCGCGCATCATGGGCGTCCTCAACGTGACGCCCGATTCGTTTAGCGATGGCGGGGAGCACTTCGACCCGGATGCCGCCATCGAGTACGGCCTGGCGATGCTCGACGCCGGCGCCGACATCATCGACGTGGGCGGCGAGTCCACGCGTCCTGGCTTTACCCCGGTCAACCCCGACGAGGAGGCGCGCCGCGTGCTGCCCGTGGTGCGCGCGCTGGCCAAAGAGGGCGCCATCGTCTCGATCGACACGCGCAACGTGGCGGTTGCCAAGGCTGCCGTGCGCTGCGGCGCCTCGATCGTCAACGACGTGACGGGCTTCACCGACCCCAAGATGGTCGAATTTGTCGCGACGAGCACCTGCGGTGTCATCGTGATGCACGCCGGCGAGATCGCGGCGCCCACCCGCACGCATGCGACGGTGCAGCTCGATACCTCGGCCGCGGCGTTTGTTGCCGAAAAGGCGCGCGAGGCGGCCGCCGAGGCTGCGCGT